>NZ_JAYVPL010000155.1:0-41018 GCF_043757465.1 Armatimonas sp.
TGAAGAGTTTAATCCGGCTTCCCCGAAGCCTTCGGCAGACCTGTCGCCGATTCCCCTGTCAGCTAAAGCAGACAGTCCCCTCGGTCGCTTATCTATGGAGATTTCTCGTGCATCAAATTCGGTTTTTCTGTCCCGCAACTGCGCGACATACTCACGGCAGGGCAGTCAGCCCAGATGCCGCAGAAAGACCAGAAGCGTCTTCGGGTTGCGCTCGTAGAGTTCACGGAGGGATTGCAGCTCACCTGTGAGGGTTTGTAGGGTGAGATTGGGAGCGGGTGAGCCGACTTTTATCATGGTCTATTTTTCAAGAAACTTCTCGGGGGCTTTTGTAAAGGCCGCTTTGCCGCTCACGCAGCCGAGCTTGACCTCTTGACTTTCTCAGCGTTCTGGTTGTTCTCCAGGCGGACTTTCATGGCAGTGCCGACTTGCTGGAGTGCGCCTGATCCACGAAATACACCCACGCTCCCGTACCGGCGGTGGGACTTCGGGACTCACGCGCAGTAGGCTTTCCAGCCACCAGGTACATCGGCGACATCGGTGCGGCTCTGACGCAACAGCAGTGAGACGGCGATGGCGGAGCGATAGCCGGAGCCACAGATAACGGCGAGCGGCCCTTGGGGGATTTCTGCCATACGCTGGTTCAGCTCCGCAATGGGAATATGCACGGCGCCCTCGATATGGCCCGCTTCCCACTCACCGAGCGTTCGCACATCTAGCACGGTCGGAGCTGCGCCGACTTCGAGTAGGGCTTTCAGCTTGCCAGGTTCTAGTGTTGTTGCTCTGGCAAGCTCGCCGCCCGCCGCCTTCCAGCTCTCCATGCCACCATCGAGCCAGCCGAGCAGATTTTCGTAGCCCACCCGGATCAGGCGGGTCAGCGCCTCTGTCTCACGGCCCGGCTCCGCGACCACGATCACGGGTGCGGTAGGGGGAAGCACGGCTCCGACATACGGAGCGAAGTTGCCGTCGAGCTGCACCTCAATCGCACCGGGAATATGCCCCGCTTTAAATGCGCCCGTCGCGCGGGTGTCCAGCACTAGCACGCCGTCTTCACTGCGCTCCTCGACCTCGCTCGGCGTGAGTGCACGCGCCTGGCGCAGAACCTCTCCCACACTGGCTCCTCCTTCTTTATTTTTGGCAGCATCGTGGAAGAAGTAGGTGGGAGGGGCGCTCAGTCCCTGGACGGAGTAGGCGATAAAACCCGCTTCGTCGCCACTCATCGCAAGGCGTAGCGGCAGATTCACCGCTTTTTGTACCGCGAGTGTGCTCACCCGATCATTGGAGAGATTCTTGCCGCACGATGAGCCCGCGCCGTGGGCAGGCCAGACCTCAATAGCATCGTCGAGGGGCAGGATCTTCTCCCGCAGCGATGTGTAGAGCATGTAAGCCATCTGCTCGCTCGTCAGGCCCTTGGCACCAACCAGATCGGGCCGCCCCACATCCCCCAGAAAGAGCGTGTCTCCCGTAAAGAGGCGTGAGGGCTGCTCGGCTGCTTCGGCTAGAATCGTAATGCCCTCAGGCGTGTGACCTGGTGTCGCCAGAAACGACAGGGTCAGATCACCGAGCAGAATCGTCTCACCGCCCGAGATCGGTTGGTGGGAAAAGCTTGCTCCGGAATCGGCTCCCAGCAGAATCGTCGCCCCAGTGCGCTTGGCAAGCTCGACGTGGCCGCTCACGAAGTCGGCATGGAGGTGGGTTTCAATAACATATCTAATACTCAGGCCCGCGTTTTTCGCGTCCTCAATGTACTCCTCCACATCCCGGCGCGGGTCTATCACGGCAGCTTCTCCGTTCGCACCCCCGAGGAGATACGAGGCGTGCGCAAGGCAGCCCAGGTAGTAGGGTTGAAAGAACATAATCGTTTAGCTCCGTGCCCGATTCCAGGGCATCTTCCCCAGGAGAGTTGCCATGGCGCAGGTGCCCGTCGCCCCCGCCCCGAAGATACCCACACCCACGAGAGCGGGGACGGAGAGCCAGCCGATATGGATAAAGTAGGCCAGCGGTGTGGCGATCATGAGCGCGGTTCCAGCAATCATCTGCACTTGGCGCATGAGTGAGAGCCGGGTCGAGGCGGTCTTCACGACGGGCAGTACGGCATCTATCCAGGCTTTGGTTCCGCCTTCCAGCACGATCAGATCGTCGTGGTGGGCCTTGAGAAGCTCACAGGTCATCTTGGCACGCGTGCCACTCTGGCAGATCAGCACGACAGGATCATGGCGCTGGAGATCGTCAATGCGCGCCTCCGCTTGCTCCATAGGGAGGTTCATGGCGCCAGGAATATGCCCCTCGGCATACTCCTGCGGCGACCGCACATCTATGAGCTGAAAGCGCTCGCCGTGTGTTAAGCGGTCGTTGAGGGTGGAAGGGGAGAGGGTAAGCGTACTCATAAAAATAACTCTTTCGTTTCGTATTCACCAAGATAGAGGCATTGTTTTCACTAAAGGATTCATAGATGTCGAAAAATTTCGCGGGCTACCATGTAGATACCCATTAGGAGCAGAAAGATTCCAAACGTGGGGCGGAGCTTCTCGCCCGGAATTCGCTTTGAGAGCAGCACTCCGATTCCCATGCCCACTACCGCGAGCGCCGTGAGCGTCAGCAAAAATCCCCAGCTTGCCTCACTGCGAACTTTAGTATCGGAGAAGAAGCCAAAGAGGGAGTTGGCGGCGATAATTGCCAGCGATGTTCCCACGGCCCGCTTGATCGGGAGCTTTGCGGCGAGCGTGAGCGCGGGGACGATGAGAAAACCGCCACCGGCACCAACAAGCCCTGTGACGACACCGACGACCAGCGCGGGGAGCGTCAGCGACCCCGCTTTTTCATCTTGCGATGCTTCTTTGCGCTTTCGGAGCATCGAGACTGCCGTGGCGAGCATGAGAGCCGCGAAGAGCACTAACAGCGCTGTGTCGCGAGAGATCATTCCCAGCCTCTCGGGGATAGCGGGGAGCAGGAAGTGGCGCGTCAGCCAGACGGTTACAAACGCGGGAAGGGTAAAGCGCACTGCCGCTAGGACGTCTACCAGCCCACGCCGTGCCATCAGCGCCGCACCGAGTGCCGCCGTCACCCCGACAATAAAGAGCGAGTCACCCGTCGCTTTTGAGGCCGACTCGCCAAAGAGATAGACCAGAACCGGAACCGTGAGGATTGAGCCTCCGCCACCCATCAGGCCCAGTGTGATCCCAATAATAACTGCCGCCGCGTATCCTAAGATTTCCATAGTTTCTGCAGTCGCAGAGGGCGCAAGACGGAGAAAGGATTCAAAGATATTTTCCGTAATCAGCGCTTATCTGGGAGTTTATCGGCATGAATCGTGATGAATTTTGGCAGATTATCGAGACGGCGCGTCTCGCCACCGATAACGACCCTGATGCCCAGTCAGAGGCAATCGAAGCGCACCTACGCACGCTCCCCGACGGTGAGCTGATCGCCTTTCACACGCACTTTGATACGCTCTATGCCCCGACTTACCGCATGAATCTGTGGGGGGCGGCCTATATCATCAACGGGGGCTGCTCCGACGATTGCTTCGACTACTTCCGTGCCTGGCTGATCGGGCGCGGGCAAGCCACCTACGAAGCCGCTCTCGCCAACCCCGACTCCCTCGCTGAGATCGCCGAAGAGGAAGACTGCGAACAAGAAGACCTGCTCTCTATCGCCATCGAAGTCTGGCTCAAGCGCCACAACAAAGACTGGGATGATCTAGAAACAGACAACCCCTTTCCCAGTACCCCCAACTCCGACCCTGGCCCCGCGGAGTGGGACGAAGAGGACGAAGAAGGCCTCGCCCGTCTCTACCCGCGCCTCTTCGAGAAACTCTGGTAAATCAAAAAGGCCCCGCCGAAGCGGGGCCTTTTGGGGTTTTGGTAGGCGAAGTGCCTACAGGCCCTTGTCCTCAAGGAAGTTGAGCAGGTCGGCGAGGCGGTTGGAGTAGCCCCACTCGTTATCGTACCAGGCAACTACCTTGACGAAGCTACCCAGCCCGATGGTGTCAATCGCGCTGAAGATCGAGCTGTGCGGGTTGCCCTTGAGGTCAGTGGAGACCAGCGGCTCATCGTTGTACTGGAGGATTCCCTGGAAGCCAGGGGTCGCAGCGGCGGCCTTCATTGCGGCGTTGATGTCGGCAACGGGGGCGTCCTTGGAGAGCAGCGCAGTGAAGTCCACGACGGAGACCGTAGGGGTGGGGACGCGGAAGGCCATGCCGGTGAACTTGCCCTGAAGCTCGGGGATGACCAGGCCGACGGCGCGAGCCGCGCCCGTGGAGCTCGGAACGATGTTCATTGCGGCGGCGCGGGCATCGCGCAGGTCTTTGGTGGCGGTGTCCACGGTCTTCTGGGAGTTGGTGTAGGCGTGGATCGTGGTGAGTAGGCCCTTCTCGATTCCAAATGTCTCGTGCAGCACTTTAGCAACCGGTGCGAGGCCGTTGGTGGTGCAGCTCGCGTTGGAGATCACGTGGTGCTTGGCCGGGTCGTACATGTGCTCATTCACACCGAGCACGATGGTTAAGTCCTCGTTCTTGGCGGGCGCGGAGATCACGACTTTCTTGACCGTGCCCGTCTTGTGCGCCACGGCCTTGGTGGCATCGGTGAAGAATCCGGTGGACTCGACCACGATATCCACATTCTCGGTGCTCCAGGGAATCGCGGCGGGATCGCGCTCCGCGAAGACCTGGATCTTCTGACCATCCACCACAAGATCGGTGCCTTCGTAGCCAACGGTACCCTTGAAGGGGCCGTAGTTGGAGTCGTACTTCAGGAGGTGGGCGTTTGTGAGCGCGTCCGTCAGGTCGTTGATCGCCACAATTTGAACGTCGCCGTTCAGCCCATATTTCTCATAGATGGCGCGGAAGGTCAGACGCCCGATGCGCCCGAAGCCGTTGATGCCAACACGTACTGCCATTTTTTTTCCTCACAAATCGAAAACGATTAGATGTGCGGCAGCGTCTCGGGCATCATTGGCGCGACGTTTCCGCCAATCAAAGAGGATACCCGTTTTGACGTTTAGACGCAAGGCAGACTGTCTTAAATCCCTGGAAACGCATCTCGGCGCACGAAGATGCGGGCGTTCTTGATCCGGCCATTGGGCGCAGGCTCGCCTTGGCGGGGCAGGAGCTTCACACCCGTGATGTTTTGCTCACTTCCAATGTCCACGACCAAGTGATGTGGGTGGTTCTGCTCACCGCTGGAGTAGGCCGTGTGCCAGTGCGTGCTGGGGTTACCATCCACCGCATTGTCCGACTTTCCGTCCTCCGAACCGCTCTCCTCGCTGCTGGCATAGATCACGCGTGCCCGGAGCGGCTTACCATTTTCTCCCAGCACCGTCAGCTCTGCGAGCGTGGCGAAGGCATCGCCTTTGTAGTTCGAGAGGCTCTCTAAACACAGATAGCGGCCCGGAACGGGAGCAGCAAACACAATCGTCTGGAGCGCGCCGCCGTCGGGGAGCGTGCCTTCCCAGGCGGGGGCAAGCGAGACCAGGCTCAGGTTCTGCCCACGCTTGCGGTGGGGCTGTCCGGGCAGGGCATCGGGGCGCAGGTCGTCGAGGATGGTCTCGGTGAGGCCAGAGAGAGCGGCTTGGCGCGGCGCTTCCCAGGCAAGGACAATGATCTCATTGACACCTTGCCTCAGCCAGCAGCCGGGGCAGTAGAGGGTTTGTTGGGGGCCGATATTCCAGTAGCGCCCTAAATGCTGCCCGTTCACCCAGACCATGCCCTTGCGCCAGCTCCGCATGTCCAAGTACGTGTCGCCGGTTTGAGTGACCGCAAAAGAGGCGCGGTAGTAGCTGGGGCCATTGTAGTCCTGCAGCTGATAGCGAAGCCCCGTCGGTGCGGCTTCGAGCGGGAGCGGAAAGACCTGCCACGGAGCAGTCAGTAGTTTGCCGTCGAGGAGCACATCGCCAGCGATGCCCTTGCGATCGTGCAAGCCACTGCCGTAGTTGATGCGGCCCAGTGCCTCAACTAGAATATCGAGCGGGCGTGAGTCAATGCGTGGCGGAACGGAGAGCGTGTGGCTCTCGCCATTGCGCCGATCTAACGTCCCGAGCCGCTCGCCGCCGACCGTGACTTGTGCGCCGTCGTGGACGCCGCTGATCGTGAGCGTTGCCGCCTCGCCGGGGGGGAGCATGGTGCGGTAAAGAATCGCCCCGAGGCCGCAGTTGTAGCTCTCCATCGTGCGCGGCTTGCTGTCCAAGATCGGCTTGGGCAGGTGCTCCAGAACGCGTGCAGACTCCTCGAAGCGAATCCGAGGCAGCGTGATCGTAGGGATCGGAGCAGGTATGGGCGAGAGTGTCTCGCCGGTCGCCTTGCCGATTGCCTCACGAATGGCGAGAAACTTCTCCGTCACACCACCTGCCTCCGGGATCGGGGCGTTGTAGTCGTAGCTTGTGGTGTCGGGGGCGAACTTGGGGAAGTTGGCTCCCGCCCACAGCCCGAAGCTCGTGCCGCCGTGGGCGACATAGAGGTTAAACGATGTGCGCTCGTTGAGCATCGTGGTCACATCGCGCACAATGCCCGGCGTTCCCACTTTCGGGAACGGCTCGCCCCAGTGCGAGAGCCAGCCAGGGTAGTACTCGGTGATGATCAGCGGGCCGCTGGGGCGGAAGCGGCGCAGCTCTTTCAGCGAGCCGACCCCGCCATTGACACCGCAGAAAGTATCCGTGCGCGAGCCGTTCCAGAGCTGGCTGGGGCCGTCGGCGGTGAACAAAGGCACATTTATCCCGGCGCGCTCCCAGAGCTTCTTGATGGCTAAAATATACTCTTTGTCCTTGCCGTAGCTGCCGTACTCGTTCTCGACCTGCACCATTAAAACCGGCCCGCCGTTGGTGACAAGCAGGCTCCGCACTTCTGCCGCAAGCCGCGTGACGTAGCGTGAGACTGCGGCCATGTAGCGCGGGTCTTGCGTGCGGAGCTTAATGTCTTGCACTTTGAGCAGCCACCAGGGAATCCCGCCCAGCTCCCACTCGGCGCAGACATAGGGGCCGGGGCGCAGCATGACCCAGAGACCCTCGGCTTGGGCGAGCTTGATAAATGCGGCGAGATCAGCCATCCCCGCAAAGTTCCAGCGTCCGGGCGTGGGCTCGTGGAGGTTCCAGAAGTCGTAGGTGGCGACCATGTTGCAGCCCATGGCCCTCAGCATCTGCAAGCGGTGCCTCCAGTAGGGGCGCGGGATGCGGCAGTAGTGCATCTCGCCGCAGCGCAGAACCGTGGGCTTCCCATCTATAAGGAAGTCCTTCTCCCCGATCTCAAACGTGTGCTTTGCGTGCTTCATGGCCCTCATTTTACCCCCTAGCCCCCGTCCAACGGGGGGACAAATAAAAAAACGATTCCTTGTATTCCCCCCGCCGGGCGGGGGTTAGGGGGTGCTTTGCTCGTGCACGGCTTGCGCTCCGAGAGGAGGGCATGCCCCATTGCAGAGGCTACTCACTCCCGTCCATGCGCTTGAGTAACCAGGCAAACCAAGCTAGTAACAGTGTTAGGAATAATGCTCCCCCCAAGATAGGAATAACAATAGAGAGGTCTGAATTCCTTACGAGGATGGGGGGAAATAAGGTTATGAAAAGATAGAGAGTGAGCACAGATGAGGAGATCAGCGCTAGAGATTGTGTATAGAAGGCGAGTCGCTTTTGTTGTGAAAAAAGTAAAAGAGTAGTGATGCCTGTGCCGATGCTCATAAGAACCATGCCACCGACGAGAAGGTACTCTTTCCAGCTGTGGGTTAATAGTAAGAGCGAGAGCATGGCGTAAGCATTCCATCCCATCACCCCTGCGATAAGTAGATTCAGTACTGCAATGACAATCTCTCCGGCACTGAGGCGCTGCTTTGGAGTGGGCTTTTGCCGTTGGGCTTGCATGGTGAGCTACCGCGCTTCAATCAGCCGCGCACTGCGCCCCGGAAGCTCGACGGTGTAGCTACCGCCGTGCATTCCTAAATCCTCGTCGCTCCAGACATCGGTGAGATGGGCGGGTTTGGCGAGCGTAATGGTGTGGGAGACGGGAGCATCCGACCAGTTGAAGAGTGCCCAGCGGGTTTTACCGCGTAGCTTGAGCTCCCCGACCGTGAAGTTTTCGTCGGCGAAGCGGGCGCAGACACCTGTGGCGGGGAGCATTTTCTTCAGCATCGCCAGGCGCTCGGGGGAGAGCTGGGTGAGATCGTCGCCGGAGAGTAGCATCCCGCCGGTGGCGTAGAGCAGGGTGGCGTGGAAGACGAACTCGTTTTCGGGCTGGCTGCCCGTGAGGAGAATACAGTCCGGGTCGTTCCACCAGAAGCGCCCGTTCTGCCAGCCCCGGTAGAGGTTCTCACGACCCGTCTTGGTGAACGAGTCCCAGGAGCGGTCAATATCGTTGGACGAGCGCGAGCCGTGAATAAGCCCCAGCGACGGCCAGATCGGGTGGTTGCAGCCCAGAATGATGCTGTTTTTGCCTGCGCCTCGGAGAATGGCCTCCATGCCGCGCCGATACGCCTCGATGCGGGTGGCATTTTTATCGAAGTGGTGGCCGCCGTGGATCGCGCCCCAGTAGTTGGCGTCGAGCTTGAAGTACGTCACGCCCCAATCGCGGTTGAGCGTGCGGAAGAGCGCTTCGAGGTGCTTTTGGACAGCGGGGTTGGTGCCATCGAGGCAGTACCACGGCCCCCTGCGCCAGCCGCCAAAGCCGATCTTGTTGGATGGCAGTGGAGCGCCAGTCTCGTCTTTGATAAACCAGTCCGAGTGCTCAGAAAAGAGTTGTGACCGCTCCTCTGCAATAAACGGCGCGACCCAGAGTGCGGGCTCAAAGCCCTTCTGCGCGATGGCTTTGAGCACGGTCTGGACACTGCCGCCAAATGCCTCGCCTGTGTTTAGCCAGTCGCCCATGTGCGGCTGGTAGCCGTCGTCTATTTGAATGTAGCGCAAGCTCGGCAGGTTCTTTGCGGCCCACTCCAAGTTGTCGTAGATGTTCTTATCGGTGACCTCAGGCCCAAAGCAGTACCACGAGCACCAGCCAGTCGGGACGGGTGTGTGCGTGAGCTGTGGGTGGTGCTTGGCGATGGAGCGCGTGAGCTTGTCGAAAAGCGCCTCGCGGTCGGTGCCAGAAATGGCGAGGAACTCCTCTAGCTCCCAGTGCTCGCCGGGGGCAAGTGTTTTATTTTCCGTGTCGAGCGAGAGACGTAAGCGCGTTGCATCGAAGCTAAGGCGTCCGATAAAGCGTTGGCAGGAAGTAAAGCCGAGTAGCACGCGTTCCTGGTATTCTGGCGCGAGCGTGAGCATCCCGTAGCCCGTGCGTAGGCCATCGGGCTCGGGGATCTTGTAGTGTGCGCGGTCCGGGTAGAGGCCCACATCGGTTGGCATTTCCAAGGTACCCGCAAGCTGGCTGAGCATTTGAAACGCCTCGGCGTAGAGGGGCGTGCTGCCCGGCAAGCCGTGGGCAATATCAAAGAGAACTACTTCGGGGACGGTGATAGCTGCTGCGGTGGGATTACAGAGAGTCGCGCGGCAGAAGCTCCCGTGCCAGGCCCGTGTCAGGGTCAGGCCCGTGGGGGCGTGCGCCGTGCTGGCTTTGAGGCGTTCAAGCAGCACCGGGCTAGTCTTCCTGAGTCTCCGCGAGCATGCGGCCCACCCAGGTGCGCAGCTCATTGGGATCGAAGGGCTTGGTCAGGTACAGATCGGTGCCCTTCACGTAGGCGCGCGTGATGTCGCCCTCGCTGGACTGCGCCGTGAGCAGGATCACGGGCAGCTTGCGGAGCTCCGGCATCATGACATCAGAGATCAGCAGGTCGTAGTGATTTTGAAGGAGTAGAGGCAGTGCGCTGGCACCGCTTTCCGCTGTCTCTACCGTGTAGCCCCCCCGCTCAAGGTTTACCTGGAGGATGCGGCGGATACTTTCGTCGTCGTCTACGGCAAGAATACGCTTGTTCATAGAAAGAATCAGGCGGGAAGAATGCGCTCGACAAAAGCAATGAGCTCCGCCGGGTCGAAGGGTTTGGTCAGATAGAGATCCGTGCCGCTGGTGTAGCCCTGCACCATATCGTCTTCGCTGGTGCGCGCCGTCAGCATGATCACCGGCAAGTCGCCCAAGAGCTGGTCGCGTCGAAGCGCGGCCACGAGCTCGTAACCGTCCATGTCGGGCATCATGATATCGGTGATCAGGAGGCTCGGGCGTTGCAGGAGCATCTGGCGCAAGGCGTCCACCCCCGAGATCGCTGTCACGACCGTGTAGCCGTGGCTCCGGAGATTAAACTCGATCTGACGCAGAATATTGGGGTCGTCTTCGACCACCATAATGGAGTTCGTTATAGAAGGCTGAGACATGGAAACTAATTGTACCGAAAATTATGGCGAAGTGCTTTAGGTAGTGGTAGAATTCACCTGAGTTAATTTAACCATGGTTAATTTTGAAAGAGAAAAATACCTCGGGAAAGCGACAGGCGACATGCTGAAGGCGATTCACACGCTTCAGGGAACGACCTCGCCTGCGGCCCCTTCCGCGATTGCGGTGCGCACGGGAACCTCTCGTGCCTTTGTCACGAAGATGCTCCAGGGAATGGAGCGCGATGGTTTGGTGGACTACACTCCTCACAAAGGTGCCCGTCTCACCGAGCGGGGCGAGCGGCTGGCGCGGGAACTCTCACGCCATCACCGGCTCCTAGAGCGCTTTCTCACCGACACGCTCGGATTCTCTCCCGACGGTGCCCACCAGGAGGCCGAGCGTCTGGAGCATGTGATCTCCGAGGAGTTTGAGGAGCGCTTAGCCATATTTCTCAATCACCCAACGACCTGTCCCCACGGCTCCCCGATCCCGGAGCCAGAAACGCAATGAAGAAATGAAGAAATGAAGAGATATTTTTTGGACGGAAATCTTCTAGGGATAATCGCAATAATTGCAATCTTTCCTGCCTCAAGTTCTGCTCAGGAGACGATCGTGACAGACCGCCCCGACTTTACAGAATCCAATCGCCTCGTTCCCAAAGGGAAACTGCAGCTCGAAAGCGGCTTTACTTTTACAAATCAGCGTCTCGGAATGCACTTGCTCGCTCTGCCGGAAACTCTCCTGCGCTTTGGTGCTGCAAATGGGGTAGAGGGACGTATCGGCTTACCGGGTTTTGAGCGAACTGGAGGAGGGAAAGCGGCGCGGATCAGTGGCTTTGGTGATGCCTATCTCGGGCTCAAACTTCCTCTGCCTTCGCTTCGGAATAGGACGGAACTAGCGCTAATCCCTGCTCTTTTTGTCCCCGCTGGAAAAGTGGGCATTCAAAGTGAGGCCACTCAGCCAGAGATAAAGCTGGTATGGGCACAGAGTCTTGCAGGCGAGCGAAGTCTGAGTGGGATGCTCTATTTTCTCGTTCCTCAGGAAGAAGGGAAGAGGCAGAGGCGCATTCAGCATACAATTTCCTACGGAATATCTCTTGCAAAAAGATATGCCCTTTTTACAGAAGCCGTTACGGATCTGGGAGACAGTATTTTGCCTGCCTATCAGTTGCATAGTGGCGTGACGTTCCAGCCTGATTCAAATACACAGTGGGATATTCATTTTGGAGTCGGCCTGAACCGGCAAGCCCCCCACTCTTTTCTTGCCGCAGGCTACAGTGTTCGGTTTGGAGGGACTCGATGATCAGTTCACCTACAGAGGACAAGCCACTTCCTTCTCTTTCAGAAGCCTATCGGACGGTTGCTGTTCCAAAGAAGGCTCACCCTTGGCGGCGGCTACTTGCCTTTGCCGGGCCAGGCTATTTGGTGAGTGTGGGCTACATGGATCCGGGCAACTGGGGTACCGATATTGCGGGTGGGGCGAAGTACGGCTATGCGCTGCTCTGGGTAATTCTGGCGAGTAATCTGATGGCGATCTTGCTACAGACCCTCTGTGTGCGCCTCGGACTTGTCACGGAAAAAGACCTGGCACAGGCCTGTCGCGACTACTACAAAAAGCCCGCCGCTATTGCGCTCTGGCTACTCTGCGAAGTGGCGATTATTGCCTGCGATCTCGCTGAGGTGATTGGGAGTGCGGTTGCGCTCAACTTACTGCTGGGGGTGCCACTGCTCTGGGGAGTGCTCATCACGGGGCTGGATGTTCTGATCCTGCTTGGTTTGATGCGCTTTGGCTTTCGAAAGGTCGAGGCACTGGTAGTCACTCTCGTTGGCACGATTGCCCTCTGCTTCGCGCTCCAGCTCTTCTATGCACATCCCGACTGGGGGGGGGTAGCACGGGGCTTGGTCACTCCACAGCTTCCGGATAAAGAAGCGCTGTTCATCTCACTCGGGATTCTTGGCGCGACCGTTATGCCCCATAATCTCTACCTACACTCCTCAATCGTCCAGACCCGTGCCTACGAAAAGACCCCTGCGGGCCTGCGCCATGCCCTGCGCTTCGCCACCATAGATACTGTCGTGGCGCTCGGCATGGCTTTTTTCGTCAATGCTGCGATCTTAATTGTTGCTGCCGCCGCTTTCCATGCCAATGGAAAATTCGAGGTCGCGGGTCTGGAAGAGGCGCATGAGCTCCTGAAGCCAATGCTCGGTGGGGCTGCTGCTACAGCCTTTGCCGTTGCGCTTCTCGCCAGCGGGCAGTCCTCGACCATCACCGGAACGCTGGCCGGACAGATCGTGATGGAGGGCTTCCTCAACTTGCGCATCGCTCCGTGGCTACGACGGCTGATCACGCGGATGCTGGCAATTGTCCCCGCTATGGTGCTCATTGCAGCAAGTGGTGGGAAAGATACCGTGCGCCTGCTCATCTTCTCGCAGGTGGTTCTCTCGATGCAACTCTCGTTTGCCATCTTCCCCTTGCTCGCCTTCACCTCCGATAGGAAGCGCATGGGGGAGCACGTCAATCCGCTCTGGCTGAAGCTTGCGGGGCTGGTGGTCTGTACGCTTATCGCGGGGCTAAATATCAAGCTCCTCTGGGATACCCCCCAGATCGGACCGCTCGGGGTTGGGGTTGGAGTTGTCGGAATTGCGGCTTTCGCCGCATGGGTTCGCTGGGGCTATAAAGAGAAAAACTAGCTTGCAAAGCAGACCGAGCTATGATAAACTTTCCCTCGCACCTTACCTTTTGAGAAGGTAATGGGCATGCCGCCTTAGCTCAGTTGGTAGAGCAATGGACTGAAAATCCATGTGTCACTGGTTCAAGTCCGGTAGGCGGCACCTAAGAAAAAACCTCTTCATCTTGGAGAGGTTCTTTTGTTTTTAGGGTATCATTTGGTTTATGAGAACACCTGTTTGCGTTTGTGGGAATACAATACCAAGCCTCAAGATGATTGATGGGAGAGTTCGTAATCTTTCAAATCGAAGGTTCTGCCTGGTCTGCTCGCCTTTTGGGGGGCACAATACGCGAGACTTAACTAAGCCTAAACGCCCCTCTTCCTCCCAGACGGAGAAATTTTGGCGGTATCAATCCCGCGAAAGAAAAGATCGGAAGACGCGGTTGGTTGAGCTTAGGGGAGGAGAGTGCCGGGTATGTGGCTATAAAAAGTGCATTGCTGCGCTGGAGTTCCATCATCGTGATCCCAAAACGAAAGTGTTTGAACTTTCTAAATCCAATCTCTTACGGCGCTGGGATGTGGTGCTGGCGGAGGCAGAGAAGTGTGATCTGCTTTGCGCGAACTGTCACCGGGAGATGGAAGAGAAATTGCGGTTGGGCGAGCTCTCGCAGGGAACTTTTTAGTTGTGGCGAATTGTTAGCTCATATTATGACTTCTTCTCTTCGCGAAGACTATGCCCATGTGGCCCGCCGGTGTGAGACGAGCTTGATTGCCTGTGCACGACGGCTGGTTCGCGGCGACGATGACCGGGTTCTGGATTTGGTGCAGGAAGCCTTGGTGCGTGGCTACGAGGCCTTCCGTGCGGGCAAGTTTATTGCGGGAGGGAATCCCTGCGCTTGGTTGGCGCGTATCCTCACCAATCACTTTATCAATGAGTGGCGGCGCGAGAAAAAATGGAGCGCTGGAGTGACTGTGGATGATGTCACTGCGGGGGGGGAGATCGGGCCGGAGGCGACACGTGCTGAGGGAGCCGATGTGGCGCTTCTGGAGGGCACGCTGGATGAGGCACTGGACCGGGCGCTAGCATCTCTACCGGATGCATTGCGTCTGACTGTGATTCTAGTGGATATACAGGATCTGAGCTATCAGGAGGCGGCGGAGCGCTTGGGGGTCCCCTTGGGAACGGTGCGCTCCCGGCTGGCCCGTGCACGTTTCCAGCTTGCGGAGCGGCTCCAGGACTGGGGAAAGGAAAGGGGGCTGGCATGACACCCTGCCCGCACATGAAGACACTTCTCTCGGCGCTCTCCGACGGTTCTCTGACGGGGCTGGCACGCTGGTATGCAGAAAATCACGCTCGGCGCTGTCCCCACTGTAGCAGTGCTCTGAGCGGACTCCAGACTATCCGAGAGCGTATCCACACACTGGGAGTGTCCACGGGTGAGCCTCTCCGTCTTTCGGACGAGCGCTGGAACAAGATCGAAGTTGCCTGGGAACAGGTGGAGCGCAAGGAAACCTAAGGAAACCCAGGTCAACCTAAGGCATGGGCAACTTTGTACCGAAGTTTAGAAATATCTGTCTGGTATAATTTCACATGCAACCGGAAGCGCCTTACCGGTGTCGGATAACCAGTACAGAATACGCACCGTAAGCAAGTGCGCTTAGGAGAGAGTTAAAAGCCATGTGGAAGCGATTTATGGCCCTGATCAGGTCCTGGTTCGGTAGAGGTCTTGATGTTCTTGAAAACCCCGAGGTTCTTCTGGATGACGCTAAACGTCAGATGACGGAGATGCATGCACGTAACCGTGAGCGTGCGGTGATGGCCATCACGGCGAAGAACAACCTCCAGAATCAAGTGGATGACCTTCAGAAAACCGTAGACAACTTACAAGCTAAGGCTGAGTTTGCCCTCAAACGTGGTGACCGTGAGCTTGCGCTACAGCTTCTCAAAGAGAAGCAGAGCTATGAGCAGAGCCTGGTCAGTGCTAAAGAAACACTGATACAGGCGATCGAAACCTCAGAGCAGGTCAAGATTGCCATCAAGCGTGAGGAAGAGCAGATTCGCCAGAAGACTGCTGAGGCGCTGGCACTCAAAGCAAAGTGGAAGCAAGCCCAGATTCAGTCTGAGATGGAGAAGCAGCTCCAGGGCATGGGAAGCTGGGAAGACAGCAACAATGCCTTCGCCAATGCGAAAACTAAGATTAATACCAAGCTTAACGAAGCCAAGGCAATGAATGAGCTAGGCCAGACCAATGTCGAGAGCCGTCTGCGTCAGCTTGAGGTGAGTGAGTCGGATGTCGTCGCTCAAAGCGAGCTAGAAGCGCTGGAGGCCCGGCTCGGTCTCGCCGCTCCGATCACCCAGAGCGTCGCCGCACCCACCAACGAGATCGAGGCCGAGCTGGCCCGACTGGAGCAAAAAGTCGGCGGCAGCGGCGGTAGCGCCAGCACGGGCAGCTAGTTCGTGTGTCGTCTCTTAGGAATGGTGACAGGCCCACTGGAGCTTCCTCCGGCGGGCCTTCCGTCGTGGTATCACTGCGTGGGAGCCCCTCACGCTCTGCGCCATCAGGCCGAGACCGGAAAAGTGCCTCCAGGAAACCCACCAGGTCATGAGGACTCCTGGGGACTGGGCTGGCTAGATCGCGCAGGGCAGGTCTCTCTGCTGCGACAAGTGGGCTCCGCCAGCGGCTCGGCCTACTTTGTCTTCGCCTCGGAGACGGCTTCCAAAACCGCGTCTGTTTTTTTAGGGCATCTCCGGAAGGCATCGTGCGGTGCCGTCACCAGCGATAATGCCCATCCTGTTCGGGTGGATCCGCTTGAAGGGGAGAGCGGTGATAGTCTTCTTGTTATTCACAATGGCACTCTTAAGGGAGCACTCTTGAGCTGGGTACAGGAAGAGGGGAAGGCCGCGGGTCGTCGCGAGGCGCACTCCGACTCCGATACCGTGGCGCTGGCGGGCTGGATCGCTGCCCAGGTCGGTCACATCGGAGGCGAGCAGAGGCCAAAGAAGCTCGCCGAGGCGCTCCGCCAGCTACTGACTCAGGCGGCCCACGACGGTGATGCTACCCAGAACTACACGGCGATTAACTTGCTGATCGCCGCCCCTGAGGGGCTTTATGCCCTGCGGCAGTGCTCGAAAAATGCTGACTACTACACGTTGTCAGCACGGCCACTGCAAGAAGGCGGCTGGGTGTTAGCGTCGGAGCCAACCGACACGGAGGCGGGCTGGGAAGCGCTTACCCCAGGGGAGCTGGTATTCTATAGTGCACACGATAGTGCCGTTCAGAAAGAGATAGTGGTATGAGCATTCCAGATAGGATCGGACGACTGGGGCGGGCCTATGTCGGCGTGATCAAAGACAAGATTGACGCTGAGCTTTCTGAGCGGGAGACGGCTCTGGATGAGCTCGATGCGAGCGCGGGGAGAGAGCGTCCGGGCAAATCGGTTCCTCCTCCTCCAGCCAGTGAGCTCTCGGATGTGGACAGCTTGATGCGGCGTGCCGAGGAGAAAATCGCAGCGGCGCGGCGGGGAATGGAAGCGCGTCAAGAGCTCGCTCCACCTACAGCTGCTCCTGTTGTGGCTGTTTCGGATACAAACCCTCTCGCTGCTGACTACCGTGTCCTCGGGCTGCCTCTGGGAGCGAGTCTGGGAGAAGTACAGGCCGCCTACGACGATCTTATCCGTCGCAGCGATCCCCAGCGCTTCCCGGAAAACTCCAATGAGCAGGCACAGGCACGGCGTATTCTCGACCGAGTCAACCAGGCCTACGAGAAAATCCGCCGTGAGAACAACCCCACGGAAGATCGTTTCGCTAAACTGGAGCTGTGAACGCCCCCGATCGAGTTGATATCGTTGTCTATGGTACGGTTGCACTGGATCGTTTCTCCCCCTCGGGTAGAGAGCTGCCGGGTGGGGAAGCGCTCAACACGGCCTGCCTGCTGGCGGGCTGGGGCGTCTCTGTGGCGCTTGTGGGAACCGCCATTGGTCGGGATCCCGAGGGCGTACGCCTGCGGGATCTCATCGAAGCGACGGGGCTCTCACGGGCCTTTATCCCCGATGACCCGGATGCCGTCACGCCTGTTTGTGATATTGTTGTCTCACCCAACGGGGAGCGGACGATGTCCGGGCGTGGTTTCGCGCAGGCGATTGCTCCCCCCGTTCCTGAGGCGCTCTTTACCAGCCGCCCGATTCGCCCGATTGTCGCCGTGGATCCGAACTTAGGTCTACAGGCCACCCAGACAGCACTCGCGGCGGCGCAAGCCGGATGCCCACTTATAGCAATGGACTTTGCACACCAGCCTGATGTCGTCGCAGTCGCTGAGGTGCTTCAGTGTAGCTTGGAGTCGCTCCGGCGCTTTGGTGGCCCCACGGGAGAGCCTGAGGAGATCGTCGCCGCGCTCCCTGCTCGTACCGCCCTGCTGACTCTAGGTGCTGAGGGGGGCATCGTCCAGACCCAGGGACGCATCACGCGCTACCGTGCCTATCCTCTCACCGATGTCTGTGACACGACAGGAGCAGGCGATGCGTTTCGTGCCGGACTCTGCTATAGCAGGCTTCAGAACTGGCCACTGGAGCGAACACTTTACTTTGCCAGTGCCACTGCCGCCTGCCACTGCCGCCGCCTGGGAGGAGCCTCTCAAGTGCCTTTAGAGGAAATTCATGACCTCATGGCCAAAAATCCCGTAATTATTTTTTGAGATTTTGTAAGATTGGGCCTATGTCAACCGTTCTACAGATAGATGAAGAAATCACACGGCTCCGCAAGGCGCTACGATCCGGGGAAGGCGCAGCGATTGACCATGCCGCCGCGCCGTTAATTCGTGCCCTTGGAGAGCCGCTTGTGAATCAGGCACGGCGCTTGATCCGCTCGGCATGGCGGCCCTTGGGCGTGGAGGGAGAGGATCTGGTGCAGGATGCCTGGATTCGGGCACTGACCTATCTGACCGAGCCTGGGGGTGAGGCAGTTCGTACCCAAGAGCATCTGCTGCGGCTCTTGCTACGAATGATCAAGCAGCGCTTCCTCGATACCCTGGACCGGGCGGAAGGACGGGACGAACAAGATTTTGACGATGGGAAGGCGGAACAGATGAGCGGTGCTTCCGAGCTGGGGGAGGGGCTTCTCTGGCTGGAGGCGGGGGCACGACAAAAGCTGATCGGGGCACTTTTCGCGGGCGACGATGCGTTTCGTGCGGCCTGTGTGGGCAAGCCCAAGCGGCGGGCACGCCAGTACCAGAGCTATGTGCTCTTTACACTGGCGGAGTTCTACCGACGCGAGGTGCTCGCGGATGGGGAGACGGCGGGGCTCTTTGAGCGCTATGTCTCTCTGCTGGGCATCGCTCCGGAGGACTGGGGAAGAGTGGAGCAAGTGGCAGCCCAGCCAGAGGCGGGAGATACGGAGCTGTTTGCTGTTGTCAATACGCTCTGCGGCACCGCTCTGGCGGAACGAAAAGCGCTCTATGTGCTACGGCATGAGCTAGGAGAGTTAGCATCGTGAGAACTAAAATAACCAATACAGAGATTGTCGCTGTGGTCGAGGGAAACGCCGATACACTGACCGAGCGCCGGGTGCTTGCCGCTGCGCTCCACGATGTGGGGGTGCGGCAGCGGCTGGCACTCCTTAAAGCCGTGGCTGCCGAGACGGAGCCGCTGCCTAGGCTCTCTGCCGCTTTACAGACACAGCTCCAGGAAAATCTTGCGATTGCCGCACGGCGTGTGGGACGCGAGTATGCCGAGCGGCAGAGAGCTGGCTCTGACTCTGCGTCTCTGCCTGGCTGGCTGGAGACGTTTACAGGGACAGTGCGCCGAGTGCTGACTCTGGAAAAACATCGCTTTGGGCTTTCCGCACTCGCGCCTGCACTGGCAGCATCGGTCGCGCCGCTTAGTGTCCAGCGTGAGGTTGTGGAAGCGCAAAAGGTGCGCCTTGAGGTGCACCAGCTCCCCGATAGTCCCACGCGCCTCCGTTTTTATGTGGATGCCAGTGCTTCCCCGGAGTTCCTCTCGGAAGAAGTGACCGGTGTTGCGCTCGCTTTGCAAGAGGAGGGCAACCTGGAACTACAGATCTTGATTGTTCCGGTGAATGCACAAGGGCGTGGGGCCTTGGAGATCCTCGCTCCTGCGGTGCAGGGAGGGGTGAGCCTGCTCGGCGTGGCGCTGGTCACGGCCTAATGGCACACAGAGCACTTGCCCGGCTCAATGCTCTCCTGAAGGCGGTGGAGAGTATGCCCACTGAGGCGCGTCTGGGGGGGCTCTGGCTCGCGCTACAGGCACTGGACGACCCACAGCTCATTCCCTACGTCGCAGACCCTCTCTTGCCTCTTGAGGGGGCGTTTCTCAGCCTGGATAGCCAGCTCCACGCCTTACAGGCTGCAAGTGCGAGCCTGCCTGTGAATGCCGGTGGGCTGGGGACAATCTGGGGGGCACTGTATCTACCCGCACAGCAGAAGGCACGCACTTGCCGTGTTGCGGTTGCGGCCCTCTCCACCCCTACTGAGCTAGGCTGGCCACTCCCCGAGCCCGTCGCCCCCATGAGTCCGAGTGTGGCTCGGAGCGCTGCCGCCGCACTGCGCGAGGCCCTCGCACTCATCGAGCGCGTGGGAATGCCGCCGCCTCGCCCGGTGCACCTGCTCTACGGCGTGGAAGAGGGGCTGTCCGCCGCAGGAGATTCCCTAGGCCTGCCGCTCTTTCTGGCGACACTCTCTGCACTCACGGGCCTGCCCCTGCGCCCCCATCTCGGCGCGACAGGAGCGCTGACTGAAGGAGCACTCTGTGCGGTCCACTGGACGGAGGCAAAGCGCTCGGCGCTCCAAGCCGAGGGGATTATTCTTCTCAGCCACAGCGAGGTCGGAACCCTGGCAGAGGCGGCGGCACAGGCACTGGAAGGTGGCGAGGGCTTTCGATATTCCGTGCCGAGCGCCGTGCCGCCTTTGGTTTCGCTCCCCACATTCCTGGTCGCCGACGTGGAACTGAGCGACCTACTCGGGGCACGTGACGATATCGCCGCATTTGAACGCACCGTTTGCGCCGCACTGGAGCGCCAGGGAGGCTTTCTCTACCGTCGGCAAGCAGCCGTTGAGGAGGGGATTCGTGCTGTCTTTGCGACCCCTGAGGCGGCATGCGCCGCAGGCGTAGCGGTTCAGCAGGCACTGGCTCGGTGCCCCTGGCCGGAAGGTTGTGCGCCGCTGCTGGCACGGATTGGCCTCTACCAGGGCAGTGCGGAGCGGGTGCGCGACGGCTATTTTGGTGCCGCTCCGGGGATGGCATTTCGACTCATGCAGGCCGCACACGCGGGCCAGATTCTTCTGCCCCAAGAGCTTGCCACCGAGGTCACTCTTGTCACGGCAGCTCTGGGAATCCATCGTTTACGCGATCTCTCGATGGCTCTCAATCTATGTCGGCTTGATGCCCCGGAAGTGCCGCTCTGTGAATTGCCACCCCGGACACTCCGCGTACGCAACCACAACCTGCCTCTGGAACCCAATCCTTTGCTGGGGCGCGCGGCGGAGCTTGTCTCTATCCGGGCGTTTCTGGAATCGGGGCGGCGGCTGGTAACTCTGACGGGACCCGGCGGAATTGGCAAGACACGGCTGGCGCTTCAAGTGGCTGCGGAGCTGGCAGACCGATTTGCCGACGGGGTCTGGTTTGTGTCCCTGACCGATGTTCACAACGAAGAGCAGCTCGATGCAGCCATTGCCGAGGCACTTGGCCTAGAGATTCGCGATAGCCGCGTGCGTTTTGTCGAGACCCTGGCAGAGCGACGGATGCTGCTCGTGCTGGATAACTTTGAGACGGTACTAGTAGCCGCTCCCCGTGTTGCCCAGCTCCTCCGCCAAGCCCCCGGACTTGTCTGCCTGGTGACCTCTCAGGCACTGCTCTCACTCACCGGAGAGTGGCGCTTCGAGGTTGCACCACTGGTGCTGGCGGAGGCGGAACGGCTCTTTATTGAGCGTGCCCTTCAGGTAGAGCATGACCTCGCTCTGACCGAGGCAGATCTGGGCTGCATTCGCCGGATCTGTCAGCGGCTGGAGGGAATGCCACTCGCCGTGGAGCTCGCCGCAGCCCGGCGGCGCTTGTTTTCTCTGGAGGAGATCGAAGCTCGTCTGGACAATGCCCTGAGCCTGCTGGTAACCCGTGCACGGGACGTCCCCGAGCGCCAGCGCACTCTACGCGCCGCACTGGAGTGGTCCTTTAGCCTCCTAGACACGTCTGAGCAAAGATTTTTCCTGCGTCTGTCCATCCTTCCCGGAAGCTTCACCCACGAGGCGGCTCGCACGGTTTGCGAAGAGCCTGAGATTTTAGAGTGGCTAGCGGCCCTCGAAGAAAAATCACTTCTCCGACGGGAAGCAGGCGGGCGGTGGCGGATGCTAAGCATTGTACGATTATTTGCTCAGGAGTCCTTAAAACAAAATTCCCCAGAACTGAGAGCCTCCGAGGAAGGCTTACTGGCCTACTGCTCTTCTATTGCGAGGAGCTCTGCTCAGCACCTAGATACCGCAAAAGAACTTGAGAACTTTAAAATTTTAGAAGCGGACTTCGACATTATTCGTTTCTCCATTGAACTAATGCAAGTTCAACCTCCTCAAAGATTCGCCGAATACTTACTAGACTTAGATTATTTCCTTCGTCGTCGAAGATATTTGAAAGAACTCGGCGAATGGTGCGATCTTGCATTAGTCAATCATCAAGAAGAATATACTCTGTTAACTGGAAGATTACTCTTGATGAAAGCATTTGTGTTACGGGAGAGAGAATCAAATGAAGAATCTATAAAATATCTTGAATTAGTTGTCATTGTTGCTAAATATATACATGATTATTTTTTATATGCTGAAGCAATTAGTTTTAAAGGTATTGTTTTAGTTCGTCTTGGTGATTATGATCAAGCTTTGTTATTATATGAGGAAGCTAGTGGGATATATACAAAAGAAAATAATTCAGTACGTTGTGTTAGAAATTTGAATAACCAAGCACAGGTGAAGATCCGGCAACGAAAATTTACTGATGCTGAAAATGATTTGGAAAAAGCGTTATATATGGGTAATGAAATACAGTGTACTCGAGATTTATGTGTGTCTATGACTACTTTAGGGTCATTATATTATCATATTGATGACGTGTTGAAATTTACGGAAATCATGGGTATATTGAATGTGATGTTTTTGGATATGGATGATATTAATAATTTTATAGCTTACTGTGATAATTATTATAGATATAAATATAGGGAAGGTGTAGTTGATGTGAAGGTATTTTTTATAATTATAGATTTGTATAGGGCCACTGGCCTGACTAATTTGCTTGAGGAGGTTACTAGATACTTAAGGTATTGGGTGCCTGGTTTTGATGATTTATATGCTGTATATTTATTGTCTGGTAGTGTGTCAATTGATGTTCGTGACTTGCCTGGACTGGATAAAATTATCAAGAATGCTGCTATTATGTTAGCATGACTGAAAAGTGGTTTTGCCATTTTTGAATTATATATTGATAGTGGGCGTGCCGGAATAAAGTTTGCTTGCCTACTCAGGAACTTTAGGGTAAACTCTGTCGAATCTTGTAGGCTCATCTGAGGGGAGACGTAGTCTTGGTCGTCGACGACACGTCGTAGCCACGGAGGAGCACAATCTTTTAGGAACGGAGAACTATCGTGGCCTATAGTCATGTATCGAAGAAGAATGGGGTTGCTTATTTTCTGCACGCGCGTGTTACCCCCACAACAAATGGCACGCGTACCATGTACTTTTTTGCCAAAGAAATAAAGGCAAGTGACGATATTACCAAGGCGCTGGATGCGGTGCCCGCTGGTTATTTAGTCGTTGAGAGTGATGCGACGGGTCTACCTCTTCTGAAGAAGGGCTAGACGCACTTTTCGAAACGTTGAAGCATGAGGGGAATCTATCCCCTCGTGCTTTTTTTGTTATCGGCCTAGGGTCAGATCGGTGAAGGGGATGCGGCCATCCCCCGTGAGGGGGGCGACGCCGTCCCACTTGACAATAGCTTTGCGCCGTAGCTCGATCTTCTTCAGGGCGACGGCTTTATCACCCGCTTCTCCCAGAAGACGGTTGACTTCGGCTTGCTCTTTTGCCTTTGTTTGGATGGTTTCCGCCTCAACTGTAGCACGCTTGAGGGTGACTTGAGCAGTGTCTAGTTCCGTGCGTACGGAGATACGCTCATTGACTTTTTGTTTGACTTCTTCGGGAGGATATACTTCGCCGGTGAACACATCGTCCACTGTCAGCCCCCACGCGGCAAGCTTGGGAGTGAGAAGCGTTTTTACGCGTTGACCGAACTGTGCGCGCTCCTTGCTGGTGAGCTCAAAGACACTTTTCTGCCCACTGACACTGTTCACCGCCCAGTTGGTGGCGGGGCGAATAAACTCGGTCTGGATCTGCTGGATGTCGTTGGTGCCAAAGTTTTTGTAGACTGTCATCACATTGGCAGGGTCCACGTGGTAGCTGATTGTCACATCGAGCGGCAAAATGGCGCCCTCATTGGTTGAGCACTGGATTGCGTCGTTGCCAGCGCGCTCCGCTCCGCCGTGGCCACCGCGGGTGTAGGTAGCATTGCGGATATTGGTGGGGTAGAGCACCAGGCGCTGGCGGGGCAGTACCCAGACCACCTGAGGCTTGAGAAGCTTCTCCTCCATGCCGCTGGATGAGGAAAACTTAACTCCCACTTGGGCGGGCGGGATCTCACGCGCGCAGCCTGCTAGAAGGGGCAGGGCGAGGCAGAGTAGGTTTCGGTTGGTGTGGCGTTTCATTGTCCCTTTTGTCCTTTTTCCTGGGGTGCGGGTGCTGCTGAGCGCCGTTTGCTGAGCGCGGCGAGCGTACTGCCATCAAGCACCATGGTCTGGCCACCGCCTGTCCGAATTTCGGAGAGGTGACCGTCCCATTTTTCAATCGCTTCCTCATCGGCCTGGAGCTGGAGCTGCTCAAGCCCTTTGTCTTTGGCGGTGGCACTGGTGAGCCTCGTGGCAGTCATCCTGGCTTGGGCAGTGATGACATTGGTTTGCCGCGCCACCTCCGCGATCTGCCTGCGGAGGACGGCGATATCGTACTCGGTGTACTGGTTCACCCGGCGCGTGATCTTCTCCATGGTCTCTGGGGCGGGGGCGGCGGTCATGAGCATCAGGGAGTCTATGGAGATGCCGTTGGTCTCCATACGCTTCTTGAGCGACTCCGTGGCAAGTCGGCAGAACTCCTGCCGTTTGGGCCCCATCAGCTCAAAGACATCGTACTTGGGGCCGATCTCATTGACCACATCTTTGATGGCGCGGCGCAGGTGGTTTGCTTGGATTGTCTCCACATCAATGGGTCCAAAGTTATTGAAGACACGAATTGCATTTTCCTCATTGATGCGGTAGATCACACAAACATCAAAGGTCGTGTTGGCGTTGTCGCTCGTAGTGATAAGGATACCGTCGGCAGTCTTCTGTTCTCCTTCGTCAACGTCCTGAACATACTTGGCGCTCATCAGCTTGGTGGGAAATGTATAGAGTCGTTGCCGCCAGCCGACAAAAACGCGCCCCGGCTTGAGGGGCTTGGGCTGGACGCCGGAGCTGGCATCATAGAGAATGCCCACATACCCCGCATCTATCCACGCAGATCGGGACTCAATAAATCCCCAGATCGCGAGCCCGGCGGCAAGAGTGCCCCCGCAGCCCAGTGCAAATGTTTTAAATTTCATGGCTTTATTGCCTCTGCAGGGGCTGTTGTTGCTCCTGCGTCTCATCCTCATGCAGAAAGTGTTGGACTTCCTGCTCAGCCTCCTGGCGCTGCTGGCGCTGCGTGCGGGCCTCTTCCTCGGCGCGCTTGTCTCGCTCTATCCAAGCGATTAGATAGCGCCCTGTACGTCTGAGCTGTGTGCGAAGTGTCCAGGCCAGGAGCCCCAACGCACCAAGCACGCCCAGAAAAATCATCAAATAGGTTCCCCACACAGGTCCCATTGTTTTTTCTACTCCTCTCATGCGACCCGTGACACAGTGTTGGGTTGCACTTATGCACTGATTTAAGCGCAAAAGTGAGCAGATTGCACAGAGTGAAAGGAAAAGGTGCACCCTGCCGATAATCCCCATTGACGTGACCCCGGGCAATGGGATAAAATGCTGGTACAGGGTTTTCCGCAGGAAAGGGTAAAAAAAGAGAATGGCACGTATTTTAGCCGTGGACGATGAGCCCAATATCGTCCGATTGATTCAAGTGAACCTGGAGCGTATGGGCTATACCGTTGAGACCGCTAACAACGGCGTTCAGGCTCTGGAGAAGATTCGAGCGAACCGCCCCGATCTGGTTGTCTCCGATGTGATGATGCCGGAGATGGATGGTTTCGAGCTTCTTGCCTCGATTCGTCGTGATGCGGCGCTCGCGGAGCTGCCGGTGATCATGCTGACCGCTAAGACTCAGGATAAGGATGTCCTCCGTGGGTACTCTGGTGGCGCGGACATGTACCTCACGAAACCTTTCAATCCGATGGAGCTGATCTCGTTTGTGAAACGTATTCTTCAGACCTCGACTGAGGGAGACGGACGCTACAAGATTTAAAGTGCCTCTCAGGCCCCCGCGCGTTGCCGCGGGGGCTTTTTCTATTTTTCGCGGCTAGGAGCCCCTGGCTCGTCCTCTCTATGGAGGTTGTTCAATGTCCAGAAAATATGTTTCGTTTGCCCTAACTGCGGGGCTGATTACCTGCACTTTGCCGTTTTCTGCTCGTCTGATCGCGCGCGATCCTGCGGTTCGTGTTCAGGAAGGCCGTGATACAGCACAATCTCTCGAAGTGGCTTTCACACAGCTTGCTGAGACAATGGGGCCGTCGGCTGTCTCGATCAGTGCAGTTGCCGAAGTGCCACGCGCCGAGTCGCCGTTTGAGCAGTTTTTAGGGCCGCCGCAGGGGGGCAACGCGCCGCAACGCCGCCGCCGTCTCCAGCCCGCCCCGAAGCCCGATGGCGGGGAGAAACCCGCAGAGAATCCGAATCCCTCAGAGGAACCCGAGATGCTCCTGCGACCCGTGGGCGGCTCTGGGGTGATCATTCGCAGCGAGGGCTATATCCTGACCAACGACCATGTGATAGAGAAAGCACGTGATGGGAAGGTGAAAGTGAAGCTCTCCACGGGAGAAACTTTTACCGGGCGTGTCCTGCGCGACGACCGCTCTGACCTTGCTGTTATCAAGATAGACGCGGGGCGTCCCCTGCCCGCCATCAAGTTCGCGGACTCAACGCGCATCAAAGTGGGGCAGTGGGCCATTGCGATTGGCTCGCCCTTTGGCCAGGACAACACAGTCACCACCGGGATTGTCTCCGCACTCCAGCGCAAGTCCACGATTGGAGGACCGCTCGATGGCCGCTACTATCCTGAGCTTCTCCAGACCGATGCCGCGATCAACCCGGGCAACTCCGGGGGGCCGCTGCTCAATATCAAAGGCGAGCTCATCGGTATCAATGTGGGTATAGACACTCCCTCGGGCGGCAGTGTCGGGATCGGGTTTGCGATTCCCGCCAACACTGCCCGTCTTGTTTCGGATCAGCTTATTGCAAAGGGGAAAGTAACCCGCGGTTTTCTCGGGCTCAATCCTGCCAATATCGAGCCGGAGTGGCGGCAGGAGCTGAAGGTCTCTCAGGGCGCCTATGTTTCCCAAGTGAGCGGTGGGGGGCCTGCGGACACGGCGGGAGTGGAGGCAGGGGATGTGATCACCCGCTTCGGCACCACTGATGTGCGAGATGAAGTAGGCCTACGTAATGCGATTGCGACCACCAAGCCGGGGAGCCAGGTGGCGATCCAGGTTCGTCGGGAAGGCAAACCACTCACTCTGAATGCCACTCTGGAGGAGCTGAAGGAGCTTCGCCCCGCACCGGCGACACGTCCTACTGTAACCAAGAAAACTCCAGAGGTACTGGAAGCGACTCTGGAGCCGCTTGATGCGGAGGCTCGGACAGAGCTGAAGCTTGAGGAGAGTGTGAAAGGCTTACTGGTCACTGGAGTGAAGCAAGGGACACCGACAGATGAGGCCGGGCTGACTCGGGGCATGGTTTTGCAGAGTGTCAATGGAAAGCTCGTGACCACACTGGAGGAGGCGAAAAAAGCCGCCAGTACGGTTCGTTCGGGGGGGCTTGTAATGCTCAAGGTGCTTCTGCCCAGTCGGACAGGGAAGCCGAGCCGAGCGGCCATTAATATCTCTGTCCCCTAACAAAAAGAGCGCTCTTTCCAGGGCGCTCTCTTTTTTCACTTAGCGAGTCGTTTTAGCCACCGCCGCTCTGGCCGTTACCCGCTCCCTGGAACAGAACGCCTCCGCCTGTTCCTGGCTGCCGATTGCCTGAGTTCGGTTGCCCGTTTCCGCGCCCTAGCAAGCCGTTTCCTGATGAAAAACCTTGCCCCGCTGAAAATCCCTGGCCACCCGTAAAACGCGTGAACTGATGGATCATGGTGATCCCCCCAAGAATCTGCGAGAGATCTGCGGGGTCTAGGTAGGTCAGCGAGATGCGCTCAAAGTGTGGTGACGCGGGTTGCTCCTGCGTGGCAAGCTCAATCGGGGCCAGAACGGCCTCGGTTGAGACGCGCCGGGGTTTAACAATCCAGACCCCGTTCTCTTTGGAGTAGGTTAAGGGAATAGAGTTTGCGCGTAGCACCAGTTTAAGCGCGGATTCCATCGGCTGATCCACCAAGTTGAGGGTCACAAACCCGGCGACCCCATTTTCAAGGATGTAGTTTTTGATCCCAGCCTGCTTGAAAAAGGCTTCCAGCGTGCTCCGAACGGGGGCGTCTTGTGCGGTAATGGTTACCGGTGTGGCCGCAACGTCTTGAGCGAGCACCGAGCGTGGTGCTGCTGTCAAGACAAGTGAGAGAGCGATAGTTGCAATTGTACGGAATTTCATAGGAATCTCCTTGTAAGTTGGTTACTTAGTAGGACTCTGCACGGCTTGATTGCCTTCAAATAAACTTCGCCATCGCCTCGCTGGCGAGAAATAACCCCTTAGGGTCAGTGAGGCGCAAGTGGGTGGGTGTGCGCTCCAGCAAGCCCTGCGTGGTTAGTGTGGCGATTGTCTGCGCCCAGTGCGCCTCGGCACGCACGCCGAAGCGCTCGGCAAAGTCGTCCAGCGCGATCCCCTCTGCGAGGCGCAGGCCTAGCATCATGGTCTCGCCCATGGTTTCTTCTTGCGTGAGTATCTCCGTTTCTTGCGTGATTGCCAGCTCTTTTCCCACCAGCGCCGCTTCAATATACTCGGAGGGCCTCCGAATATTCACCCGCCGAGCGCCGTTGAGATAGCCCGTCGCGCCCGCACCCAGTCCGAAGTAGGGCTCGTTGCGCCAGTAGACACGGTTGTGGCGGCAGGCATAGCCCGAGCGGGCGTAATTGCTAATCTCGTAGCGGGTGAGCCCGGCTTCTCTTGTCTTTTCGAGCGCCTTGCCAAACATCGTCGCCTCGGCACTCTCGGGAGGAAGAGGAAGCTTGCCGCGCTCGCGCCTCGCAAAAAACGGCGTACCTTCCTCAACAATCAGGCCGTAGATCGAAAGATGGGGAATCTCCAGCGCTAGTGCGGTGTCGAGTGTGCGCTCGAAGTCGCCGACTGTCTGCCGAGGCAGGCCAAACATCAAGTCTAGCGAGACGTTATCAAAGCCTGCCGCTCGTGCTTGCTCAATGGCACGCCTTGCCGCCTCGCCGCTGTGCTCACGGTCAATGAGCTTGAGAAGTCTATCGTTGAAGGTCTGGACACCAAACGAGATGCGAGTAAATCCCGCTTGGCGAAGTGCCTCAAGATAACCCCGGTCTGCGTCGGAAGGGTTGGCTTCCAGCGAGATCTCGGCATCGGCAGCAATCAGAAAGTGGCTCCTGAGAGTTGTCAGAATCCGGGTAAGCTCACTGGCCGCAAGATTGGTCGGGGTGCCACCCCCGAAAAAAATCGTCTGGATCTGGCTGCCATCTCCTGCGGCTTCAATCTCGCGGCACAGCGCCTCAACATAGCGCGCCTTTGTGCCATCTTTGTAGCCCGAGTAGGTATTGAAGTCGCAGTAGCCGCACTTACGCGAGCAAAACGGAATATGGACATAGATTGCGGTGGCGGATTGAGACATGGGTGAGACTTGTTGTACCATGTTGCCCCTAGGCTCGTTTAGGGCTCATCTCAGATTTTGGCTTTTTTTGCGCCCCCAGGCACCGTAGCTTGCCGCGAGTGCTAGAAGGCTGGCAACGATCCAGACGAAGAGGGGGTACCCCGTCGCAGGAGCCTGAAACGCTACGGTAAGGGTCTGCTGAAAGGCACCGTGGGTCTGTGTGCCGATAGTGATGCCATCGGTGCCAGCGAGCGTCGTGGCGAGGTAGCCGCTCTTAAACGGCGCGTAGCGGTTCTCGTAGTGCAGCGTGTGCGCCCCCGCAGAGAGCGAGACTAGCGGCGCTTCCATAAAGAGCTTGGTGCTCTGCTCTGGGGTTCGGAGTGGCTCACGTACCAGGCGCAGGGCCAGCCGCTTTCCATCGAGCGAGAGGGTGAGATTCCCAAGCACACGCTGCGCAAAGTCAGGTTTTTCTTCAAGCGCTGCAAAGCTGGGAGCAAGCTGGTCGCCGGGCGCGAGGCTCAGCTCGACCGTGATCGCCTTGCGCGTGATTCCGACATAGCTTGCCTGCCCAAGCTCATCGCGCGGATGGGCCCGAACAGGGGAAGCCATGGGGAGAATGAGAAGCGCCAGTGCGCTACTTCGTAAGCGCTGCGCCATAGTCATTAGTGGGCTCGCGGTAGATGCAGTGTGTGTGACCTGTGCCATCACCGCCCATCCGCTGGGGAGCGTACTCAATCACCATCGTCGGCGCCGTGACCCGGTAGTAGGCGGCGCTTCCCGCACTTGTGGGGCCGCCCCAAGCGAAATAGGTCTTGTCGAGATTCGCTTTAGCCGCCGCCAGCTTCGGAGCCGCATCGTCGTCGTTCAGGTTGCCGATCCACTCCCCCATCAAGTCTAGCAGGAGCTTTTTCTGGGGCTCCGTGAGCGTGGAGCCCGCAATGCCCTCTGGAGCGATCGTCTTACCGTCTTGGCCGGGACCAAGCACCAGGTCAATAAAGTACGGGGCACGGATCGCCGTTTTTTGCTGCTCGGGGGTGAGCGCCTGAATGAGCGAAAAGCCTTTTGTCATCTCTCGGCCCAGCGGTTGGATTGTCTTGCCGCCCAGCGTGTACTTCGCGGGTTGCGCGGCGGGCAGGCTAGGCGCGAGGGTAATGTCTTGACCAACCACCGTGGCGTTGATGGCGAGGTGATGCCCGCCAAACTGGACTATCCAGGGGCTTGTCACCGATGGTTTGCCGAGAAACGCGAGATAGAACTCGGCCTTGCCAAAGTTCAGCCGTCCACTCATCGGGTCGTTCTGGCGCAGATACTCATCGCCATTGACGATATCCGTGACTTTCTGAAAGCCTTGCTTGCTAAGAATGCTCTGAAGGAGCACGTGCACGGCGTTCTGCTGTGTCTCGTTGAGATCGCCCATACGTAGGCCCACGCGCTTAAAAATCCCTGTCGGTAAGTTCGACCAACGAACACGCTGCTGTGCATCCGTGAACTCAAAACTCATCGCTTTACGCTGTTCGGGACTCAGTGTGGCCCGAAGTGCCTCGGCAGCGGCCACGACTTTCTTGGTCGTCGCATCCGCAACCAGAGCCTTAGGTGCCTGAACCGAGCGGGCATAGACGCTAAGCCCACAGAGCCCCAAAGCTAGTGCGGCAGCAACAATAAAAACAGATTTTTTCATCGTGAAGAGAGGATACCGCGAGATCATAAAGAAATAATGAAGTCATGAATACCCCAAAGATGTACTATGGCGACTCGTCGCGGCTGGGGCGACCCTTTGCCAAAGACCCGACGGTGATTAAGTTTCAGAAGTCGTACTGGATGTACTACTCAATCCCGCCGTTTGACCCGAAGCTGGCTTTGCCCGACTCGCCCAAGGGCTGGGGGATTGGGATCGCCGCGAGCACGGACTCAATCCACTGGACCAAGGTGGGCGAGCTCTTGGGCAAGCCAGGAACGGTTGAGGAGGCAGGGATCTGTGCACCGGGGGCACGGGTGCTCAAGGGTAAAGTTCATCTCTTCTACCAGACCTACGGCATGGGGCCAAAAGATGCGATCTGTCACGCGGTCTCTTCCGATGGACTGCACTTCGAGCATGACCCAACCAATCCTATCTTTCGGCCCGATGGGGCCTGGAACTGTGGGCGTGCGATAGATGCCGAGGTCTTCCCGCTTGGCGACAAGCTCTATCTCTACTACGCCACTCGCGACCCGGCATTTAAGATCCAGATGCTCGGGGTGGCTGTCGCAGACTTGAAGTCCAACTTTGACAAAGACGCTTGGAAAAATCTGAGCGTGGACGGCCCGATGCTCACCCCTGAGCTACCGTGGGAGCGCGACTGTATTGAGGCGGCGACACTCTGTCAGCGGGGGAAGACACTGTTTCTCTTCTACGCGGGAGCCTACAACAACGCACCGCAGCAGATCGGGGTGGCGAGTAGCACCGATGGCGTCCACTGGACCCGCCTGAGCGACCAGCCGCTTCTGGCCAACGGCACGCCAGGCGAGTGGAACGCCTCCGAGTCCGGCCATCCGGGGATCTACGACGAGCGCGGCAAGACAGTTTTGTTCTTCCAGGGCAACAACGACAAGGGCAAGACCTGGTTTCTCTCGCAGAAACGCCTTCGCTGGACAAAGGAAAACCTCCCTGCACTGGCGGAATAAGGAGCAACATGCAATCTCCTGATCCACGCGGCCCGATTGCCCGTAAGGGCGTTTTGCCCCGAGTTGTTACTGAGGGCGTCGAAGCAAAAGGCTACAAAGGCGAAGACACCAAGCCGACAGGCAAGCCCGAGCGCGGTGCCTGGATCTGGCTCGCTGCCCAGGCTCCCGTTGTGCTGGTGCGGAAAGAGCTGGCTCTGGCGCGTGTACCAAAGACTGCCCTCGCCTCTATCAGTGCCGACAATGCCTACCGCCTCTGGATCAACGGGGTCTTGGTGGCGCGTGGCCCCGCAGACATCGGGATGGACTATCACCGAGTCCCAACCGGCAAGTTCTTCTACGACACGGTAGATCTCGCGCCCTATCTCAAGCCCGGCATAAACACTCTCTCCGCCGAAGTCTTCTTCGCGAATCTTATCGGCTGGGAAGGCTCGCGGGGGCACGGTGGCTTCTTCCTTGATGCGCCGGGAGTGACGGCCACCGATGCAAGCTGGCGTGTCACACAGTGCAAGCACTGGGTCAAGAAGGGTCACTGGCACTACGAAGCCGCCGCCGAACCCGATGGCTGGCGGCTAGCAGGGTTTGATGTGTCGGCCTGGGAGATGGCCCGTGTCATGCCCGATAAGTGGCAGCCCTTTGTCCCCAGCGAGATTCCCGCCCGCATGGAGGTCGTGTACCCGCACCTACCCCAGTCACTTCCCCGTTGGACGGTGGACGGTACGGCACGTATCCGCTGGGATCGGGTGCTACCGGCGTACCTGAGCTTTGTGGTCAAAGGCGGCAAGGGAGCAACTCTCACCATCGAGCCCAATGAGCCCAACGCCCCTGGGCATAATCGCATGGCAACGGCGACGCTCGCTGGAGGCATCCAGACCTTCGAGCTGCCATTTATGGACAGTTTCTCCGTAGTTAACCTCACCGCGAAGAACGTCACCGAGCCACTGGAGATCATGGATATTCGGGCAAGCTTTGTCTCTCAGCCTGTGGCCTATCGGGGGAGCTTCTCGTGCAGTGATCCAAGCCTAACCCGGCTCTGGTCGGTGTGCCGCTGGGCAACGCAGATCTGCCTCCAGACCCATCACCTAGACTCGCCGCACCATCAGGAGCCCATCAGTGATCCCGGAGATTACTTAATCGCCTCGCTCGTAAACTACGCTGCGTTTTTCCAGCCCGCCTTGACGATCCAAGACTCACGCAAGTACGCCTGGATTCTCACGCAGTGCAAGAACCAGAACTTTCACACGAGCTATGCGCTTCTCTGGCTCCAGATGGTGCTGGACTACTGGGATCACACCGGTGATGACTCGCTGGTGCGGGAGCTCGCGCCCCAAATCCACTCGCTTCTGGATACGTTCACCAGCTATATTGGCAAGAACGGCCTGATCTCCGAAGCGCCCAACTACATGTTCCTAGACTGGGTGGATATCGCTGGCTTTCCCGGTCACCATCCCCCCGCCGTGATCGGGCAGGGCTACATGACCGCGTTCTTCTACCGTGCGCTTGCCGATGGGATGCGTGTGGCTCGGCTTACCAACGACTCCGGGCGGATGCGCGAGTACTTCCGCATCCGCCGGGATCTCTACGTCGCCTTCGAGCGCGAGCTCTGGGTACCGGAGAAGGGTCTGTATCATGACGGCAAGCCCTTCCAGACCTCGGTTAAGCCCGGGCAGTGGCTCCCCGCCGACAAAGAGATCGAGACATTTACGGCGCACCTGCAGTTCCTCGCCGCGCTCTATGATCTTGCCCCTAAAGAGCGGCAGTCGGCGATTGTCGAGAAAGCCATCACCGCATCAAACTTTTCTTGCCAGCCGTATTTCATGCACTTTGTCTTCGCGGCACTGGCCCACACGGGGCTCTTTGAGAAACACGCGCCCGAACAACTGAAGCGCTGGAGGATTGTGGAGGACACGCAGTCGCTTCTCGAGATGTGGGATCGTGGTGACCTGAGCCATAGCTGGGGCGGGACACCGCTCTATCAAATGATAGTACAGATTCTTGGGGTGCGCCCCGCCACACCCGGTTTTGAGACGTTCACCGTCGCGCCGCAGCCCAGTGGCCTCACCTGGGCCAAAGGTATCGTTCCCACGCCCCACGGGGACATCAAAGTGAGCTGGCGCAAGCAGGGCGAGCGGCTCACGCTAGAACTGACGGTTCCCAAGGGCTGCCATGCGGAGATAAAGCTCCCCGGAAGCGAGACGACGAAGCAAGTAGGAGCAGGACGGCACGTGCTCTAACCGACCCGTTGAAACGTTTGTTGTGACGAGGCGTCGCGGAGCGACATTAGGGCCGAAGGCCCGTAGACACCCACTTTCAGTGGACGGCCCGTGTTGAAATAAAACACGGTATCGTCTAGACTGTTACTCATGAACACCATTCCTGTCCCGCTGGCTACCGGGAGAGCGTCCGAGAGTGCCCCCGGATTTATCCGTGGGGGGTTGTCAATCCTTCCAAGAGCTTCTCCTGGCAAACGCAAAGGAGGCGAGCGTGGGGATTGATCTCTTCGCGGTCTGCGATTTCTGCGCCCAGCAGGATATTGATGCCGTGGATTTGACCGGCTACTTCTTTGCTCGCTATCCCAAAGTGCCCGAGGATGCTTATATCTTCCGGCTCAAGCGCCACGCACAGCGGCTCGGTCTGGATATTAGTGGCACAGGCGTGCGCAATGACTTTACTACGGATAATACGTCCGTCCGCGCTGAGGGAGTAGGGTGTATCATGGACTGGATCGAGGTCGCCGCAAAGCTGGGGGCACCCGTGATCCGGGCTTTCGCGGACTCACAGGCCCCTTTCAAGAGCTGGCAGGAAGCGTCGGGCAGTGCGAGCCGTGAAACCGTCGAAGCCTGGATGGCGGAGGCGCTGCGGGAGTGTGCAGAGCACGGGGAGAAGTTCGGGGTGATTGTGGCTGTACAAAACCACGGGGACTTCATCGCCACGGGGGAGCAGCACCTCAGCCTGCTCAAGCGCGTGAACCACGAGTGGTGCGCGGCGCTTGTGGACACGGGCAAGTACCTGAGCGCCGATCCGTACGCGGATATCGCTCTCATGGCCCCGTACGCCGTAAACTGGCAGATTAAAGAGACAATGCAGAGCAAGCTCGACTCGCCACGGATTGACATGGAAAAGTTGCTGGCTCTGATCCGCAAGTCGGGGTATCGTGGCTACTTGCCGATCGAGACACTGGCGATGGGCCGCACGGACTACGATCCCTTCGTGGAAGTAACAAAACTACTGGCGGCGCTACGTCAGGCAATCAAAGAGACGGCTTGAACACAAATGGCAATTAAAGACTTTGGGCTGAGGCCCTATTTACGCACCTCGAAAGACCTGCCGCACGGGGAAGATAAGCCCTGGAAGCTGGTCTGTACGATCCCGTATAACTGCCACTTTCAGCCCTGGATCGAGGTGGAGAGCGCAAGTGGGGGCCAGATTCTGTTTAACTCCAGCAACCCACTCGTGCTCTATCTCACACCCACGGAGACGTGCGAGGCCAAGCCCGGTGTGCAGCGCTACGAGGCGAAACACTGGGTGAGCGGCGAGGGGGCGGTCTACACGATTCCTGCAGGCATGACGGTTCGCGCCGTACAGTACCGTGAGACGGGCTACGATACGAGCTTCGCGGGCTCGTTTGTCTGTAACGACAGCGACTACAACACACTCTGGACAAAAGCGGCGCGCACGGCCTATATCTGCATGCGGGACCACTTCTACGACTGTCCGGATCGTGAGCGCGTGGGCTTCTGGGGGGATGGCACCCCGGAGCTGAACCAGTGCTTCTATGTTTTTGACACCAAGGCCCACGCGCTGGCCAAAGAGCTGGTGCTGCGCAAGCTGGAGCCCAAGTTCTACCCGGGCCAGCACTTAGAGTTCCTGGGAGACTACGGCCTGTGGTTCTACTATCTCCACACCGGTGATCTAGAGTCGCTGCGAAAGATCTACGAGCCGACCAAAGTCTTTCTGTTTGAGACCTATCAGTTTGGTAAGCGCACCTGGTTTGACTGGGGCAAAGAGGTCAAGGACATCGCGGTGACGGAGACCTGTTTTTACTACAACTGCCTCGGGACACTCAAGAAGATCGCGCTCGCCACGGGGCACGACGCCGATGTGCCCGAGATTGACCAGAAGCGCGCGGCGATCCAGGCGACTTTTAATAGCAAGTTCTGGAAGGGGAGCTACTACCAGTCGGAGCAAGTAAACGCTCCCGATGACCGTGCCAATGCGATGGCGGTCAATGTGGGGCTGGCGGAGCGCGGAAAGTGGGACGCGATCTACGAAAATGTCCTTACCAAGAAGACCTACGCGAGCTGTTTTTTCGATAGGTGGGTCTTTGAGGCGCTGTGCCTGATGGGCAAGCAAGAGTACGCACTCTTACGGATGGTCGAGCGCTACAAGACCATGATCCCGTGCAGCTTCACCACCCTCTGGGAGCACTACGACCGCTGGTGGGCATCGCGCATAGACGCCTTCGACGATGCATCGTCGCTGAATCATGGCTGGAACCCGCCCGCACTGATTCTCTCGCAGAGCATCACGGGAGTTGCGCCCATCGAGCCGGGCTGGACGGTTTTTCAGGTCTTGCCCAAGGAGGCGTTTCTCACCGAGATCAACTTGGTCGTGCCCACGGTGAAGGGCAATGTCACAGTCGCGCTGAAGAAAACCAAGTCCGAGTACGCACTCAGTGTGACGGTTCCGGCAGACACCACTGCGGTGGTCGGGATTCCCAAAGCGGCGTTCTCGGCGCTGAAGGCGATCAAGCTCGGCAGTAAGACACTCTGGGAAAACGGGACCATGCGGGGTGTCCCCGCAGGAGTGGCGTTTCTTGCCGAGGACGCGGACTATGTGACGTTCTCTGTTCCCCCGGGGGCCTGGAAGTTTCGTGGCATTGGGAGCTTGCCGCTTGCCTCGTCCAAGCCTGCGCCGAAGCCTGCCGCGAAGGCAAAGCCCCTCGAAAAAAAACACTGGGTCGCGTCGGCGTCCGTGCCCGATAGCTCGTTTCTCTTCAGCGGCGACAAAATCCCTATTGCGGTTCCGGCAGCTAGCGCGATTGACGGCGACCACTGGACGGGCTGGCGGGACATGACAAAAACGCAGTACCCCGGTCAGTGGTTTCAGCTCGACCTCCAGCGCACCGAGCGCTTCTCCAAGCTCGTTTTAGACAACACCTGGGCGCTCTGGGACTCGCCTGTCGGGTATGCCGTCACCGTCTCCCAGGACGGCAATCACTGGAGCACTCCGGTTGCCACCGGCAAGGGCGATCTCGGAATCACCACGATTACGTTCCCCACACAGACTGCCCGCTACGTCCGAATCACGCAGACCGGCATCAGCCCTATCTACCACTGGTCTATCTACGAGATCGATCTGCTATGAAACAATCACTACTACAGATTCCTGTCCACTTTCACCTTGTCGCCGATCTGCTGATGGCCAAGCGCGAGGTCGCGATGATACCCTGGCTCACGCCGGAGCAGCTCGCAAAAACGGTTCTTCCCGAGGTCAATCACATCTGGTCGGCGGCGCAGATCGCGTGGAAACTAAGCGGCGTGAGCCTCGCCACGACCCGTCGCGAGGGCCGCACTGAGGTGATGTCCTATGTGCTAAACGCCGTCCGCGATAGCGAGGGGCACTCAGACCCGGAAGTGGTGAATGTCTATGTCGTCCCGTATCTCGGCGGCACGTCGCAGAGCCACGCACTGCCAGGGCGCAAGCTCGTGCTGGTGGAGAGTGGCCCGTTTCAGCAGGGCTCGTTTAGCCGCACGGTCGCTCATGAGCTGGGGCACCTTCTTGGCCTCAAGCACCCCGAGCCCGGAGCGTCCCCGCTTCATCGGTTAATGGGCGGCAACGATCCTGGCAACGACCTCACCGACGATGAAAAAGCCACGGCGCGGAAAGCAGCGGCGGCGCTTGTCCCCCAGAAAGCACTCCCACTGCCCGGTGAGGCGTTCATGGTTGCGGGGCGACCCGCGTTTGTGATTCTCCCCGAAGGTAAGCCCACGGGCCGCCCTACGCCCTGGGTCTGGTACGCACCGACCTTGCCGGGCCTACCGGGGCCGGAGGAGCGCTGGATGTTCGAGCGCTTCCTAAAGGCAGGGATCGCCCTCGCGGGAATTGATGTTGGGGAGTCCTACGGAAGCCCAGACGGTCGCGCGCTGTTCACGGCACTCTATACCGAGCTCACCCAGAAACGTGGCTTTGCTGCAAAGATGGTTCTGCTGGGGCGGAGCCGGGGCGGGCTCATGACTTTGAGCTGGGCGGCAGAGAACCCGGAGAAAGTGGCAGGATTTGCGGGAATCTACCCGGTCTGTGACATTGCTAGCTACCCCGGAGTCGCGAAGGCCAGCGGTGCCTACCGGATGACCGAGGCGGAGCTGACGGCACGGCTCAAGGAGCATAACCCGATAGATCGGCTTGCGCTGCTCGCCAAAGCCCGCGTGCCGCTCTTTGCGATCCAGGGCGATAGCGATACCGTCGTGCCGCTGGAGAAGAACGCGGGTGAGGTCAAGCGCCGCTACGAGGCGCTGGGTGGAACGATGCAGCTAATCGTGCCTCCCGGCCAGGGGCACAACATGTGGCCCGGCTTCTTCCTGTGCCAGGAGCTGGTGGACTTTGTTCTGGCGCAGACAACGGGTATGGCTCTCACCGCGCCGCTAGAGTATCAAGTGACGCAGCGCTTGTCGCGGACAAAAGGCAAGCTGACGATCACGGGCATGCTGGCTGAACTTTCTGGAAAAGGCACAACTCTTGAGGCGCGGCTGGGCGACGGCCCGTGGCAAAGGCTCAAGCCGAAGTTTGAAGGTATGGCATTTACGGCAACGCTCGACGCGCCCGCCGGTGGCTGGTACCGCTTGGACGTGCGAGCCACACGCGCTGGAGCCGTGCTCGCCGAAGCAAGCGTCGCGCACGTCGGGGTGGGGGAGGTCTTTGTGGTGGCAGGGCAGTCCAACTCGGCCAATCACGGCGAGGAGAAGCAGCGCACCAAGACGGGCAAGGTCGTCACGTTTGACGGCACCCGCTGGCAGCTTGCAAACGACCCACAGCCCGGCGCGAGTGGCGGTGGCGGGAGCTTTCTGCCTCCGTTTGGCGATGCGATTGCCGAGCGCTTCAAAGTCCCGGTGGGCTTTATCGCCTGCGGAATCGGGGCGAGCAGTGTGCGTGAGTGGCTCCCCAAGGGCAGCACGTTTCCCAATCCCCCGACCATTGAGAGCCGCGTGCAAAAGCGCGCCGACGGGCTCTGGGAGTGCAAGGGCGAGGCATTTGAAATGTTTACGAGCCGCATGAAGCTCCTCGGGCCACACGGCTTTCGCGCTGTTTTGTGGCACCAGGGGGAGAGCGATGCCAACCAAAAAGACACCACGCGCACGCTGGCCGGAACGCTCTACCACGACTATCTTGCAAAGCTCATCCGAGACTCCCGCCGCGCCATTGGCTGGGATGCGCCCTGGTTTGTAGCCCAAGTGAGCTACCACGTCCCCGGCGACGAGTCCTCCCCGGATATCCGCGCCGCCCAAGCCGCCCTCTGGAAAGAGCACCTCGCCCTCCAAGGCCCCGATAGCGACTCCCTCAAGTCTGAGTGGCGCGACACCGGCGGCAAGGGTGTCCACTTCAGCGGCCCTGGCCTCCGCGAGCACGCCGCCCGCTGGGTAGAAAAAGTCGCCCCCTGGCTGGAGCGGCAGTAGGCTACCAAGGAAACCAGAGGCTTTTCTGTTACAATCCCATCATGGCATCTCGTAAGAAAAACAAAATGGCACACTCACACTGTGCCCCTTCCAAGTGGCGTACACAGGTCAAGATGAAGCTCCCCAACGATCTCTTATGCTGCGGAACTGAGCCGATGTGCCAGCAATCGGGAGGCCAAACCCCGGATGGAAAGAGATCGAATGCCTTCGCCGCGGATATTGCTCTGCCCAACGGTTTCAGGGAGCAGCCACGTGTGTCCGCTGTGTTTCACAGTCCGAAGAACCCTCTGGCCCCAGTGCTGACTTGCTATGAGATCACGATCCAACCGGATCTATCGAGATGTGCAATATGGGCAACGACAGGCGGTCCACAGGTTGCCGATGATTATGTTTGCATATACTCCGCTATTGGACTTCGGAAAAAGAAGCCTGCCCCCCGTGCCAAATCTGCCGCTTCGCGAAGGAAGTAACAAGGTCGGGACTTTCGCTCTGTGAGTTCGAACACCGAGATCGAGCGCAAGTTTCTGGTGACGAGCACCGAACCGTGCGCGAGGGGCCGCTAGTGGAGAAGATGCGTTTCTGGGAAACAACGAGGGCCTCGTGGTTGCCGCAGTGGATCGGCGCGGAGATCACAGGCGATGCGCGGTAGTACAGCTCCGCCATCTCTCCCCGAATCGCCGTCACTTCCTCACGGGTAAAGACGGTTGGCAGACGCTTGGATCGTCGTGCACGCTCCACATCGTGGATGTGAGAGAGTTCGACCTTCAGAACATTGCGGTATAGAAAGAGGAGTGCTGCCAGTGCGGCGTTTTGGGTGGATGCGGCAACATTGCCCTCAACTGCAAGATGTGTCAGATAGGCTCGAATCTCCTCGACTCCCAATTTTGTTGGATGTTGTCGCTCATGAAAGTAAATGAAGCGCCGGATTGTGGCGACATAGCTCTGCTCCGTGGAGTAAGCAAGGTGGCGTAGCCGTGCCACATCTCGACACTCGTCGAGAAAAGTTGAAATAGATGTCATTTTGTGTTATTCTGTTCCTAGCTAAGGTAGGATTCACCTTCGCCTACAGAACGGTTGAGAAAGGGCATTTCTGATAAAAAGTGAAAAGTCTCATAATGAAAGTCCAAAAGACCATCTGCGGCATAACACGCTCCACGAGGGAGCAAACACCGCTGCGGCAGAAATACTATAGTATTCCCAATTGATTTGTAAAAATACTATTCTCTGGTATACTCTCTTCATCTTTTTCCATGAGGTAATTTCCCAGAATGGCTTCCCAAGACATTGAACAATTCATACAAAACACCACACAAACACGAGAACTCAAAAGAGCAATCGCCGTACAAATGCACCAGAACAAAATCGACAGAAAAATCATTTGCAAAACATTACAAATATCTTCCGCTTTTGTTTCTAAATGGATAAAAATTTACACAGAGAAAGGAGCAGAGTCGCTAAATCTTCAATATAAAGGATCAAAACCAAAATTAACGAAAGAAGAAAAAGAAGAGGTGATAAATCATTTAAAAAATAAGAACAACTGGAAAATTCAAGAAATAATACAATATATTAAAGATAAATACAATACTGTCTATCAGTCACAACAATCATACTATTGCCTAATGAACGAAGCAGGGTTTTCTTGGAAAAAGACACAAAAAAATAATCCTAAAAAGGATGAACAATTTGTCTTAGAAAGAAGAGAATGGCTAAAAAAA
>NZ_JAYVPL010000156.1:0-96133 GCF_043757465.1 Armatimonas sp.
GAGCCGAAACCCTAGAAGAAGTGGGCATCCTGAGAGATGCCCACACGTTCCATGCGGTCACGGAGCAAGCTCCGGGGAATGTACCCGTACGCTATTCACAATTATAGATGCGCTGGCCCTGTCCACTAAGGCAGGAAATGAGATCCTTCTCTCAGAAACAATGAGTGTTAACGATAGAATGGGACGAGGCCGCCGAGGAGCATCTTCAGGGCCAACGAGAGAATACGAAAAACGCTCCCGGCTAAGTTCAGGCATTCGTACGATGCTCCTCAAGTAGCTCTTCCATGGCAAGAGCCACCGCCTCGCTACCGTCTATTGGTGACCAAACTTCATAGACTCCCGAAACCTCTGAGAGAGAAACCGCTGCTGGCTTGTCATAACTTTCCAGATCGGCAACAAGAAACTGGACAACTTCAAACTTTTCTTTGCGCGTCAGTTGTTTTAATGTGGGTAAGACTTCAAGAAGGGGCATTCTCTACCTCCAATCTATTTTATCGTGCTACCAGCAGGCTTCCAGGACTTCGCGGACATCGCTCTCGGTGACGGTGCGAGGGTTGGCTTTGGTGGAGCCGCTGACCATGGTCTCGGCGATGATGGCATCGAAGTCGGAGCGTTGCAGGCCAAGATCGGAGAGGTGGCGTGGGATGGAGAAGTCGTCGAGCCACTGTTCGGCGAAGGCGGCGAGGTCTTCGCGGGGCGCTCCCAGTCCGATGGCGAGGTCACTGTAGCGATCCAAGTCGGCTCCGAGATTGAAGCGAATCACCGGCGGGAGGAGGAGTGCACAGAGCAGACCATGCGCGGCTCCGGTGCGAGCGCCGACCGGGTGCGCGATGCCGTGTACCAGCCCGAGACGCGCAGTATTGAGCGCCATCCCAGCGCAATAGCTCGCAATCAGCATGCGCTCGCGGGCTTCGAGGCTCTCGCCGTCGCGGAAGGCGGCGGGCAGCCACTCGGCGATGTCAAACGCGGCTTGCAGCGCCAGCGGATCGGTGAGCGGGTTGGCTCCCCGGCTGACATACGCTTCGACAGCCTGTACAAACGCATCCATGCCCGAGTACGCCGTGACATAGGGCGGGCAGGAAACACTGAGTGTGGCATCGAGGATCACGGTGCGTGGGAGCATCGCCCCGCCCCGGATGCTCGCTTTCTTGGGAGTCGCGCCCCGCTTGTCGGTATAGACGCCCACCCAAGTGGCCTCGGAGCCCGTGCCCGCTGTCGTGGGCATTGCAAGGATCGGGAGCGCCCCCGAAGTCTGCTCCGGCACGGCGAGTTTACCGTCGAAGTAGTCGTAGATTGTGCTCGGAAGTGCGGCGGCCTTGGCGACATCCAGCACGCTCCCGCCCCCTATCGCAATCACCGAGTCGCAGCCGTGGGCGGCAGCTTGCGCGGCGGCGCAGTCGGCAAGGCTTGGCTCGGGTGGCACACCAAGATGAACTTTGGCATTGGGAAGCGTCGCGAGAATCTTCGCCAGCATCCCCGACGCTTCCAGACTCTTGCCACAGACCAGCAGCGGCTTCATGCCCAGCAGCGCCGCCTCGCTCGCCAGCCGCCCGTCGGTAGCCGCGCCCGACGCGCAGAGTACTTTTCCGGGTGTAATAAACGTAAACGTGTGCATACCCTACATTGTACGGTGTGCCGACTTGGTTGGGGCGGGCTTGGCCAGCGCCTCGGCCCAGGCGGCGTCCCAGGTGGCGTAGTCTGTCTCGACCGTGCTCGGGTCGGCCTCGCTACGTACCACAAACGACGGCTGCCACGGGCGGCCTGTGGGCGTTCCCGTGGGCTGGTAGCGCAGATCCAGGCTCCAGCGGACGGTGTCCGTGAGGTTGGGGGTCGAGTGATGCGGCGTGCAGCGGTGCATGAAGACCACGCCGCCTTTCTTGACCGCAGCGATCAGTGGCGCAACTTCGGGCAGAGCATCGGGGCGGATGGTCGCGCCGCCCGCACCACCGATGTGGGGGAGCACGCCCTGTTTCCAGACACCAGGCAGGATCTCCATACAACCGTTCTCCACCGTCGCGTCCACCAGCGGCAGCCAGCAGGTGATGATCTCGCTGTGATCCGCCTCTTCCCATGTCACGGCAGCATCCTGGTGCCACGGCACATTGAAGTAGCTTCCCGCACTCGTGTCGGCCACTTTCCCACGCAGGTGCTGGATGGGGCTTGCAATCAGCTCGGGCGTCCCAAGAAGCTGCTGCACCGCGTCTAGTAGATTCTGGCAGCGCAGAAACGCGAAAAACTCCGGCAGGCGCGCGTTCATCACGTCCATACCACGCTCGATATTCTTATTTTGGGTGTGGAAGCGGGCAAACCGGCGCTCGAACGGCTCGTTGCTTGCTTGGTCTGGGATTGCTAGCTCCTGCGCCTTCGCCTCGATCCAGCGCGTGTAGCCCTCGATCACTGGAGCGAGATCGGAGTCGTCGAGTACCCCCTCGGCCACTAAAACACCGTCGGTTTTAAACTGCGCAATCTGCGCCTCGGTTAGTCTTGCCATCACTAAAAACTTACGGCCCTGTTAGCACATTGAAGAAGGTAGAAATCGGTCCATCGGCTTGCGGCCAAACAAGTCCCGTCGGCCAAACAACTCGGGTGTTAGTGCCGACGAACCACTTCGCATGCCCATCACAGAAAGCGATATTCATTCCCAAATTATGCCGTGCTTCGGGAACAAAACGCTGATCTATATTGGATGGTGACTTGAACGGAATCAGGCGATCCACTTCCCCAAAGACCTCACCAAATGCCAGACAGTCAGAGGGCTTGGCGACAGAGGCAAGTGGAACCCCCGTACCTGTGGCCAGCCACCAGTTAAAGCCAAAGCCTCGGCGGAAGCCACGCGCATCACGAGAAGGGGCTTTACTGGGGCACTGGTAGAACGGCAGCTTCGCACAGAACAGATCGGGGCGCGTAGACGCCAGCGCGGCATTGATCTGGGTGGCTAGATTGGTATCGCCGGTCTTGATGTAGGGGATTAAGTCAACCGTCCAGTCGCGGGAAATGCCAGGGTTCGTAAACCCCATGGACATGGTCTCATCGTAGTCCTGGGCATACATCATCATGGCGACGCCAATTTGCTTGACATTGGACATGCAAGAAATAGCACGGGCTTTCTCACGGGCTTGCGCAAAAACGGGAAAGAGAATGGCAGCAAGAATCGCGATAATGGCGATCACAACTAAGAGTTCAATCAAAGTAAAAGCAGAACGTCGCTTCATAAATTTCGTCTCCTCAAAGAGCATACTATCCGAGTGGTTTTGCACCATCGGACGGTGTACATTATAGGACATCTTGCCCTTGCAAGCAAGGCAACACTTATCCCAGCTCGGTGAGGGCGTTTTGTATTTCTTCACGGGGCAGATTCCCTGCGATAAGCTCAGGGTCAGGGAACTCCAGGAGGCGCAGATAGAACTCCCGTGCGGCGTCCTCGGCGTTGTCCGCGTGGCTGTCTCGCAGATGGAAGTGGTAGTTTTCCGCGCGGGCGTAGAATGTCAGCGCTTCCATCGCGCGGGCGGCTTGCCGGAGGATAGGTGCCGTTGAGTCCGTGGCCTCCACTTCCGCCAGCAAGCTCTCAAACTCACTCAGGTAGTCTTTGGAGCGCAGCGACGACTCCAGCGCGAGAGCTTCGGCATAGAGCAGCAGTGCCTTGCGGCGCGCGACACGCCCCTGAAGGGGATCGGCCTTGGCACGCTGGAGCAAGAACTGCGCCGCGACAAAGGCATTCCCTGCCGTCCGCGTGCGATCACCACCCGCGAACATTCCAAGAAGCGTCGCATCGTCCAGCCGCAGCAGCGTGTCTAAATCAAGCCCCGTCAGATTCCGGCAGGAGCTCCCGAGCCGCTTGAGAACATCGGCTTTATCAAGCTCAATGCCAAAAATCGTCCCGAGCGCCGTCGCCAAACCCTCGATCTGCTGTTGAATATAGCCTTTACGGAGCACTGGCTAGCCGCCTTCTTCTCTAGGGACGTACTCCCGTGTGCTGAAGAAAAACAGAGAGAGTGCCAGAGACAGAACCGTGATAATGCTCACAGTGAGCCAAGCGATCGGCTGCGTGATCGCAAGCGGGTTGCCGCGCAGGAGAATATTGGAGACATCCTCGGTTCCTCCTTGCGCTCCCAGCACCTCTTTTAAGTGCGGCGCCAGTGTCCGCAGGTACGAGAGAATCGAGAGCCGTGCAAAGCCGCTGGGAAAGAGCGCGGCAATGTTCTCCCAGCCAAACCCATAGAGCAGCGCCCAGATCAGCGGCTTGGGCATGAGGGTGGCAAAAAACAGAAAGAGCGAGGAGTAGGCAAGCGCTCCCACCGGGATGATGCGCATGTCGGAGACAATCCGTGCCCACTCGGGCTTCAGGCCATAGACTGCAAAGCCAAGTAGCAAGACAGAGAGCGCGACTGTTACCGTGATCCCCACCCAGGCCCCAATCAGCTTCATCAGGAGCAGACGCCAGCGGGGAACGGGCCGGGTGAGCAAGTAGACAATAGTCCGTCCTTCGATCTCGGCAGAGAGCGCCCCCGTTCCATAGATCACAGAGAGAATGGTGAGCGTGAAGCCAAAGACAAAGTAGGCCGCGAGGGTGTTGTAGGCCTCCGCCGGATCGAACCGATCTCCGGGCACGATCGCGCGCCAGATAATCGCCGCCAGCGCGGGAAGGATCAGCAGGAGCAGCGCCGTGAGGAGCCGTTTGGGTTTCAGCGCCTCAAGAAGCGATGTTTTCAGGATAAAGAGATCGGCCATAGCAGGTGTAGTATACCTTTCGCGGGTATAGTTAATCTCATGGACAGACGCAATCCCGAAGTGTCGGTGCTTATTGAGCGCCTCCAACAGCAGATGAACCGTGCGGTAGATGTTTTCACAGAGGTGGCAGGCGACGAGCCCAGTGCCCACCCTTGCGCAATGCGCGGGAACCTCAACGACTTACTGGCCCACAATGCCGAGCATGAAAAGATGCACTATGGGCAGATCTCTGACCGGCGCTACGCCCTTGGCCTCATCCAAAAATCCCCACGCGAGCGCTATCTGGCGGAGTGGTATCGCGAGCGTGCCGCGCTCATCGCGCTGCTGCTGGATCTTCCTGACGATGCGTTGGATAAAGAGAGCGAGCCCGGCATCACGACCCTACGCAAGATTATCGAGCATGTCCTCCACTGGGACAGATCTTCGGTGGAAGACACGGCAAGAAACTACGGCTCAGGCGGGCAGTAGCCACACATAATCGGTGGGATGGCGGCGACGTAGCCCTCGGGCGGAACGACGGGCCAGCAGTTCTGGGGCGCAGAGGTAGCGATCAGGCAGTGCGTGAACTTGTGGGCATCGCCTGGCTCGACACAGGGGAGTAAGTCCGTACCGTAGTGCCGGTGCGCGCGCAGTGCCCAGCCCGGCTCGCCATAGACCGAATGGTTTTTCTGGAGCGCCTGCGTGAGCGCGAGCAGCCCGACCGTCGGAACTTCGGCGCGAAAGGTGGCGAGCAGGCGCGGCCAATAGTCCAGAGCGCAGGGGCGAACACACGGAATTCCCTGGCACAGATTTGTGCCCGCCGGGCCATCGGGATCGTCCACGCCATCCACCATGATCCCTCGCTCACACTCCGGGCAGAGGATCGGAATAATTTCGAGGCTTGGGACAGCGGCGCGCACCGCCTGGAAAAACGCCAGCGGGAAGAGAATCTCCGGCTTCTGGTAGGCCGTGGCCGCGATCTTCTCGCCCGGGGCATTGTCCCAGCTTCGGCAGCACAGGTTCCCACAGCCACAGCCCATCGGCGGCCCCTGGATCTCGGAGAGATAGAGCGTGCGGCACCACGGATTGGCGAGAACTCTCTGGGTCACGGTCGCCAGCGCGTGTGCAAACGCCGCCTTCGTGTTCAGCCCAATCCAGCCGCCCACAAGCATAGGATGAGGAAGCCCCTGACCTACCCACTCCCAGTGTTGCGGCGCATGGAGCCACTCGGGGTGCGCCGCTGCCGCGTCGGGGTCGCGGGCCGCTTGCAGCCAGCCAAGCGAGGCCAATCCCGCTTGGGTCGCGGTGGCCACGGCGACAGCGCACGGGAGGCGCAGGTCCCAGGCGATTGCCGTGCACCCAAGAGCTTGTGCCTGGTCAACGGCGACGGTAAAGTGTTCAGGACTTGCCTGGAGTGTTTTCATGAAAGGTCCTCAAATGCGTTGTCAACAATGGCATCGGTCTGGGCCATGAGGCTAAAGACCAGTGCCTCCCGGTAGAGCCGCTCCGCAGGGTGGCCGGTGAGCAGCGAGCCGCCGCCACAGGCCATGCAGGCAAGCCGCGCAAGCCGCACCGAGAGATCTCCTGCGCGGGCACGAAGTACGGGGCCATGTTCCTGTGCGTTTTCGGCCTGAAGCGCAGCGGTGAGCTGCGCAACAAGCTCTTGAGCCTTCGCCAAATCCCCCCGCTGTGATTGCTCCATCAGCCGTAGCGACGCGCGCAGGTTCCCCAGCATCAGAGGAGTCTGGTAGAGCACGCCACGGGCATCGTTTTGCGCTTGAGTTCCCCGTGGCAGCACCGAGACAAACAGGCTCTCCTCCACGGCCACCTCGCGCAGAGTGACTGCCACGGTGTTCGCGCCGCGAATTGCCAACAGGGGCAGTGGTGCGCTGTGCCGAAACTCCGAGCGGTCGTGTGCTGGTACCCAAGCACGCACTTCGGAACCGTCGGGCAGGCGAAAGCCAAGCAGAACCTTTGCAAAGAGATCTGCGCCGGTCAGCCAGGGAACCGTGCCCGAGACTCGCCCCTCGCGCCAGAGAGGGGCGGGGCCATGGGGATTGCGCAAGTGCCCAAACGCCACCCCCGCAGGAGGATCCGGGCAACCCGCGACACGCTGCTGGAGTGCGAGAAAGGCAAAGGCACCGGAGTGCTCCGCAAGGAAAGGAAGGGTCGTGAAAAAGTCGAGCTGAAGATGGAGCCCCCGGCGTACAAACTCCTCCCAGACAGTACGCAGCGCCTCAGGATCGTGGTCCAGTTGAGCGGCTTGTGGAGCCACTAGCTCCGCGACGAACCCCTTCACTTTTCGCGGTGCTGCCAGAGAATCAGCCGCAGGTCGCGCTCCAGCGTGAATGCGGTCACCACCGAGAGAGCAAGACAGGCAATCGTGTAGCCCAGACGAAAGAGGAGTGGGAGCGCCTCGGTGCTCAGCAGCTCTTTGGCAGAGAGCACCACTTGTGTTGTCACCACCACGCGGCACAGGAGCGCCATCCTCGTCAGTAGGGTCATCCGGGGCAGGTTCGCAAACCACAGACACCCAAGTGCCGTCCCCGCCACCAGCAGGAGCGAGAGAGTCGCGGTGAGCAACGCAGCTCCCAGAAACACCACTCGTGCCACCATCTCCAGCGCGAGACTGGCTGTCAGCAAGGCAATGTAGATTCTATTGAGTAGGTTGTACCTCTCCATGGCTGGTATTTTACCTTAGATCGCCCCGGCTATTCACCGTGAACCCTTTGGCGCTCGTTGGGAACCAAAGGCGCAGGAGTAAAAATTCACGATGAAAACAACCACTTCCATTGCTGCCCTACTGGGTATCAGCGTCGCCGCTGGTGGCGCTACCCTCTTGCGGAGCCGCGCACAGAACCTCACCCTGCCCGCACATCGTCCGAGCACCCCTGCCTTGTTCCCAGAGCTAGGCCCAATCTCCACGATGCGTGCGGCACCCGCAATTCCTCAAGAGACACCGGGTTGCCTGCGCATCGAGGACACAAAAGCACTCTGCCCGCTGCGACACACCGCTGTCAAGGCAAACATTTCGGGGATGGTGGCGCGGGTCACCGTGACCCAGCTCTTTGAGGGGCCGCGCGACGGCAGGCCTGTCGAGGCGATCTACACGTTCCCCCTGCCTGAGAACGCCGCCGTGGACGATATGACCATCAAGATCGGCAAAGAGGGCGTGATAAAAGGGACGATCAAGCGACGCGATGAGGCACGCCAGATCTACGATGCCGCCCGAGCGGCGGGTCAGACGGCGGCGCTTTTGGATCAAGAGCGCGATAATATCTTTACGCAGTCAATTGCGAACTTGCTGCCCGGCGAGCAAGTGGCGGTGCAGATCTCTTATGTGATGCCCCTCAAGTACGAAGATGGTCACTACGAGTTCGTGCATCCGCTGGTAGTGGGGCCGCGCTACGGTGCCGCGACGACGAACCAGCCGCTCGGTGTGCGCTCGGGCCACGATGTCTCGGTGAGCGTGAACTTAGATGCTGGCCTTGCCCTGGGAGAGCTGGCGGCGCAGCTCCATGCCGTAAAGATCCAGCGCCTGGGCGAGAGCCGCGCACAGATCACCCTCAGTCCTGCGGATTCCATCCCCAACAAAGACTTTATCCTGCGCTACACCGCAGCCGGGAGCGAGGTTCAAGAGGGTCTGCTGGCAAAGTCAGATGGCAAGGGCGGCGGCCACTTCCTGCTGGTCTTGCAGCCCCCCGCCACGCCACGCCGCGCCGAGGTGACCCCCAAGGAATTGGTTTTTGTGATTGACCAGACCGGCTCGCAGGCGGGTGCTCCCATTGAGAAGGCAAAAGAGACGATGCGCTACTGCCTTCAGAACCTCAACCCCGGCGATACGTTCCAGCTCCTGGGCTTCAACACAGAAGTCTATCCGTGCTTCCCGAAGCCTGTGGCGGCAACCCCACAAAACCTTCGGACGGCACTTGCGTATCTCAACCCGCTCCAGGGTAGCGGCGGCACCGATATTCTCAAAGCGGCGGACTTTGCTCTGCGCCAGCCGGATGACCCGGATCGGCTGCGTATTATCTGCTACATGACCGATGGTTTTGTCAACAATGACCGAAACATTATAGGCTTTATTCGCAACCACCGGGGCAGTGCCCGAATGTTCCCTTTTGGTATTGGTAACTCCGTGAATCGGTTTCTGATCGAGGGAATGGCACGCGAGGGCAAAGGGGTCGCCGATATTGTGGACCTGCGGCAGCCGGGCAAGAACACGGCGCAGAAGTTCTACCAGCGCATCGCCGATCCGCTTCTCACGGAGATCTCGGTGGACTGGGGCGAGCTGGGTGTGGAGACGGGCGAGGTCTATCCCAAGCAGATCCCCGATGTGTTCTCCGCTGCACCGATTGTGCTTAAGGGACGCTACACCAAAGCCGGAACCGGGACGATCACGGTGCGTGGGAGGCTGCGCGGCAAGCCCTGGGAGCGAAAAATCCGGGTGAGCCTTCCGAGTAGCACCGAACCCGGCGTGGGCGAGGCTATTCCCACCCTCTGGGCGCGTGAGAAGATCGCCTCGCTCATGGGCGATGTCTGGGCGGGCGACCTTCAAGAGACCCCTGTGGAGCAAGTGACCCAGCTCGCACTGACCCACAAGCTCATGACCGAGTACACGTCGTTTGTGGCCGTGGACGAGCGTATTCGCAATCTGAGTGGTGAGCACAAGAGTGTGGTCGTGCCCACCGAGCTGCCAGAGGGCGTTTCGATGGAGTCTGAGTCTAGGAAACGATCGCGCTCGAACTACCAGTACAATGGCGGTGCCACCGGAGCGTCCTCAGCGGCTCCCGCGTTCGGGAGGGGCGTGCAGTTCCAGACACGCTACCTAGGTTCTGGCAGTTTCGGCGGTGGCATGAGCGATACCGGGCGTGCCAAGCTGGCTGCGCCCCTCTCCGAAGCCGCTAAGCCGAAAGACACCTTGAGCAAGCTCACGGCAGTGCTTCGGGCGAAGGCCAAGGCACCAAGCTCCTTCCCCGTGAAGATTGTCATCAAGCTCGTTCAGCCCCCCGCCGACGTGCTTGCCCGGCTCAAAGCACTGGGTTTTGTCCCAGGCCCGGAGCTTATGAGCGGTCTGGAGCTTCATGGCAGCATTGATGAGAGCAAGCTCAAGGCACTCGCGGCGCTGACGTTTGTACAGGCGATACGCGAAGATCGTCCCACGCCGTAATGCCATCGTCGTACCAGTCGGTAGCGAGGAGCGGGGGCACCGTGCCCTCGCTCCCTAGCTCCAGGCCACAGCGTGTGGCGAAACGCTGTATATAGTCCACCACAGCACGTGTAAGTTTGGGGCGCTCCTCTGCAGAAAGTGTGCTGTAGAGATTAAATCCCACCAGCTGATCTTCCGAATTCAGTGCCAGAAGCTGCCGCGCCACAATGCGGCCTTTCGTGTCCCGAACATAGAGAACGCGTTTGTTGGCATCGCAGGCATTGGCGACTGTAGAGAAGGCATTGATCCCTCCAAAACTCAGGCAGGTGTCGAAGTAGTTGCCCATCTGAAGAACATGCAGCGGATCGGTTTCGAGGTGCAAGTGCAGCCCGCTCACGCTCTCCCCGTGCGGCGCGCGCCACGCCAGCGCGTCTACACCACGTGCGGTGAGTGCTTCTAAAAAGATGAGATTGGGCCTTTGCCGCAGCGCCCAATCTCGATCGCCATCGAAGTAGGCACGGAGCAGGCGGATCAATAGTCGCCGGTTCTCCGTAATGTCCAGTGTCAGGAGCGCGGCGTTCATCACATTGGGCGTCATCCGCACCAAGAGCGCCCGGCTGCCTAGAATACCGCGCAGCCGGTTTCGATAGACCTCCTCGACGGCAGATGTCAGAGCGGCCCCACGCAAGAGTCGCGCACGCTGTGTCACGGCTTCCTTCACCTCCTCGATAATCGTGCGAAGGAGCGCGGCTTCGTCAGCGAGGCGGGCGAGAACGGCGCTGTGGCGAACCGCGAGCTCCGGACGCGCTGAAAGATACTCCGCCTCCCGTCGCAGACGCTCGGGCAGCGCGAGGAGCTTTGCGATTCCTGGAGGAAGGGGTTCGGTTGCCGCCCACGCAAGATCGGGAAGACCGGGAACATCGGGAACATCGGGTAGAAGACGCGCAATAGACTCCCACTCCTCAGGCAAGCTCTCCACACTCGGGGCGAGCTTCTGTAGTGGCTCCAGCGCCTCCAGCCCCAGTCGAAGTGCTTCCCCTAGCTGGGCCATACGCTCCACGGCACGGCGTGGCTGCTGCTCCATAAGCTCGCAAAAGAGAGGAGCCAGCGCGGGGAAGCGGGGCAGCTGTGCCCCAAACCGATAGGCAGCCTGGAGAGGTACCCAGTCAAAACCTATCACCAGGAGCTTCTCCAGAAGATGCACAAAGCGGCTCTCATCGCCCTCTGCCAGCCGGAAGGCGAGCTGCACTTTTTCGGCATCACAGCACTCGACTTTCTTGTACAGCTCAATCGCCAGCAGGAGCCAGGAATCAGGCAAGTACCCCAGGGTGCCCATAAACTCCCGAACATGCCAGAGCTGCGTGCCAGGAAGCTCGATCAGTGGCAAGAGTAGTGTCAGGCGCGGCGCGAGCTGGGGCAATTGCCGACGTACTTCCCGTGTCTCGCTCTGGCAGTTCCAGAGGATCGCCGCCAGCAAAAGCCCTCCGACAGGCGCACTCTGGGCGCGAATGACACGGAGCGCCTCGCCAAAATCGGCACGGAACTCCGCAACACTGCGGTACTTTTGAAGCACGTCCGAGAGATCACTGTCCAGCCCCGGAAACTCCTCGTAGAGTGCCCAGGCCAGTCGGTAGAGCTCAGGCTCCGCTGCCACGAAGCGCAGCCGCCAGAGCTTGTCCGCACGGAGCGCTTTCTCAGCGAGCTCCGCATCCTGGCAGTACGAAAAAATCTGATAGAGGCTCTCGACAGCCACATGACGCTCCTGCCGCCAGAGCTGCGCCTTGCGCTGGATTGCGTCCTCACGATTCTTTCCCCACAGACGGTTCTTCACTGTCAGCTCTGGGTGAGGCCAGAGTAGAGCAGCACAGCGCACCAGCAGTGCAAGCCACACCGCGGAGTCGTCCCGCTCCAGCACCAAGGCGAGGGCGTCGTGCATCCCGGGAGCACGGCGCACGAGCGGGCCACTATCCTCCTCACCCGTGGGAAGCACTTCCCGTTGGTGGAGAGTCTCCGCCAGCTCCAGCGCCACCGCGACACTTGCAAACGGCACACGCATCAGGCAAGTGGATAGAGCAGTGCTGCGAAACAGATAGCTCCGGGCGCTGACCTGCTCTAGAAGGCAAGCAATCGCGTCCGCCGAGAGCCCCCCCCGCACTTCGGCGCGCAGTTTTGTAGGGGTGAGCATCAGAATCGGCAGCTCACCCAGAAACGCAACCGGAAATCCCGGCTGTTGTGCAAGAAGACGCGCCGTCAGGTCGGGATGACTCGGAAGCTTTCGTGCTCCCTGACAGACCGTGATCATCAAGCCTAGGAGCGGCTGCGCGTCCTCTGGCGTGAGGGGATCGGCGGCGAGGCGCTGAAGCTCCGGAAGTGCAGCTTGCCCCTGCTTTGCCACAAGCTGGCTCGGCGAGCACGGCAGCGCGTCTTCGCAGAGCGCTTCGGCCAGCAGTAGCACGACTCCACTGGCCTCGGTGAGAGTCAGCAGCCACTTTGCTTGCTCCAGCTTGTGCTGAAGTGCCTCGGTGCTCTGCCCAAGCTGGCGCAGCTCGTGTAGGCGCTTCTGGGTCTTCCAGAGCAACCCGGCATCAGGAACCGAACCGCCCCACGTCAGCCGCCCCCCCTCCCAGTGATATGGCGCATCCAGCCACGCCACTTGCGCACGCAGCACGCGCACCCCCAGATGCACTCGTTTTTGTTCTCGTCTTTTAAAAGCCATGGGAACCTATTTTCTTCTTTATCGTTGAGAAGCGCAATATGCAAAAGAGTCAATCGCTCGACTGGCCCCAGTGGCGCGGTCCGCGCCGTGATGCCCATGTTTCTGGCTTTAAGATTCCCTCCAAGTGGCCGACGCAGTTGAGCAAAAAATGGGCGATCCCTGTGGGCGAAGGACACTCGTCACCGATTATTGTGGGTAATCGCGCCTTTGTGATCGTGCGGCAGGGCAACGAAGAGCACACGCTGTGCCTAGACATGACCACGGGCAAGGCGCTCTGGAAAGACATCGTCGCCGCTCCGTTTGATAGCGTGATCTTCCCCGCGCAGCGCCTGGGAAAATCGCCGCGCTCAACCCCGCTCTGGCACGAGAACAAGCTCTACACGATTGGCGTGAACGGCCTGATGACATGCTTTGATGCCGCAAAGGGCAGTATTGTCTGGCGCAAGGACTTCTCCAAACAGTACCCCATTCCCATGCCCGTCTGTGGCGCATCGCTCTCGCCGCTGATTGATGGCAAGAAGATCTATGTCCACTCCGGCCACGAGGCCACGGGCTCGTTTCTGGCGCTGGATAAAGACACGGGCAAGGAGCTCTGGGCATGGAAAGGCGAGGGGCCAGGCTATACATCCCCACAGCTCGCCACCATCGGCGCGGTTCGGCAGATTATCACCGCCTCGCATAATTTGTGGCTTGGGCTCAGCCCGGAGAACGGAGCGCAGCTCTGGAGCCTGCCGAACCGGCAGAATATGTTCAACCACAACTCCATCACGCCTGTGATCTCTGGCGACACCGTGCTCTGCGGGGCAAACCAGCGCGCGACGTTCGCACTGAAACTTACCCAGAGCGCGGGCAAGTGGGGCACGAGTAAAGTCTGGGAGTCGCGCGATGTCACGATGTCCTCGTCTAGCCCGGTTCTCGACGGCAAGCATGTCTATGTGGTCAATGAGAAGCGGCGCGGGCAGGTGGCGGTAATGGACTTCGCCACGGGAAAAGTGACCTGGGAGTGTCCTGGCAATAAAGGCGAACAAGTCACGATCTTCGATATCGGCCCCCTCTTGCTCGTCTCGGCACAGGGCGGCGAGCTGTTCGTCTACCAGAAGTCGGGTGATACACTAAAAGAAGTGGCCAAGTACGAAGTGGCCGATTCTGCCATGTGGGCGAGCCCCGCAATCTCAGGCAATCGCCTCTTAGTTAAGGGAGCGTCCAGTCTAGCGCTCTGGGAGATACCGACATGAAACGAAAACGTGCCTTTACCCTCATCGAGCTTTTAGTGGTCATCGCGATCATCGCGATTCTCGCCGCCATTCTTTTTCCCGTTTTCGCCCAGGCACGCGAAAAAGCCCGCCAGACCGTCTGCCTCTCCAACATGAAGCAGATCGGTACAGGGATCATGATGTATGCACAGGACTACGATGAAATGTGGCCGATGGGCTCCTATGTTCTCGTCGGAATGGTGACTGCCGTCACATGGCAGGATCTTGTAGAACCCTATGCCAAAGTGGGTGCGGGGGCAGTGATCGTCGCAGGTGCTCCAGCAGTTCGTAAGGAAGTCACTTTCTGGACCTGCCCCAGTATCGGCCCACGCCCTCAGAACCTTCCCGTAAACGCAGCGGATGCTCCGATTGACTTCACGGGCAAGTACACCACAAGTTTCTACTCCAAGGCGGGCAGCTACATCAATAACAGTGCCCTGATGCCGACAATGCACCGCAACGCGCCGACGTTTGGCTGGTTCCCTCTAGGGATTCAAGGAATGGCAGCAGTGGATGCCCCCGCAAGCCGGGTACTCGCCTGTGAAGGAATGGGCTACATCGGAAACACATCGGGCGATGACACAGCGGGTTGTACGGGTGTCGAAGCAGGCTACCCCGCATTCCCAGCACCGACGATCCTTGGGCAAAAAGAAAACTACTGCGCGGGACGTTACCGCCACAGTGGTGGCTCAGTGTATGTCATGGCCGATGGTCATGCCAAGTGGTTCAAGGGTTCTGGAACCTCGTGGCGCGCCATGAGCACCCAGAGTGTTGCCTTCCGCAAATCGCTGGCACCCAACGCACAGGCCTGGTTCCGCGAGGACTGAAGCCCACGCGCAACGCAAGCCCACACGCAACAGAGGCCCGAGGTAAAATAGATCCATGCGTCTGGTGTATCTAACCACGGGAACGGGCAGCTTCTATTGTGGGAGCTGCATGCGCGACAATGCCCTAGTGCTGGCACTCCGTAAGCGCGGCCACGATGCGCTTCTGGTGCCGATGTACCTACCGCTCACCCTAGACGAGGAGTCGGCGGCAGCGGGGACGCCTGTGTTCTACGGGGGTATCAATGCCTACCTGCAGCAGATATCCCCCCTTTTTCGCAAGACCCCCCGCTGGCTCGATAAGCTCTTCGACTCGCCGTCGGCGCTCGCTAGCGCGGGCAAACGCGCGGGAATGACCCGCGCCAGTGAGCTGGGGCCGATGACCCTCTCGATGCTCAAGGGCGAAGAGGGCAACCAGAAAAAAGAGCTGGAGCGCTTGGTCGAGTGGCTAGCAAGCGAGAAACCGGACTGGGTGATTCTCTCCAATGCCTTACTGTTGGGAATGGGGCGGCGGATTCGGGAGGCAACCGGTGCAAAGATCGCCTGCACGCTCCAGGGTGAGGACGGGTTTCTCCATGCACTGGGCAAGCCCTACAGCGAGCAGTGCTGGCAGCTTGTCGGCGAGCGCGGTTCGGAGTTCGATGCCCTGATCCCGGTGAGCCGCTACCATAGCGACCTCATGCAAAAGCGTGCCATGCTCCCAGCGGAGAAGCTGCATGTAGTCTACAATGGCATTGATCTCGCGGGCTACACCGTGCGCTCCAGTCCTCCAAAAGACCTTACCCTGGGCTACCTAGCCCGGATGTACGAGCCCAAGGGACTGGGAACCCTGATCGAGGCGTTCCTCTTGCTCGCGCCGCGTCTGCCACAGCTCAAGCTCGCGGTCGCGGGAGCACAGGTAGGCTACGATCCGACTTATGTGGCGCAGCTCACGCAGAAACTCACGGCGGCGGGGCTGGCTCAGCGCGTGAGCTGGCACCCGAATATCAGTCGCGACGAAAAAATCCGCTTTCTTCAGAGTCTCACCGCCCTCTCCGTCCCGGCCACCTACGGCGAGTCGTTCGGGCTCTACGTGATCGAGGCGCTTGCCGCAGGGGTTCCCGTGGTTCAGCCGCGCCACGGCGGCTTCCCCGAGATTCTCGCACAAACCGGCGGCGGAGTTCTCTACCACCCGCTCACTCCCACCGCCCTCGCAGATGCCCTCGAAACGCTCCTCTCCGACCCACAAGCCGCCTTTGAACTCGGTGCCCAGGGCCAAAAAGCAGTCTTTGAGAAGTTCAGCGTAGACGCAATGGCGGAGGGTGTCGAGAAGGTGCTAAACTAAATTTATGGCAGTCCTTGAAATCACCGAAGAGCAGATTATCAAAGTATTGGAGCAGCTCCTCCCCGAGCAACGAGAACGGATTCTCCACCGCTTCACGGGTGACGGTTTTGAACCCGTCTCCTATTTAAAGAGACCTGTTTTTGGTAGTGGGAAAAAAGAGATCATCAGTATCACCGATGATTTCGACGCACCTCTTGAAGATTTCACTGAGTACATGTAATGCGATTACTTTTAGACACACATGCCTTGCTCTGGTATATCTGGGGTGATTCAAATCTTACAGCAATAGCCAGAAAAGCGATTGAAGATCCTCATAACATAATCTATGTCAGCACTGCGAGTCAATGGGAAATCACTATAAAATACAGTCTAGGAAAGCTAATTCTGAATCTTTCGTTACCAGATTTTCTCGCAAAACGAATAGATGGAAATGGATTTTTGACTCTTCCTATAGAACGCACCCACTTACTCACTCTTGCTTCGCTTTCCATGCATCATCGTGATCCATTCGATCGTATTTTGATAGCACAAAGTATTGCCGAAGTAATGCCCATTATTAGCGGAGATGCGGCACTCGATGCCTATTCGGTTACTCGAATCTGGTAAATCATGCAGACAGGCACTCGTATCCCCGCAATCCATCAAGGAAACTATTTATTTCTCGATGCCCGCGTGGGCGAGCGCCGGGTCGTGCTGTGTCTCGACTCGGGAGCTGGTATTCACGTCCTCACGCCGGAAGCGGCGATCCGGCTGGGGCTGCTGCCACCCGATGCGGTGAAGCGCAGTGTCACGGGCACGGCGGCGACAGTCGCAGCGCAGCAGATTCACCTGTCTCGGCTCTCGGTGAGTGGGACGGCACTGGCAACGACTGAGGCGGTTGCGCTGGCGCTGCCTCCCTCGCTCGGCTGCGATGGTCTCCTAGGCTACCCGCTCTTCGCGCAGTTCGTTGTCACCCTGGACTATGCCGGGAGCACGGTCACTCTTAGTGCGCCAGAGAATTTCGCCACGCCAGCGGGTGCGGTATCGCTCCCGCTCAAGCTCGATGGGAATATTCCCCAGACCCAGATCGAGCTAGACGGGCTAGCCTGCTGGGTGGAGCTAGACACGGGTTCTAGTGGTGAGCTGGATCTCAATGCGCCGTTTGTCGAGACAAATAAGCTACGTGAGCGCTACTCCAAGCGCATCGCCATGCCCACGGGAATCGGAGTGGGCGGCGTCAGCTACGGCGAGGCGGCGCGGGCGGAGACACTGCAGATCGGCCCGTATCGTCTCGCAAAGCCCCTCATCAAGCTCTCACAGCAGAAAAGCGGCGCGGATGCGTCGGCGCGGACAGCAGGGCGCCTCGGCGGCGAGATCCTCTCACGTTTCACGCTCACGTTTGACTACACGCACAAGCGGCTCTACCTCACGCCGAACTCTCGCCTGACCGATCCGTTTGTCTTCACCCGCTCTGGCCTGCTGCCGATCTATGAAGAGTCCACCTGGAAAGTCTTCACCGTTCTGCCCGACTCGCCTGCGAGCGAGGGGGGCGTGACTGCCGACGATCAGATACTCACGGTAGATGGCCGCTCCACCAACAAGCTGACGATCTATACGCTCAGCGAGCTACTCCGTCGCCCTCCTGGCACTCTGATCGTCCTACTACTCCGCGCCCCCAGCGGGCGAACGCGCCGCGTCAAACTCACCCTGCGCGAGCTGTTATAGGGTAGACTAACTCCCGTGAAAACTGTTGCGCTGATTCCTGCCCGTCTGGCGGCGACCCGTCTTCCGGACAAGCCGCTGGCGCTGATTGCGGGAAAAACCATGATCCAGCATGTCTGGGAGCGTGCCCGGAGCGCGGCGCGTATTGACGAAGTCTTTATCGCAACCCCCGACCAGGCAATCGCCGATGCTGTCCGGGCGTTTGGTGGCAGTGTCTTGATGACCCACCACGACCACCAGACCGGCACGGACCGGCTCGCCGAGGCTGCACGCCAGCTTAGCCCAGAGGTCACGGTGATTGTGAATGTGCAAGGCGACGAGCCCCTGATCGAGCCCGCCACGATAGACGCCGCCGCCGAGCCGCTTTTAGCCGACGCCACTCTGGTGATGTCGAGCCTCTGCTGCCCGCTTCCCGAGGGCCGCGAGGACGACCCCAACGTGGTGAAAGTCGTGCTCACTCAGGAGAACTTCGCACTCTACTTCTCACGCTCGCCGCTGCCCTACCGAAGAAACACCGACGCGCCGGGCTACCAGCCACTTCAGCACATCGGGCTCTATGCTTACCGCCGGGACTTTCTGGAGACATTCCCGCTGCTCCCCCGCACGCCGCTGGAGCAGATTGAGTCGCTGGAGCAGCTCCGCGCTTTAGAGCACGGCTACCGCATCAAGATGGTCTTCACCGACCGTGTGCCTGAGTCCGTAGACACCCCTGAGGATCTAGAGCGTGTCCGTGCGCTGTTTTCGAGTTGATCCACGAGATGACGCACCTCGTGCAAGCCTACCCCGGCAGCCGCACGAATCCCGGCAGCCGCACGAATCCCGGCTGGTTGAGCGTATTTTCTCGCCTACCTCACCCACAAATACAACCACGGCCTCGTCCACGGGCAGGAAGCTCGACGACCTCTGGGCCGAGTTTGTGGCCTACCAAAGCAAAAAATAGCCACCATTCGTTAGTGCGACGCGATGCGTCGCTGAACTTCCTGGAGGATTTCTTCGGCCTGTTCAGTTGGAACAACGAGAGTCAGGCGAAGGAACGCTTTTTTGCGCGTCACCCGTAGCCAGGTGTAGGTGTAGTTACGCTCAATACGAACCCGCTTGATCTCGTCCCAGGCGAGCTTGACAGTGCCCGTCCCCAGGAAGTTTTGGTACGTTAAGCCTTGCTCATTGAGGGTGAGGTACTGGGTGCCTTTTCGGTAGAGCCCGACGCAAACAATCGCTAGGCAGCTACTGAAGACACTCATCAAAGAGGCAATGGGTTTCCCCGTCTCCAGCTTCCAAAATAACACTGCCAGAGCCGCATTGAGGAGCAGAGCAAAGAAGTTTGCCCAGAGTGCAAATCGAGTTTGTTTACGTTGCTGAGGATTCAGGCGCACCACGTAGACCTGCTCAGGAGACTGTTGTGTTTGTTGCATCGGGTAGACTGACACCGCTATGACCCGAAAAGTTGCCATTTCTGATGCCGTCGCTATGGGCGGCGGATTGCCCTTTGCTCTCATCGCGGGGCCGTGTGTGATTGAGAGTGAGAGCCTCTGCCGCGAGATTGCCCAGAGCGTGAAAGCCACGTGTGAGACACTAGGAATTGCCTTTGTTTTTAAGGCGAGCTTTGACAAGGCGAATCGGACGTCGGGGGCGGCGTTTCGCGGTCAGGGACAGGTGCGGGGCCTAGAGATTCTGGCGGGGATTCGCCAGGACTTCGGAATGCCCGTGCTCACCGACGTTCACGAACCCGAGCACTGCAAGCTCGCGGCAGACTACGTGGACATCTTGCAGATTCCCGCATTTCTCTCGCGCCAGACGGACTTATTAGTCGCCGCCGGGGAGACAGGCAAGGCGATCAATGTGAAGAAGGGCCAGTTCATGGCGCCGCTAGACATTGTCAATGCTGTCAAGAAGATCGAGGCGACTGGCAACCAGCGCATCTTAGTGTGTGAGCGCGGCGTGAGCTTTGGCTACAACAACCTGATCGTGGACTTCCGAAGCCTGCCACAGATGGCAGCGGCGACAAACTGCCCCGTGGTTTTCGATGCCACGCACTCCGTGCAGCAGCCGGGTGGCCTGGGAACTGCGTCCGGCGGAACACGCGAGTTTGTGCCCCACTTAGCGCGCGCGGCGGCGGCAGTCGGGGTGGATGCGTTCTTTCTGGAGGTGCATCCCGAGCCGACGAAAGCCCTCTCCGATGCCGCTACCATGCTGCCCCTCGCTGATCTTCCTGCGCTTCTCAAAACACTTCAAGCCATCGCGCAGGCCGCCCATCCCCCCCGTCGGATGGGGGATGGGGGGTGAAAATCCTGCTCTGCCCGGACTCGTTTAAGGGGACGCTCTCTGCTCCTGAGGCGGCAGTGGCGCTGGCAAAAGGCTGGCAGCGCGTCTTTCCTGAGGCGGAGTGTGTCTGCTTGCCCGTAGCCGATGGCGGCGAAGGAACGCTGGCAACGCTTCTGGTCGCGACGGGCGGCAAGCGAATCGCAACGCACATTACCGGGCCACTTGGTGAGCCTTTGGAAGCATCCTGGGGACTCCTTCCCGACCATACCGCAGTCGTTGAGCTGGCGCAGGCGGCGGGGCTGAGTCTGGTTCCACTGAGCCGTCGCGACCCGAAAGCCACCACGACACGTGGCGTCGGCGAGCTTCTCTTGCAGGCCATTCATAAGACAGATAAACTCCTCATCACCCTGGGCGGCTCGGCGACCAACGACGGCGGCGCAGGGATTTTGGAGGTGTTTGGCTACCAGCAACAACTCAACCACGACGTTCGGATCGCCTGTGATGTGGACAACCCACTCACCGGGCCACGGGGCGCTAGCGCTATCTTCGGGCCACAGAAAGGCGCGACTCCTGACGATGTGGCGGTGCTTGATGCGCGGCTCTGCAAGTTCCGGGACGAGCGGGGGCTACCCGAGCAGCCCGGCGACGGTGCCGCAGGCGGGGCTGCGTACGGGCTGCGCTGGCTCTTTCCGGGCGCAAAGCTTGTCCCCGGAATCGAGCTGGTGCTGGATGCAGTGGAGTTCGATAGACACTTAAAGGGCGCAAGTCTCGTGCTCACTGGCGAGGGACGCCTCGATAGCCAGACGCTTGGCGGAAAGGCGGTCTTGGGCGTGGTGCGACGCGCGGCGGCAAAGGGTGTCCCGGTAGCGGCGATCGTCGGCAGTGTTGAGGAGCATCTCACGGACGCGGTGCTCACAGCCGCCGGAATCAGTGCCGTCCTACCGCTTGCGCCGGGGCCGTGCACGCTGGCGGAGTCTATGGCAAACACCGAGAGCTGGCTCAGTGACGCCGCAGAACGAGCGGCGCGCTGGTATAAATTAGGCAGAAGTGCCCAGGCTGTGGAATAATATCCCCGTGGAAATCTTTCGTTACCTGCACCCTGAGCACGGCCCCCGCCTCGGTGCCGAGACCTCCGAGGGCTTTTTCGACCTGACAGCACACGAGCCAGACACCTTCGCCTCGATCTCGTCGTGGCTCGCACACGAGCGCCCGGCGGAGATTGCGATGCTGGCGGAGTCTGCGGTGAGCGGCTACTCAGAGATCTCCCCCGACTGGAAGATTCTCCCGCCCGTGGATGGCCGCATGGAAGTCTGGGCAGCGGGTGTCACTTACGAAGACTCCAAGCGTGCCCGTATGAGCGAGTCCGAGGGTGGTGGTGATTTCTACGACCGTGTCTACACCGCGCCGCGCCCCGAGCTGTTTTTCAAAGCCAATCCCTGGCGCGTGGTCGCTCCGGGAGATCCTGTCTCCATTCGCTCCGACTCCCGCTGGGATGTCCCCGAGCCTGAGCTGACCCTGGTAATCTGCTCGTCGGGCCGCATTGTCGGTGTGACCGTGGGCAATGATATGTCGTCGCGCTCCATCGAGGGCGAGAACCCGCTCTATCTGCCGCAGGCCAAGAGCTATGCCAATGCCTGCGCCGTCGGCCCGACCATTCGTGTCGCTGAAGTGGATATGGATCTCAGAAACCTCCCCATCACGCTGGAAATTACGCGTGCTGGCAGCTCCGCCTTTTCGGGAGAAACGAGCACGGCGCGAATGAAGCGCTCCCCGCAGGAGCTCGCCGAGTGGCTCTTCAAGACCCTTCCGTTCCCGGATGGTGCACTACTGATGACAGGCACCGGCTTGATCCCACCCGATACGTTCACACTCCAGAGCGGGGACGTGGTCACGATCTCCATCGGCGGTGTTGGAACGCTGATCAACCCGGTGGCGTAAACTCTATCTATGGACTCCCCTGCACCGCCGGATAGACAAGCTCTGATCCGGCGGCTCCTTTCCTTTATCGCGCCTTTTCGCAAACCGCTGACACGGGGGCTCCTCTGTAGCGCCTTTTCCGCAGCCGCACTCCCGATTGCTTTAAAAGCACTGACGGGATTCATAGATCAAGTCAAGGAAAACAGTGCAACAGGAACACTCTACCCGCCCGAGACACTGACCGAGGTAACCCAGGTCGGCTTCACCATTGTGGGAGCTTACACAGGGCTTCTCTTTTTTCGGTTCTTTCAGGGATTATTTCTCTCCGAGGTCACGCAGCGCGTTGGCATGCTGATCCGGCGTGCGATTTTTGCCCACTTGCAGCGCATGCCTCTCGCATTTTTTCACAACCAGCGCACCGGTGCACTTCTGGCAACTCTCACCAGCGATGTCAATAGACTGCAAAACTCAGCGATGCTGTTACGTGATGGAGTGGTGCTACCGATTCAGGGGCTGATCTACTTAGGAACCATGCTCTGGGCATCGCTGGAGATGGCTGCCGTGACCCTGGTGACCGTTCCACTCATGGTCGGCGTGATTCAGCTCATCACCCGGACGCTACGCACCCTCAGCACGGAGTCACAGAGCCGCCTGGCCGATGCGACCAGCATTCTCAGTGAGACACTCTCGGCCCCACGGGTGGTACAGGCATTCTCCGCAGAGGAGCGAGAAGTGGAGCGCTTCAACCAGGCCAATGAGAGCGCCTTCCAGGCTGCCATGCGCAGTGTCCGGCGAACCTCACTGCTCACCCCCACCGTGGACTGGATCGGCGCAGTCGCACTCGGGCTGGTGCTCTATGCGGGTGTCTACTTCCAGGTTCCTATGGGCCGTTTTCTTCTCTTTGTTGGCGCAGCCAACCAGCTCGCAAGCTCTATCAGCGGCTTTGGAAATGTCCGGGCAACGTTTGAGGAGCTGCTCGGGGCAGCGGACCGGATCTTCACCCAAGTGCTGGATGTGGTTCCGAGTATCCGCGACCGGGAAAATGCCCCGTCCCTTCCTCAAATTGCAGGTCGCGTGGTCTTCGAGGAGGTCAGTTTTGGCTACGAGGAAGATAAGCCCGTTCTGCAAAACATCTCACTCACCATCGAGCCCGGTGAAATTGTCGCCTTTGTAGGGCCAACGGGGGCGGGCAAGTCCACGCTCGCGGACCTGATCCCCCGCTTCAACGATCCCACGAGTGGCCAAGTACGGATTGATGGCTACGATATTAAATCCGTCACCATAGCCTCGCTTCGCCAGCAGATTGGCATTGTCCCTCAAGATAGCATCTTATTTTCAGGGACGATAAAGAACAATATCGCCTACGGCAAGCCCGATGCCACCGATGACGAGATTCGCGCTGCCGCCCGTGCCGCCAATGCCCACGAGTTCATTCAGGCCCAGTCGCAGGGCTACGAAACCCAGGTCGGTGAGCGTGGCACAACCCTCTCGGGAGGCCAGAAGCAGCGCCTCGCTATCGCCCGTGCCCTGCTGACGAACCCACATATTTTAATCTTCGACGAGGCCACCAGCGCGCTCGATGCCCAGACCGAGTCCGTGGTGCAAGAGGCGCTGGGTACCTGGTTCAAGGGCCGCACGACAATTATCATCGCGCACCGGCTTTCTACCATAGTCAACGCCGATAAGATCGTCGTGCTGCAAGACGGCAAGATCGCCGAAGTCGGAAACCACACGAAGCTTCTCGCCACCGGCGGACTCTACAGCCTGCTCTACAACGCCCAGCAGCGAGGTCTCGATGCCTGAGAAGCCGCGCCCATTAACGCTGAAAGTCCGAGCGCTCTCGGGGATGATCGCCGGGCTGGTGAAGCTGCTCGCGGGCACGGCGCGGCTGACCATTATCGGGGAAGAGACGGCGATGGCGGCGATTGAAGAGCATAATGGCGGGATTCTGGTGACGTGGCACGGGCGCACTCTCATCCCACTCTACCGCTATCGTAACCGTGGCTACTGGGCACTGGTCTCGCTCTCCAAAGACGGCGACATTCAGGCGCGTAACTTCGCAAGATTCGGCTTTCAGATCGTCCGCGGCTCCACCGGCAGAGGCGGCGACCGTGCCGCCGTACAGATGCTGCGTGAGCTCAAAAAAGGTGGCGTCCTGGCGTTCACCCCCGACGGCCCACGCGGCCCTGCCCGAAAAGTCCAGCCCGGCGTGGTCTTCTTCGCCCGCCGCTCGGGCAAGCCGATTCTCCCACTCATTGCCACCGCAACGCCGTGCAAGCGGCTCACCACCTGGGACAACTACCTCCTCCCCGCCCCCTTCAGCCGCGCCGCCTGGGTCTTCGGCGATCCGATCTTTATCCCCCCCGATGAGTCCGACGAAGACGCCTGCCGGAGGGTCGAGGAGGTGCTCAATGCCTGCGAAGCAAAAGCGGAGGCGATGCTTACCCCCTAGCCCCCGCCTAGCGGGGGGACAGTGAGGTATTGCAAGCTCTGTATTTTGTTTGATATAATCTGCCAATACGTATCTGAGCACTGCCGAAAGTTATCCAGGCACTGCCGGAGGGAGTTTAGTCTATGCCGACCATTAGTTCTGCCACATTAATCACTCTACTAACCACCATCGAGCGCCACTGGGCCTCTGCCGAGACTGCTCTTGGCCGTGCCATTGTCCTGAAGTCCGGCACCGGGCGCGTGAAGCTGGCTGAAATGCACACTGATGTTGCCGCCATCGCCGCATCCCAAGTTGCCCCGGAGAATGCACGGCAAGCCGCCGCTAAAAATCGCGACACCACCCGCCTCGCCGTGCGCACTGTCAACTCCCGCTTCGCCGCCAGTGTCCGTGGCCTGCTCCCCGATACCGAGTTCATCGCGCAGCTTCCCACACTCCCCACCAGCAACGCCCTTGGTGAAAAACAGCTCCGCGCCGCACGGGATTTACAGAGCATCTGGACGAGCATCAATGCTCTTCCCGGCGATAGATTTCCCTCCGTCACGCCCCCGCTGATTATTCTGGTCAAGGAAAACGACCTCACCGCCCGCGTCGCTCTTGCAGATTACACCGCCCGAATCACCGCCTACGCCACCGCCCAGAACGCTCTCCGCCAGCTAGACGAAACCCTCGCCGCCCTCAATATCCGCCGCGACGACGCCATCAAAAAAATCCGCAAAGTCCTCACCGAGTACCGAGCCGCCATCCGCGCCCTCTTCCCCGAAGACAGCGAGCAAGTGCTGACTCTACCGAAATTATAAAAATATGCATATTAACAATCTTGTAATACGCAATATACGCGCAATAGAAAAAATTGCGTGGAATATCAATAACGATAATAGCAAAGGATGGCATGTATTCTTAGGTGATAATGGATCAGGAAAATCTTCGGTTATACGGTCAATTATCTTAGCACTGATTGGGCCATCAGATGCGCAATATTTACAACAAAATTGGATATCATGGGTGAGAAAAGAATCTGAATTTGGAGGAAGTGTATTATCATTAATACGACATGATTCTTACGATGACTTAGAAAATAATATTAAATATACAAAATTCTTTACTAGTTCTGTTATAGAATCAGATGAAAGAAATATTTTCAAACCTAGAGCCCGTCATAAATCAGCTATGTTCTATAAATCCAAAGATGCCCGTGATGACATTAAAAATTCGGCTCCACCCGAACAACATGTTTGGAGTAGCAACAGAGGATGGTTTAGTGCTTCATTTGGCCCGTACCGCCGTTTTACGGGTGGTGATCCAAAATATTTTGATGCCTATCTTCAAAACCCAAAAGCAGCTCCACATATTTCAGCATTTGGAGAAGATGCAGCGTTAGGTGGTGCTTTGACTTGGCTACGTGACCAAGCACGACCGAGTCGCAAAGAGGGAAAACTCATCATTGACCTTGTCACTAGCATAGTCAATTCTGATGCTTTTCTCCCAAATAATACTATCCTTCATGAAGTCAACAACGATGAGATTCTCTTCAAAGACGGCGCTGGAAATATTGTTGAAATCGAGCAACTTGGCGACGGTTATCGTTCAGCTCTGTGTATTGCCATTGAACTTATTCATCAGCTTGTCCTTGCCTTCGGAATAGATGCGCTGACCGATCCCAAACGTCCCAACGAAATAATTATTCCTGGTGTGGTTCTGATTGATGAAGTAGACGCGCATCTTCATCCCACCTGGCAACAGCACATTGGGTTCTGGCTGACGAAGCGCTTTCCAGAGATGCAGTTTATTGTCACGACGCACAGCCCGCTTATCTGTCAGGCGGCGACGACGGTTTACAAGCTGCCAACTCCTGGCACCGAGGAAAAGGGGCGGTTCTTGGACGACCTGGAGCTTTCCCGTTTACGTTACGGCAATATCTTTGAAGCCTACGCCAGCGAAGCCTTCGGCAAGATAGATCGCTCCGAAGAAGGCAAGAAGAAACTGGAGCGGCTGGCTGACCTGACGCGGTTTTCCTGGGAGCGTGCGCTTACAGAAGAGGAGCAGAAGGAGCAGGCGCAGCTTCGGGCTATCTTTATTGACTCCCCCATAGGCATCTGAGCCATGCTACGTATTCCCAAGACGTACTGTCTGCTCTCTGTCCAAGCTTACCTCCAAAACGTTCAGGCCGACATAGACGCTATCACGGACTTCCACGACCGAGTGGATAAAGCCGTGCAGCTCTGGAGCGGTAAGGGAGGGAGCAAGGAGAGTAAAGCGGCCTTCGATGCCATCAAGATTGACCTCGATACCCTCCGCAGCGGGACGTTCTACTGCTGCTACTGTGAGACCAACACCGCAGGGCTTGCCACACACGGGGCCAACGACGATGACCCAGAACATAGCCCGATTGAGCATATCTGGCCCAAGTCTCTCTACCCTGAGCGAGCCTTTGTCTGGGAGAACTACCTGCCGATCTGCTGGCGCTGTAACACCGGCCACAAGCTTGACCAGTGGGCCATCTTCGATAACACCACAGGCATATTCCATGATGTGACACCACCGCACCGTGCCAAAGGAACCCGCCGTACGTTACCCCTCGCAGGCTCCAATGTCTTTATTGACCCACGTACCGAGGACCCTCTCGCCTTCCTCACCTTGGACTTTGCCAATTTCAAGCTCAAGCCTCGTAAAGGACTTTCGTACTCAGATGCCACCCGTGCCGCCTACACCGTCAAAGTGCTCGCCCTCAACGATGGCCCCATAACCCAAGCACGAAGCACTGGCTTTGGTAATATCTGCTACGAGCTAACGGAGTACCTGAAGCGACGCGATCCGAAGAATCCGCAAATCGAAGCCCGTATGCGGGATAACTTCCGCAAGCTCCAGCATCCGACAGTCTGGCAGGAGATGAAGCGCCAAAAAAACCATCCCCGCTTCAGACACATCTTTTGCTCAGAGATGCAGAACTGGTAAACCCATTCCCCCCACGTCCGTAGGATGGCGTAATCCGCAGACAGGTCGTTCACGACCCGGCACACGCCACAATTAAGGCAACGTTTCTAAATCTGGCTCGACGAACTCCGCCCGCGCTTTGTCACTCTTAATGACCTCGGGGCTGTAGTGCTTCTGAATCGAGAATAAGTCGGGGTTGGCCGCCTGAAACGCGGGCCAGTCGGAGCCATCTAGCCGGGCCGCGACAAGCCGTGCAAAGGCGACCGTGACCGTGTGGTGGTAGCCCGTCGCGTTGCCTTTGGCGGCGTTGAAGCGCCGGATACCCGCCACAATACTTGCCTCAGCCTCGGCGTACGGCAGGCGGCTCAGGTAGAGAAAGGCCATGCGGACATGCGCCGTGTGCGTCCACTCATAGCGCGGCAGGCTGGTGTCCTCAAAGGCGGCAAGAAACTCCGTGTCGGTCATGAAGCACTCTCGGGCAACGGGCCGCCTTCGGCGTGCAGGCTCGGGAGCCAGCACGCGATATCCGCCTCTCCATTGCCAACACACGACCAGTTCCAGTCCACGATCACCGCCCGATTGCCCACAAAGCAGAGATTATCGGAGCGCACGTCCAGATGCAGAAAGTCATCGCCCTCCAGCACCAGCGCTTTCTCTACTTCCAGAAACTCGGGGAGCGCCTTCTCCAACCAGCCCACACTGCACAGCCCGACGGAGAGAAACGGCGCAGGGTCAGCGGCGATGTCTGCCCAGCGGCTCAGGGTCGCCCGCTCGCTCTCCAAAGTCGGCGTGCCCTGAGGAATCGGAGCCTGCCGCACTTGCTCCAGCGCCGCCAGCACGGAGTCTATTCGCTCCATGCTCCACGGCGGTGGCCAGTGCGCCCCGCTCAGGTCTTCAAGCAAGAGAAGCGGCTCGGTCGGATGGTCGTCCCAACCCAGGAACTCCGCCAGAAAGTTCTGCGAGCCAAGATGCTCATACACCACCACTTCCCGCCGCAACCAGCGCGCCGTCGGCTCTGTAGTAGCGACTTTGGCAAAGACGAACCGGCCATCCGCAAGTTCCAGCCGCAGACGCAAGGCCAGCGAGTAGCCGCCACTTCGCCGCGTGATATTCACGATCCGCTGGCCCAGTGCACACTCTAGTCGAGCTTTCAACTCAGACGTCAGCATCGAGTCTCCTCAGGTACGTTTCCTCTGCTCAAGCAGGAGCAGCACTGCCTGGCCGCCGTGGTAGGCTTCGTGAACAATCACGTGGGTCATCAGCCAGCTTAGCGTGAACTCCCGCTCGCCGCGCAGTGCGGTGTGATTGGGATTCTCCAGCGCCCCAATAAGCGTCTTAGTTTTGTCACGTGTGGTTGCCAGAAGTGCTTTGTAAAAACTCAGCGGGTGCGGGGGCGGCGGGGGCCACTTAATACCGTACTGGTCAATCTCTCCGTTGAGCACGTCGCCTTCCATGTCCTGATAGAGCTCGCCACAGGCAATATGATGCAGCCAATACGCCTCAACCTCAGCAATGTGGGTGAGTACCGCGCCAATACTATGGCCGTCGGGGAAGGCTTGCCAGATTAGCTCCGCCTCGTTGACATCGTCGCCAAGCTCAGAGAGCCACTCGTGAGAAGCCTGGTCAAGCTGCACCAGCCAGTTGTTGATTTCGTTCATAATTTTCCTTATCGCCGTGCCCGTGCTATTTTACAAGAGCGGCGTGCAACTTTTCTTGGCACACTCCGTCCAATCCCCCATGTTTGGACTGATGCGCTCTTGCAACCAGCTTCACTACTGCGGCACATGCAAGGCGGCCGGGCGGCTCTTTGGGCAATGTGCGCGGCTCACGCTCAACCACGATGCCGTCTTTCTAGGCGACTTATTGCTTGCCCTGGAGCAGACTAGGCTTCCCAATAGCTTTACGGCAAGGCGCTGCTTCTCTCTGCCGATGGCCTCGGAGATTCCCCAAGCGCTGGCCTATGCCGCCGCCGCCAACGTGGTATTAGCCGAGTTTGCCGTCGCCGATAAGCTCGCCGACAACGAGGGCACGCGCTGGAAATTAGCCCGGCGTGGTCTGGCGACCGCGTTTTCCAAGGCCCGAGTTTGGCTCCGCGCCTCGGGCGTTCCGATGGAGACACTCTTTGCACAGCACCAAGCGCAAGCCCAGGCCGAGGCGTTCCCCACAACGCTTATATCTCTCGCCACCCCAACCGGCACCGCGACGCGGCTAATTTTCGCTAACGGCAACTAAAACAACGGTGAGAGAGGCGATTGATTATGTCCACGAGCAGCAGAAATGTATTGTCGTAGCGCTGGCTGCGCTTCCTCTTCCCCTCCGCGATCGCCAGCGCTTTACCCTCCAGCTCCAGGCCAGCGTGAATCATACGCTGATGAGTACGCAAGAGCAGCAACCACGCCCCCGCTACCAGCCACCGCAGCGAAAAACGTGCACCTGCCCAAAGTGTACGCTTCGGGATATCTGTGATACCTGCACCTGCAACTGCTGCGGCGATATCTGCGGCCACCTTGCCTGTGGCGCTTGTAGCCAAGGATGCGGCGACCTCGGCTGTGGCGTTTGTTGCTGCCCCAGTTGCTTTTAGGAGGAAAGCCCGGAGCCTCTGCCGAATAAGAGACCCGTGCCTCGTTGGACCCATGACACTATCCTCGGTGAGATTCTTCGCCGCTACGAAATCCAGCAAGATCTCTCTTACTCAGGACTGAGCCGCGAGAACCTGCCCCTACTCCGTGCGGCAGCACGGCACTTTGGCTCTTACCCACTTGCCATTGCCGCCGCGGGGCTCAACTACGACGAGCTACGCCGCTACCGTAACTGGACAAATGAGCGCATTACCGATCGGCTCCAGGAGCTTGTGAGCCAGGGAGCGGATCTCTCGTGGCGCCATGTCTCCACCAAGCTCGATCCCACACTTGCTGCGGCAGCGGTAAAACGTCACCACTTTGGCTCGTGGCGTGCAGCACTCGAAGCCGCGGGGCTAGACTACGACACCATCCGTCGGTATCACGACTGGGACGAGAAAGAAGTCGTGCGGCGCATTCAGGAGCGCCATGCGCGGGGCGAGCCGCTGCATGCAAAGGCGCTGGAGCGGGAAGACACCGCACTCATCACCGCCGCACGCCGACGATTCCCCGCCTGGCACACCTCTCTCACTGCCGCCGGGCTAGTCTACGGCGATATCGTGCTGCGTAGCCCCTCGGAGAAGCAGTGAAATCGCCTCACCAGTGGGCGTTTTTGTGGCTTTCCCTGGCGATAATGCTCTCGTTTCTCTTCGAAAAACAGAACGCACTGGGCCTGGAGCCGCTCGCAAAAATTATCGGGCGCGAGGGCAACACAGCGGCGCTGGTGCTGGCGCTGGGGTATCTATTCCTTTTGGCGTGGCACAACAAAGACCGTGCGCTGGCGCTCTGGGTAACGGCGGTGATGCTGGTGGAGACAGTGGTTTTCTTTGCGATACAGGCACTCACCTGGCACGGCTTTCATATCCTCGCGCGTCCCTCAGGTGGTAGTGGAGGCTTTCCGAGCGGACATACAGCGGCGCATGTCTGCCTGGCGTATTTACTAACAGAGCGCTACCCAAAACTTGCACCACTCTGGTGGTTCTGGGCAGCGCTCATGGCCTGGTCCCGCGTCGAAGCAGGTGCCCACTGGGCCTACCAGATCGTCGCCGGAGTGGCGCTGGGAGCGGCGGTTTGCCTCACCCTGGGACGGAAACTCAAGCCTCAGCCAGAAGCGTAACCACCGCTTTTTCGAGTGCGTCATCGCGTAGATCGCGGTGACGGATCTTGCCCTCTTTGTCGAGAACATAGATGGTGGGCCATCCCCTGATATTCCAGGCTGTGGCAATTGGGCCGCGTGTATTGCCATCAATCACGTTGCGCCAGGTAATTTTTTCGCGCTCTAGGATTTTATTGACGACCGACCGGTCGCCGTCACTGTTGATTCCGATGAGAGCGAAGGGCTTGTCGGCAAGCCGCTTTACCATTTCTTTCTCTTTCGGAAGCATCGCAACGCAGGGCCCTCACCAGAAGCCCCAGAAATCCAAGACAACAACTTTGCCCTTGTACTCGGAGAGCTTAAACGTATTGCCCTCGTGGTCTGGCCCTGTGATCTCGGGGGCAACCATGCCCACTTGCAGGTTCTCGGCCTCAAAGATCGCGCCTTGGGCTTGCTTGGCATAGCTCGTTTCCGCGTACTTTGCGATCACTTGCTTATAGAGTGGCACTGCCGCTTTGGCATCCGTGTCTTTGGTCACCTCGGCGAGAGCGTAGAGCACGGCAGCCTGTACGGTCGTGTTCTTCGACTTCCCAAGCGCGGTGAGCTGCGCCTTGATCTTCGCCCGCTTTCCCGGATCGAAGTTGTCGTAGCGAAGCTGCATGGCGAGCTGTGCCACTTCCGGGAGATCACGATTTTCGCGAATAATATCGGCGATGAGCTGCTCTGCCAGAGCGGGTTTCGGGCCCATCTGTGCCACTTGCATCGCTGCCATACGGGCGCGTACTTGGACTCCCCCCGTGCTCGTCTTAATGAGCTTTTGGTACTTGGGCCAGAACTCTCCAAAGAGCTTCGCAGAGATACTAGCGTAGGCTTTTTCCTGATCGCTCTCTTTGAGCTTATCGAGCCCCTTGAAGAGTGCCTGCTGGCGCTGGCGCATCTCCGTCTGGAGCTTTTCAAGCTCTGCCTGTGCCGCACTGGGCGGCGCTTTTGTCTGTTGCATTCCACCTCCTCCTTCGTGATTAGTAGTTCCCTAAATCAATCTTTTTTACCTTCTTGAGAGAACGCGTGGGAACAAAGCGGAAGCTCGTCTTCTCAGGAATCGTCGGTATCAGGCTAGAAACCACCTCGGTGAACTTGATCTTGAGTTTGTCTTGATCGAGCAACATGCTAAGGCGCTCGGGGCGGTGTCCCGACGTGACATAGATGGAAATAACTCCCTTTTCCTTCCCTGGCTTCAGATCATAGACCCGGTAGTTTTTCCCCTCAAGAGTCTCGTCGCGCACTTTTATATCGCTATCTCCCTGCTTAACTGCCTTTTCAAGCTCCACGGCCAGCTCCGGGGCCGGCTCTGGCGCATCGAGGAACTTAAGCTGCGAAGGCTCTAGCTTTTCCAGAGCGGTCTTGGCAAGGCCAGTCAGCAAACCACGAACCAGGAACTCATTTTCTTCCGTGACCTTCTGGAGTGCGTAGGTACCCGCGCCGATATCTTGCACCCAGGTCGTTTTACCATCGTGGGTTACTTTGTAGCGCTTGGGCTTTCCTCCCAGGGGTGGCAGAACGCTCAGCTCACTAATATAGGCTCCCGAAGTCTTGTGAGTCAGGCTGATCTGACCTTTAAGCACCACCGCCAGCCCCTCGCCCTTGATGTCCATTGTGACTAGCGAAGTGAGCTGTCCCTGTCGCAGAGATTTGAGTGCTTTGGTGAAGAGAAAGTAGTCGCGGCCTGTCGCGGGCACCGACTCCTGGAGTGCCCCTTGAGGCGCTGTAGGGGGGTCTTGCGGCACCTGCGGCGTGCCGTTGAGAAGAGACAAAACGGTCACAAAGGCGATAATAAGCGGGGATTGCATGGTTTATTATACCGCTCACACCGTACAATATTGCCATGGACAACCTGCTTGCCTTCTCCACACTGGGATGCCCCACCTGGAATATTGACACCATCCTCTCTTCCGCCGTCGCTTTTTGCTATAATGCCGTTGAGCTGCGTGGCTATCTCACTGAGATGGATCTTCCTCTTGCAGTTCCGTTTCTGCCTGAGAACCGTGCCGAAACCAGGCAACGCTTCGCCGACTCAGGCATTGCCGTTTGTTGCGTCTCGTCGTCGGGGGTGGTGGCGCAGGGCAATCTGGATCACGTCAAGAGCCACTGTGCACTGGCGCACGATTTGGGCAGCCCGCTGGTGCGGGTTTTCGGGGGCAAGCCCGAGAGCCGAGAGTTAGCCCTGGAGAATCTTCGAGCTTTTGGCGATGCCGCCCACGACACAGGTGTGGCCATTGTCCTTGAAACCCACGATGACTTCTCAACGGGGGCAACGGTTGAGGCACTGCTCGCGGAGGCGGCGCACCCTGCCATCTTCTCGCTCTGGGATCTGCACCATCCCTTCCGCCAGGGGGAGGCGATCGAGGAAACGCACCGCCTGCTCGCCCCGACGCTGCGCCACATTCACATTAAAGATGGCCTAGTAGATCATGGCTACACACTCCTAGGTGAAGGTGATGTTCCGGTGTTTCCGATGCTGGAGCTCGCGCTGGCAGGCGGCTACACGGGGGCCATCTCGCTGGAGTGGGAAAAGCGCTGGCACCCGGAGATCGCCGATCCCGAGGTCGCATTCCCTCAGTATTCCCGCCTCGTCCGTGAGTGGCTGGCCCGCCGATGATCCGCCCCGTTCTCCAAGACGATGCCTTTCTCACCGATGTGGATCATGCAACGGCAACTCAGCCTGAGGCGCTTCACGTCTGGTGGCTCGGCCAGAGCGGGTACTTAGTGGCGCACCAGGGCACACGCCTCCTGCTCGATCCCTATCTCTCGAACTCCCTGAGCGAGAAATACGCCGCCACGGACAAGCCGCACACCCGGATGACGGAGCGCGTGGTCGCCCCAGAGTGCCTGAGAGGCATTTCGCTGATCACCAGCAGCCACAACCACACCGACCACTTAGATGCCCTGACACTCCGGCCGCTCTTAGCCACCAACCCAACGGCGCAGTTGGTCGTCCCTACGGCGAACCTCGCCTTCGCCGCCGAGCGCCTGGGAAGCAGTACAAATCTCGTTGGTCTGGGCATTGGTGAAACCGCGACGCTTGGCTGTGTTCAAGTAACCGCCGTCCCTGCCGCCCACGACGAGCTGCTCCCGTGCTATGTCGGCTATGTTCTCAAGATCGGCTCGTGGACGCTCTACCACAGCGGCGACACGCTGCTCTATCCCGGCATGCCGGAGAAACTTGCCCCCTTTGCCCCAGATATTGCGTTTTTGCCCATCAATGGTCGCCTGCCCGAGCGCCGCGTCTCTGGCAATCTCTGGGGCGACGAGGCGGCGCGGCTTGCGAAGGTTATTGGCGCAAAGCGTGCGATTCCGTGCCACTACGAGCTATTCACTTTCAATACCGAGCCCCCTGATCTCTTCATCCAAACATGCGACACGCTTTCGCAGCCCTACACCGTTCTGTGCGCGGGCGAGCGGGTTAGTTTCCCACTCCCCCCGTCGGACGGGGGTTAGGGGGCAAGTGATAGAATAGCCGCTGGAGTGGGACGGGTGGTCGCAGGTGGCAATTGCTGCTTGAGGAAAGTCCGGGCTTCACAGGGCAGGGTGCAGGCTAACGGCCTGGCGGGGCGACCCGACGGAAAGTGCAACAGAAAGATACCGCCCACCCCCTAGCCCCCGTCCAACGGGGGAACAAGGGGGTGGGTAAGGGTGAAATGGTGCGGTAAGAGCGCACCGGCGGTGCGGAGACGTACCGGCCCGGCAAACCCCACTCGAAGCAAGGTCAGAGGGAGGAGTTGAGGCGGCTCGCTGATCCTCCCGGTAGACCGCAGGAGGCGTTCGGTAACGAACGCCCCAGATAGATGACCACACAAACACAGAACCCGGCTTACAGGCCCACTCCAAAATCCGCCGGTTTCACCCGGCGGCTATTTTTTAGTGCTCAGTCGCCCGGGCTTTGCCTCGGGAAGCTTGACGGGCTTGGCTTTGCCCATTAAGGCTTTGACAGCAGCTTCGAGCTGCGGATCGCGGCCTGCCATTTCATCAGCGGGGCTGATCATGACACGGACATCGGGTTCCGCCCCCGTGTGCTCCTCGTTGACACCATCACTCACGCGATACCAGCCACGACCTGGCGTTCGGATCTGTGAGCCATCGAGAAGAGCTTGGGCACCGGTGGAGACCACGGCCCCAAACGTCGTGTTACCGATAATCGGGCCACGGTCGAGCTGCTTGAAGGCGTGGGCGAAGATCTCCGCGTTGGAGTAGCTGTTCTCATTGATGAGTAGCCCTGCTGGTTTGCGCCAGGGGTAGTACGGCAGGCGATCCGTCGGGTAGCCCGGGGCACCGTCACGGCCAATCGTGTAGGCGTGGCGCGGCTGCGTGAGCATTGTCAGCAGATAGTCCGCCGTCGAGCCGCCGCCGTTGTCACGCACGTCAATCAGGAGCGCATCACGGCCATAGCCCTCGGCATAGAGTCCTCCCTCGAACCGATCCTGGCTGAGCTTATCCATTCCTTGAATGTGCAGATACGCCAGCTTGCCATTACTGAGCTTGTGAGTAAGCTCCTGGCGGCTAGTGGTCCAGTCATCATAAAGAATACTTCCCAGTGTGGTGGTGGACGCGGGAAGAATCAGCACCTCACGCTCTTTAGCATCAGTGCCCTTCACACTCAGCGGGAGCTTCTCGCCAACCGTGTCCGCGAGTAGCTCATCGGGATTACTATCAGCTCCGAGAGTTGTCGCCCCGATGGCGGTGACAATCTCGCCCGGCACAAGCCTGGACTCGGCTCGATCCGCCGGGCTGCTCTTGAGAACTCGTAGCACTTTCAGCCCCGGCCCACTGTAGCTCTCGTCCCAGATGACTCCCAGAAAACCGGTCGGGATCGGTGTCACACCCCCATCGGAGATGATGCCGGGCGTGATGCCAATGTGCGATGCGTTCAAATGCCCCATCAGCAGGCGAATCACATCGTATAAGTCCATCGGATCCGACGCGGCGGCGGCCATCGGGCGATATTTTTCCCGTAGCGCTGCCCAGCTCGCGCCGTGAAAATTCGGGTCGTAGAAGGTCTGGTTCATCACCTCCCATGCTTCCTCGAAAACGGCTTTCTGGAGCTCGCGCTTGTCGTAGCTGAGCTTGGCACGGAACGCCACAGGTCGGGCTTCCGGGGCAGCAGGCGAGGCGGCGGCGAGCGTGCCACCTTGCGCCAGGTAAAACAGAGTTCCCTTTGCCCAGCTTAGCGCACTGCCCCCTGCGGCCAAGCGGCGCGGAGGCGGTGCAGGCGCTCCATCGGTGAGGGTTGCGAGCTGAATATCCGCCCCGGCGGAGAACGCGACCAGCGTGACACCATCACCACCGGATGTCACGACGGGCCCCATTTCATTGGTAGGTGTCGCAGTCAGGCGACGGACACGCTCATGAATCCCCTCGGCGTCCACGGCTACCGTCACGGGTGCAGCCGGTGCGGGTGGGCCAGGCACGGTGGGCTTCTTCTTTTCCTTCAGCCGCAGCCAGCCCTCACTACTGCGCTCGTCGTCCTCTTTTTTAAGATAGACCCAGTAGATATCAAACTGGCGCTCCGCTCGCTCGCTCATCCAGACAAGCTTGCTGCCGTCGGGCGAGAACGAAGGCGCGTAGTCGTTGCGCGGGTGGCGGCTGACATTGATCGGCTTGCCACCACCTTCGAGAGCGATCACAAAGATCTCGTTGTTAAACTCCTCGTCCTCGGCACTGTACGTCAGCCACTTATTGTCAGGCGACCAGTTCAGCTCTTGGACATTCAGTGCTTTGGCAACCATTTTATCGTTCTTGCCATCAGCATCCGCAACCACAAGCTCACCCTTGCCACGGATGTAGGCCAGCTTCTTGCCATCGGGCGAGAAGTGAGGGCTGCTCTTGGGCACCGACGAGCTGGTCAGCCGCACCGTCGTGCGCTTGAGCGACTTGCTGAGCTTAGTTTCCTCGGAATCGGTGCTGGTAATCGCATAGAAATCGCTGTCTTTGACGAAGAGCAGCGTCTTGCCATCGGGCGACCACGTGATATCCGCCTCACGCCCCGCGCCCTCGGTCAAGCGAATCGCCTTACCACCGGTTGCGGGTACGGCAAAGACATCGCCGCGCACCACAAACCCCACCTGCTCGCCGTCGCTGCTGGGCGCCACTTCGGTAGCACCATTGGCAACCGTGAGGTTCTCGACCGCGTTGCTCTTGTCATCGGCGGCGACGGCCAGTGTGGCAGGTTTGGGAGCTGTCATCGCCCCGCTGAGGTTGACCGTCTCGATCCGATCCCCCACTTCAAAAGCGGCACGTGTGCCATCGCCGGAGACGGCGGGAAAGCGCACGCCGTCGCCCACGAACTTCGTGAGCTGGGTCGCTCTGCCGCCCGAGGCGCTCTGTTTGTAGAGATTGTAAGTGCCATCGCGCTCGGAGACGAACAAGATCGTCTTGCTATCGGGCATCCAGAGCGGCCAGAGGTCTTGGCCGTCAAAGTCGGTGAGCTGCTTGAACTCCTTGGTGTTGAGATCATAGACCCAGATATCGGCGCTCGCACTCCCCCGGTAGCCAATGCGGGGCCAGTCCGTGGCTCCCCGCGAAAAGACAAGCTTGGTGCCGTCGGGGGAGAGCTGCCCGCCAATCAGATTACTCAGCCCCAAGACGGGTTTGGGCCGTCCGGGCTTATCGGAGTTATTGACCAGGTAGAGGGTCTGGCCACGGCGGGTCAGCTCCCGCACCGAGCTAACGAGCACTTTCTTGCCGCCGTCCGCCCAGCCCTGGAAACCATTGCCGCCGCCGTAGTTGGTCAGCCGCCGCGCGACGCCGCCGCTTGCGGGCATCGTGAAGACTTCATTGCGTCCGTAGCGTAGCGACTGGAACCCAATCTCTTTGCCATCGGGCGAGAACTGCGCGCGGCCATCGTAGGCCGGATGACTCGTCAGCCGCCGCGCCGGTGCGCCGCCCTCCGTGGGCGAGCTCCAGAGATCCCCCTGGTAGGAAAACACCAGTGTCTTGCCATCGGGCGAGAGCGCCGGATAGCGCGGGAAAGACACGGAGGGCTGTGCGAAGCTGGACGTGGCGAGCGACAGCGCCGCTAAGGCGAACGGGATGCATTTCATAGAGAGTAGTTTACCCCCTAACCCCCGCCCAGCGGGGGGAATGTAAGGAATTTTCCTTATGGATTCCCCCGCCGGGCGGGGGTTAGGGGGCAGGCGAGTGGAACTCTAACCAAAGCCCATCGTGGGCGAGGGCGATGTTCCCGGGCAGCGTGACGGAGACTTCGGTGTGCGGGAAGTGGTGGGAAAGGTGGGTGAAGTAGGTCTGCCGCGCCCCTAATGCCTTTGCCTCGGACAGTGCTTGCTCAAAGTGAAAGTGCGTCGGGTGCGGCTCGTAGCGCACCGTGCCCAGAACCAAGGTGTCGCGGTTCTGGAGGTAGGGCCGCGTCTCCTCGGGGATTGCGGACACGTCGGTGACGTAGGCAAAAGTGTTATTGAAGAGCAGGCTTGTCACGCGCAGCTCCCCGTGCCAGTGCCAGAGCGGGAGCACCTCGATGCCGCAGATTTGGACGGGTTCGAACGGCTCCCACGCTACCAAATCGAGCTGTGGCTTGCCACCGCCCTCTTGTGTGGTCTTGAAGCAGTAGTCATAGACACTGCGCACCTTCTCCAAGTTCTCAATGGTACTGTAGATCGGAATCCGAATGTCGTACTGGAAGTTGAACTGGCGCAGGTCGTCTAAACCAAAGAGATGATCCGCGTGAGTGTGTGTCAGAATACAGGCGTCCACCCGTCGGACATGGTGGGTGAGGCACTGTGTACGCAAGTCCGGGCCCGCGTCCACCAGGATCGTTCCGTGCGGGCCTTGCACGACAAGCGCCGGGCGAGTACGCTTGTCGTGAGGGTCAAGTGAGAGGCAGACCGGGCAGTCGCAGGCCAGCAGCGGGACACCCGTGGACGTTCCCGTTCCCAGGAAGGTGACAGTCACGCGCCTTCCCCCTGGCCCCCGCCCAACGGGGGAAAGGCAAGGAGAAGCGCAGCTTCTTCATCGTGATCCACGGCTCGTAAGTCCAGTAAGAGCCTATCGCGTTCGATGCGGCCATAGACAGGCGTGGCGGCCTGGCGAAGGGCACGTGCCAGCGCGGGGAGGTTACTGGAGCGAATAGCGACCGCGTGTGAGGGGAGCATTCTGTCGGGGAGCGAGCCGCCGCCCACTTGGGAGAGTGTGGCCTCGACCGTGGCATCGTAGCCGAGCTTGCGTAGCTTTCCGGCGACAATCCGGCAGCGACGATCAATCTGCCCACTCTCCCGTTTGATGCGGCGCAGGGTCGGGATTTCGTCCCAGGCGCACCCGGTCTGGTAGAGCCGGAGTGTCGCTTCCAGCGCCGCGAGCGTGAGCTTATCCGGGCGGAGTGCGCGCATCAGGGGATGGTGTTTGCAGGTCGCGATCAGATCCTTGCGCCCGATAATAATCCCGGCTTGGGGTCCGCCCAGGAGCTTATCGCCCGAGAACCAGACCAGATCCGCGCCCGCCGCCACGCTCTTCTGCACCTGCGGCTCGTCGGTGAGACCAAACGGGGAGAAATCTACGAGCGCCCCTGAGCCGATGTCATCGCCAAAGGGAACAGCAGCGTGCTTTGCCAGGGCGACAAGCTCCTCCAGCGATGCCGACTCCGTGAAGCCGACAATGCGAAAGTTGCTCGGGTGACAGCGCAGCAGCATCCCGGTGTTCTCGGTGATTGCCTTCTCATAGTCCGCGATGCGAGTACGGTTGGTCGTGCCCACTTCAACTAAAGCAGCCCCCGACTGAGCAATCACCTCAGGCAGGCGAAAGTGCCCCCCAATCTCCACCAGCTCGCCGCGTGAGAGAATCACGTCTTTGCCACGGGCAAGCGCCGCCAGCGCTAGCACCGTCGCCGCCGCATTGTTGTTCACCACAACGGTATCTTCCGCGCCCGTCAGTTCACGAAAAAGCTGGGCAATCACCGTCTGACGGCTCCCTCGTCCCCCCGTGTCCTCATCTACTTCCAGGGTCGCATGCCCACTCGCCACGGCGGCGACGGCGGCGGCGGCACTCGGAGCCAGTGTCGCGCGGCCCAGATTGGTGTGGAGCAGAACGCCCGTCGCATTGATCGCCCGCCGGAGCTGATTGCGCCCCATTACCGCTGCAAGCCCACGGGCGCGGGTAGCCAAATCCCCCACCAGCTCACCCGCTCGCAGTTGCTCCCGTGCCTCGTCAATCGCCTGCCGCGCCACCGCAACGGCCAGCTCATGCGTTAGCTCACTGAGCTGCGCACTTAGCTTCTCCACCGACGGTAAGTCACGAAATGTCATAATGCTACCTTTGGAGCGCGAATCGGCGGAGGCGCGACATAGTGCGGCGCTAGCGTTGCCACATCGTCTGGGCCTTGGACACGCAGTCGCGCCTGGCCGAGCCGCGCGATCTGAAAAGCGCGGGGCGAGGCGGTGCGAAGCACTGCCTGTGCGTTGGGCGCGATCCAGTGCACACACTCCCCCAGCACGAGGAGGCGCGGCTCGCCCAGCACCTCCGTGGCCTGCACTAAAACCTCACTGGTCAGAATCACTTTAGGCTCGACAACAGGATTCGAGCGACCGCCCTTGTAGAACGCCGCGATCACCTCATCTTTTCGCGAAGGCACCACGACCACCACAGAAGCTCCCGCACCCGACACCGCGCTTGCCATCGCATCGAGGCTACTCACCCCGATCACGCGCTTGCCCAGCACCTCCGCCCAAGTCTTGGCCATCGTGACGCCCACACGCACGCCCGTGAAGCTCCCCGGCCCAAGGCCCACCGCAAACGCATCCAGCTCCTCCAGAGTGAGCTCCGCCTCGCGCAGTGCAAACTCCACGATGCCCGGCAGACGCTCGGTGAGCCGTCGGTGATGCGCGAAGTTGAGCTCTACCAACAGCTCCTTGCCCTCGACAATCGCAACCGAGCAGGTATCCCCTGAGGTATCTAGCGCAAGAATCTTCACAAGCCCCCCCCGCACCCGCTCGGCGGCGGAGCGATGTGGATTTGTCGCGATTCTGGCCCCGTATCAGTAAGCGTCACACGCCAGCACTCCTTGGGAAGTGCTTCGGCAATCTGCTCGGGCCACTCAATCAGCACCACACTGCGCCCCGCCAGGTACTCCGCTAGCCCCGCCGCTTCCCACTCCGCGCCACTTCCGAGCCGGTAGGCATCCATGTGAATAATCGGAACCCGTCCACCGTCGTACTCATGCACCAGGGTAAATGTCGGTGAGGAAACTAAGGCGGGTGAGCCCAGTGCCGCCACCAGCGCCCGTGTGAATGTCGTCTTCCCCGCCCCGAGGTCGCCCGACAAGCAGACCAGCGTCCCCAGCTCCAGGCGCTCTGCCAGCCAGCGAGCTACCTTGTCCGTTCCCTCAAGGGAATCAACCGAGAAATCCACTAAATCTACCCATTCCACAGAAGCCATTGTAGCCTCTTTAGCAACGAATCGCCGCACTGCGACGAGGGCAATGCGTCGAGAAGGTGTCTGTAACGCTCGCGAGTCGGACAGTCAGGTGCGAAATTTCTAGGATCGGAGTGCTTCACGGCATGTCCTCCAGGGCATAAGCGATGAAGTTCGGCCAGGGCATAAAAAAGCCCCTGGCTACGATCTTCATGAACTCGGTGTACATCTTGTGCTTGGCGACCCAGTCCAGCTTATTGGCCAGCGTCAGCGGGTTGGCTTCGAGCGCATCGAGCGTCGCTTCCCACGACCGCCAAAGTGATCCACCGAGTTGTTCTGAACGGCTAGGGGTTCTGTCGCGTTGTCGGGCAAGTGACTTCTCATCTGAGGTTCCCTGTGGGCCAACAACACGTCCCGATCCATAGCCGTATCCGATCTTAGAGAAATACCTGTACTATCTTCACAAGATTCTCCGCATAGATCTTTGTGGAGAACGTCAGAGCACGCTCCCGTGCTGCTCGTCCACACTGGGCCGCGAACTCCGGTTGATCCAGATAACGCAGGAGCGCTCCGGCGAGCGCATCGGCATCCTCAAAAGGGGTGAGTAGCCCCTCCTGGTCAGGAGTAATAATCTCTGTAGGGCCACCTTCATCAGTGGCGACAACGGGTTTGCCCAGTGCCATTGCCTCGATCACGACGATGCCAAAGGGCTCCCGGCGCGACGCGTGGACAATCACATCCATCGCTTGCATCCAGAGGGGTATATCGCTCTGGAACCCTGTCATCTGCACCGAGTCCTCTAGCTTTACCGCCCGGATCTGCTCTTTAAGCCAGCCCTCGTACTCTGGTTCAAACGCATGTTGCCCTCCCACAATCACTGCAAGCGCCTCAGGATACTTTGCAAGCACACGCGGCATTGCCGCAACAAGCGTGTGCATTCCTTTCCAGTGCTGAAGCCGCCCCACAATCCCAATCAAGGGACGGTCTAACGGAAGGCTCAGTTTCTGTCGTGCTTCGGTTCTCGTCGGAAGAAGGGTCGGCTCGAAACGCTCTAGCTCAACCCCGGGATAGACAAGACGTACCTCAGTGTGGGGAGTCAGTTTCTTTTGGGCTTGGAAGCCATCCGTGCAGAGGGTCAGCACAAAACGGGCGGGAATCCGGGCAGCCACTTTGTCAATAATATCGGGGCTACGCGGAACATCGAGCTGGTACCAAGCTGCTGGCAGACTCGCCCATCGTGCAGCGATTCCGCCGTACACATGAGCGGCTCCCATCCAGCTTAGAATCAGTGACGCTTTTTCGCGCCGTGCGACGTGAGCGATTTTCCTTGCGGTTGCCAGAACATTGTGCACCTCGCGAATCCTACCCGTCTCAAAAACATCAACACCCACCCCCAGCTCGCGAACCATAGCGGGCATCTCGCCTGCTTCAAGAAAAACAACATGCCAGCGAATTCCCAGATGCCGTCCCTGCTGAATCAGGTGAAGCAACATCCGCTCCCCCCCCCCGCGCGCATTTCCCAGAGGCATGCACAAAACCACGGTCTTGTCCAACGGAGCTACCTTTCTCGTTGTCGGGCTGAGATCGCGACCCACTCGCCCTCGGTCTCTACTGCCAGGATCGTTAAACCACGCTCTACCAGTCCCACTTTCACATTTTCTGTTCGTGCTTCGATGATGCCGGAGACAATCAGCAGACCACCGGGCTTTGTCGCGCCGACAAGCTCTTCGGCCATGCCCAGAATCACATCCGGCAAAATATTAGCGACCACGATATCGAACTGGCCGGGCGGTGGCAGAGTCGCTTCTATGGCGGACACTTTTCCAACCATTGCATTGCGCTCGATATTCTCCCGGGCGATGCGCACGGCCAGTGGGTCTATGTCGGTGCAGATCGCGCTGTGTGCCCCCAGCAAGACGGCTGCAATTGCCAGTATCCCAGAGCCCGTTCCCACATCGGTAAGCGTCTCGCCCCCCTTGACGTGTGTCTCCAGCGCTCGCAAGCAAAGCCGTGTGGTGGCATGCAGGCCCGTGCCAAAGGCCATCCCTGGGTCCATTTCAACCACCAGATCACCCGTTTGGGGGGTGAACTCCTCCCAGCTTGGCTTAATAACGATGCGCTCCCCGATCCGTTGGGGCTTGAAGTACTGCTTCCAGGCATTGGCCCAGTCTTCTTCCTGAACAAAGCGAATCGTCACCTCACGCCCCGCAGCCTGACGCAATGCTAGCAGAGAGCCTTCCAGGCGCTCATCTACGGGCAAGTACCCGCGCACGGCGCTCGCATCGGCACTCCAGCCCTGACAACCCGCAACTTCCGTCAGCAGTGCCGCGTAGGGCTCCTGCTCATCCCCCACCGCCGCAATTTCCATCTCAACCCAGCGCATTAGTTCGTAAATAATCCTTCTGGACTCGTGGCCGTCAGTAGACGATCAAGAACCGCATTCAGCTCATCTTCAGCCTGTAGTGCCACAATGCGCTGCTGAATCCCCTCAGAGAGGCTTCCAAATTTTCGGGTTGCCATACGCAACACTGCACTCTTCAAACCCTGCTGCATGCCCTGCTGCATGCCCTGCTGCATGCCTTTTTCCAGTCCCCAGCGTTCAAAAATGGTTGTCATCTCAAGTACCTCCGGTTCTCTTACCGTTCGTTGTTGCAATTCTACCTGCTCCCCTTGCGAGAGGGGTAGGCCCAGCTCCACCACGCTTGTTACCAATACTTGCTGCGCGGGATTCAGCCGATACGCCACAATTCGCCGCAGAACGTCTAACCAACGCTCTATTTTAGCTGTCTCTGAGGAGCGCATCCATGCCGAGAGTGTGGCCCCCAGCGGGTTGTTCACCGCTTCGTAGTCGGCGGCGCTCAAGTCAGGTAAGCCTATCGCCAAATAGTGAAACGTCAGTAAATCGATCCCAAAGAGCGGCTCACGAACCGTCTCAACCACTAGCCCGCCTGCACCAGGAGAAAGATACAGGACAATGGGCAGCACGGGCAACTTATAACGGCGGCGCAGGAGAAAATAGTAGTCCAGCATGCGCTCCGGGAAACTCACCGGGCGGCGACGGCTCTCGATCTCCACGTGAACCAGAATCAGCTCCGGCTTGCCCTCGAGGGTCTTCACCTCAGTCACGATATCGGCTTCGTGCTGCTCACCTCGCGGAAAGTCCGTGAAAGCCTCTTTATCGAGAAACCTCAGCGTGCTCCAGTCGAGCTGCTCCGCGATATGCGGATAGAACAGACGAATAAAATCAGGGAAAAACTCTCGGAGGAGTTCCTTGAAAACCTGATCTTTTTGTCCCGCCATCGCCCTATTCTATCGCAGATTACTTCAGTCCCAATGAACCAACGCCGACACGACCTTGCCTTGTTTCCACTCCAGAGTGATTCCCTTTGCGGAACCGTATTTCTTCGGGAACAAGATATACCCCGTCTTCTCATCGAGCGCATAAGGCGTCTTTCTCCACGTTTGAAGCTGCCTACTAGCCTCAGGCGGCGTCATACCAGGCAGGTTTCCGACAGCCCGCACAAGCGGAAGCCATGGCTGTGCAAGGTGGAGAATTAAGATAACGGTGACCCAGTAGCTCCCTAAAAACACAAGCTGCGCTCGGTTTCGAAATGCAAACCAGCCCGTGAGGTTCGCTAGTAGAAAGCCCTCAACGAGCCAGGGTAGATTAGCTCCAGCGAAAATCACACTTAATAATCCCACCCCCAGCATGCCGCAGGCGAACACACCGGCTACCACTCGGAGAACCACCATCGCATCAGCCTTATTTGGTTTCATGCCATTGAATTCTGCACGGGTAGGTACAATCCCTTGTAGATGCACTACCAAACTCCGGGCGATGATCTTGTTGCTCTTCTCGATGCCCCGCTGACTCCGCTCTCCTCGCTCTCACCGGATCGGTCGCATTTGCTTCTGATTGGCTACGAGCCGTATCCCCCGATTGCAGACCTAGCACGACCCTATGAGAAACTGGCGGGGGTGCGCTTTGATAGCACACGCCCGGGGACGCAGCGGCACACGCGCTACACGAGCCTTGCTCTGCTCAGTACCGCAGAGGGTAGCCAGCGTCAAATTACCGGACTTCCAGAGGGGGTGGTTCCGGGCGGGCCGGTGTGGAGCGATGACGGGAGCCGCTTTGCGTTCTACTTAGAGCGTCCCGACGGGGGGCTGGCGCTCGCGCTGGGCACGGTGGCAACCGCGAGCGCAGAAGTCATTCCAGGGCTTGCTCTCACCGACATGCTGTCCTCGCCTCTACAGTGGGTGAATAACCAGACGCTCCTGCTAACACTGGTGGCGGATCTTGGGGACGCTCCTCAGCCGCCCAAGGCACCCGAGGGGCCGATTGTCCAAGAGGCCAGCGGGAAGCAGACCCGCGCGGCGACCTACCAGGATCTTCTTGCCAGCCCCTACGACGAAGCACTTTTCACGCACCTTGCCACCGTTCAGCTCGCAACGTACTCGCTTGAAACGGGAGAAACAATACTCGTAGGTAAGCCCGTACTGGCAACGAGCGCCCGGCCCTCACCAAGCGGGGACTTTCTGCTGGTCACGCGCCTTGTTCCGCCGTTTTCGTACCGTGTCCCCTACCAGCTCTTCGCCCGGCGTACCGAGGTCTGGGCGATGGCGGGTGGTGCGCATCTCTGCACCATCGCCGATCTGCCTATTAGCGATGAGGTGCCGCAGCAGGGTGTCCCGACGGGCCCGCGTGCGATTTCCTGGCAGCCCAACGTACCCGCAACGCTCCACTGGGTCGAGGCACTCGACGGCGGCGATCCGCTTGCGAAAGTGGAGCATCGCGACAGGGTCATGGCGCTAGATCTCGCCTCAGCTCATAGGGGGGACTCTCCACGAGAGAGCTTTCGCCTGACACATCGCTTTGCGGGCTGGGACTGGCCCGATGACTCAGGCGCGGGGATTGTGACAGAGTACGACCGCGATAGACGCTGGCGGACGACCTATTATTTTCAGTGGAACCACTGGGACGCACGAAAGACACTCTTTGATCTCTCGGTGAACGATGCCTACGGCGATCCAGGAAGCTTTATTACAACCCAGAAACCCACGGGGGAGCGGGTTCTCGATACCCGAAACGGCTGCGTTTTTCTGGCGGGCCGGGGCGCAACTCCGCAAGGAGACCGTCCGTTTCTCGATGCCTTCGATCTCGCGACGGGCCAGAAGGAGCGACTTTTCGAGTGTGGTACGGAAGGTTACGAGAGTTTCCTCGCCTTTGTCGGAGAGAAGCTACTCACCAGCCGCCAGAGCCGGACGGCGCCAACGAACTTTTTTGTGGATGGCAGACAGATCACCCACTACACCGATCCGCACCCTGAGCTCACCGGGCTCCACAAAGAAATGCTGCGCTACGAGCGCCTCGACGGTGTCCCGCTCTCGGGGATGCTCTATCTGCCGCCGGGAGTCGTGCCGGAGTCGCGGCCCCATTTACCCCTGCTCGTCTGGGCCTACCCAGAAGAGTACAGCGATGCGGCAACGGCGGGCCAGGTGCGCGGCTCCGACAAAACCTTCACTCGGCTGATGGGCACCAGCCCTCTCTGGTTTCTACTCCGTGGCTGGGCCGTACTGATGGACGCGTCCATGCCCATTGTCGGTGACCCGGAGACAGCAAACGACACCTTCGCCGAGCAGATTGTCGGTGCCGCGAAGGCGGGTATTGAGACGCTCGTAGGGCGTGGAATCGCCGATCCGAGTCGGGTGATGGTGGGCGGCCATAGCTACGGGGCGTTCATGACCGCGCACTTGCTCGCCCATGCTCCCGGGCTGTTTCGTGCGGGGATCGCGCGCTCGGGTGCCTACAATCGTACCCTTACCCCCTTTGGGTTCCAGAGCGAGCGCCGCTCGTACTGGGAGGCGCCGGAGATCTACCACAAGCTCTCGCCCTTCACCTACGCCGACAAAATCAAGGATCCAATCCTGCTCATTCACGGCCAGGCGGACAACAACTCAGGAACACACACGCTCCAGTCTGAGCGGTTTTATCAGGCCCTCCAGGCGCACGGCGCAACGGCCCGCCTGACACTCCTGCCCCATGAGAGCCACGGCTACCGCGCCCGAGAGAGCGTCCTGCACACCCTGTGGGAGATGCTCAGCTGGGCGGAGCGCTTTAGCGCAGATACAGATACTAGCGCAGATACCGATGCAGGCTGAGCCAGGCTCCCCCTGCACCAAGTAGGCCGCCGCCCGCCACCAGCACACCTGCCAACCGTGGAAGGTTCACCGGCTCTAGGTAGCTCGACAGGAGCGGAATCGCGGCGGTGAGCGTGTCCGTGTAACGCAACAGCCCTGAGAGCGCGAGGGTGGCGATCAGCGCTCCCCCAACGCCGTGGATCAGCCCCTCCATGAGCATCGGCAGGCGGATAAATTCTGGTGTCGCTCCGACAATCTTCATGATCTGAATCTCGCGCCGCCGGGAAAAAACCGAGAGCCTGATAGTGTTCACCACGACCACGAGTGCACCAAAGAGCAGCAGTGCACCGCCCAGAAGCCCCAGGTTGCGAATAAAGTCAGCCAAGCGCACCACTACCTTGAGCTCCTCCTCAGGCACGTCCACATTTTCCACCTCGCCCATCCAGCTACGAATTGTCGTGGCGAGGCCCACCGACTCCTCCGCGCTGCGGAGCTTCACCACAAACGTATCCGGCATGAGGTTCGGAAGCCCCGCCGTGTCAATGGGCAGGCTCTTGGCCGCATCGGCAAAGGCATCATCACGAGAACGGTAGAGCACATCGGCAACACCGGGGACCGCCCGCAGCTTCGACTCCGTCTCCGTCAGTGCCTCCGGGGAGAGCCCCGGGCGACAGAAGACCCGCATCTCAAAAGCATCCACGGTGCGGCGGCTCATCGTGCGGAGCTGCGTGAAGGTCAGGTAGAACGACCCGACCAAAGTTAGTGCGACCCCGATAGTCGTGATCGCCGCGACTGTCATCAGGCCATGGCGCCGCAGGTTGATCAGCGCCTCTCGCAACAAAAACGGAAATGCCTGCATCACTCGGCGTACCCGTATGCCCCTTCGGCCTCGTCACGGGCGAGGGTTCCGCGCTCGATAGCGATCACCCGGCGGCGCAGGCGATCCACCGAGTTTTTATCGTGGGTCGCCACCAGCACAGTCGTCCCTTCGGCGCAGATCGAGAGGAGTGCCTCCATGATCCCCGCGCTCGTCTCCGGGTCAAGATTGCCCGTCGGCTCATCGGCGATGAGCAGAGCAGGCTTGCCCACCAGTGCCCGCGCAATCGCGACCCGCTGCTGCTCGCCGCCGGAGAGCTGGGCAGGAAAGGCATCGCAGCGCGCGAGCATCCCGACTTGCTCAAGCCGATCCCGAACCCGAAAGCGCGCCTCTTTGCGCACCATCCCCAGCACCTCACAGGCGAACATCACGTTCTCCCAGACCGTGCGCTGTGGCAGTAAGCCGTAGTCCTGAAGAACAATCCCCATCTGCCGCCGCAGTGCGGGAATCTCTTTTGAGGCAATCCGTGTGATCTCGCGTCCCGCCACGCAGATGCTACCCTCAGTGGCACGCACATCGGCGTAGAGCAGCTTGAGCAGTGTGGACTTGCCCGCGCCGGTCGGCCCTACCAGAAAGGCAAACTCACCCGCTGGGAGGTGCAGGGAAATATCTGTCAGCGCCGTCACATTGCCCGTGGGATAGGTCACGCCCACAAGTTTCAGCTCAATCACGAAGGGCATTATATCCCGCCGATTGAAATCGGCGGATAATTTCCCTCCTGTCGCAAATCTCGTGATCAAGCCATCACCTTGGCAGGAGCCGGTCGAGCGTTCAGTTCAGCACACGTCAGAAGAGCTAAAGCCCGACTGCCCGCTTTCGTCCAACGCATCCCTTTGCCTTTCTGACGACGACCGATCACCTGATCTACTCCCTTTTCCATACGACCAGAACCAATGGGCTTGCCAGATTACAGAGAGCCGAAGCATTGCGGGCTTTTAACTTAGCGAGGAACTCCAAAGCCTCCTTCGCGCTCAACTTTGCCATGGGCTACCATCGAAAGCTGTTGATACACTCGGGTTTTGAGATGGTACCAATCCAGAATTACCCGGACATTTTCACCAAACAAGGCTAGCAAGTCCACCTTGACGAGGCGGGCGCAGCCCACCAAGACCAAGAAAGCCACCTCCCTCGGAACTATTACTCTCCGCTAGGTGCGCCGCGCACCGTACTGCCAAAGTGCCAAGGAGACGAGAGGGAGAGTTCAGTCCTGGTTTGAGAATAGCCGTCTGACAGCCCTTCTTGAGGCTTCCGCTCTGAGATTTTCATGCTCGGTGGTGAAGCATCTTCATCAGGACTGTTGAACCCGCTCCAGCACTCGTCGTTTGGTTTCTTCTGTCATCGCCCCATGATGCCAGCTTTAGGGGCCGGTGGCGAATCTACTCACCTCACCACTTTTTTGTCCTGCACCCGCACGGCGTTCTATGGGGCATCATGAACTTTTGCACCATGATAAAATTACTTTCTGTGCGAGCCGTACTACAGAGAGTTTCCGAAGCATCCGTGAGGGTTCAGGGCGAGATCGTCGGTCAGATTGGGCGTGGTCTACTGGTTCTGGTCGGAGTCGCAGACGGCGACACTGATACAGATGCCGAGACACTCGCCACAAAGATCGCTGATATCCGCCTCTTTCCTCCCGAGAACGACGACACAGGTATGGAGCGCTCGCTTATCGAGATCGGGGGCGAAGCTCTGGTGGTTTCTCAGTTTACCCTGATGGGCGACTGTCGCAAAGGCCGCCGCCCAAGCTGGCTGGCTGCTGCCCGCCCCGACGAAGGCAAGCGACTCTATGAGCGCGTTGTCGAAAAACTACGCGCACGAAATATCCCCACGGAGACGGGCACGTTCCGCACTCACATGGAAGTGCGACTGACCAACGACGGCCCAGTGACGATTCTACTGGACAGCCGGAAGGCATTCTGAGTACGTAAAGTAACATGGACGAACGCGACGACGACCTGACACCCCTAGCGGAAGAAGACGCTGCCCCGACTTCCGGGGAGGCGGGCCATGAGGAGCCCGAGGAAGACTCGCGTCACACCGATGCCTACGCCGTGCTCTCTGGGGAAGATGACGAAGTCCCGAAAAGTGCTCAGGCGCTCTCGGAGCTGGGTGAGAAACGTCTCGATGAGGGCAATATTGGAGAGGCACTCGACAAGTACCGGGGGGCCGTTCGCGCGTCTCAAGCAACGGGCGAGGACGAGAGCGATCACCGAACCAATCTGGGAGATGCCTACGCCTACTCCGGGCAGGGACTCAATGCCTACCGCCAGTACAAGCGCGCCATCAAGCTCTCCCCCCGCAAGGCTGAGCCGCACTTCTCCATGGGCGAGCTCTACCACCGCTACGGTCGGCTGCCTAGTGCCGTCACCGAGTACCGTACCGCGCTTCAGTACGCGCCGGGCAACGCCTGGTACCGCTATAGGCTCAGTGAGGCGCTACTTCAGATGGGGGATATGGCGGCGGCAATTGTGGAGCTGGAGGAGACGGTGCAGCTTAAAGCACAGGATAGCTTCTACCACTTCTGGTTGGGAGATATCTACGCCCGCGCCGAGCGCTACGACGAGGCCATCCGCGAGCTGCAGCAAGCGACACTCTTTGCCCCCTACGATGCCTACTACAATGTGCGCCTCGGCGCACTGTACCGTCGCCGCAAGATGTACCGTGATGCCGTCCTCGCTGTCCGGCAGGCGATCCGTCTTGCCCCAAAAAGCGCTCCGTACCACTGTCTGCTCGCCGATCTCTACTCCGATTTAAAGCTCGATGAGCACGCCGTGCACCACTACCAGGCCGCCGGACTGCTCGATGACTACGACACCGAACAGCTACATCGTCTGCGCGTCTACGCCGGGATCGAGAGCGATGATTCTCTGTCTCTGGAAGCCTTCAAGCTCGATTTTGAAAGCGATTCCGACTTCGCCATGCCTTCGGATCGAGAGTAATGCCGCCCCATTTTATGGGGCGGCTACTTCGCCGTAATACTCGCCTCAGTTTTTGCTGCGACGCGGCCTTTGTCATCCGTCACAATGGCGGTAATTTTGTGGGGGCCAGGGGAGAGGGTGAGCGTCGCTTCACGACCACCGGGCTCGATCACGGAAGCGGCGTCTTTGCCGTCTAGTTTGTAGGTCACGCGGTAGGTGTCGGCGTAGCAGCGTGCCCAGGACGAGATGCGTAGCTCGCCGGAGGGAACTGTCAGGCCGGTGGCGGGGAGGGGAACTGTGGTGGCTACTTTTGCCGTTGCGCCGATCCGAGAAAGAAAGTAGTCGGGTGCGATGGCGCGCTTGTAGCCCGCGAGCACTTCGTCGGAGTCGGTGACGGAGTAGTTGTTGAGCTGGCGACCGGGCGTGGCGTACTTGAGGTTGTCCATGTCGAAGATGTCTACGAGTTTCACGCGGGGGTAAAGGCGTGGCAGCGACGCATAGAGCTCGTTGATCTTCTTGCTGGCCCAGGCACTTCGGTCTTTGCCATCGGCTTTCGAGAGGTGCGACGCGCCAAACTCACAGATGGCGAGAGGCTTTTTGGGCGCATAGGTGGCGTAGACATACTTTAAGTAGTCCGCCGGGTTATCGGCGAGGCCGGAGCGCTTGGGGTCGTTGTCGTAGAACGGGACGGAGTAGAAGTTAATCCCCACCCAGTCCACGTAGGCGTCGCCGGGGTAGAACTTGGGGATGTTCTTCTCAGGGATCACATTCACACACCAGACCATCGCGACATTGGGCGCGAGCTGAGTAAAGACCTGCCGCACGAGCTGCCACTTAACAATGTACTCATTCGCATTGGCATCGCCGCCGTAGCGGGTCCAGTCGCCGTTCATCTCGGAGGCATAGCGCAGAAAGATCGGGCAGTCCGCCTCAGCGGCGTCCTGGGCGAACTGGCGCAGGTAGGTATTCTGCTGAACGACTTGTAGTCCGTCGTTGGGCTCCCAGGCAATATGCGGTGCGACCCCTTGGGCTTTCAGTCGTGCTACCCATTTTTTAGGGAAAGGCCGCCCGTAGCTCACGTAGCAAAAGACACTGGCGTGCTTCTTGCCGGTCTTCTCACCAAACGCTGCCGGGTCCTCGTGGCTCTGGAAGTTCTCGTCGTTAAATGTCGAGCTGAGGCGCTCATCACGATCAATAAAGCCTCCCAGATAGCACCCATACGGCGGCTCCCACTTGGCCAGCGGCGAGGGAATCCTGGGGGCGACTCCTGGAAGATGCGCAAAGAGCTGGACACTGCTGGAGATACGCGCCGCCTTGGCCTCCTCGACTTTTGCGCCTTCGGTATCGCCGTTCTTTTTATAGATCGCGGCCTCTTTGCGGTAGGCATCAGCCGCCTCGGCGAACTTCCCAGCTTTTTCCAGCGACTCCGCACGTCGTCTCCACTCAGCAGCAGATTGCATGGGAGCATTTTACCAGAGGGTGAACCTACCTGGCAGGGGAACCGCATTTAGATTTACCAGGAGGGCTAAAGCACAACTGCCCGATTTGGTCTAACTCATCCCGGCTATGGATCGGGGCGTGTTGTTGGCCAACAGGGAGCCTCAGATGAGAAGTCACTTGCCCGGCAACGCAACAGAACCCATAGCCGGCAAAAGAAGGCTGAAAAGTCCCCCGCAATTAGCGGAAACTAAAGAAAGAGGGGGTGTCGTGCATTGTTGCGGCGAGGATCGGTAAGATCCTGGAAAGCTTCGGTAAAGTTCAAGGAGTGCTCCAAGGGTAAGAATTTTCTTAGAGCTTATCCTGGTAAATCTAAATGCGGTTCCCCTGAGGATATTGACGGCTAAATTTTAGCATGGTAGAGTACACTTCGACAAATGTCTTGTCCAGAGTGGCGGAGGGACCGGCCCTATGAAACCACCGCAACCGGCGCGAATCTGCGTAGCCTGGTGCGAATTCCGAGCAGGCGCAACCTGCGAAGACAAGAGACACTCTTCTCTCGCCTTGGGTCTGCAGACAAGACAAAATAAAGAGAGAAACTAAATGTCTGACATTTCACTGTTCACTTCCGAGTCTGTCTCGGTAGGCCACCCTGATAAAGTGGCCGACCAGATCAGCGACGCGATCCTTGACTTCTGCCTTTCCGAGCTGCCCACCAGCCGTGTCGCCTGCGAGACCCTCGTGACGACCGATACGGTTGTTGTCGCGGGTGAGATCACCACTAAAAAAGATGCGCTCACCGCCCGTAAAGTAGATGAGATAGCAAGCAATGTGATTGCGGAGATCGGTTACAACGACCCCGCCATGCTCTTCTCCGCCCACGAAGTGCGTGTCTTCAACTTCATCCATGCCCAGTCCCCGGATATCGCGATGGGTGTTGACTCTGGTGGTGCAGGTGATCAGGGCCTGATGTTCGGGTTTGCCTGCGACGATACCGCGGCGCTCATGCCCCTGCCCATTCAAGTGGCGCATCAGCTGGTCGCTACCCATGTCGAGCTGCGTAACTCCAAGAGATTGGCTTGGCTGCGCCCCGATGCCAAGAGCCAAGTAACCGTGAAGTACGATACCAGCGGCAAGCCCGTCGGCCTTGATGCCATTGTGCTCTCCACTCAGCACGATGAGAGTGTCATGGGCGAGAAGCACGGCAGACCGTACTTCACCGACGAAGCCCGTCAGCAGATTATCGAGCAGCTCATCCGCCCTGTTCTTCTCAAAGAGTGTCCCAATCTCATCACCGGTGAGCTGGTCGCTTTAACTCCCGATAACCTGGATGCCACCGTGGCCGAGGGGGCGATCCGCTGCTTTGTCAACCCGACCGGGAACTTCCTGATCGGTGGCCCTCATGGCGATTCGGGCCTGACGGGGCGCAAGATCATCGTGGACACCTACGGCGGCTATGCGCGCCACGGTGGCGGCGCGTTCTCGGGCAAGGATCCAACCAAAGTGGACCGCTCGGCAGCCTATGTCGCACGCTACCTGGCTAAGCTCGTGATCGCAGCGGGGCTTGCCAGCAAGTGCGAGATTCAGCTCGCTTACGCTATTGGGGTCGCCCAGCCGGTCTCCGTGCGCGTGGACACTTTTGGCACCGGCAAGCTCCCCGACACCGAGATCTCCGCACGCCTCAAGAGCAAGTTCGATCTGACCCCCAAGGGCATTATTGACACGCTCAACCTGCGCCGCCCGATCTACCAGGCGACCGCCAAGAACGGTCACTTCGGCAACCAGAGTTTCCCCTGGGAAGACACCAGCCGCGCGGGCGAGCTGGCCTAACAGCGACACCAACGCCCCCCTCGGCAGGATGGGGGGCGTTTTTTGCATTTGGGCGGGATACGGGTTCGGGCGGCTTAAACCGCCCGCTGCAACGACCGCCTCTTATACAGAAACTCGAAGAGGTTGCCTTCGTGAGGCTGATCCCACGAGGTGTGCATCGTGGAGATGGGGCCGAGGTTTAGGCGGTCAATCAGCGGACAGTCGAAGAGCTGATCAATGAAGGCTTCGTCTTGCGTGATGGCCATGACGACTAGCGACGGGCCGATCTGCGCGAGCATCTCACTCTGGGGTACCTCGACGACACTGGCGTAGGGGAACAGATACTCTTTGTTCGAGAGTGGGTGCTGGAAGCTATTGCAGTGAATAACAGTGGGCCGCAGATACGTGCTGCCATCCATCTCCACCAGGCGCTCGCCGGTGCGGTGCTTGGCGGTGATGTCTTCTGCGCCCGAGGTTTTGAGGCCGTCGGTCACGGCACCATCCATAAACTCAGCCATCTTGGGATTGGCGAAGCCCGAGAGCACGGCGGCGGGGTCACTGGCGGGACGCGGCTCGATGACGGCAAGCTTCTTGGCCAGGGCATCGGCGATCTCGGCTCCGTATTTTGGCACCACGACCGCGCTGGCGTTGATACAGCTACGGCCTCCGTTGTCGGCAATTGAGGACGCAATCACGTCAATAAACTCCGGCCAGCGCTCAATGCAGTCGTCGCCGATGAGGACTTTGCTCCAGCCAGGGCCATGGACACTGACGCCGGGGTTGCCCGCGTAGCGCTCGACCGTCGCCTGGTCGCCGAAGATAATCGCCCTCTTGCAGTGCTCCATCACGGCGGCGCTACCCTCGTGATCCGTGGGGTAGAAGCTGAATGCCTCGGGGGGAGCGCCCGCTGCGATAAAGGCCTGAATAATGCGAAACGGGGTCCAGGGCTCCTCGCGGCCCGGCTTCAAAACAATCGGAATCTTGAGGGCAATGCAAGGAATCCAGAGCGAGTTCACGCCCGGCGAGTTGCTAGGGAGCACCACGCCGAGTGCCTCGGTGGTGGCGTAGTAGCTCACGGGGACGCCGTTCTGCTCGCCGTAGCCCTTGTCTAAAACCTCTAAGGGCATCCCGCGCGTGAGGCCCTTGAGGATCGTCGGCATCTGGGTGAAGACTTGGTTGATCTTAGCCATGTTGCGGCGGATCATCACGTGGGGCAGGCCGCTGGTGGCGGCAAGCTGCGCAATATAGTCCTCAGGGGTCTGGACTTGGCCATCGCCCAGCGGAAGCGCGGACTCCACAAAGTGCTTGCCGGCCTCGGCGCAGATCTCCAGAAGCCGCGCGATTGGAATATCCCGCAGACACGTACGCGACGGCTTGCGCAGGTCGCGGCGGATCACGCCCGCATTGACCTGCCCCACATGCGCGACCACTTCCCCACTCTTGACACTCTTGAGCTCCGCACGCTCCAAACTCTCGTACACCTGACCCCGACGCAGTGTTGGCAGATACGGTAGTGACATGTTTTTTTCCTCTATTTCGATAAAATCGCCCCCATGAACGGGGGCGTGTTATTGTCCTCATCCCTCGGACACAAAGGCCGCAAGCGGCCATCCCAAATTTCTATGGGCGGCACGCCCTTCGTGTCGCGAAGCGACAACAAGACGCCCCCGTTCATGGGGGCGATTTTATTTTCCGCTCACGGCAATGAGATGGCTCAGGGTGCGCAGATACAGCGTCTTCTCGCCAAACGCCGGAGTGGCATTGGTGATCTCGCCCAGCTCGTGTCGTCCCAAAAGCTTGAAAGTCTTCTCGGCGGCGATCACGATCAGCTCACCTTTATTGCTCATCGCCCAGAGCTTCCCCTCACAAAACACGGGAGAGCCGTAGAAGTTCCCACCAACGCGCTCCAGCCAGACCGTCTCCCCTGACTCGGGCTTGACGCAGTGAACCACGCCGCCGTCGCCCCAGAGAAAGAGAAGGTCGTTGACGTAGAGCGGACAGGGAACATAGGGCGTGTTACGTGTCTGCTTCCAGGCGATCTCGGGTTTCCCAGTGGCATTTGGTTTTAGGGCCACAAAGAGCCGACTGCCATTGCCGACTCCCGTTCCCGCAAAAATCAGTCCGCCTGCCACAAGGGGAGAGCCGACGCAGCGGTAGGTAAAGAGCCCCGGGGTCTCCCAGAGCACTTTGCCGGTCTTGGCCTCGACGCTGGCGATTCCCTGAAGTGTGCTGGCAAAGAGAAGCTGCATCGGGGCGGTTTTTTCGGGCTGGTAGAGGCACGGGACGGCATAGGGCGCGTCTTTGCTGGGCCGCTTGACCTCCCAGCGCGTCTGGCCGGTCTTAGCATCTAAAGCCAGCAGGCTCCCCGGCGCGTTCTCCGGCTCGCGGGAGAAGATCAGCATACCGTCGTGGAGGATCGAGCCAGACCCGCCTCCGTGCTGGGTGGGAAACTCGCCAAACTCCCGCCGCCAGACCTCTTTTCCCGCCAGCGTGTGCGCCGTCACCACAAAGTTCTCCGGTGCAGGCCAGGTCGAGTAGACACGCTCTTTGTCCACCGTGGGAGTCGCGCTGGCCGCCGTGTTCAGCTCATGGGTGTGGTACGCCTTGTAGTCAAAGCTCTGCCGCCAGCGCTCCTTTCCCGTTTTCGTGTCCAGACAGACCAGGTGCCGCTTGCCGGTTTCTTTCTGCGCCGCCGTCACAAACACCGACTCGCCCATCAAAACCGGCGACGAGTGCCCCTCGCCCGGAAGCGTGGCTTTCCACCGAATGTCTTTGTCCGTAAAGTCCGCCGCGACTCCCGTAGGCAACCCGATGCCTGTGCCATTGGGTCCTCGAAACCGTGTCCAGTCTTGCATGAAGCTATTCTACCTGCCAAACTGGATTCCGATGATACGCCTTGATGATTTAACCGGCCCTGAGATTCAGCAGCTCCTGCTAGAGCACCTCTTTGAGATGCGAGCGATCTCGCCACACATGCTCTCGATCTTGCGGGGCTGCACAAGCCCGAGATAACGTTATTTCGGCGCAGGGGGATCGCGGCAAGGCTCCTCCAGCATGTCCTCGACGAAGCCCAGCAGCGCGGTTACCAACGCCTGAGCTTAGAAACCGGCTCACAGCCGTTCTTTGCCCCAGCCCACCAGCTCTACACCCGCTTCGGATTCCAGCTCTGCGGCCCGTTTGACAGCTACAACGAAGACCCCAACAGTATTTTTATGACGCGCAATTTCTGAACCTTTCCGGGTTGCCCTGCCCCGTCCTAGTAGCGAGCTATGAAGCTACCAACAGATCTCCTAAAATCCCTTGTCGGCACGTGGGAAGGCACCTGCTGTACCTGGTTCGAGCCGGGCAAGCTCGCCGATGAATCTAAAGTCAAGGGCATGATTCGCCCTCTGCTTGGTGAGTTGTTCGTTCGCCATGAGTACACAGGCACTATCCAGGGAAAACCACGCCACGGAGACGAGACCATCGCATTTAACTCCGTGACGAAGAAATTCCAAATCTCTTGGGTGGACGATTTCCACATGAATTATGCGATCCTGTTCTCCGAGGGCGACGTGACAGAGAATGGTTTTGAAGTGAAAGGCCACTACGATGTTGGCCCAAACACCCCACCGTGGGGCTGGAAGACCGTCTTCGAAGTCATTGACGCAAACCATCTCACGATCACCGCCTATAACATTACCCCCGACGGGCAAGAAGCAAAGGGTGTCGAAACCGTGTATCACCGCGTAAAACCCTAGATTAAGAGATCGCTCCGCGTAAAGATTTGGTCAATCGCGGAGCGATTTTTTGGCAGAATGCCTTCAGACGCCGCTTTCAATCGGCGGCTTTAGTAAACGCCCTCGATGGCCTTGGTCTCCAGCGCGCCAAACGGGCGGACTTCAGCCACACCGTCCCAGGCGAAGCGGCCCCAGGGGGTGCGGCGCAGGGCTTCGTCGCGCTCTAGGAAGCGGGGCATGAAGAACTCTTTGGTAAGCGTCGAGAGCTCGACGCGGCCCCAGGTGTCGTAGTCCACGGTGGTCTTCGTGTCGTTGGGGTCTACGACCCGGAGAATGGCACGGGGCTGCGGAGCATGATACGTGATGGAGTAGTTGTCCTCGCGGGTCACGGGGCGGCTCTGCGCCAGGCCCATGAGCGTGTTGCCATAGGTCGGGACAAACTGGGCGCGGTTGTCTAAAATCTCCTCGACTAAGAAGCGCACGGTCTGTGGGTTCATCGAAGTGCCGCCGCAGAAGACTCCCTTGATCCCGGCATCGGGCACATTGACATACTCATCCAGCGCCTCTAAGAGCAGCGGCGTGGTGAAGAGGCAGCTAATCTTACGGTTCTTGAGCAGGGTCGCACCTTGCTCCACGGCGTGCTTTTTGTACTTTTTAGCCGTCTCGAACTCTTTATCCGCGATCAGGCGCTTGACCCAGCGCGGGTCGAGGTCGGTGTGGTAACACGAGCCGCCTCGAAAGTTGGCGAGGTGCTCTATCGAGAGGCGCAAGCGACGTGGGCCGGTAGGGCCGAGCATGAGCCAGTTGCCGCCCTTGGGGAAATATTTATCGTCGAGGCCCGCCGAGAACTCCTCATAATCGTGCTTGTGGTCTTCCCAGCCGATCCGCTGCTTGGGCATGCCCGTGGTGCCGCCGGTCTCAAAGACAAAGAAGGGACGTCCAACATACTGCTTGGGCACCCAGACTTCGTTGGGCAAGTCACGCAGCCACTCGTCCTGAAAGTGCGGAAACTTGCTCAGATCCGCAGCGCAAGTGACAGCTTTAATCGGATCGAAATCGGCGGTCTTGGCCCAGTCTAGCCAGAACGGGGAGCCGGTCTCGGGGGAGAAGTGCCAGTGGATGATCTCGCGCACATGGGCATCGAGAGCCTCTTGGGCGGCTTGGATTGTGTCGGGGGAAACAGTGCTCATGATTTTAGGATACCTGATACGATAAAGGCTATGGTTCGCGCGGAAGCAATCGCCACGGAGTTTTTCGGCCAAGCCGCCACAAGTGTTGAAGGACTGCTGGGCCTTGGAAGTGTAAACGAGATTTTCGTGGCACAGTTCCCCAAAAAACGGATCATCATCCGACTTCCCAAGCCCGAAGATCGTGAGCGTGCCGATAGCTTCTATGCCAAAGAACTCTGGTGCATGGAGCAAGCGGCGCTGCTTGGAATCCCCGGCCCAAGCGTGCTGGCACAAGGCACACACGACGGCTGGCCGTACCAGATTCAGAGCTTTGTTGAGGGCACCAACGGCGAGCAGAGCACTCTGGATACGACGGTTTTGTGGCAGACGCTCGGAGAGTATGCCAAGCGTTTCCACGAAATCACGCTGACAGGCTTTGGCGAGACGCTCCCTGAGTTCTTAGCGGGCGACGGCAACGCGGGCTGGGAGCGCTTTCTTACCTACAATCTCGCCAGCCTCACCAAAGATGATCTGCTACTCGAGCTTGGCGTTTACTCCACCCACCAGCGCGATGAAGTCCACACCCGCTTCACCGCGCTACAAAAACGCTCGTTTCTGTTTGGTCTCTGCCATGGCGATCTCGCCCCTCGCAATACGATTCTTGCCCCGGACGGGCAGCTCTTCTTGCTCGACTGGGGCTGCGCCGAAGCGCACCTTATCCCCCACTACGATCTTCTCAACATCCCTACGGAACACCAAACGGCGTTTCTCGATGGCTACGGCTGGCCGGTCGCGGAGCGAGGCGTACTCTTTGCAGAAGTAGAGACTCTGGCGCTTCTCAAATCCTTTGATCTGGTGCGCTGGGCCATAGATCGCTGCCCAATACGGATCATGGACCTAGCAGAAAAAGCCTGCGCCCAAGCACAATCTGTGGCATAATTTGCCCATGCAAGCAAATCCAAAAGCATGGGAAAAAGAGATCGCGGCCTTTGAGGCCGCAGACCGCAAGCGCCGCCCCCTGCCCGGCGGCATTGTCTTTGTGGGGAGCTCTACCATTCGGATATGGAAGAGCCTCGACAAAGACTTCCCTGGCTATAGCCCACTCAACCGTGGCTTTGGCGGCTCTCAGCTCCCGGATTCTACGTACTTTGCCCCCCGGATTCTACGCCCCTACCAGCCGCGCCAGATTGTTTTGTTCGCGGGCACCAACGATATCAATGCCAAGCGGACACCCCGGCAAGTGGCCCAGGACTTCAGCGACTTTGTCCTCACGGTGCGCCAGCTTCTGCCCGCCACTCGGATTTCGTTTATCGAGCTGACCAGTAGCCCGAGCCGCTGGGCGCAGCGCGATGCCGTGGTCGAGACCAATGCGATTATCGCCCGGCTCTGTCAGCGCAATGAGGTGGACTTTATCCCGGTGCGAGCGAAACTCTTTGGCCCGAGCCGTGAGCCGCGTTCCGAGCTGTTTATCATCGACAAGCTCCATCTCAATCCCGACGGCTACAAGATTCTAGCGGACGCCGTGCGTCCCTATCTCACTCGTTAGGAAACGTAACTTCTATGAAAATCTCTATCGCAGGCTACAGTGTCCACGGGCTTCTCTCCGAGGGCAAGATTGATATTTTTGGGTATTTAGAGAGCTGCCGCTACCGCTTCGGCCTCGCCACGGCGGACATCTGGAACGGACTGCTGCCCACGCTCGACGATGACTTTATTCGTAAAGTGCGGCACAGCCTCGATGAGCGCGAGCTGACTCTGGTCAACTACCACGCCGATGGCTGCCATGTTTGGGAAGACTCGCCTGAGGCGCGAGCAAGAAACCGGGCACTGGCCTTTGAGCACTTAAAAGTGGCGGCGGCTCTCGGGGCGAAGACCGTGCGGATTGACACGGGCGGCAAGCTGGAGCGCATGACGGCTGAACAGCTCACGATTGTCTCGGATCAGTTCCGGGAATACTGCGCCTTTGGCCAAGAGCATGGCTTCTCGGTGGGGCCGGAGACCCACTGGGGCATCTCGCTCATCGCCGACAATATGGAAGAGATTGCCAAGACAGTTGCGCACCCGGCCTACGGGATTCTGTTACATATCGGACACTGGGAACAGGGCGATCCGGATGAGGGCGATAGGCGGCTGGCCCCCTACGCCGTGCACACGCACGTGGATGCCAAGATCACCCGCACCTACCTGTTCGAGAAGATGCAGCTCCTGCTCAATGCGGGCTACACAGGCTACTGGGGAGTCGAGCACCACTCCAAGCAAAACGAGTACGCCGAGATCGCCCTGCAGCTCGCCATGGTGCGCAAGGTTCTCTCCCAGCTGCTCTGGGAGCAACAGAGAGGCGAGAGCCTCGACGCGGCTAGCGTCAAAACCGGCAACCCACTCCTCACCGATGAGCAGGAGGGCCGCGCCTCAAAGTGAACTCCAAAACAGGCTCTTGCGTCTAGCGGGGTATGAAAAATATTGCCCTTCTCGCCACCACTATCCTTCTGGCCCTGAGCCTGCCTGCCCACGCCCAAAAGCCCGACAAGCAAGCCCGCAAAGCGGATCGCAATCTCGTCGCTACCGCAAACAAGGCCACACCCGACCGGAGCCAGCTCGCCACTCTGGTCGCGGCGCTCCACTCTCTGACTCTCTCGGATGCCCAGCGCACCAAGCTCGAAGCCGTCGCCCTGAAGCTGGAGGCGGATATTCTCGCCACGCTCACCCCCGATCAGCAAGCACAGTTCAAAGAGGCGCTGACACAGACCCAGAAGGGCGATAAGACTCAGGAAAAACGCGAGAAGCGCGGCCCCTTCGCGGATTTACTGGAGACACTCGCGCTCTCCCCGGAGCAGAGCAAGCGGGTGGATCCTATTGTGGACTCCGCCCAGAAGAAGCTCACGGAGCTGACGGAGACGCGCAACCCGGACGCACGCAAGGATCCGACCACGCGCAAGGATCTTGCCCTGAAAAACAAGGCGATTATGGACGATGTCCGTGCCCAGCTTCGCCCGCTACTGAACCCGAGCCAGCAAGCGCTTCTGGATGCCTGGAAAGGCAAGGGCAAGAACTAGCGTTTTCGTCCATGGGGGTATAATCACCCCATGAAAACTCTGGTGACGGGTGGAAGTGGGAAAGCGGGCGCGTATGTCGTCCGCGAGCTGGCGGCGGCAGGCTACGAGGTCACGAATCTGGACCAGCGGCGCTTAGAGGGCCTGCCGGGGCAGTTCATCAAAGTGGATCTGACGAACTCCGGCGAGGTCTACGATGCGTTTGCGCAAGTCAGACCCGATTTTGTCTGCCATGTCGCGGCTAACCCGTCGCCAAGCGGCGATCCAAGGCAGACGGTTTTTGCCAATAACACGCTCTCGACCTATCACGTCTTGCAGGCCGCCGGAGACTTAGGCGTGAAACGCTTCGTCTACGCCTCGTCGGAGATGGCGACGGGCTGGCTGACAACCGATCAGCTCCCTCCGAAACTTCCCTTCGACGAGAGCGACCGCGCGACCACACCTAACGCCTACGCGCTCTCGAAATTTCTGGGTGAGGTAATCTGCGACTCGCTCTCAGTGCGCTACCCGCAGATGCCGATTGTCTCGCTGCGCATCAACAATGTCATCACGCCCGAGACCTACACCTGGCTCGCGGACCGCCGTGCTAGCTATCCGCACGGCGGCAGCGGCAACTTCTGGAGCTACATTGATGTGCGCGATGTCGCCACCGCGTTTCGCGCCGCCCTTGAAGCCGACACCCTCGGCCACGAAGTCTTTCTGATCGCCGCCGCCGACACGTGCCTCGACGTTCCGTTGCGCAATGCGCTTCAGGATCAGTACGGCAACGCTGCTCTGGCGCTCCTTGCCGAAGGCCACGGCGATCTCCAGTCCGTCTTCGACTGCCGCAAGGCCGAGCGTCTTCTGGGCTGGAAAGCCGCGCACTCCTGGCGCAATCAGTAGCCGGAAAAATTTGTTGCAGAGCGGATTCCGGCTGCGAGATTTTTGCTTGAGTGAAGCCACATGGATCCCCTGACTAACACCGTTCGTCTTCACCGCGTCCTTCGCGCGGCTCCTGAGCGCGTCTACCGCGCCTTTCTTGATCCCGATGCCCTGGTCAAGTGGCTACCGCCCCACGGCTTTACCGGCAAAGTCCACCACCTGGATGCGCACGTCGGGGGCACCTACAAGATGTCCTTCACGAACTTCGGCACGGGCAAGAGCCACTCGTTTGGCGGCACCTACGTCGAGCTAACCCCTCAGGAGTGCATTCGCTACACCGATCAGTTCGACGACCCTAATATGCCCGGTCCGATGCAAGTCACCATCGCACTACGTCCTGTCGCGTGCGGCACCGAGCTCACCATTGTGCAGGAAGGGCTGCCCGCAACGATTCCCCTGGAGTTCTGCTACCTGGGCTGGCAGGAGTCCCTCTCGCTCCTCGCACCTCTCGTCGAGCCGGAGATCCCCGATGGCCCCTAGCGCCACACTCCCTGCCAACATTGACGACTACATCGCGGGCTTCCCAAGCGAGGTTCAGGAGATACTCGCGGAGCTACGAGACATTGTCCAGAAAGCGGCACCCGATGCCGTCGAGGCCATCAAATACGGGATGCCGACTTTTGTGCTCAAGGAAAACCTCGTGCATTTTGCTGCCTACCAGAAGCACATCGGGCTCTATCCGACCCCTTCGGGAATCGAGCGATTTAGAGACGAGTTGTCCGCGTATAAAAATGCGAAAGGCTCCGTTCAGTTCCCGCTCGACAAGTCCATCCCATGGCCTTTGATTAAGCAGATTGTGACATTTCGCGTAAAGGAAATTCGAGAGAAGCCAACCCTGAAGCAAAAAAATTGTCTACAGGCTTCGGGGGATTGAAATCCCCAGCACTCCTAACAGGATTCCTCGCGAGCCTTCTCTAGCAAATCAGAGAGTGCCAGCTCTTGCGCCCAGTCGGTGAGGTAGCTCTGATCCAAAGCGGCCCCCTGAATCCGAAAAATCCCCTGTACGTCGCCCCACTGTTTCTCAGAGCACTCTCCCGTGAGGCGAAACCAGCGCAGTTTTTGCAGGATCATGTCCTCGGCGCTGGTCACGCAAACGAGAGAGCCGTCTTCTCCCAGAAGCGGCAGTTGGAGCCGTCGCTGTAGCTGAGATTGAGCAAACGGCGTGTCAGGCAGAATGAAGAGATCGGCCTTGATCATCGTCGGCAAGTGGATCACATTGGCCGACGAGCCGTGCCGAATCGCTTCGCGCAGAAGCTCCGCATCGGCATAGAAATCGTCCGCGAGTGCTGCCGCCAGAGCGTCCACGTTACTTTCCGCCAGTGCCACAACAAAGTCTACATCCTGGGTGGCACGCTCCACCCCCACAACCGAGCTAGCAACGGAGCCGCCGACCAGATACGCGATCTCCAGCGCCTCGAATGTCTGGATCAATCGCTGAACCACTTGCAGAGGCTCGGGGAGCACGCTCAGTATCCCTCTTTATCCGGGTCCCAGCCGAAGGCTTTGCGCATCAGCTCGGCGGGGATGCGGCGGGAGGCGACGCGGAGCTGAAGCTCGCGCTCACTGGCGTCGGGATGGCGGCGGCGCGTCTCCGCAAGAGCAAGCTGGTGCAGCATCGCATTCAGCTCCCCCACACGCCGAAACCGCTCCGCTGGGGTGCGTCTGCGCAAGCCCACCAACCAGCGCTCCTCAATCTCAGGGGGCGTATCTTCCATCAGGGGTTTCATAAGGACATTTTACCGCCCTTCAGGTATTCTATGCGCATGAACCTCTGCGTTACCGACAATGGCCGTTTTCTTCAGTGGGACGACCAGACCCCGTTTTTCTACCTCGCCGACACTGCCTGGGAGCTGTTTCACCGCCTGACACTTGAGGAGGCGAAGCATTATTTAGACGTGCGCGCGGAGCAGGGCTTCACTGTGATACAGGCGGTCTTACTTGCGGAGTTCGACGGTCTGACGGAGCCCAACCAAAACGGCGACCTACCGCTCCATGACCTCGACCCGACCAAGCCTAATGAGCGCTACTTCGCCCACGTGGACGCCGTCTTAGAGTACGCGGAGTCGCTGGGCCTGATTGTCGGGCTGCTCCCGACCTGGGGCGATAAAGTCGTGAAGGCGTGGGGCACAGGGCCAGTCGTCTTCAATCCACAAAATGCCTACGCCTACGGCAAGTGGCTGGGCCTGCGCTATCTGCACCATGAGAATCTTATCTGGATCAATGGCGGCGATAGAAAGCCGCAGACCGATGATGAAAAAGAGACGTTTCGTAAGCTCGGGCAAGCCCTGCGTGACTCCGACCCGAATCACCTGATTACGTTCCATCCCCAGGGCGGCTGCCACTCCAGCACGGACTTTCACACCGAGGACTGGCTGGATTTTAACCAGATTCAGTCCGGCCACGGCGCACGCCGCATTGACAACGCGGCGATGGTGGACAAGGACTACGCGCTTTCACCCATCAAGCCGACCCTGGATGCGGAGCCCAACTACGAGAACCACCCGATCAACTGGAAGCCGGACACGAGCCGCTTTCGCGATGATGATGTGCGAATCTCCCTCTGGCGCTCGGTGCTGGCGGGGGCGTGTGGCGTCACCTACGGTTGTCAGGATGTCTGGCAGTTCTTTGATTCGAGCCGGCACCCCGCGATTGCGTTTGCCGACACGCACTGGAGCGAGGCGCTGCACTTCTCCGGAGCCTGGCAGGTGCGCCACCTGCGCTCTCTGCTAGAGGAGCGCGACTTCACCACGGGCATCCCGGCACAGGAGCGCATTCTTACCGAGGACACAGGTGCCCGCTGCTTAATCGGCGACGGCTGGCTTCTTTGCTATCTGCCCGAAGGCGGCGAGCTGACACTGAGCGTTGATGATTTAGGCTTTGACACCGCCGCCGTGAGCTGGTACGATCCACGTACCGGGATCGCGGTGGACGATGACGAAGTGGACTGCAATGGGGAGATCAATGTCGCCCCGCCCACACTAGGCCGCCACAACGACTGGGTGCTTTGTTTAGAAGCCAGCGAGCTGGCCGACAATGATGAAGAAGATTAGAATTTTGTCTTCAGGAGGTTTGCTTTATGTCCCGCCTCTTGTTACTTGCCACTCTGGCTCTCACTCCCGTTTTCCCTGTACACGCTCAGGAACCTGCACCTGTTCCCCCACTGGCTGCCATCGCCCGTACAGAGACCACGCTTCGTGATGCGCTGACGGCGCTTTTTGAGAAGCAAAAGGTTCCCTACCTCATCGGCCCTGGCATTGAGGGTAAGCTCAGCTTCACCGTGGATATTGCCGCACTCCCGCTCCAGGAAGCCGTCGCGCTCTTGCTGGCCGCCTCCGACAAGCCCATAAACGTAGAGACCCGCAAAAACGGTGTCTGGATTCTTAAGCTCGCCCCAACCGCACCGGCTGCACCGCCACAGGTCAATATCGCCCCCGCTCAAGTGCATGTCAGTAACTACATGCCCAAGAACCCCACTATCGCAAGTCTGAATGTTGCCTCAAACGGCGATCCAGTCATCGCGGTTCTGGAATTGCAAGCCAATCTTTTGGAGCAAGAAATCGCCAGCGCCAAAGAAAACATGGGACCTGATAACGAGGGCATGAAAATACTTCAAAGCCAGCTACGAACGGTTCGTCGCCAGCTTGCAGTCCGGCGGGCTCAGGCGACCAAAAAGACGACAGCCGCCGCAACTACAAAGCGTCGCTAGCCGATGGGGTCCATCTGGCGCGTGCCGCCCTCGGTGATCCGTGAGGGGAAGCTCTTACTGGACCAGCAGTGCTGGTGCTGGGGGCAGGATATTCGCCATACGGAGGGCAACCTGCTCCTCAAGCACGGCTTTGTGCGCGAGCGCCACGAGAGCGAGAAAGACCTCTCGCGATATGTTTCCCCCCCGGCCACGCTCTGGGCATTCGGGCTGTTTTACGATGGCCTCTGGCTGTTGCGCCAGGACTTCAAGATTCGCCTTGCGCCCTCTGAGACGTCGCCCGATGTCTGGACGGTGCGCACTGCCCCGATCCACTACCCCGCTACGGAGGAAGAAGGCGAACGGCTCCGTGAAAAACTCCGTGCAGCCTGCCTCTGGATCGCGGAGTACGAAGACAACATCCCTCGTGCCTGGCGCGTCGAGACCTTGCGCCGATGGGACAAGAAAAGCATCCCAGCGGCAGAGCAAGCTGCACGCTGGCACAGTTTAGAGGAGGCCATTGGATGCGTTCCGTGATCTTGCAGCTTACCCCCTAACCCCGCCTAGCGGGGGGAATATAAGGAAAATTCCTTGTTGTCCCCCCGTTGCACGGGGGTTAGGGGGCAACCTAAAGCCAGGCTAGCACGTCGGATTTGAGCTGCGCGAGGCAGCCTTCCTCGATATACATCATGTGCCCCGACGGATAGTAGCGCTGGGTGAAGTTGGTTTTCCGCACAACCGGCAGGCCCATGTGTGCAAACGTGTACTCGGCAGCAGCATGCGGCGTGGCCAGATCATAAAATCCCTGTGCAACAAAGACCTTCATGTACGGGTTCTTGGTCAGCGCGGACTTCAGCGCCCCTGCGGTGTCCGTGAAGTTATTGCCATCGCCCCAGTTCCACTTGCCGTAGAGTCCGCCTAGAATGTTGTACTCCAGATCACTCTCGTAGCCAAGTTGCTCACGAACATAGCTATTGAAGCAGGCCGTGTAGCCCGGGGAGATGGCGGCGTGCGACGGATCAAACTCAGGGTTTTCCGCGCCCTCGTTGCCCTGCTGCGCCGTGAGGCGGCTGTCTAAGCGGCCTACAACAACGCCACGATCACGCAGAAGCTCCTTGCAGAAGCGGAAGTGCTCGATGCGCAGGTCCCGCTGGTCAATATACGTCTCCGAGAGGCCCGTGATCCGGGCGAGGGTCGCGATAATCCTTGTCCGCTCTTTGGGCAGTAATCTATCACCCTTGAACAGCGCGGTGGCGTACTCACCGAAGGCAAACGCCTCGACTTCCTTGATGAGCTTCTCCACGGGTTTATTGAGAATAATCTTCGCCAGCTTTTTGTGGTACCAAGCGGTAGCGGCGTAGGTCGGCAAGTAGAGAATGTAGGGAAGATCATTGCCCTGCGTGAAGCGCAGGGTCTGGAAGTTTAGCACGGTCGAGATCAAGAGAAGCCCCGAGAGAGCGATTCCCTTGTCAATCAGATAGCCCGCCAACCCCGCGCCCCGCGTGGTGCCGTAGCTCTCGCCCACCATGTAGAGCGGCGAGCTCCAGCGCTTATTACGGGTGATAAAGAGCCGGATAAACTCCCCGAGGCTCTCGATATCGCCCTGAACGCCCCAGAACTTCTTAGCGGTTTCATCGTCCTTGGCGCGCGAGAAGCCGGTACCGACGGGATCAATAAAGACTAAGTCAAACTGTTCCAGCCACGTGTGCGGGTTGTCCTCGACAGCGTACGGTGGCGGGGGCAGGCTACCATCAGGGAGCTGCGCAGCACGCTTGGGGCCGATGGTGCCTAAGTGCAGCCAGACGCTCGACGAACCAGGGCCACCGTTGAAGGAGATCAGCAGCGGGCGCTCCGTGGCGGGCCGGTCGTCGTCTTTGGTGTAGGCCATGTAGAAGACCTGCGCCTCAATCTCGTCTTTGGCATTCTTCAGCGGCATCCGCCCCGCCGTCACCGAGTACTTGATGGTTTTCCCATTCAGCACGACTTCATGCTGCGTCACAACCGGTGTCTCTTCGACAAACTCGTTCTTCTTTGCGCCCTCATCGGGCTTCTTCTCTTCGCTCATGGGGGAATTATACCTGTACAATCTCCCTATGAATACGGCGATACCCTTCGCAACGCCCTTGCCACTGGGCGCGATTCTTCCCAAAGGCTGGCTGCTGCGTCAGCTTCAGACCCAGGCCGACGGGCTGGGCGGGCACTTGCATGAGTTCTGGCCGGATATCAAAGATAGCCAGTGGCGTGGCGGGAGCGCCGAGGGCTGGGAGCGCGTCCCCTACTGGCTCGATGGCTTCGTCCCGCTGGCGTTTCTGCTAGAGGATGCAAAACTCATTGCCGTGGCGCGGGAGTGGATCGAGAGTATCCTCGTGGGCCAGCACAGCGACGGCTGGTTTGGGCCACGCACCGCCAACGAGAGCCACGGGGCACGCAAAGACGATCCCTGGCCGCAGTTTATCTTGTTTAAAGTCTTCACCCAGTGGCACGAAGCCACGGGCGACCCTCGGATTATCCCCGCGATGCTCAGCGCCACCAAGCGCATTCATTCGGTGCTGCAAGAAACCCCGCTCTGGGACTGGGCCAAGATGCGCTGGATGGAGCTGGCGATCTCCATTAAATGGCTGAAAGAGCAAACGGGCGAAGCCTGGCTGGATGAGTTACTCTTGCTTGCCGCCCAGCAAGGCTACAACTGGCAAGCGCACTTCGAGAACTTCGAGCACACGGAAAAAGCAACGAAATGGACGCTGGAGAACCATGTCGTCAACCACGCTATGGCGCTGAAAGAACCAATTTACCACAAGGGAAATGCTCCCAATGTCTACGGTAAGCTCATGAAGTTTCATGGACAAGCCAATGGAATGTTCAGCGGTGACGAATCACTAGCAGGGCTTTCTCCCTCGCAAGGCACCGAGCTCTGCGCCGTAGTAGAAGCCATGTTCTCTCTGGAGCTCTGCTTTGCACAAGGTGGAAATGTATTCGATGCCATTCTTTTCGAAGAGATCGCCTACAACGCGCTCCCGGCCACCTTTACAGACGATATGTGGGCGCACCAGTACGACCAGCAAGTGAACCAAGTGCTTTGTATGGACTCCAAAACAAAAGAAGACACAGTCTTCACGACCAATGGTCCACGTTCTAACCTCTTCGGCCTAGAGCCCAACTTCGGCTGCTGCACCGCTAACTTCCACCAAGGCTGGCCCAAGCTCACGAGCCACCTTTGGATGCAAAGGAAAGATGGCACCCTGGCACCGCTCTCTCTTGCTCCGTGCACCGTCACCACCGAAGCCGTTTCCTTCACCGTCGAGACCGAGTATCCCTACAGCGAGACCGTTACAATCCGGGCAACCAAGGGAAGCGCAAAACTTCGCCTCACGATTCCTCCTTGGGCTGAGGATGCAACCTGCAATGGCGAGAACTTCCTCGAAGCCAGCTCTTTTGACGCAACACTGACACCAGAAGCTCCCGTCACGCTACACTTTGCGTTCACGCCGCGCACGGAACAGCGCCCCTCAGGTGGGGTTTCGGTCTACGTGGGGCCGCTACTCTTTGGGCTCAAGATCGGGGAGGACGTACGAAAAGAAGGGCCGGAGCCGTGGGCGGATCGCGAGGTGCACCCGACCACGCCGTGGAACTACGCGATCGATCTGAGTAAGCCGCTGGTGCTCGATAAAGAGACGCTGACGATCACCGCAACGGGACATCGCGTCCCGGAGTGGGGACTCGAAAAACACGCCGCCGGGCCGCTGCCAGAGTCCCCGGTAAGAGTGACAACACCGGCGGAGGAAGTCACGCTGGTTCCCTACGGCTCCACCCTGCTGCGCATCGCGGAGTTTCCGGTGACAGAGTCTCTCAGGGAACCACTTGAAACGGAACTTTGCTTGTCAGGATCCCAAGCGGCGTTGTGACCTTGATAACTCCACTCGTGGCACCTTTTGGAACCCTAACGGTGATCTTGCTATCCGACTCGACTTTAAAGCCAGCCGCAGCTCCGTTGAACGAAACAGAGGACGCACCGGTAAAGTTAAAGCCTGATAGAGTCACCGTGCTCTCCGCTCGCCCGGAGAGGGGTGTCACGGTGAATGCAGTCATGTCGAGGCAGTAAAACACACCTCGCCCTTTGCTTCCTCCCTGACTGGTAAGACCGTAGAGCTTGCCATTGCTATGGAGCAAGGGTGTCTGCACGCAGTACATTCCCTCGGTCATGCGCGGATCGCGGGAGTACACCACGCTGAATGCCTCGCCGGAGAGCTTGATGCGGTAGAGAACACCCCGTCCCCCCGCACCACCCAACCGGGTCGCCCCGTAGAGATAGCCATCTTTGGCTTGCACCAGCCCCGCCAGAGGGTTAGAGCCGTCGCTACCGGAAAACGTGTGCAAAACCGTGAACTCTCCCGACAGCGTGAGCCGATAGACAAGCCCCAAGGCCATCGCCCCGCCCGCAAAGCAGGTGCCGTAGAGGTTGCCATCGCTGGCTTGCATGAGGTTATAGGAGGTTGCCCCGTTGGCATTGTCAAACTTGTGTAGCAATATGATCTGGCCGCTGGGGGTTACCTTAATCACGGTGCCAAAGCCCGTGCCACCTTTGAGAGTGGTGCCATAAAGATTTCCGTCGGTGCCCGCCACAAGCATACTCCCCATATTTCCCAAAGTGGCGAAGTCCGACTTTTGCAGGCGTGCAAAGGGGGAGACTACCGAACCACTGGGCGTGATTTTGTAGATCGTGCCGCTCTGCTGATTGCTAGAGTTAGAGGTAATCCCGTAGAGGTTGCCGTCTTTGGCCTGAACGGGCGGCGACAGCGGATAGGAGCCGTCCTCAGTGTTCTTGAAATCGTAGAGCACGCGAAAGACTCCGCTTGCCGTGATTTTAAAGACAACACCCGTTCGTAGCTTACCGCCGCTGTAGGTCGTCCCGTAGAAGTCACCATCGTTTCCCAAAGATAGACCGCCGAAGGCCTGGGCACCTTGTGTCAGATTGAAACTATTGAGAACCGTCAGCTTTCCCTCCGGCGTAAACCGAAAGATCGCCCCGCGATTGGCCGTGCCACCTTGTTCGGAAGCGCCGAAAATACTGCCATCCTTGCCCAGAGCAAGCATTCCTATTTCGTGGGGATAGAGAGGGTCGCCCGGGTTAGAGCCGAAGTCATAAAGCACGGTCAGGGTCTGTGCACGCGCGGCACCGAGGGAGAGGGCTAGCCCCGTGAGTAAGAGCGTGCGCGTGATGCATTGATGCCCAGTCATAAATCATTGTCCTTTTCTTAGCCAAATTTCGACAAACTCACAATAAATCCTTCCCTTTCGGACTCGCCTTTATTGCGCGGCATCTGCCACGGTCATTCAATTCTTTTTCACCGTCGAATAAATTCCCGTCGCCGACACGTAATCCGCCCAATGGAATTGGGCGTCAAGAAGCCTTCGGCTGGGAAGTCGCTCCGCGACTAGGGAACCAGGGAATTCGGCAGTCGCGGAGCGACTTTTGGGCGGCACGCCTGCTGACGCCCACGTTCGTGTGGGCGGACAGGTACAGCCCAGAAGGAACCCTCCTGCTCTCTCGCGAATTAAAGCGCATGGAAGCAAAGAAGCGTGTGGTGAATAAATTTGCGACGATCTTCCCCCAGAGCCCACGGGGCGCGAACGAGAAGATTATCTACGGGCATATTGGACTAGGCGGTATGGGCAGCAGCCACGTGGTGGCGGATTCGTGCGCGGCGCTGTGCGATGTGGACGCCAATCACCTTAAGGCGAATGCCGCTAAAGTGAAGGGGTCGCCGCTGCTCACCGACGACTACCGGCGGGTTTTGGAGCGCAAGGACATTGACGCTGTGACAATCGGCACGCCGGATCACTGGCACGCCCTGATGACGGTGCATGCCTGCCAGGCGGGCAAAGATGTCTACTCCGAGAAGCCCACTTGTAAGACCATCGAAGAGGGCAGGGCGATGATCGAAGCGGCGCGGCGCTACAAGCGGGTGGTGCAGATCGGCTCGCAGGGACGCTCGAACCCGAGCGCCGCCGTGGCCTGCAACTACATTCGCAACGGGCAGATCGGCACGGTCAAGGAAGTCAAGCTCTGGCACCCCAATAACTATGTCTCGGACAACAGCTTTGGCAAGGAAGGCCCCGCGCCGCCTGAGCTGAACTGGGACATGTGGCTGGGGCCGATCGGCTGGCGGCCCTACAACCCCGCGATTGTGCACTTTAACTTCCGCTGGCTCATGGACTCCGGCGGCGGCTTTATCCGCGACCGCGGCAACCACGCCCTGTCCATCGCTCTGTGGCTCACGGGCCAAGACAACTGGGACGCGCCGGTCACGGTGACTGCAAGCGGCGAGACCAACCCCAACTCGGTCTATGATGCGCCCCTCACGATGAAAGTGAAGTGGGAGTTCTCCAAGCCGCAGTGGACTCTGATCTGGGAGCAGCCCGGTGTGGTTCCCGAGCGCTTCGAGGGCGAGTGGGGCGGCACCTACACGGGCGACAAAGGCGATCTGATTGTGGCGGGCGGCGATGGCGGCTGCGCCACGGAGGAAAAAGCCAAGCTCTATACGCCGCCTGCCGGTGGCTTCAAGGCGTTTCTAGAACCCGAGAACACCGACCCCACGGAACGGCATCGCCGTAACTGGCGGCGCTGCATTAAAACCCGGGAGAAGCCCGTGATGGACGTAGAAATTGGGGTCAAAGTGATTATTCTGCCGATTATCGCCAATATCGCCTACACACTTGGCCGCAAGCTCACCTACGACCCTAAGACCTGGAAGTTTATCGGTGACGAAGAGGCCAACCGGATGCTCTATGAACCGTACCGTGCTCCGTGGAGCTTGAAAGGAATCTAACCCATGCGCGACTCTCTTCTCGCCGCCGCCGACCTCATGGCGGGTACCGACAAAGTTCAGGCCAAAGCCGCGATGCTGAGCATGGCACAGACCATTCATACAGTTTGCAGGCCTGGAGGCAGCAAAACCATCCGCACGGATTATCTGAAAGAGCTGCTGGAGATTCTTAGCGGCAAGCGCCCTCGCCTCGTGCGCGCCCACGCCGCCCGGCTGGTCGGCTACATCGGCAGCAAGACCGACGACAAAGCGCTCGCACGCTTTGCCGCCGATCCCGAGCTCAAAGCCGATATCCAAATGGCCCGCGAACGCTTGCGACGCGGGGGCTAGCCAAGGGAGATGATTCTCCCTCAAACCTCCAGCTTATTCACAAACGCACGAAGATCGCGCTGGGCGGTGGCGAGCTGGCCTCTTAGGCTGGTGACTTGCTTACGCAGGCTTTGGATGCGAATTTCCTGCTCGTCGAGCTGCTGAACATAGCGCTTGTAGCTCTCGGAGTTGCGGTCCAGCACGTTCATGTTCTGGCGGATACGGCTCTGATCCTGCTCGATCTGCTTGACTTCCGCCTCGTACTCGGTGATCTGGCTCTGGAGGTCTTGCAGCTTGTGCCGCCGGGTGAGCACTTCTTCCAGTGCCATCTTGAGCTTGAGAGGAACCCCCTCTTTGCGCTGTGTGGTCACTTCGATAAAGTTTATGTCGGTGTCCAAAAGCGCGTAGGTCTCCGAGAGCGGGCGCTCGGTCTTAACGATCAGCGTCTCCGTTTTTCCGGCAGGGACGGCCACCAAGAAACGGTAGAGATTCGCCGTGCGCTCGTCGAACTTGGCTGGAGCGATCAGCTTAAACTCGGCGTTGTAGGGGTGCTCCACCAGAACCTGCCGCGGCTTGTCGGACTTATTGCGGAACGTGTAGACGACCTCCGTGGTCTCTTTGCGGGCGCTGATCAGCACGCCTCGTTTGATCGTCAGGCTCGTTTCGACAGCCGTGCCGCCGTTGTCTTTCTGCTCGCCCTGCAAACCTAAATCCACGGCGTAGGTCAGAATACGCGTGTCGCCTGGCGGGATGTCCTGCATCCGTGCATCGCCTGCATAGGCTCCGCCATCAAAGAGTGTCACCGGTCCGCCTTTAAGGTGCAGCCCCGTGTTGTTCTTGAGCCGAACACCGTGCAGCGGAAAGCGCGTGTCGGTGGCCGGGTTGTAGAGCGAGACTTTCTCACCGCTAATCTCCTGCGCCACGACCGGAATCATCGCCGCCTGCTGCCTCGGAAGCGCAACGGGCGAGTTGATCTTATAGGTAAACAGCTCGCCTTGCTTCTCCCCCGCCGCCTGCGCCGCTACTGACTCGTTCGAGACAATCAGCGTGTTATCGGCATCCTTGCTGAGAATATTACCAATTCCCGCGGGCCGTCCCCCACCAAAACCACCCATCCCTCCCCCTTGCCCGCGCGCCATTGCATTGGTGATGGCCGCCTTCGCCGCAAAGTTGCTCCGATCGTCCAGCGCCGCCTCGGACACCTGGGGCGCAGGTGAGATCGTGTGGTCCGCGTTGACGGTGGGGCGGGTGAGGTACTGCGGCTGGTAGAGATCTTGAATAAAGCTAATCGGTCGGCCTGAGACAAGCGTCAGAGCAACCCCTGTCCAGTCCTCGTCGGTGGTGTTCTCCACCAGTGCCCAGCCCTGAATATACGGCTGCGTGCTGCCTTCTCTCGCGCCGGAGAGCAGCAAGCGGTAGCTCATCTTCCAGAGCGGCGACTCGGTGATGTAGCCCACTTGCACCCGCCGCGTCCCGGGGCCGTCGAAGCGTAGGGTCACACTGCGGCGCTTATCATCGGCACCGGAGGCGAGCAACGTCAGCGCCTCGCCAAACTCCCGAGCGACTTTTGGATCATTGAAGGAGATCTCACTCACCAGATCAAGGCGCGCCGTGGTCAGGCCACGCTCCGTGAGCAGATTCAGGAACTCGGCGCTGGTTGTCTTGCCCTCAGCACTCAGGAGATTTTTCGTCTCAACACTCACCAGCTTGCCCGTAACCGCACTCGTACTAGTTGCCGTTGCAGTTGTCACGGTAACGACCTGCCCACGCAGGCGATTCAGCAGTGCAGTGCGCTCCAACGGCTGGGTGACATCCACCGCGAAACCCTGGAGCGTGCGGTTGACGGGGTCTTTTGCGGCATAGACAGCAGGCTGAACCTTGCCCTTCTCGTCAATTAACACCAGAGATTTCAAGATATCGTTGATCTGCACCGTCCGAAATGTTAAGGGCACCGTGGCGTTGCCACTCACGTCACCCTCGCGCTGGGTGTAGGCCACCCCCGACGAAAACAAGGTCACGGCGCGCACGGGCAGCGCACTCTCTTGCGCCTTCGCTGGCCCCTGCGCCAGCACGACTAAAGGAAGTAGCATCGTAGTTAGCATCATTTCTTTCTCCCGCCCCGATTTGTTTTCGCCCCGGTCCATCGAGGCGACTCTTATAAGTCCAGTGTATCCAGGAAAGCCTTCAATTCGGCCTGGGCATCGTGCGCATTTTTGCGCAGGCGATTGCCCTCCTCGCGTAGCTCCAATAAGCGATTCTCCTGGCCGTTGAGCTCGTCTAAGTAGCGATGGTAGAGCGGCGATTCTTTATCAAGCGCCGCTAAGTTGCCCCGGATACGCCCCTGCTCCTCATGGATCTGGGTGCGCTCTCTGTCCAGTAGATCGGCGTTGGTCTCCAGCTCGTGGATCTTACGACGGCGTGCAATTGTCACCGCCAGCGCTTCTTTGAGGCGTGAGGGAAGCTCCCCGCTACTGGCATAGTGCGTGAGCTGGGCTGTGTCCGCTTCGAGTAGTACCACCGTGGTTCCCAGTGCCTGCTCCTGTGCCACAGACAGACTCGCGCTGGCCCCGGGCGCAATACTGACGGCGAACCGGTAGCGATCCCGCGTGGTCTCGGTCGGTTCCGTGGGTGCGACTAATGTCCAGCCTTCCCAGAGCGGGTGCTCGACCAGCACGGTGCGCGGCGCGGCGGCTTTGGACGTGAACTTGTAGAGCGTCTCCCGGCGGTTCTTGGACGTGATGGTCAGCACGCCACGCTTGATGGTCAGGCTCAGCTCATTGCCATTGCGTAGCTCGTCGGTGCGAACCCCTTCGATACTCAAGTCCACGGCGTAGGTAATCAGTCGGGTATCGCTGGGCGGCACTTCCCCGAGGCGCGCGTCACCGGCGTAGGTGCCGCCATCAAAGACCGTGATCGGCCCCGCTTTTAAGTGTAAGCCCGTGTCATTGACTAATTTAATCGCGTTCATCGGGTACTTGGGATCCGTGTCGGCGTTGTAGAGCGAGATCTTCTCCCCTCCGATATCGCCTGAGACCACCGGGATCATCGCCGCCTGCTGCCTCGGAAGCGCGACGGGAGCTTTGATATTGTACTGAAACAGCTCGCCCGCACTCCGCCCCTCGGCCTGAGAAACCACGGATTGCCGCATGGACTCCGCCCGCAGCGAGCGCTTCGCCATCGGAGCGGGAGCCGCCATCATCGCGACTGCCCCCCCACTCTCGAACGGCGACATGACACCCTCGTGCACTTGTGGCACTGCGGCGGGGATAATATCGGGGCCGACTGTGGGGCGTGGCAGATAAAGCGGCTGGTAGAGGTCTTGGATAAAGCTGATCGGACGGCCTGAGACGAGCGTGAGCTGGACACCTTCCCAGTCTTCGTCGGTGGTGTTCTCCACCAGTGCCCAGCCCTGAATATAGGGTTTCTGTCCCTCGGTATCACTCAACACCAGCCGGTAGCTGATCTTCCAGAGCGGCGCTTCGGTGATATAGCCCACCTGGACTTTCCGCTTTTTCTTGCCCGCAAAGCGCAACTGCACGGTTCTACGGGCATCGTCCGCGCCCCCGGCAAGCACCGTTAGTGCTTCACGGAGCTCGGCATCGCGGCGCTCGTCGAGTAACTTGATCGTCCGCACTTTATCCAGCGAGACCGAGACAAGCCCCTCAGCCGTAATCAGTGTCAGAGTCTCCACATCCACCACGGAGCGCTCGCCGCGCACTTGCTTCTCAGACTCCACGGCCACGATCTGCCCCTCAAAGGCTTCTTTGCTGATGGTCTCGATCTTCAGCACGACGCCCCGGAGCTGGCGCAGCAGCTCGCCACGTGTGGAGAACGCCGAGACATCCACGGCGAAGCTCTGGAGAGTGCGCTCCACGGGGTCTTGCGACGGGTAGATCGCAGGCAACGCCCCACCCTCTTCGTCGAGGAGTACCAGTGATTTGAGAATATCGTTGATCTGATTGGTACGAAACGTCAGAGGCACCGTCGCCTCACCCGAATCAATGGTTCCCTCACGCTGGGTGTAGGCCACCCCGGAGGAGAAAAGCGTCACCGCACAAACGGGAAGTTTAGAAGTATTCACACCGTATTGTACCCGCCGCTTGAAAGCAGCGTCTCGGACAACAAAGCCCGTGCCGGGCTTCCCCGACACGGGCTTCAGTCTGGAAGACTACTTGCCGAAGACGACGGCGAAGTACTTATCCTGATCCTTCTTGATAGCGGCTTCGCACATACCGCAACAGAACTTGACCGACTTGCCCTTGTACTTGGGGTTCTTACCCGCGTAGGCAACCGACTTGGAGTGAGCGTCCACTTTTTTATTTGTCATCATAGGGCAGTTAGTCTGCTCTTTGGCCTTCGCGGGAGCAACGGGCTTGGGTTTCTGTGCGAACGCGGCAGCGGCCACGGAGACGGCAACCAGAGCAATCACTAAACGATTCATAATTTCTATTCCTTACTTGCCAAAAACTTTGGTGAAGTACTTGTCCTGCGCCTTCTCAACTTTGCCAACACAGCCGCCGCAGCAAACCTTGACCGACTTGCCCTTGTACTTGGCATTCTTGCCCTTGTAAGCAATCTCAATAGGCTTGCCCATAGAGCCAAGGTCTTCGTCGGTCACAGCACACTTAGTCTGTGCCTTGGGAGTAGCAGGTTTAGGCTTCTTGTCCTGAGCAAATGCAGCACCAGCGACAGAGACGGCAACCAGAGCGATCAGTAAACGATTCATGTTTTCTTTCTCCTGAGAGTTCCAAAGATAGCGTATTCTACCTCTAATACCCAAATCACCGCTCACTTGGTTCCCGGGCGGGTACAATTTTCTTATGCCAATCCCGTTCGCTCTCACCGCCTACGCCCTGCCGCACGTGCTGGGCTACCTGTCCACCAAAGACGGCACCCCGAATCCTGGCCCGCTCTCTCCTCTCGGCTTGCTAGATGCAGCCAAAGCCCGGAATCTCGCGGGTGTGGATATTCCTCTGCCTGCCGACCTCTCCGCCGAGGCCCTGCGCGACGCGCTTGCCAAGCGTGGTTTGCGACTTGTTGTGGAGGCAATGAGCGTTCTGGAGATGGAAAACGCCGAGGCGTATCTGAGAAAATCAGCGCTGGTGGGAGCAAAAGTGGTACGCTTCACGCTCTCAGGGATTCTCTGCGGCGACCGGCGCACACTTGGGCCGGGCGGCTGGCTCACCCGTCGCGATGCCCTGGTAAAGCGTATCTCCGAGCTCTTGCCGCTTGCCGCCGACCTGGGTCTCGCCCTGGCGTTTGAGAACCACCAGGATGCTGATCTCTCGGACTTTCTCTGGCTCTACGAAAAGACGGGCGAGCACCCTGCATTCGGCGTCTGCCTGGATGCGGGCAACCCGCTGGCCGTCGGCGAAGATCCGGTTCAAACGGCACAGACCCTCGCGCCGCTCATCCGGCATGTCCACTGCAAAGACTACACGATTCACTTCGCGCCTGAGGGCTACCGGCTCGTGCGCTGCGCCGCAGGAACGGGCGTGGTGGACTTTCCCAGAATTCTGGAAATAGTGAAAAACAACGGATTTACGGACTTACTTCCCGGTATCGAGATCGCAGCGCAGGCAACGCGCACGATTCCGTTGCTCGAAGCATCGTGGTGGGCAGAGTACCCGAAGCGCGAGGTTCGGACGTTAATCCCCGCGCTCCAAATACTCTGGGCAAAAGGCCGTCCCGCCACTGAACCGTACTCCAGCGCGTGGGAGCGCGGCGAAAACTCCGAGGCTGTCCGTGCTGAGGAGTGGCGGCTCGTGGACGAGAGCGTGGCGTACTTTGGAGGCTTGAAGTGAAAATAGTGATTGTGACGGGCGCGGGTCAGGGAATTGGGCAGGCGCTCGCACTCGGGTTCGCACAGGCGGGCTGGAGGGTCTGTGCGACGGATCTACGCAAGATTGACGAGACGGCGGCGCTTCTGGGCGAGCCCCATCTTTGTCTGGAAGGCGATGTGACCGATATTGCGTTCCCCGCGAAAGTTGTCGAAGCGGCAGTGGCGAAGTTTGGGCGGCTGGACTGCATCGTCAATAATGCCGCCGACCAGCGCGGCACCACTCTGGAAAACACGTCCGTGGCACTCTTTGATCAGATTCAGGCCGTCAATGTCCGTGCACCCTATCTCTTTGCCCAGGCGGGGTTGGAGCACTTGAAAACCACTAAGGGTAACATTATTAATCTCGGCTCACTTGTGGGAAACCAGCCCATCCCTGAGCGCGTGGCCTACTCGACCTCGAAAGCCGCGCTCGCGGGGCTAACTCGTGCGCTCGCCGCAGACATTGGACGCTACGGAATTCGGGTGAACTGCATCGCGCCAGGGCACATCATGACCAGTGGCGAGGCGGCGTGGCGAGAGCGTTTTTCGCAAGCCGAGCAGCGGGTTTTCTTTACCCACTACCCTCTGGACCGCGTCGGGCACCCGGAGGAGATCACTGCCGTTGCGCTGTTTCTCGCCTCCGACGCCGCCAGCTTCCTCACCGGTGCGACAATCCCCGTAGACGGAGGAATGAGCATTCTTTGCCCCGAGACCGGCGCGTTTCGAGCGGCGGGGGTCAACTGGCCGGGGAATCCGGGAGGTACTCCTTAAGTCTCCCGGCAGCGCTGGCAGATAAGCAGTGTCAGGTCGTCCACGGGCTCCGTATTCTCTGCGCGAAGTGCTTCGATAATCCTATTGGCGAGAGCCTCGGGGCCGGCGGGTGCATTTTCACGGATGAGCTGATGGAGCCGCATCTCACCCATGCCCTGCGCCTCCGTGATGCCATCTGAGTGGAACACAACAATATCGCCTGGTGCCAGAGTCAGCTCCTGCTCCGGAGCATGCCAGATCGTAAAGAGCCCCAGCGGCGGTGCCTGCCCACAGGCGGCGGAGTCAATATGCCCATCGCGAGCGCGCCAGAGCAGCGCGGGCGGGTGCCCCGCATTCCACAGCCGCAGTGTCCCCTCCCGTGGCGCAAGCTCCGCGTAGAGCAGAGTGGCGAACGACGAATCCGGGAGGCGCTCACAGAGATCCTTGTTGAGCCGCACCAGCGCCTGCTGAGGGCTGCGGAGGGGGTCTAAGTAGGGCAGTAAGTACCCAATACTCGTGGCAATCAGCGCCGCCGCCATCCCCTTGCCCGACACATCGCCAATCGCCAAGCCGAGACGGCCCCCGATAGGATCCTGGATAAAAACATGCAGGTCCCCTCCGACTTCAAGCGACGGTTCCGTGCGAAGAACGAGCACCAGACCCGCCACGTCGGGGGCGACCAGAGGAAGCGAGGAGCGCTGAATCTCCCGGGCAAGCTCCAGTTCCCTCTGGCGTGCCTGCTCGGTGCGGCGCTGGTCCAGCTCGCGTGCAAAACTCCCCTGGTAGCGGGTGAACCAGGTCTTCATCTGGGTGACGAGATAGCCCGTGAAGCCTCCCACGATCACAAAATAGGGGGCGGTATCACGTACCACTTCCCAGCGATAGCGGCTTTTCTCCGGATCCAGTAGCCCCAATCCAACTGTCATTGCCCCCGCGAGTGCGCCAATCAGGAGCCCCCCCTTGAGGTTTCCAAAGAGTGCCGCCGCAAAAACAATTAGGTAACATAACCCTAAGTACGGACTCGTGGCCGCCCCGGTGTAGTAAGCCGCGTTGCCCAGAAAAAGCAGATCCAGCACCACTAAGAGCCGGAGCGGGATGCGCTGTATGGGAAGGCGGTAGAGCTGCACCAGAACAACCCCATTGTAGGCGAGTAACAACGCCATCGCGATCCAGGCAGCAGCGGGGCGCTCGTGGTACCAGAGCGCCAGAAAAATCGAGATTGCGGCCTCAGTGAGCGCGAGTGCCCAGCGCCCTCGCAGCAGAAGCCGGGGGAACTCCTCGGTCTCCAGAAGCACTAGTGGCCTCCCCAGGCGCAGAGTGCCGCCAGATCTTGCGCACGGTCTCCCAGTGCCGCTGGGACAACCTCCAGCCCCTCCGTGAGGCGTGGCCAGGCTCGCGCCCGTAGACTCTCTATGATTTTGGGAAGTAGCAAGTCGGCGGCGTGAACGGCCAGTGTCCCGAGTACGATGCGCTCTAAATCGAGCAGCATGGCGAGCATCGCAAGCGCCGCGCCTAAGTGATCGGCAGCTTGCTCCAGCGCAGCAAGGCAGGCCGTATCGCCCGCCCGCGCCGCTTCGACCACCGCTTTTCCGCTCACAGCGCCTCGCCAGCCGTACTCGCGTGCGATCCGAGTCACCGACGGTCCACTGGCGTAGGCTTCCAGGCAGCCGCGCAAGCCGCAGGAGCACACACGCCCCTGGTTCCCTAAGACGACAGCAATATGACCGATCTCTCCGCCCGCACCACGCCGCCCTCGGTGCAGTGCGCCATTGAGCACGAGCCCCGAACCGATCCCAGTGCCCACGGTCAGGAACGCCATATTTTTGGTTCCCTGCCCCGCCCCGAAGCGCCACTCCGCCAGTGCCGTGGCATCCGCATCATTTTCAAGCTGCACAGGAAGGACAAGTGCCTCAGAAAGCCGAGCAGCCAGTGGGAAACCGTCGTGGCCCCAGCCCGGCAAGTTGGGCGCGGCAAACACCAGCCCCTTGGCGGCATCAGTGGCTCCCCCCACAGAAACTCCAATTCCCTCCAGTGCCTCTTTACCACGGACTTGCTGCGCAAGGGCCACCAAAAACGCAAAAAGTCCCTCGGCGTCGGCGTCGGCAGGCGTGAGCGCGGCGACCCGCTTCGCCACCGTTCCGTCCTCGTGCAGCAACAGTGCTGCCGATTTTGTTCCCCCTAAATCAATTCCAAGAATCACGCCGCTCGTATTGTACCCCCTTCGCGGAGCCGGAGGGGGTCGGCGAAGCCGGGGGGAGGCTGGTAAAATAGGGACATGACCAAGCTCGCTGTTCAGCTTTACACACTCCGCGACCACCTGACCACCACGGCGGAGGTCGCCGCATCGCTCAAGCGCCTCTCCCAGATCGGGTACCGCGCCGTACAGGTCTCCGCCGTCAAGGCGTTTGAGACGGAGTTCGATGCCACCACTCTGCGCACGATGCTCGATGACAATGGCCTCAAGTGCATCGCCACCCATAGATCCTGGGAGAGGCTCTCGCAGAACACCGACGATGAGATTGCGCTGCACCACACGCTCGGCTGCGACTACGTGGCGATTGGGGGGATTCCCCAGCCTTACGGTGCCGACCACGCCGACGGCTACCGGCGCTTCCTAGCGGACTCCGCTCCGGTGATCGCAACCCTCAAGGCGGCAGGGATTCGCTTCGGGCACCACAACCACAGCCATGAGTTTGTGCGGGTTGCGCCTTCAAACCCCCAGACCCTCTGGGATATTCTCATCGAGGAAGGCGGCCCGGACTACTACCTAGAGGCCGATCTCTACTGGATCTGGCACGCTGGCGTTGACCCGGCGGCTCTCATGCGTCGCTGCAAAGGCCGCGTTCCCGTCATTCATCTCAAAGACAAGGAAGTCGTCCCCAAAGATGGCCCCGTCATCGCGGCTATCGGCGAGGGAAATCTTCCCTGGGACACGATTCTGCCCGCGTGCGAAGAGAGCGGGGTGGACTGGTACGCCATCGAGCAAGATACCTGCCGCCGCGACCCCTTCGACTGCCTGCGCTCGTCGTTTGAGTACCTCAGCGCCCGCCTCTAACGGTCGCTTTACGCCGCCAGAGAGGCGTTGGGCTTGAGGAAGCGGCGCTCCAGCTCAGCGGGTTCCATGGGAGGACTGAAAAGGTAGCCCTGGAATTGCCGACAGCCGAGACGGTGAAGAATGTCGCACTGAGCGGTGGTCTCCACTCCCTCAGCCACCACACTCATCCCGAGGTCGTGTGCAAGCTGTACCAGATGTTTGACCAGCATCTGGTCACGTACACTTCCCACAATAGACTTGACAAAGGAGCGGTCTATCTTCACCACATCGAAGGGGCAGTGCCGCAGATGCGAGAGCGACGAGTACCCCGCGCCAAAGTCATCCAACGAGAGAGTCACCCCCATCTGCTTGAGGGCGTTCATCACCACCAGCGCCCCCGGAATATCGTCCAGGAGCGCGGTCTCCGTCAGCTCCAGCTCTAAGAAGTTCGCAGAGAGCTTCGTGCGTGCCAGCACCTCGGCGACTTGTGCGGGGAGCTCCCGATTACGGAGCTGCTGCGCCGAGAGGTTCACCGCCACCCGGAGCGGGCTTCCCGATGCCACCCAGGCGGCAGCCTGCGCACAGGCGGCATTGAGGACAAATTCCCCCAGCGGCTGTATCAGGCCGGTTTCCTCCGCAATCGGGACAAACTTCGCGGGCGAGACGAGGCCGCGCTTGGCATGCCGCCAGCGTATCAGGCTCTCGACGCCGATCATCCGTCCGTTGCCCACATCCACCTGCGGTTGGAAGTAAAGCAAAAAGTTATCGCAGGGCTGCGCACGTGTGAGATCATGGCGTAGATCTGCTTCCAGCTCGAAGCGCTCCTTGGTCGTGCGGTTCATCTGCGGCGTGAAGAAGCGAAAGTCTCCTCGGCCCTCTTCTTTCGCGCGGTACATCGCCACATCGGCATTCTTGATCAATGCGTCCGCATCCTGGGCATCGGTGGGAAAGCGGCTGATTCCGATACTGGCGGAGATCACTAGCTCCTGTCCCTCCATCAAGATCGGCTCCGTAAGGGCTTTAAGAAGAGATTCCGCCATCTTCGCCGCGTTGTTGATGATATCGGAGTGGTTCTCCTCACTCATGATCAAGATAAACTCATCGCCTCCCACACGTGCCAGGAGATCCTTCTGCCCGATCGTGGGCAGGAGTCTTCGGCGTACGACATACTGCAAAAAACGATCACCAAACGCATGGCCGAGCGTATCGTTGATCTGCTTAAAGCGATCCAAATCCATATAGACCGCCACTACCGACGTGTGATTTTTCTGTGCCCGCTCAATGAACAGCTCCAGTTGCTCTCGTAAGCGACGGCGGTTTGAGAGGCCTGTCAGAGGGTCATGGAGTGCTTGTTGGAGTGTGTTTTGCTCACTGTTGCGCCGTGCCTGTGCGCCCGTGATCGCCTCAGCAGCGATGGCAAGGTAGCCCTGCTCCTCAGCGGACCACTGTCGCGGTGCCCGGCGGCTCTCCAGAGCAAGATAGCCCCAGAGCTCCCCTTCGATCACCAGCGGGAGAATAAAGAGGGAGAAGACGCCCTGTGTCTCTAGCAAGCGCTTCTCTTGATCCGGGAAGGTACTCACTTGCCCTAAGATGAACTTCGAGTCCCCCAACTCCTGAATCCAGCGGGGGAAATTCTTGGAGAGAGGCACATCTATGCGGGCAGGACTGTTGATCTGCCCGGCGATTCCAGAGGCACACCACTCTGCAAGAAGGTTTGCATAGTACTCACTCTGGTCGGGATAGCACTGGCAAAGATAGATCCGATCCGCCCGAGTGGCAGCCCCAAGCAGAGGAAGCACTTCTCCTAGTGCCTGTCCCCGGTGATCTGCCAGGAGCAAGCGCTCCAGCTCCACCAGAGCTTTAAGATAGCGTTCGCGGTTTTGTTGGTACTCTTTGGCCTGTTCCTGCTGCTGTCGCGCCGTTGCGATCTCACGCTGTGCTCTCTGGACACGTGCCAGAACAAGAGCGAGGGCACTTCCCAGGGACAGAGCGAGCACTCCGGGCAGCACCAAGCTCTTACTAAACATAGGCGCACGCAGGAGCAAGAAGATCACGAAAAATCCCACTCCTACTAGCGGAGCTACCACAAGCGGCGAGAGCCGTCCAACCTCAGTCGTGGCTGGGGAAGGGAGGGGCAGGCGATTTACCCTGCGTTGTGTTTTCTCGCGTACGGCCATAAAAAGTTAATAAATCCCTACTGAAACTCTCGTCGTGCGCCACCCGCATCTGGATGCGTAGTGCCCAGAGTGCTGGCCCTTCCGCTGGCCAGAGTGCCCGCAGCCGCATCAGGTCTTTCTCCGTCGTAACAAAGAGTCCTTGCGGTGCTTGCGCAATCAGAGCGAGTGTCTCCTCTTTATTGTAGGTATGATGGTCCCCAAACTCGCAGAATTTTTTCAGGGAGAGCTTCAAAGCCTCCAGTGTGGAACGAAAAGCTTGCCCATCTGCGATGCCGGAAAAAGCAATCGCACTCTCGGCAGCAAAGGCTTCCAGAGTTTCTTGCGCACCGTCGAGCCCCACCCAGCCCGTCGGCTCGTGGGTCGCCGTAAAGAGACCAGCACGGGGGGCGAGGCGCTGAACCGCTCTTTTAGTACGCTCTAGCTGCTCCGAGCTAACCCGGTCAGCACGGGTGAGGACGACCATCCCAGCGCGGGCGAGATGAAAGGGCGGCTCGCGCAGAAGCCCACGCGGGAGCATCCAGCCATTATCAAACGGGCGGCGCGCATCTAGCAAAACAATGTCTAAGTCGCGGTGGAGCTGCCAGAACTGAAGCGCATCGTCGAGCAGGATCACATCGGGGGCGAACTGTGCGCAGGCTAGGCTGCCTGAGACCCGCCGGTCCCGCCCGATAATCACCGGCACATCGGGCAGAAGCTGCGCAAGCAAAGTCGGCTCATCTCCGGCGACATCTGCGCTGAGTAAGAGCTGCCCATCTCCCCGGCTCACAATCTTGGCGCCGCCCTCTCTCTCGTGTGTGCCACCGTGCCCTCGCGAGAGTAACACCACGCTGAGTCCCTGTTCGCGCAGAAGCCGCCCGACCAGCGCCGCCATCGGTGTCTTACCAGTTCCCCCGGAGCTGAGATTACCAATCGCGATCACGGGCACCGGGAGCTTGTAGCGCTTGCGAATCCCCAGCCGATAGGGCAGTAAATACAGCGCCAGCCCCACAAAGTGCAGCCCCGCCAGCGGAGTCATTGCCATGCGGAGCAGCGTTCCTCGAAGGCTTTTCTCCTCCAGTAGCGCCTTAGCGTCCAAGGAGGCTCTCCAAAGCATCCATACACTTGGCGGAGACTCCCTGGTTCCGCTCGATCAGTGCGCGTGCCTTTACCGCCGAAGTGGCCCTCTCTTGCCCCGAGAGCGCCAACCAGCGGCTCACGGCGCTGGCCAGCCCTGCCGCATCCATGACTTGCTCCCCCACGCCTTCCGCAACTGCCAGAGCCGCGATATCACGCTGGTTGTTCATGTTCGGGCCAAAGAGCGCGGGGACACCCTGAGCGAGTGGCTGGAATACACTCTGCCCGCCCCACGGCGCAAGCGAGCCCCCGACAAATGCGATATCCGCAATGGCATAGACACGGCCCAGCTCACCAAAAGTATCCAGAATGAGCGTGGGGCCACACTCGCCCTTGCTCCGCTGTGCGGCTCCTGGCAAGTGTGCTTTCACTGTCTCCACGCGCTCCAGATGCCGGGGTGCGACAATCAAGACAAGTCCTGCAAAACGCTCCCGCACACGCTTCGCCGCCTCAGCCACCAGCAGCTCCTCATCGGGGATGCCCTCTTTGCCATCGCGGGTCGAGCCACAGATCCAGACAGGAGCGTCTTGAGGAATCCCTAGCTCCTCGCGCAGCTTAGTGCGCTCTTCAGCGCTTAGCATTGTCGCGGACTCATCGAACTTGGTATTGCCAAACATCTGCACCTTCTCACGAGGCGCACCCACCAAACCCGCCCGGCGCACGTCCTCATCCGACTGCATTGCAAAGAGATCCACACACGCCAGTCCACTTTTCATAAAGGCTTGCGCTTTCAGCCCGCGCCGCAAGCCTTTGTCCGAGATGCGCCCATTGAGCACCATGACTTTCGCGCCTTGTTTCTTTGCCGCCGCCAGAAAGTTCGGCCAGATCTCCCACTCCATCAGCAAGAGCGCATCAGGCCCAATCGCTCGCAGGGCGCGTGACACGGCCCACGGAAAGTCCAGCGGAAAGTAGGCCACCGCCGATGCCTCCGCCACGCCCTGCGCCACTTCCCGCCCCCCACGCGTCGTCGTGGTGAGCAGCAAAAACGCCTCCGGATGGCGCTTGCGCAGCTCTCGCAGAATCGGCTTGGCCGCCATCACCTCCCCGACAGAGACTGCATGCACCCAGAAGCTTTTTTGCTCCCTAGCCCCCGATAACGGGGGAAAATAGCCGAAGCGCTCGCGCCAGTGCACCGGGTCTTCCTTGCCCGTCGCCAGCCGAAAAAGATAATAGGCAAGAAGCAAAGGCGAGAGCAGAAAGAGGAGGATGTTGTAGATCACTCTTCGCGCCAGTTTCGTGCTTCCAGAATTGCTCGTACATCATCTTGTAAGCGCTGGAAAGCACTCATGCGCAAAAGAGGGCTGAAGTCATCGGTAAGCTGCGTAATGCGCCGCATTGCAGCAGGAATCTGTTTATTGAATTCATCAAGCCGTCGTCCTCGTCGCTCGCTTGCAGTTCGAAGTGCCTCGCGAAGCACTGTCTTGGGATCAGCTATATTTTCTAGTTGTGCATGCGTTGGTAGATTTAATGTGGCACGACTATTTCGGTTTCCTGCAGCTTGTCGCAAGACGCCCGGATCAAAGAGAAGCCATGCCTCCATCATTCGCACGGGAACAACACAAACACTGGGCTGCTCAACTTTCGCTTCGGTCAGAGCCGCCTGAATCTCCTCATAGCGCCGAAATGGTTCTTCACGATCAGAGTCACGATGAATAAAGAGCAGGTCACACGGAGCATCCTCCAGTGCATTGCGAATTTTCTCCGCCAACCCCTGGCCCCGACGGTAAGCAAACTCTCCAGAGAAAACCTGATTGGTGTGTCGCCGAATCGTCCAATCTAAAATGGGCAAAAGTGCCGCATCTGTTGAGCCCTCCGTCAGAAGCGTATAGCGACATATCATCGCGCATCTACCACCCAAGCAAGCTGCCCAACAGTATTGGGCGCAAGGTCTTCACTAACCTCAGGACGCAGATAGCGTAGCAGTTTACTTTTACTGATCAAGTTGCCCCCTTTAGAACCACGAGTACGCCAAGTCTCAGGAAGACACGACAGAGAAAGTTGTAAACCTCTCGTCCGATCAGCAACATGAACTACCTCCGCAGCAAGAAGGCTCTCACCAGGTGTGTAGAGTACAACAAGTGGCGAGTGCGTGTTGATAATCACCTGACGTAGGGGGTTGTCCTCATCTACCGGGCGAGAAGTATCCACCGCAAGCGCTTGCAAAAGATTCAGCATTGTCCCAATTCGCTCCGGGTGAATTCCATTTTCAGGCTCCTCAAGGCAAAGAACGCCTTGAAAATCGGGGTCTATCTCAAGAGTCGCTAGTGCCAAAAAACGCAGGGTTCCGTCGGAGAGAGCGTGAGCAGAGTGCCGTGTCCCATCGGAGCTAGCTGCCCAGAGCGTCAAGAGATCACGCTTGTCATCTCGCTCTACCCCAATTTCTCGTATCTCCTGCACCAGCTCGCTCATCCGCAGAGCCACCGTATCATAGACTTGTTGATCTTCAGAGCGGCGTGCCAGCCGATAGAGTGTTGCAGGAAGGTGCCCCCCCTTGGTCGTGAGATACCCCGGTGTTTTAAGATCATCCGCTTCACGAAGTGCTGTCGGCTCAAGCTGGAAAAGCGCCCATGAGCGCATCTCATTTCGTGCAAGAACAGCAGTCCGGTACTCAGCCGCATTGGCAAGATGAAGCAGTGTTCGTGGTAGGGTTCGTGCGATGCGTGGGGAGGGTCTTCCCCCACCTTTCCCCCCACCATCCTGGTGCAGTCGAATCGCAGTCTCTCCAACGCTATTTACCACCGTTGAAATCAGAGGTTCTGTTCGTCGTCCTTGAATAACGGAGTTACGCCAAGCAACACTGTGCGGAAAAAGCAGATGTTTTACCGCATCCCCCTTGTTAATATGAACCAACGATTCCTGATGTATCTCTAAATTGCCATCGTCCTCGCGGTAGCCAAGCTCTAGCGTGTAGCGTAGAAATGTCATGCTGGCTTGAGCTTTTTGCCCGAGATCATCTTCCCCTTCCGCGGGAACTACCATCTCCACTTCAAAAAAGATGGTTTCCGCATAGCTATCCCCGGCATGATAGAAGAGAGAAAGGACATCTGGGCGACGGCTATCGCGTACGGACTTCGTTGCCTCTAGTAATGTGTCACTCGCCAAAGCACTCAAGAATTGGATCGCATCAAAAAGATTGGACTTCCCAACACCATTAGCTCCTGCGATGCAGGTGAAAGGGCCAAAACGTACATCTAAATCTACCAAGTTCTTGAATCCACGAACTTTCAGACGGGTTAGCATAACTCTATTGTACTCCTGCTAGTGGCTCAGAGGCGCGAGTCTCAAAGTCGAGGGTGGCGGTGCGGCCATTTTGTAGATACCAGTAACCCGCGCAGGCGATCATGGCGGCGTTGTCGGTGCAGAGCGCTACGGCCGGGTAGAAAAGCGCGAGCCCCGCTTTGTCGCAGCGCTGTTGCATCACCTCACGCAGACGGGTGTTCGCGGAGACACCGCCTGCCAGTAAGACGCGCTCCACCCCCAGCTCATTTGCCGCCGCGATAGTCTTTTTGCTCAGCACATCTACCACGGCCTCCTGGAAGCTCGCAGCAATATCGGCAATGGGGGGTAAGTTCTCGCCCTGCAAGGCGTAGCGCACCGAGGTCTTGAGGCCCGAGAAGCTAAACTCATGGGTTCCCGGAAGCGTGGCACGGGGAAAAGTAATCGCCTTGGGGTTGCCGCCCTCTGCCGCTTTCTGCACAGCAGGCCCCCCAGGATAGCCCAGGCCCATCAGGCGTGCGCACTTATCAAAAGCTTCTCCGGCAGCATCATCGCGCGTGCGGCCTAATAAAACATAGTCGCCGTGGCCGCGCAGGTGAAATAAGTCCGTGTGCCCACCACTGACAACCAGCGCCACCGCAGGGTAATCGGCAATAGCTCTCTCGTTATCGGGGGGGGTGAGCCAGTTCGCGTAGAGATGCGCCTCGATATGATGCACGGGAATCACGGGCTTTTTGAGCGCCATCCCTAGTGCCTTTGCCGCCGATGTCCCAACCAGAAGCGCCCCCAAGAGTCCAGGACGGTTGGTCACCGCGATGGCGTCTATGTCGGTCCACGCACAGTTCGCCTCGGCAAGCGCTTGTCGAAAGACAGGAATCAGCTGCTCCACATGACGGCGGCTCGCCAGCTCGGGCACTACGCCTCCGTAGCGCGCGTGCTCCTCCATCTGCGAGGCCACGATATTAGAGAGCAGCGTGCGTCCGTCTACTACTACGGCTGCGCTTGTCTCATCGCAGCTTGTCTCAATTCCAAAAACAATCACAAACGCTATTGTAGCCGACGGCGAGCCAGAAGTGTCCCCCCAACGATCAGGCCAGGAGCGAAGAAGAGGCCCAAAAAGGGGACGAGTGAGAGGAGCCCGGCAACGGCGGCAAAACTGAGTGTGTAGATATCGGGTTTAGGGAGCAGCAAGCGGGCTTGGGGCCCCAGAGTCGTGCCGCGCCGCAAGAACGCGGGCGACGTATAATCGAGCAGGCTGATCAGTCCCGCACCGCACACCCCCGCCACGGAGCCTAGAACGGGGCCAAGCGCGAAAGCGAGCACGCAGATGCTTCCATTGAGCAGGAGCCGCTTGCACGTGTCGCCAAAAAGCGGGAGTGGCTTGAGCGGACAGTTGAGCACCGTGCCATCAAGCAGGCGCTCCGTCTCCCGGCTCAGCGGATCGAAGACCACCCCCAAAAAACTACTTCCCAGTAGATAAAAAGCGAAGGGGAAAAGCACCAAATACAAAAGAAAAGCGATGACTTTTGCGCCTTCTTCCAGCCCCGCCCCGTAGCGCTGCCAGGTGATCCACCCCAGGATCAAGTAGAGCGCGGAGGCGACTAGCCCCGGCACAAGAGCGAGCGGCCAGAGGCGCGGTGTTTTGAGTAAGAGGCCAATGCCTTTGAGTGCGTCCATACAAACTAAGCAAAGGCGAAGCGGCCCGCTTCGGCGTGCTCGCGCAGGCGCTTGAGGCCACGCTCGGCCTGCTTTCGGACACAGGCGGCGTTCGTGCCTAGTTCCTCAGCGATCTCATCGTGGCTAGCGCCCTCGGCGCGGCGCAGCACAACAAGAGCCTCATTGGGCTTGAGCAGAGTGAGCAGTGCCTCACGGATCGCCCGCTGCTGAATGCGCGCCAGGACGCTCTCCTCAACACGGGTCTCCAGGTCGGGCAGGTCGCGGGTCTCACCGTCTTCGGTATCGTCGAGGGAGAATGCCTGCTTGTCCTGACCACGGCGCACGAGATGGCGCTGGCGGTCAATGAGCAGGTTAGTCGCGATCCGAGCGATGTAGGCCGATGTCGGCTCCGTGCTCGCAGGGCTCTGAAGCAGACGGATCACCACTTCCTGGGTTAGATCCTCCAGCTCATTGGCCAGGAGGGTGCGTGCCTGTCGCGCGAGTGTCGCCGCGCACAGTGACTTGACCTGCCGTCGCAGCATCTCCGCGGCAACATCACGCTCCCGCTTGGAGTTTGCACTCTCGCGGATAACGGCAAGCAGCTCTGTATTGGTCTGTCGCTTCGGTGCGGCAGAAACAGTAGCTTGGGTCGGTTGGGGGGCAGCTTGGTCGTGCCATGCTTTGAGCCCCTGTAGTGCATTTAGCGCCTGTGCATTCATTGTCTTAGGCCTCCTTCTCCAGAGATCTCTTAAACTACGAACCGCCCTTAGTGGGCGGAGGCGGAGGAACGCCAACCTGTGCATACGCCGGAACAACGACTGCGGTCAGCAACAATGCTGCGACGCTTAAAAGCATTAATTTTTTCATGGTCTTACTCTCGAATCCTGCTTCCATAGTACCGCAAGCGAAGCAAATTTACCCACAAATTCCGCGAGGGTCGCTGGAGAGGGCGCCGCTTTGACGGCACGCTCCCACAGACGCTCCGCGCTCTCTTTTTCTCCCCGCTCCAATTTCACATAAGCCCAGGAGCAGAGCAGTTCCAGCCGCTCCTGCTCCGCCAGCGCGTTGGCTAGCCTATACTCCGTGTCCGCCAGCTCAAGATAGGTTCTATCCCCTGTCCGCTGGTAGCGCACTATCCGGGTGTAGCCCAGATTCTGGCGCAAGATACTCGCGACCTCCCGAGTCAGCCACTCCCCATCGGGTTCAATGCAGCAGAGCCGGGCGAAGATTCCCTCCGCTTTCTCAATGCTCGCTGCCGTATTATCTATCAAGCAAACCACTGCCAGCTCCACCCAAACCCGAAAGTAGAGTGGATCGTGCTCCAGCGCCTGCTCGTAGGCCCGCATTGCCGCGATGGCATCCTGATCCTCATGAAAAGCTTTATAGCCTTCACGGTAGCACTCCAGCGCCGCCGCGTTCTCAGAGTGGTCCGGCCAGATCGTCCCCTGTGTCCGCCGCCCAATCAGCAAAACGGGGAAGCGCTCATGAAACGCAGACGGGAGCGGTTCCTCCTCGATCCGGCCTTCAGGGAGGAGCCGGGGAAGGGCAGTTAAGTTCTCATCTACACTCACAGCGCTCTTCATTGCTTTCCTTATTTGGTTAGACGTGGCCGATGGCACAAATGTGACAAAACTTAAAAAATATTTTTTTGGGGCGCGATATACTGAGCGACGACTATGAAATTGAAGCTTGGACTGCCCAAAGGCAGCTTACAGGAGGCCACCTTCCGGCTCTTCACGCAGGCCGGTTGGAGCGTGCGCGTGGACTCTCGCTCGTACCATCCCACGGTGGACGACCCCGAAATCGAGGCGATTCTGATGCGCCCCCAGGAAATCCCGCGCTACTTAGAAGATGGCGTGATTGATGCGGGTCTGACGGGCTGGGACTGGATCACGGACAACGGCGTAGACGTGGTGGAGGTCTGTGAGCTGGCCTACTCCAAGGCGACCCGCAACCCGATGCGTATTGTGTTGGCTGTTGCCGCCGACTCGGAGATTCAGTCGGTAAAAGACCTGGCGGGCAAGCGCCTGGCCACGGAGTATGTCCGGCTGACCAACAACTGGCTAGCGGCCAATGGCGTGACGGCACATGTCGAGTTTAGCTGGGGGGCCGATGAGATGAAAGTCCCGCAGCTCGTGGATGCGATTGTGGTGAACACCGAGACGGGCTCCAGCTTGAAAGCACACAAACTACGCATTGTCGGCGACCCGATTATTATCTCAACCACGCGTTTTGTGGCCAACAAAGCGTCTTGGGCGGATCCTGAAAAGCGTGCCAAGATCGAGAGCCTTGCGATGCTGCTCACGGGCGCTCTGAACGCCGGAGGGCTTGTCGGGCTTAAGCTCAATGTCGCCAAAGAGGACTTTGAGGCCGTGATCGCGCAGCTTCCCGCGCTCAAGAAGCCCACGGTCAGCCCGCTCTGGGGCGATGAGGGTTTTGCTATCGAGATCATTATCGAGGAGCACCAAGCCCGTGATCTGATTCCACGCCTCAAGCGCGCCGGAGCCAGTGGGCTGGTTGAGTATCCCCTCAACAAAGTCGTGTACTAGCCTCCCAGAAGACTTATGGAGCATGGAGAGTGGGAACAACTTGCCGAGAATCCGCGTTTTACGCGTCGCCCACGGCATATTGCGACAGCAGAGGATGCCTTTACTCTTCTTGGGTTTGGCCTGTGGCGTAATCAATGGAAGCCACAGGACGAAGATCAGGTGCGCCGTTCTGTGGATCTGGATTTGGCGGGTTTTGTCCGGGCAAAACAGGGAGTCCTAGAAGCATTATTGAGCGATCATGAGCATCAGAAATTACTGGCTTTCTCTCTGCGACAGAGTGCAACACAGCACGCTCTGCTGTATTCGCAACCAAAATTTCGGGAGTCTTTGCTTCATGTTCTCCTTTACAGTGCAAAACCGCAGGAAGGAAAACCTCTCTGGCGAACCTTACTTTTGATGGATTCGCTCGCGCTGATTCGAGTGAGTTTAAACGCTCAGGATCGCTTTGGTAGAGTATTACCTCCCGTCCGCAAAAAAGAAATGCTAAATAGTCTGGCAGGAGAACTACTGAGGCGTATGGGAGAGGAAAAATTTCTCGCGATAAAGCTCGCCCTCATGGCAAATTATTCTTCAGAACAACTTGATGTTCTGGAGGCAATCGTGCAGGGGAATCCTCCACAGGCAAACTTCTTCCAAACTGATCCGCTACCTGAGCCCGACTAAAGCACCGCCAGGCCACCGTCGGGGGCGAGGTTCGCCCCCGTGATGAAGTCCGAGAGCGGTGAGCAGAAAAAGAGCACGGCGCGAGCGACGTCTTCGGGTGTGGCGAGGCGGCGCAGCGGGGTGCGCTCGGCGACGGCGGCTTTGAGTGACTCGGGAAGACTCTCGGAAAACTCCGTGAGCGCCATACCAGGCGAGACGGCGTTCACCGTGATCCCATCGGGGCCGATCTCTCGTGCCAGCGAGCGGGTGTAGGCGAGCACGGCGGCTTTTGCCATCGCGTGCGCCCCCTGCCCCGGTGCGGGCCGCTGCAAAAGAGTGGCCGAGAGATTGACGATCTTGCCGGATTTCTGTGCCTGAAAGTGCGGCAGCGCGGCGCGCGTGACTGTGATAACGGGCTTCACCACGGCCTCCCACTCCGTGTTGATCTCGTCCCAGGTGAAGGTCGCCAGCGATTTGAGTGGCCCGAAGCCTGCGGCATTGTTCACTAGAATATCCAGCCCTCCCAGTTTTTCCCACGCCTCCGCAACTAAGCGCTCCGCCTGCGCCGTGTCCGTGAGATCCGCCTGCAGCGCCACGCCCCCGATCTCATTTGCCAGGCTCTCCGCGCTGGCTTTCGAGGCGCGATAGGCCACCACGACACTTGCGCCCTCAGCGGCCAGCAGCAGCGCAATCGCCCTACCTACGCCTCGCCCCGCGCCCGTCACCAGCGCTTTCTTTCCCGTTAGTAGCATGCCTCCGAGTGTACCTCTCCTATTGTGATAGAATAGCAAACAATAAGCAAACAATAAAACCATGTTGATTCTGGAAGACTGGATTGTGGACAGGCAGCGGCGGGAGGCGAATCACAATCCGACCGGAGCAAGCTCCGGGGTATGTCTCGGAAGACTTCGGCCTGAGAGCCGAAACCCTAGAAGAAGTGGGCATCCTGAGAGATGCCC
>NZ_JAYVPL010000157.1:0-3144 GCF_043757465.1 Armatimonas sp.
TAAGCGCTCTGTTTTTGCCCATTTGCCGGTGGGGATCGCGGCGCATCGTCGGCAAAAAAAGACTGAAAAGTCCCCCGCAATTAGCGGAAACTAAAGTTCTTTGGCGATGTAGGCAAAGACTTGCTCGCGATAGACATCGCTTTTGAAGCCCGTGAGATACTCGCCGTAGCGCTCCCACTGGAGTTTTTGCACGGTCGTGTCGGAGTGCTCGACCAAGTCAAAGATCCAGAACGCCCCACCGGGACGCAGCGCGGCGTAGAGCGCAGTAAAAACCGCCTCCCACTCGCTCTCTTCCCGAAGATGGTGCAGAACGGCGGCGGCCAGAATAATATCCACAGACTCGGGGGCGAGTTCGAGCGCCCGTAGGTCGGTCTGGAGCGTGGTGACGCTGCCCGTGGTGGCGGCACAGACGCGCTCTTTCGCGCGATCCAGCATGGGCTGGGAGAGATCCACAAGTGTGCAGTCGCAGTTTGGCAGAGCCTGAAGCTGCTTGAGCGTGTAGTTGCCCGCGCCGCAGCCTAGATCGAGAAGGTGTTTCGCACGAGGCGTCACGGCGGCGGCGGTCTGCGCGATCTGCTCCAGTGCTAAAGCCGCGTCCATTGTCGCCGTCTGACCCGTCTCTAAGTTCGAGAAGCGCTCGACATCCGCATCGAAGCGTCTCCGAATTTCTTCCACCGTGGATTTGTTATGCATGCCGCTATTGTAGGCGCAGGTTTTTACCCTGTCCAATGAATCGTTTGGATCAGACCAATAGTCTGGAGCTATTTCTCCATAGATTCCCGACCGAGGGGACTGTCTGCTTTAGCTGACGGGGGAATCGGCGACCTCTCTGCCGAAGGCTTCGGGGAAGCCTGGTTAAACTCTTGATTCATTGATTTTCCGTTTCTTTAGTGGTAAACTAGTGTGTTCTTACGACCGATGTTTACAGGCAGTTTAGCAACGTAAAGTTTCCTCGATTTTAGGGGCCTGAGTAAGCCCTCATGATGAGAGCGTTAGTTACGTTGCGGATGTAGGCTGTTATGTGGCGGCTAAGATACTCCTGTTAAAATTTAGATATACGGCTCGGACGGAGCCTTTAGGAGCTAACGTAGAGGGTTGCCTCATGCGTTTCCTAAGAAGCCTGATGCTTAGCGTTGTGGTTTTTGTGATTGTGTCCTAGACATAATTTCAGAAGCTCTCTGCTTTAGCGGAGGGAGTCGTCACGAGCATGTAGGTCCAGACAGCCGCAAAGAGCGGCTTTTTATTTTCGTCCTTGGGCATACCACCGTCACCGGAGCCCCTAGTTTGGTCAGGCCGAGCTTTTCCAGAATTTCGAGCTGCTGCGTAAGGTAGCGCGCAAAAGATAGCGCGCAAGCGGAGTCTTGGGAGTCGTGTACCAGGCAGCGGGCTGCCTGTAGCGGTGGCTGTAGTCCTTGGGGGTGCTGAACATTATCACGCGCGCCAAGAGATGCTCCCGTGCCATCAGCGCCGCATGGCCCCCCCTGAGACTGCTCAGCCAGCGCCCTCTTTTTTCTATTGGGTAGATGTTGCTGGCCTGAGCCCCCCCGATTCAGGTACAACAGGGCATGTTTTCCTTTTCCCTTCCCCCCGCCCTTGTCTACACACTTCCCCCGCAAGCCGCATCGCTGCCTGCCGCGCCTGTCACGGTTCCTGAGAGCTGGATAAAAGCCCTCAAGTGGCGCTCGCTCGGCCCGCCCACTATGGGTGGGCGCATTGTAGGGATGACGGTCTATGAGGCGGACCCAAATCTTTACTGGATCGCGACGGCCTCTGGCGGGCTACTCAAGACGACCAATAATGGCACCACTTTCGAGCACCAGTTCGATAAAGAGAGCAGTGTCTCGATTGGAGCCGTGGCGGTGGCGCAGAGCGATCCAAAAGTTGTCTGGGTGGGCACGGGCGAGAACAACCCTCGTAACTCGGTGAGCTACGGCGATGGGGTCTACAAGTCCCTCGACGGTGGCAAGACTTGGCAGAACATGGGGCTGAAGGGCTCGTACCAGGTCGGTGATATCGTGATTGACCCCAGAGATCCCAACACGGTCTATGTCGGGGCGCTCGGGCGGCTCTACGGAGAGAGTGAGGAGCGCGGCCTCTACAAAACTACCGACGGCGGCAAGAGCTGGGCAAAAGTTCTGTATTTTGACAACAAGACCGGCGTGATTGATATTGCTGTTAAGCCCGGCGATCCCAATACAATGCTCGTGGCACTCTGGGAGCGCAAGCGCGATGAGTTCGATGCCTGGTCCGTCCTCAAGCCACCCGATGGCACCGATGGCTACGACCCGGAGGTGAAGTGGGGCAAGCACGCCGGAATCTACAAGACCACCGACGGCGGCAAGAGCTGGAAAAAACTCACCAATGGCCTGCCCACAAGCAAGCTTGGCCGCGTCGGGCTGGATTTCTACGCGAAGAATCCCAACACCGTCTTTGCCATTGTTGACTGCGAGAAGATTGGGCAGGGGGCACAGCCCAAGTACGGCTCGCTCGGAATTATCGGGCAAGATGAGGAGCCCCGAGTTGCGGGGGCGATCAAAGTCTCGCAAGTCGTCAAAGGCGGCGCAGCGGAGAAAGCGGGGCTGAAAAATGGCGATGTGATCACGGCACTGAAGAGCGCGCCCCTTGCCTACCGGCAGTTGATTGCCAAAATCCGCGATGCCAACCCTGGCGAGACGGTCGCACTGACGGTGCTACGCGACGGTAAGCCACAAGAGCTCTCGGTGACGCTCGATGAGGCCAAGCCCGACGAGGCACCGGATCTGGGGACACTGATCGGGGCGTTTGTGCGCGACGGCGAAAAAGGCGTGAGTGTGGCGTTCCTGCGCGATGAAGGCGCAGCGGACAAAGCGGGGATCGCACAGGATGATCTGATCACCGAGGCGGCGGGGAAGCCCATCACCATGACAGCGGCGCTCTTGATGGCATTCTCTGCCGTAAAACCCGGTGAGAAAGTGGCACTCACCGTGCTGCGCGACGGCAAAGAGAAGAAGTTGACAGTCGAGCGCCCCAAGATCGAGCTGCCCAAGCGGCCCTACGAGTTCAACTACCTAGTGCCGCACTTCGTTAGCTTACATGGATGGGTATACTTTGCGGTGAAGGAGGCATCCATGCCCGCTAAAAAGTATATCATCGCTCTCACTCCCG
>NZ_JAYVPL010000158.1:0-203177 GCF_043757465.1 Armatimonas sp.
AGTCAGATTCCTATTTTGTCCCCCTTCGCAGGGAGGAACGACCGAGAGCCGGAGGGGGAAGCCGAGGAACGAGGCAGGGGGAGGTTAAAACTGAATGACCGTGGAGGGAGGAGCTGGATTGAAGGAAATGAACCGGTTTGGAGAGAATCTCTGGGTATGTTTCTCCATCCTGATCGCTGTTTTTCGCCGGAGCCCGCCCGCCGTGGGGTCGCCCGGATGCTCTACGCGGCGGTGAAAGACCTGCCACTCGTCTGTCCGCATGGCCACGTGGATCCGGCGCTCTTCTCTGACCCGGATTATCGCTTTGGCAGCCCCACGGAGCTTTTACTCATCCCCGATCACTATGTCTTTCGGATGCTCTACTCCCAGGGCGTCTCGCTGGAGGCGCAGGGAATCCCACGGCGCGACGGCGGCCCGACCGAGAGCGACCACCGGAAGATCTGGCAGGTATTTTGCGAGCATTTCTCTCTCTTTGCAGGAACTCCGAGTGGTCAGTGGCTGACTCAGGAGCTGGTCGAGGTCTTTGAAATAGCGGAGAAGCCCAGCGCCGCCAGCGCCATGCGCCTCTACGACCAGATCGCGGCCAAGCTCGAAATGCCTGACTTTCGGCCCCGTGCGCTCTTTGAGCAGTTTAAGATCGAAGCTCTCTGCACGACAGATGCGGCGAGCGACTTGCTAGACCATCACAAGAGCATCCGTGACTCGGGCTGGACGGGGCGCATTCTGCCGACATTTCGGCCCGATGCTGTTGTGAATCTGGAGGCGCTGGGCTGGCGCGAGAATACCACGGCACTGGAGAGCGCAAGTGGCGTGAGCATCACTGGCTACGCAAGCTTTCTTGAGGCACTTCGCAATCGCCGGGCGTTTTTTGCGAGCCTGGGAGCCACCGCGACCGACCACGCCGCCGTCACTGCGGATACCACGCCGCTCCGTGAGTCAGAAGCCCGCGCGATCTTTGAGAGAGCCCTTCAGGGCAAGAGTGAGCCCGGCGATGCGCCGCGCTTTATGGCGCACATGCTCTTCACGCTTGCCGGAATGAGCGCCGAGGATGGCCTGACGATGCAGCTTCATATCGGGAGCTACCGTAATCACAGCCCCTCGGTCTTTGAAAAATTTGGGGCCGATAAAGGTGCCGATATTCCTGTCGCGGGGGAGTTCACACGTAACTTAGTGCCGCTGCTCAGTGCCTTTGGCAGCGACCCGCGCCTCTCACTGGTTCTGTTCACGCTCGATGAGACACTCTACTCACGAGAGATGGCGCCGCTGACGGGGCACTACCCCGCGCTACGTCTGGGGCCGCCGTGGTGGTTTTTTGATAGCCGCCTCGGGATGCGGCGCTTCCTGGACAGCGTGGTCGAGACCGCGGGCATCTGGAATCTCGCGGGCTTCAACGACGACACCCGCGCGTTTTGCTCCATTCCCGCCCGCCACGATGTCTGGCGGCGCGTGGTGTCTGACTGGCTCGCCGGGCTTATCGTCGAGCATCTCATAGACGAAGAAGAGGCGGTGTCTATGGCAGGAGCACTTTGCTATAATCTCGCTAAGATGGCCTATCGCCTGTAAACTTTGCCCTATGGAATACTGGCGAATGCCCGATGAATCGGAGCCGCATAAGCGAACCTGGATGGCGTTTGGGGCGAGCAAGAAAGTCTGGGGAGGGAAGCTCCTTCCCGAAGTGCAGCGCAACTTAGCGCTGATCGCTCGGACGATTGCAAAGTACGAGCCCGTGACGATGCTGGTGCGCAAAGACGAGCACGCGCCGGCTCAAAAGCTCATTGGCTCCGCGCAAGTGGAGCTGGTCGAGTGCGCACTCGACGATCTCTGGATGCGCGACACTGGCCCCGTTTTTGTGGTCAATAAAGTCGGCGAGATTCGTGGGATTGACTTTAATTTCAATGGCTGGGGCGAGAAGCAAGCCTTCAAGAAAGATGCCGAAGTCGCTGGATTTGTCACTGAGCACGCGAATGTCCACGCTCTGGAAACGGAGCTGATTCTGGAGGGCGGCGGCATCGAAGTGGATGGGCACGGTACTGCGATTATCTCCGAGAGCTGCGTACTTAATGCTAACCGTAATCCCGGTGTCTCGAAATCCAAGTGCGAAATCGAGCTGAAGCGCCTGCTGGGCCTAGACAAGATTATCTGGATTCCCGGCATTAAAAACAAAGACATCACCGACGGTCACACGGACTTCTATGCACGTTTTGCCAGCCCCGGTGTTGTTTTGGCGGGCTATGACCCCGACCTTGAGTCGTATGATCATGCCGTGACAAAGAAAAACCTGAGTGTTTTGCGCAGCGCCAAAGATGCCAAGGAGCACAAGCTAAAAGTTATCACGCTGGAAGGGCCAGAGAAAGTTCGTAAAGCCTACGAAAACGATGAGTTCGCCGCGGGCTACATTGGATTCTATGTCTGCAACGGCGCTGTGATCTCCCCGGAGTTTGGCGATAACAAGGCGGACAAAGCCGCGAAAGCTGCGCTCAAGAGCGCATTCCCCGGACGCGAAATTATCCAGCTCAACGTGGACGCGATTGCAGCCGGAGGTGGGAGCATCCACTGCACGACCCAGCAAGAGCCCAAGGTCTAATGGCGTATGTTTTCTTTATTTTAGGGGGATCGCGACTCCGCGAATGGGGACGGCGAAAGTAACATTCTCACCGCCGCCTAACATCTGGCGGCGCTGCTCTGGTGTCATGTATTGCATCATCTGGCCGAACTGCTGCATGAGTTTCATGCGCGCTGTTGGATCCATGTTGGTGAAATTCCCCAGAATCTGAGAGAAGTCTGTCTGCCCATTGGCTCCTGTGATACCGTCGGCGGAGCGGCGGTTGTTGGGGTTAAACAGCACATAAACCGGCTTGAGACCCAGTGTCGTGACGACGGGAGAGGCTCTCTCCTGGGAGAGCTTCTGACCCAGCACCTCGACGATTCCCGGCTCGCTGGGCTTCTCTGAGGAGCGGCCAAACATGCGGGTCTGGATATCCAGAAACGCGGCCACATCATCGCCCCGGTAGAAGCGCGTGCTGGCAGGGAGCATGGCTTTCTTCCAGACAGTGCCTGGTGGGAGCGATTTTACCACTTTGTCCAGAAGCGTTTCGAGGTTCTGAGGGGTGGCGCTCTCACGTGGGTAGTCGGCCTGGGCACCCGCAAGTGACGACTCCGCGACCACGGGAATCCCCGAGTTTTTGGTAAGCGTTTGGAGCACGGTCTCCAAGGGACGGGGGCGTGTGAGGCGCTGTTCGGGGGCAAGACGCTCATCCTGGGCGCGTACGGGAGCACCAATGGCGGCTATCACTGCTGCCAGAGCAAGAAAAGTTATTGTCTTCATGGGCTGATTATATCGCAATTCGTTTGACAGAAAGTAAACACACCGCTATAATTAGCTGACATCTCTAGGCCGTGTCGAAGGATAAACCATGCGAATTTCTCGTCGCACTCAACGTGCCCGCGTCGGCGCAGCCGCCGCGCTGGCGCTGACCTCTGGAATTGCCGCGCTCGGAGCGGCGGCGGCGGACTGGCCCCAGCTACGTGGCGACACGCAGCGAACGGGCATCGCCGCTGAGGCGATCAAGCCACCGCTCTCGGTACTCTGGCGTTTTACTGGGGGAGTTCAGAACAATAACATTACGTCTCCTGTGATCATCGGTAATACCGTCTACTTCAGTACCCGCGCCAGCAATCAGCAGGGCGGGATTCTCTACGCACTGGACACCAAGACCGGTGAACGCAAGTGGTCCTACCCTCAGGACACCAACGGACTGGCGGGGGGAAAGTACTTTACGACCACTGTCACTCATGATAATGGCAAGCTCTACGTCGGCTCCTCAGGTGGGACGCTCTATATACTGGACGCCAAGACCGGTGCGGAGGTCGGTGGCCCGTTCCAGCTAGGCCGTCGCATTGAGTCTGCTCCGATTATCGAGAACGGGACACTCTACTTTGGGTCTAATGATGGCATGTTCTACGCCCTCGATGCCCAGACCGGCGAGAAGCGCTGGAGCCAAATGGACACCCGCAACCGCCGCAGTGTGGGCTACGCCTACGCGGCTGGGGAGGGAATCAGCTCCGCGCCTCTGCTCGCAGGCGACATGATGCTCTTCCAGACGACGGACAACCAGATTCACGGGATCAAGCAAGCCACTGGAAATTTCCGCTGGAAAACCCGCTTGCCTTACACGTTTCTGCCGCACGGAATGACCTTCGCTGGCAACAGTATCTTCGTCGCGACCGGGCCCGCACTGTACTCCGTCCTCCCCGCTTCGGGCTCTGTCCGGTGGTACCGCAACCTGCCTAACGATATCTTGGCAGCCCCCGCACTCTCAGAGGGAATCGCCTATGTGGGATGCAAAGACGCAAATGGGGACGGTGGCCTGCTCTACGCTCTCAAAGATAACGGGCGTGAGCACTGGAAAAAACCGGTGAAACTTCCCTATGCACCGGCAGGTGCCCCGATTGTCTCGGGTGAGGTAATCTATGTCCCTGGTCAGCGGGGGACGCTCATGGGGATTGATAAAGCGGAGGGTGGCTTGCTCTGGGCGTATCAGCTCCAGCCCGTTACCAGTCGGCCCAATACCACACCCACTTTGGAAACCATTGTCGCGGCTCCCCTGGCTCTCTCTGGCGGGACACTCTATGCACTTTCTAGCGATGGCACCCTGACCGCGTTTCGTGCCGATGCGCCGGACACGACCGGCCCTCTTTTTACCGGGCACTATCCCAAAGCCGGTAGTGCACTGAACGGTAAACCTCCGTTTCTTGTTGCCGCCAAGGTGAAAGATTTTGGCAGTGGGCTGAACAGTGAGAGCGTGTCGGTGGCTCTGGATGGCAAAGAAGTGACTGCGACTTATAGTCTTAAGAGTGGGCTGTTATCTTACAAAACACAATCTAGTGGCCGCCTGGTTGATCCCCCGCTTGCTAATGGACGGCACGTGGTGACGATGCGCGCTAAAGACTGGCGCGGTAATGAGACCGTGGAGACCTGGTCGTTCGTGGTAGATAATAGCCTACCGGAGCGTGTGGGGCTTCCTGACCTGGCTGCTCCCCCGCGCACGGGAGCAGGAGCGGGAACTGGCATAGGCGGTGGAGCTGGTGCGGGCGGTGTTGGGCGCGGTGGTGGTGGCAGCTCGCGTGGTGGTGGCAGCTCGCGCGGTGGTGGTGGCGGCTCACGCCCGGGCGGCGGCGGCTAGCTCCCTTCCCATTCTATCCCGCGGGCGAGAGCACTAGCTTTCGCCCGCTTCGTTATTCAATAAGATGCCTATTTCCGCTGAGAGTGCTGTATTTCTTGCGTGCCATCGTCTTACCGAGGCGATGCTTCCCCCTCACCGTCTCCGGCTGCTGCTGGAGGCATCAGGCGGCGATCCCGAAGCTGCCCTGGGCCAGACCCTGGGGCTGACGCCCGCTCAGCAGAGCCGGTTGGAGCGGGCTGCCCGGGCGGTTGTTCCCACAAGCCTCCTGGATCAGGCGCAGACCCTAGGTATCCAGGCGTTTCTAACAACCGATCTGGACTATCCTGCAGAGCTGCGGCACTTCGACGATTCTCCTGCCATACTTTTTGTTCGGGGGCACCTGCCCTCCACTCCGGGCCTGGCGATTGTTGGCTCTCGGCGGGCAACTCCCTATGGCAAGACGCAGGCAGTGCGCTTTGCGCACGCTTTTGCGGAAGCGGGTTTCAGTGTGGTCTCTGGTGGAGCCGCTGGGGTGGACACGGCGGCCCACCGGGGAGCACTGGAGGCCGGAGGTGCAACCGTTGCCGTGGTAGCATGTGGCCTAGACTATGTCTACCCCGCCGAGAACCGCTCCCTCTTTGAGCAGATTGTCGCAAAGGGGGGCGCTCTTGTCAGTGAGTTCCCGATCGGTACCAAACCCGAGCCCTGGCGCTTTCCCGCACGCAACCGGATTATCGCCGCACTCTCGCAAGCAACTCTGGTGATAGAATCTCCTGAGCAGTCTGGCGCACTGATCACGGCGCGCAATGCCGCCGAGTACGGGCGCGATGTCTGGGTGGTACCTGGGCCGGTGGATACAGGGCGCTCGCGCGGTGGGCACAAGCTCGTGCAAGACGGTGCATCGCTGGCGGACTGTCCCGAGGATATTTTAGAAGTTCTGGCCGTCAGCCCGCAGCGAGTGAACTCAATATTGCCAGTGAACTTAACGCTGCTGCTGGAGGTCGAAGAAAATATACCGGAGCCTAAAAAGCCTCTGCCCGAGCTTCCACCCGACGAGGCGGTACTGTTCGAACAGCTTTCAGGTACGCCGGTCAGCCTAGATGATGCCGCTGAGGCAGCGGCACTGGCCCCCGCGCAAGCGATGGTGGCCGCAACAATGCTGGAGATGAAGGGCCTGATTCAGCGTCAGCCCGGAAACCAGTTTAGACGATCCTAAGTCGTTTATGGGATCCTAGGAGGGAATACGATGGCAGCAAGTAAGAAAAAACCGGCACTCTCGCCGGCAGCAGCAAAGATTCTGGAGCAGTACCGCAGTGCGGGGCAGCCCAAGCCCGGTGCCGCGTCTAACGCAAACGGCGAGGAAGGGAGCTCCGCCAAACCCACTCCCTCGGCACCACCCGCCGCCGCCCGGCTTCCCAAGGCCTCCGGACGCGGAAAATAATCAGGCACGCCAGGCCAGCACCTGCTTGGCCTGGCGCAAAGCCGATTCCAGGAGGGCATAGGGGAGCTCCTGAACGGAGGCGAATCCTCCCTCAATGAAGAGCCAAGCCGCGAGCGCCGATGATTGCCCCAGAATCATGAAAACCGGTTCCATACGGATTGAGCCGTAGGCGATGTGACTGGAGGCAAGACACACGGGCACAAAAAGATTCCTGCACTCGCGCTCACGGGGAACAATCGAGCGGTATGAGATGGCGTACGGGGGAGTGCTGGTCTGAACATCACCCTCGTTTTTCACAAAGCCCTCCACGATTATGCGGTTGCAGTTGTGAGAATCCATATTGTAGCTCCCCAGCCCCACGGAGTCCTCCACCTTGAGCTTGCCCTTGCAGTGTTTCTCGGTCATCACGGTGTCCGTGACCATGCGGCGGGCCTCACGGATATAGAGCTGCCAGGGCCAGCCGCCGGTTTCGACAAACTCGTCGCGGCATAGCCCCCACTCACTCCAGCGCTCGCGTAGGGGGGCAGGGACGGTTGGCTCATTGCCCATGTACCACATGAGACCCTGCTGGTAGTGCACGTGCGCTTGGAAGATCTTCTCGCGCTCGGCATAGCTCGCCTCCGGGTACTTGTGGTTGGCTCCAATAAAGTCCGTTGAGAAGCCCCCGTGGTTGTTTTTGTCGAACTTGCCTTTTTGGAGGGGATCGAACTTATTAAAGAACTCGTCGGCACCCGCCTTGATGTAGCGTCTGAGCAGCTCGTAGTTGCTGGAGTCGTAGCCATCGGGCTTGAGGTAGAGAACTTTGTTGGCCGGAGTTTTTGTCAGGCAGAGGCGAAAACAGTACGCTTGGACGCTCTTATCGCCACTGCCTGCGGGGAGTGTGTGGTTCTGAATTCCAGGTAGCAGGCCACTCTTCGGGTCGCCTTCGATCACATACGGTGAGACGGGTTTTAGAAATTGGTGCTTGTCTCGGATCTGTACCCCGTTGAGAGTCTCGCCATAGATTTTGTTACTCTCCCGGCCCACAGTGTAGCTCACGCCTGCCTTGGCCATTAAGTCACCCTCGTAGGTAGCATCAATGAATGCCGCTGCCTCAACCGTGAGGCCCTCTTCGGTGGTGAGTGAGATAATCCGCCCTCGGCTTTTTTTTACCGACGCCAGAAACTGCCCAAAGTAGGGCACGACCCGCACCTCGGCAAGCATCTCACGGAGCACCTCCTCGGCGACATGCGGCTCGAAGTTCCATTCCTCTGCCTTGCCGTACTTTGTCCCGATCCGGGCATACACTTCCCGTGACAGCCCGCCAATCGCCTCCTTGCGCCCGGTATCCGTGAACGAGAGCCCTCCTGTAGTCAAACCACCGAGATGGCGCTCGGGCACGATGAGCAGGACATGCAGCCCTAGCCGAGCCGCCTGCACCGCCGCGCTCACACCGCTCGCCGTACCGCCATAGACACAAAGATCCGCGTAGCGTGTGTGGGGCTTTTGTGTGCCTGTAGGGGGTTTCCAATAGAAAAGGGACGTCATGTCATTTGTCATAACGTCCCCAGTGTACCTGTAATTTCTCCCACTATGGGGGCTAGAGGTTAGATTAGAACGCCGCGTTGAGCTGCCGTCCGTTATCCGCACAAACACCCGTTGCGGCGGAACAGCCCGTGAGCTCGTCAGTGAACTTCTGATCCACGTTGGTTAAAGTGCCTGCCGCAACTCCCGCAATCACATCGGCTCCGAACTCCTTGAACGTGATGGCAGTCTTCTTCTTGAACTTCGCATGGCCATCACAGTAGAGCAGGTTCGCGCCGCCCGTGCTACCGCCCGCATGCTGCACATCGTAGAAGGGGTGATTGAACTGGTAGTAGCGATTGGTCTGCCCTGTCACAAGGCAGGGACGCACCTGGCCAACACGGGTCTTGAACTTGTACTCCTGAGCGAAGATAATGTCCGCAGGAGCATCAATAGCGGCGATGGATTTGGTCGAAACGATCCCATTAAGGAAGTAGCTACCATTGCCGCCACCTGCCACATTGGTCTCCGCATAGGCGCTGCCCGCGCTGAAGCTGGAACGTGGGGTTGTGTTGGGGCAGAGGTAGACCTGAAGGTTCTTGATATAGGGCTGGATATCACGCTGCCAGTTGCGGACGACAGTCGAACCAACAGGAATCTCAGGAGTCATAAAACCCAGAGGGTTAGTGGTTCCAGCGGCGTTGGTCAGTCCTGCATCGCCCTGGTTATTATGTGGAGCACCAATATGGTTGCCGGGCAGGACTTCATCATAATCCTGGGTGTACATCATGAGGCCAACGCCGATCTGCTTCGCGTTGGAGAGGCAGGCGGTCTGTCGGGCCTTTTCACGGGCCTGTGCGAAGACGGGAAAGAGAATCGCGGCGAGAATCGCGATAATGGCGATGACAACTAATAGCTCAATTAACGTAAAGCCCACTGTACGGGAGAAACCACGTTGGTTTTTCAATAGAGTTCAGCCTCCAAAACAAAGATAAACCCGATTATACAACAGATGACTCTGTTAGTCAACCGGTTTATTTTTTAATGTCTTAGGCTCGAACCACAATGCCATCGTAGGCGACGGCGATTCCGTGCGGCAGAAATGCCTCGACCAACTCCTCGTGCATCAGGCCGCCGTTGTGTGAAAAGTGCGTGGCGATAAGCTTGGTCTTAGCCGTTACCGCTTCACAGTCGCGCAGGGCCTGCGCCATCTGGACGACGCCGTCCACGCCCATGTGGCCCTTGTTGCTGCTCTTTGCCCCGCCGTAGGTACAGTCAAAGACCGCGATATCCAGTGCCGCCCCCTCCGCTAGCGCCACCAGCGTCGCCTCGGGGTAGAGTCCGGAGTCGTGGCCGTAGAAGAGTGACTTGCCATTGCTGCGGGTGATGCGCAGGACAAACGCGCCTGGTGCATGGTCCGCGGGCAGCGGCAGGATCATATCACCCATCGGCGTAGTGACCGGAACCAGTGCCTCCAGCGCCGGGCGCAGATCCAGATTCGCCTTTGTGGGGTTGGGGAAAACCGAGTGCAGCATCTCCATCACCTGCGCATTGCCAAAGACCGCGATCGGCTGCGCGGGCGGTGTGTTGGTGAATGGTCCGGAGGCCCACTCCAGCTCGGTAGGGACAATATGATCCGAGTGCTGGTGGGTGAAGACAATCGCACGCACCTGAGTCAGATCACGCCCGGTACGTAGCATCTGCATCACAGTGTCGGCGGAAAAGTCAATCTTGAGGTCATTGCCCACCAGTGCCCCCGAGCGTGCGCGGAGATTGGGGCCACCTCGGCGACGGGCTTCCTGGCAAGCGGGGCAGCGGCAAAACGGAGCGGGCCAGCCCTCGGCGGCGGCGGTTCCAAAAATAGTCAGTTCCATAGAGAAATTGTAGCAGACTTTTAGACCGGAGCTCGTCGGAAGAGCAGCTTGTCACCGTGTTTCTGCCTCGGGAAGCCAACCGAATCAAACACCTCACAAAGTACATTACGAGCCGCTACACTGTGTGGTTTGATGAGAGCCACCTGAATTGCTTTGAGCCAGGTAGCAGACTGGGCAAATACAAGTTCCTCCGCCCCCATAATATCCACTTTAAGGAAATCAACTCGCTCTACGGCAAACTGCTCCAGAAGCTCAGGCATCGTCCAGCCACGAATGCTCTCACTACCCGCCTTCTCGTGCATCTGATAGGCCCAGGAGCAGTCCTCCCGGTTCGCAATTGACAGAGTGACGGGGAGTGGCCAGAGTGCTCCGGCAATCAGGGTAATATTGGGGTACGGCGCAACATTTTCACAGGCGATTTGATAGTTTTCCGGAGCGGGTTCTAGTGCAATAATTTGTGCTTCGGGATAGAGATTGGCATAGAGCACGGCTGCATAACCAACATTTGCTCCCACATCAAAAATCAGCTGAGGTGCCTCAGACAGAGTAACCACGTTGTGCTTTTCAAATAAAACCTCAACGAGTGCAAGACGATCCACTCGGTTCGCACGACAGAGAACCGGATGCTTAAGCCCTGGAATTGTCAGGGATAACATTCCCTGACCCTTACGTTCTGCAAGCTGCAGTTGTAGACCTTGATACCAGCCCATCCCTCGGCAGTAGCGATAAAATGTTTGAAGTCCTTCTAAAATGGCCATTGAGGGAAGTTGCTAGCATAAACTATGCCGTCTACTACCCAGGGGAACCGTTTTTGTTTTTAGGAGACAAGAATTGCCAGTCCTTGGCCCCAAAGATTTTGACGAAGGATTTCATCAAGGTAATGCGTTCATCAGAGTTGGTATTACCCTTACCTTGCTTCTCTAAACTGAACCAAGTCAGAGGGAATCCGATGTAGCCCTCGACTATGCAGAGCATGAGAATATTGAGGTGTACAATGCCCCATTTCCAGTTCGTTCGATCCATTGCCAGATTCCATGAAGGCAGAACGTTGCATAATCGGGCTAGCATTCTTGCCAGGCTTTCTTCATCTGGCTCAAAGAATCTGATAAATCGTTGGAGCCGTTTTATAATAGTCCTATAAAATCGGACAGTCAAAGGGGCTCTTTTAACAATACCTTCGCCAAAAGGGCAGGCATCGGTGATGGGCAGAAGGTAGAATTCCAACTTATCGGAAGATGGCTGCCTGGAATCCTAAAAATCTACTGGCAATTCTTGCCTCCTGAAAACAAATGCGGTTCCCCTGGGGTACCCTCTGGGCGTTGCGGCAAAGGGAACTTCTCTGAGTAGCTCACGGGAGGCGGTAGTGCTTGCCGGTGTGGGCGACCATCAACTTGCTGGTCTTCTGGCTCCAGCCAATGTAAAGCACGGACGATGGAGTCGGGGGGGCGTGCCAGCCATCAGGGAGGCTCTCCGGCAGGGCGGCAACGGTGCGTAGCTGCCCGCCTTTCGTGTCGCTGACCCAGACTTCTAGCAATCGGTGTGGTGGGAAGCGCTCGGCCAGCCCGGGGGCAATCCGGCGCAGCAGGGCAATTCCCGGGCGCTCGTAGCGACTGGTAAAGTACCAGGCAATCTGCTGACTGTCCGGCGAGAGCACCGCGTCTTCGAGGGTTTGAACTGTCTTGGGGAGAAGCAATGTCGTGGACTGACTCGGCGACAGGTGCTCCCCGATTCCGGTGCTGCTCAGCGTGATTTTACCGTCGCGGGGCCGAGGGCTGGGGAAGCTGATCTCCGCAACCACTGCCCGAAAGTCCGACGTGATGCCCAGCAGACGACCGATTGGTTTATGAAAGTGTGTGGCAACATTCTCTGGGGGGCGTGTGAGCCGAAGCACGCCGTCGGCTTCTCGCTGGAGTGTGCGCTCTGAGTTATCCGGGAGCGGGTAGGTATCGCTGGAGTAGAGCCAGGGAGCGTCTGTTTCACACTGCACCAAATCTCCCGGAATCCGCGCGACCTCATGATCGGTACGCAGAGCGAGCGCACTGGCGATTAAGGCCAGAAGACTCACGAGCACGAGAAAGCGACGGTTACGGCGCAACATGGTCTATTTTACCGGTAAAATGACAAGATGTGGATCGTCGAAGTTTTCTGCAGACAACGGCCCTGGGAGTGTGGGCAATGAGTGAGCCGGACGAGGCGCTGGCAAGTGGCTGGGAGCTACGCCGCGACGGTGCGAAAGAGTGGCGAGCCGCCACCGTCCCCGGCTGCTGGGAGCGCGACGGCATCCCCGGTGCGCTCTGTGGCCCGGTCTGGTACCGAACTAAATCCCCCTTCGCGAAGCCGGAGGGGGTGGCGCGGAGCGGCGGGGGAGGTAGCGTGAAGGGGGAGAGGCTGTTCTGGGAGCTGGATGCCGTCTCCTACCACTGCGAGGGCTTCGCCGATGGGGTGAAGATCGGGGAGCACACAGGGCTTTGGGATGCGTTTGCCTGGGAGCTTCCCGTGAACGCAAGAGAGCTGACTCTCAAAGTGGAGAAGCCCGGCAGCGAGCGCTTTCCCGTCAAACAAACTCTTGCTGGGTTTCTGCCCTACGTTTGGGGAACCTGGGGCGGCCCGTGGCAAGCTGTCCGAGTGCGCACTACCGGCCCCGTTCGGATCACCTCCGTGTTTGCAAGAGGAGCAGCGGACGGACGACTACATGGCGATGTGGAGCTGAATGTGGCTTCGGGAGCGGAGGTTGTGCTGGAGCTGCGGCTGAGCACAGACGACGGCGCGGTGGTTGCGGGTCGTCAGATGGGCGTTCCACAATCGGGGAAAGCCTCGTTTGATCTGCAGGTTGCCCGGCCAGAACTCTGGAACCCGGAGACACCGCACTGCTACACACTCACGCTCACTGCCTTAGTGAGCGGCGTGCTCTCGGATCAGCAGGCACGAACCGTGGGCTTTCGCAAGCTTCAAGTAGAGGGCGAGCGGATTCTTCTCAACGACCAGCCAATCTACTTCCGCGCACCCCTCTCCTGGGGCTGGTACGAGAGCACGATGGCCCCGAACCCATCGCTTTCGGTCTTTGAGCAGGAACTGAAGCGTGTCAAATCTCTGGGCTTCAATGGGATGAAGCTCTGTCTTTGGATTCCGCCGCGTGTCTACTTTGAGCTTGCCGACCGGCTGGGCATGTTGCTCTGGGTGGAACTACCGCTGTGGCTCCCCGAGAAAAGCGATTTTTTCACCAAGCAAACCCCACAGGAGTACGCACGCATCATTCGGCAGATTGGCGATCATCCGTCTATTCTTCTCTGGACACTGGGCTGTGAGATTGGGGAGGGCATGGACGCGAGTTTTCTAGGCAAGCTCTACGCGGAGCTGAAAAAACAGACCGGCTCGCCGCTGATTAGAGATAATTCGGGCTCGGCGGAGTGCTACGGTGGCCCGCTTCCCGAGCACGCCGACTACGGGGACTTTCATCTCTACTGTGATCTGCCCTTCGCCCGCCCGACGTTTGACGCCTTCGCCCCGCGCTGGCGCGAGCGCCAGCCCTTTCTCTTTGGCGAGTTCAACGACCAGGACGCGCTCCGGGATCTGCCCGCAATTCTCAAACGCCAGAAAACCCCGCCGTGGTGGACACTCGCCGACCCACAGACGAACCCGAAGGGCGTGCGCTGGGAGGTCGGTGTTACGGAACAACTAAAAACGCTGGAGGGGAGTGGCCTACTCCCGCGACTCGCGGAGCTAAAAGCATCGAGTGCGAAGCAAGCACTTCTTGCGCGCAAGCACACCCTGGAACTCACCCGCTCCTACCCGTTTACATCGGGCTATGTTGTCACCGGCCTCACCGACACGCCCATCTCCACCGCCGGACTCTTCGATGATCTTGGGGCGCTACGCTACGACCCGTCTGCGTTTAACGCCGACACGGTGCTCTTTATCGAGCCGGATCGGCGGCGCACCTGGACGGCAGGCGGGGATCGGCCTTCGTGGCTAGACCGCTGGGGCGTGAAGGAGGGGGAAAGTGTTCGCCGCCATGTGGGCATCTCGCATTTTGGCAAGCATCTCGGCCCCGGTGCGCTGCTGCGCTGGAGCGTTAGCACGGGCCAGAGCGGTGAGCTCGCTCTGGGGCCACTGGAACCCGGCGAGGTGAAAGAACTCGGACTGATCGAGTTTATTGCTCCTGCACAACCGCAGAAGCTCACGCTCTCGGTGGAGCTCACGGCAGCGGGGAAGACACTCTCCAAAAACTCCTGGCCGCTCTGGGTATTTGTGGCACCCCGCACAGGGGGCGCTGTCAGCCTCTACGACCCAGCGAACTTGCTAGCAGGGTTTGAGGAGGCAACGGGCTGGAAGATGATTGCACTTACCCAGGGGCCACTGGGATTAGGAGGGCCAGGAGTCATCATCGCCACGGCCTGGAGCCCGGAGCTACTGGCCTTTACACGCAACGGCGGGCGGGTGCTCTACCTTCAGCCCTCCGCCTTTGGGGGACTGCCCGCTGCCGAGCTGCCGTTCTTTCGGGAAGCCATGCGGCTCTTCGAGGATCACCCGAGCTGGGGAAACTTCCCCCATGAGAAGTCCACAGACTTCCTTCTTTACGGCCTCGCCAGCGACTGCGCTTTCGAGCCTGAGGCCATGCAGCAAGTTCTCGGAGTACCTCTCACGCCCATTCTAACCCGTGTAGATGCGCGTAGCTCGCTACTCCATGCCTATGTGTGTGAGGCGCAGGTCGGAGCGGGAAGGCTTCTGCTCACGACTCTGCGCCCCTACGGTGGTTTGGGGGATCAGCCCTCAGGCCTGAAGCGTGCGATTTGCGGGGTAGGTCTATTACACGCCTGGCTAGAGTGGCTGATCCGGTGACGGGTTACATTTTTTTCTTGTCGCCCGACATTTTGTTCCCGCTAGACATCTTTGCCTTCATTGCCGCGTGCATCTTTTTACATGCCGTACACTCGGTGGGCTTACCCACTTTTTTGGTTAGCTTGGCACACTCGGCGCACTGCATCTTGCCGGCCATCTTGTCCATCTTGCCGGTCATTTTCTTCTCGCCGCCCATTTTATCCATCTTGCCCATCTTGTCTTGAGCAAAGCCAGGGGTCAGCATCGTTCCCGCGATCAAGGCCGCAGTGGCCAGGGTGAGTAGTTGTTTCATCGTTGTTTCTTGTCTCCTAAAGAGTTCGGGGATATCCCGTCTGCTCAATCAACAACTGAGGGCAACAAAAAGTTCAATGACGCAAAAATCGCCCTGTATGAGTCGCCCCGTTCATCGGGGCGATAGATCGGGGCAAATCTAAAGCTCCTCGATGCTTGCAATCACGCGGTCCACGATCTCCGGGCCAGTGCGTGGGTTGAAAAAGACGGCTTTCCAGGCGGGAAGTGAACGGCCACTGGGGCAGTAGCCGATGCTTGTCGTGAACGAGAGGCGGGCATCTAAACGCGGGTCTTTGGTGCGATCTCGTTTTTCATAAAGACGGCGTACTTCGGCGGTGTAGCGTACAAACTCTTCGTCGGTGAGCTGGCCCGCCTCCAGTTTTGCGAAAATTTCATGAGCGTTGCGGCCCTTGGGGAGCACCCACCACGCCACCGACGGCCCAATCGTGTCCTGGTTCAGCACATGACAGTACTCTAGCGCCGAGAGCTTATTCTTGAGCCGCTGGGCTTGCTCCAAGGCATGTGCCACTAAAACTTGCCAGCCGGTGAGGCCAATCCCATTGAGCGAAGCCATCACGGTGTAGGGGCCGAGCGCGGGGCGAGAGCACTCAAGCGTGAAGAGCGCCGGATCGCGGCGGCCATCGGCCTCGGAGAAGTAGGGCATCTGCTCCACACTGCGTGAGAGGTAGCGCAGATCCGAGCGCTGGTTCACGAGAAACGCGCTACCTGGATAGTGCCCCCAGCCCATCTTATGAAAGTCTATGGTAATACTATCTGCGACTCGCAGGCCGTGAGCGCAGGTCTTGGCACGCGCAATGATCGGTAGAAGTGTCTCAGGGAAGTCGAGGGGGTTTTTCTCTAAGTCGTACTCGCTGAAGAAGCACAAGACCCAGCCCACGGCACCGTCCACGTGAACCTGCGGACGCGGCTGGCCAAATTTCTGTGCCTGTGTCTCTGTGATGCGGCGAATCTCCGCGACATCGTCCACGCCAAACGTATCCGTGGTGCCAAAAGTCGCGACCACGTAGGCAACTTTTACGCCGTCGGTGTAGAGCGCTTCGAGTTTTTCCTCTAGTAAGTCAAGGCGCATGGCCAAGCTCGCATCCGTCGGGATAGAGTGGAGCTGCGCCGTGCCCATCCCGAGCCAGCCGGCCACACTCTGGTTGGAGTAGTGGCTGGCCTCACTGACGATCCCCGCTATTTTTGCGCCCTGAAGCCCGTGGTGCATCGCGCCGGGCAGCACTTTCTCAATGCCAATCTTCGCGCCGTAGAGATTCGAGATCGTCCCACCCATCGTAAAGACGCCCCAGGGATCGTCGGTGTGATAAAAGAGTAAGTTCGCCAGTGCCGTCACCGCTTTTACTTCCAGCTCATTGGAGCGCTGGCTGTAAGTGTCGGTGCAGAGATTGGGGTTCTTGAGGAGGCACGCCAGTGCCCCGATCAGCGACGCGTTACTGGCGGGGCCTTTCACGTTCTCCAGATGCAGCGGCGACGACCAGCTATCGGTGCCCCAAAAATACGGAAAGATCGCATCGCGCGCATCTTTTAAGTTCCCCGGCAGCACATGAATCTCGGGATTCACCGATGCCGTCTCGTAGTTCTGGGACATGGGCGACGAGGGCAGGTGCTGGCCCTCGGCCTCCAGCGCTGACAGCAGTTCTTGAAATATCTGAGTGATCGCCTCGGGCTGCGACGTGAAAAATGTCTCGATAAGATGCCGGTACTGCGGTGTGTCCATAATGAGGTTATTCTACCGCTACCTAGCAGTCCGGCTTGGCTTGGGGGGGCTAGAGTGGGCTTTATCTACCCCGTCTCCTGTGGGGAATCATCTTGCTCCTGGTTTAACTCAAGTGCCTCTATCTGATCCCAGGGAAGAGAAGATGCCGCATGGAAGATATGAAGCAGTTCTAAGGTTTCAGGCTGCTTGTCTCTGTCGGCATCGTGGAGGGCGTAGAAGACGCGCCATGTGCTCGCATTGCTTCGGCGTGCTGGTTTCTTTGCGCTGGTGTAGAAACGCTCCTGGAAGACCGGACGCACCATACCCATGCTGGCTTTTTCGTCAAGCAGTGGTGGGCGAGCTGAAGTGATCTTAGCAGGCAGCTCCTCACAGAGCTGAGTAAGCAGAGCCTCTAGACGACGGGTAAAGCGCACTTCTGAGCGCGTGTCAAGGCTGGCAAGCCAGCGCCTAGCAGAACGGATCTCTGCCAGAGCATCTGGTGCGATCATCAGAGTGAGAGGCTTCACAAAGCAGGGATTTCTTCCACTGGTCTGCGTAGTTCCGCTAGGAAGTCTGCCCCCGAAATCCCCTTGCCTGCGTCCATGTCTTCCAACGCCCTCTTGAGAGCATCCGGTTCTGGATACTTGAGAATGTCTGGGATGGTAGAGAGGTCTTCTTTCCAGTCTTCGTCATCTTTCTCTTCTGCGCCGTCGAGAAGATCATCTATCAGATCGTCAAGAGGCATCCCGCGCTTTTGGGCAAAGCGAAGCAGACGCGCCCCGGTCTCTGGTTTTTCAAGTGTCAATGTCATGGTGTGCCTTATTTCCTGTCACAAAACCGCTTCTCGGGCTTCTTGTCGTTTTACTTCAGCGATTCATTTTACTTCAGCGATCACGCGGGCATCGCGCTCTTTCGCGGCTCGCCGTTTGGCTTTTATGGTCTCATGCTCGGCTTTAATCTGTTTCTCTGTTAAACCCAACCCGCAGCTCATCATAAGCTCCGCTTCAAGATTATGTGAGGGAAGTGTTCCTAAGATGCGATAGAGGAAAACATCATGACTAAATTCGTCTCCCTGCTTAGGCAGTGGCACCTGCAAGCGTCTGAATTCTTTCTCCGATAATGCTACGTGATACCCTCGCGGTGGTGTGACGATCAAGCTCGCGCAACCTACCGAGGTCGCAATGCGCAAAAGCGTCAGGATAATTTTTTGGGGTAGGTTCATTACTTTTTCTTGAGTGCCTCACCAAGAAGTTTAACGCTTGCACTTGATCCGAATGTCCCACGGTGACAGTGGCTTCTTGGACGCAGGGGTCGGGCAGACAGAGGGTAATTCTGGGAGCGTCAAGTGATCTGGAATAGATCCTCCACCAGAGCGATGGATAGTGTATCTATGTTGTCCTGGAACCTGGTAGGGTGAGGCCATCCGGCTCCCCAAGCAAAGCGCAGATGCTATGCCTACAGAGGCCGCGATACCCAGGGTCGCAAAAATGATTTTCTTTGATCGGGTCATGGTGTCAAGGTATTCTAGCGTCCTCAGGGAAATAATACAAATCACCCTTCAGGAGCAGGGCGATGGCAGGATAGGTGCCCTGTGTAGTAAAATTAGGACTGTATGAAAGCAATTGTTAAGTCCCTCGCCGGGGAGGGAGCCATGCTACAAGACGTCCCTACCCTCACGACCGCGCCGTTCGGTCATGTCCTGATCAAAGTGCAGTCCGTTGCCATCTGTGGCACGGACTTTCATGTTTATAGCTGGGATGCCTGGGCCGCTGGGCGCGTCAAGCCGCCGGTCATCATGGGCCATGAGTTCTCGGGGACGGTGGTCGAAGTGGGGGAGGGCGTGACGAGCCTCAAAGTCGGGGATTTTGTCTCTGGCGAGTCGCATAAAATCTGTGGCCACTGCCTCCAGTGCCGCACGGGCCAAGGCCATGTCTGCCGTAATACCCAGATCTTCGGGGTGGACACCGACGGCTGCTTCCGCGAGTTCTTCGCCGTCCCTGAGGCCAGTGTGATTAAGAACGACCCGCGCATCCCACCGCATATCGCCTGCCTGCAAGATCCTCTCGGAAACGCGGTTCACGCCGCGATGCAGGGTGAGCTGGCGGGGCGCAGTGTGGCCGTGCTGGGCTGTGGCCCCATCGGGCTGTTTGGCGTGGCGGTCTGCCGGGCACTGGGCGCGGGCGTGGTCTTTGCGTCCGATACCTCGCGCTACCGTCTGGAGCTTGCCGAAAAAGTGGGGGCGGATCACCTGTTCCAGATCCCCGGCGATGACATCGAAGCCGCCGTCTTAGACACCACCGATGGCCAGGGAGTGGACGTGGTTTTAGAGATGAGCGGCGCGCCTCCCGCCATCCAGCAGGCCATGCGCCTCGCCCGCCCCGGTGGCCGCGTCTCGCTCATGGGTATTCCCTCGCGCCCCGTTGAGCTGCGCATCTCCGAGGACATTATCTTCAAGGGCCTGACGCTCCACGGCGTCGTCGGGCGGCGCCTCTACGACACCTGGATTACGATGCAGAGCCTGCTCGCCAACAACCGCATTAACATCGAGCCGATTCTCACGCACCACCTGCCATTCGCGGACTTCGAGCACGGGATGGATCTGATGCGCTCCGGCCAGTGCGGCAAAGTCGTGCTGGACATGGGCACCGTTGGCCACTCGAACCCACCCGGCCACTCGAACCCACCCGGCCACTCGTAAAACTCGCGTCCACCCTCCCTTGCTGCAAGGGAGGGTTGGCACAGTGAGGAACGAACGGAGCCGGGGTGGGTTCTGGAACGGGTGGGAAGACGTTTGCGGTATCATAAAGCATGTTGCGCAACATCCCGACTCTCTGGCTCAATGTCCTCTCTGGCATCGGTGTCTTTCTCTGCGCGGGAGCACTCTTCCAAGGCTACCAGACAAACCGTCGTGCCCGCTACGAACAGCAGCGCCAGATCGGAATGCGCCAGGTCGTCGCTAATGCCCAGCCGGTGATCGCCGCGATCCGTGCCTACGAAAAGCAGCATAAAAAGCCCCTTGCGAAGCTAGAGGAGCTAGAGGAAGAAAAGAAAACACTCCCCACGCCAGGCCCCATGGCAGAGTCTGGCCACTGGGACTACGGTATCGAAGAGGGCGGCAAATATTGGACATTGGCAATCGCCTTACAAGTTCCCCCCTAACCCCCGCCCGGCGGGGGAACAACAAGGAATCCGATTCCTCTCATCTCCCCCGTTGGACGGGGGCTGGGGGGGCTACTCGGTGAGCCGTCGCCAGGCTTCTTCGTACTTTTCGGCGGTCTTGGCGATGATGGCCTCGGGCAGATCGGGCGGCGGGGCTTGCTTGTTCCAGCCGGGGACGGACTCTAGAAAGTCGCGCAGGAACTGTTTATCGAAGCTGGGCTGTGCACCGCCCGGCTGGTAGGTGTCGGCGGGCCAGAAGCGCGACGAGTCCGGAGTGAGGGCTTCGTCAATTAGAATCACCTCGTTGTTTTCGTTGAGCCCGAACTCGAACTTGGTGTCTGCCAGAATGATCCCGCGCTTTTCGGCGTGGGCGAGGGCGAAGCTGTAGAGCCCCTGCGCGGCGTTTACCACGACGTCGTAGTGTTCGCCGAGAAGTGCCTTGGCCTCACTGGGAGTCATTGGCTCGTCGTGGCCCGCGTCGGCCTTGGTGCTGGGCGTGAAGATCGGGGCGGGCAGCCGGTCGGACTCGACTAAGCCTGCCGGTAGCGGGTTGCCCCAGAGATTGGGGCCGTCGGTCTTGTATGCTTTCCAGCCCGAGCCGGAGAGATAGCCCCGAATCACGGCCTCGATTTTGAGAGGGTGTGTGCGTTTGCAGAGCATCGCCCGGCCCGTGAGCGTCTCGTCCCAGACACCCCCGACAGCGGTAAGCGCGGCGGCGATCTCCGTGTCGTCGGCAGTGATCAAGTGATTGGCAATCACCTCTTGTGTGATCCCAAACCAAAACACTGAGAGCTGTGTGAGAATGCGTCCCTTACCCGGAATGCCTTGGGCCATCACCACATCAAAGGCCGAGATCCGATCCGAAGCCACCAGCAGGAGCCTGTCCTCGCCCACGGCATAGAGATCGCGCACTTTCCCCTGCCCGAGCTTCGTCAGACCCAAAATATTCGTTGTTAAAACTGCGCTCAACGCCAAACCTTTCCAATAATCTCAGACTCAAAGACCGCGCCGAAGTCGCGGGAGTCGGTGGAGTTGTTGATGTTATCGCCTAGGATGTAGATGCCACTACGGGCGTTGCCTGAAAACCTCTCTCGGCTGAAGAGGGCTGCGGTTGGGTAGGTGCCGGTGGGCGTTTTCACGATCTCCGGCCAAGGGCGGGTACCGGCGTCATTCTGGATGAAGATAACCCGCTTGACGATCTCTTCGTCCCGGTTTTTCTGGCCCGCTTTCACTCCAACCACGACAATATCGCCTGCTTTGAGCGGTGAGAAGAGCTTCCATGCCTTGAGAATGGTCAGGCGCTGACCGGGCTTGAGTGTGGGGAGCATGGACTGCCCGACCACAATGGCCCGACCAAAGGTGAAAAATCCCCCCACAGCCAGGAGCAGTAAGGGGATGAGAATGAGACGCTCAATGAGCTTGATACGTTCGAGGCGCTGTTTAGGGGTTTCATCATCAGGCATGCGTGGCCTTACTATACCCTACTGCTGATTCCGTCTTCGCCCCCCGAAGCCTCCTAGCAGGTTCTGCATCCGGAGCTGTTCTGTCTTATTACCCTCGGAGACAACATCAATGAAGCCGATCATCATCTCCTCAAAAGTCTGTATGCCCCAGGTGACGGTCTTGGTGGGATCGGGGTTGTGTGGGTTCTTGGTGGAGTTGTCGTACCATGCCTCAATAAGGATTTTCGTGCCCGCAGGAACTTTCTTGGGCTCTTTGAGCATGTAGCGCGTCTGCCAGTTGAAGTCGTATTTAGGCACCGAGAGCAGTGTCTCCTCTTTGCCATCCGGGTAGGCCGCGCTCATTCGAAATGCCTTGCCGCGAACATGCATGTGCGGCGAGTAGGAGTAGATCGTGGAGCTAACCGGAACCGTGAAGCTCCGTGACGACTTATAACTCTCCGCGCCTGGGGGAATGCGTAGATTTAGGCTAAGAATCCCAATGGTGTCCACGATCTCTTTGGGGGGCTCTTTGGAGAAGATAAGTCCGAGCTCGCTCAGGTCTTTCTGCTCCGTGCCATTGGGCGTGTAGTGCACCTGGAACATCAGATCCGTGTTTTTGGGGATCTTCTTAGCGATGCCTGCGGGGAAGACCATAGGGCTCTCGCCCGGGACATACTCCGCGACAAAACCATCCAGGCCGTTGGGAACACCGCCTCTTTTATCGTCCAAGAACACCAGAACATGGTGCACCGCACTTCGAGCACCGGGCTTGACTTCGGCGGCCTGGATCCACTTATCCTCCGTGAAGCCTGTCGGGACGCGGAACCACTGGTAGGGCAGGACACCCGTTGCCTGAATGGTGTAGGGCTTGTCCATCTTGAGCACCCTATCGGGTTTGCCGATATTCCAGTCCGATGCGAATGTCTTAGGTGCGGGAAGCTTTTTAGGATCGCCCTCTGGGGTGCCTTGCTTTACCCAGGCCAGCACGGTGGCCTTCTCTTTGGCACTGAGGCTGCGGTCGTTGACGAAGTTACCGTGGCGCGGGTCGGCGTGCCATGGGGGCATGCGGCTGTTGGTCACCGTCTCCCCAATCATCGCGCTCCAGCGCTTGGCGTTGGCGTAGCTCTGAAGCGGGAACGGCCCCACTTGTCCGGGGCGGTGGCAGCTCTCACACTTCTCCTGAAGGATCGGGGCGACATGCTCGGCGTAGCTCACTTTCCCCACGTCGGGAAGCGTCAGTGCCGCAATAGCCTCAGGCTCCGCATCAGCGGCTGGCTCCGGCAGGTTGCGATCCAGCAGACAGCCTGGAACGGCGCTACTGGCGGTCGTCACGGGCTTACTGGCCAGGATCGCATCAAGGGCATCGGTGAGGTAGTGCTTGCTCGCATTGGGCTTGCGGCTCCCCAGTCCGTACTGATCGTCTACGCTGCCACGATAACGAAGAGTGGCTTTATCATCCACGATAAGCGCTTCGCACGTCCGGGTTACCTTTGCAAAGTCCGCGAACTTCTGCTGACGGTCGGCAATAATTGGGAAATTCACCCCAGCTGCTTTGGCCGCCGCCAGAGTCTGGGCAGTGGTCTCGCTGCCGTTGGGGTTGATGCCAACAAACGCCACCCCTTTGGCTTCGTACTTCTTAGCCAGAGTTGCCAGCTTGGGCAAGGAGAGCTTGGCAATAGGGCAGTCCGCTCCGAGAAAGTAAAAAACGACCGCCTTTTTTCCGGCAAGTCCATAGAAGTGAAACTCTTTGCCCTCCAGCGTGGTCGTGCGGAAGTCAGGCAGGCGCGTGCCCACGAGAGGGGCTTCCGCCTTGTGCGGTAAGGCAAGAGCAGCGGCAACCAGAACCGAGGGGACTGTCAAGGCAAGGGGGAGCATTTTCATCATAATTCCTAGAGACAACTCAGAGTGCGTTTTGGTTCACAGATTTTACACGTATTGATAAATTATCGGTGCGTCAATCTCGGGGTGGAGGCTAGCATGCACGGGGCAGCTATGGCCGATCACCTCCAAACGGGCGCGTAGCGCTTCGGGCACACCGGCGGCAGGCACAGTAATCGTCACAGAGAGCCGTCCGATACGTCGGGGAGGCGTGCTCATCTCTTTGTCCACCGTGGCGCGCATCCCGCTCAGGTTCAGCTGATGGCGCTCGCCCCACATCCCAATCGTGGTGAGGATGCAAGAGGCCAGCCCCGCCGCAATTAAATCCGTGGGAGAGAACGCCGATGCGTCCCCACCGAGGTCTTTGGGGGCATCGGTGTTGAGAGTCATGCCTTCCTGATGTGTTAGGTGGCACTTCTTATTGCCTTCGTAGCGAACCGAAAGAGAGACCATGTCATTATTGTACTTCAAATCTGCCGAATCGCTGAGCCAAGGGAGACGTATTGCTCCTAAGATAGGGACATGAAAATCGTTCTGGGTGTGGATAGTCGGATGCCGGAGGCCAATGCGCCGGTGGTCTCGTTGCTGAAGCGGCTCGCGTTTGTGGGCAGCGAGGTTGAAGTCGTGCATATCGTCGCCCCCCTGGTCTTCCCGGGCGGTGAGCTGCTTCCTGTGCTCTCGGGACTCGCCGCGTCGTACTATGAGACCCATGAGTGGCCCGATGCGGGGCAGGTGGTGGCGCATGTCGCCGACGAGCTACGGACGGTCTATCCGACAACGGAGACAGTTGTGAACGGTAGCCCGTCGCACACGCTTCTGACCACGGCGGAGCGCTCGGGAGCAAAGCTGCTGGCCCTAAATGCCTCGCACGATCCGGTATGGAAGAGCGCCTTTGTGGGTAGTGTCGCCCGCGCCGCCGTTCTGGGGGCGAAAGAGAGCCTCCTGCTTGCGCGCCCTGCCCTGCCCGATAGACCGTTGCATGTGGTTTTTGCCACCGATCACTCGCCCTATGCCGACAAGTGTGCCGCGCTTCTGGGGGAGCTCTTTCCGCGTGGGGTTTCGGAGCTGACGGTTCTCACTGCCTTTCCGATTGCCGCCATGCGTGGGCAGCTTCTGGCACGAGGCGAGGCAGGAGCCGTGGCGAGTGAGCAGATTGAGCACGGGCTGATGAGCCGCAACGCCGACACGATTGCACGGCTGGATGCCGCATTTGGTGAGTCCGCGCCTGTGATGCAGTCCCGCGTCGTAGACAAGCCCATAGACACAGCCATCGCTGACACGATGGCGGAGACACACGCGGATCTGCTTATCCTCGGGGCGCACGGCCATAGCCTGGTCGAGCGGCTCATTACAGGCAGTGTGTCGTTTCGTCAAGCTCTTAGCTCGCCGTACTCCGTGTTGCTTTTGCGGCCTTCCTGAATATTTAAAGAACTCTTCTAAAAAATAGGATAGAGGAGTTACTCTCTCAAGTGCGACCACGATATTTACTCTCGTGGCTGCCACTCACAATGTTGAGCGCTAAGCTGTAACTAAAAACCACTGAGCGTGCTCTTAAAGGCGATGAAACGCTATTTTCTCGCCTCGCTTCTCGCGCTCGCTCTCCCCGCGCTCGCCTCTGCCCAACCGACGCAAACCTCAGAGTTTTCGGCTTTGGAAAAAGAGGTGGAGGCAGCGCGGATAAAGTTCAAAATTCCGGGCCTCTCGCTCGCGGTGCTCAAAGACGGCAAGCTGGTCTACACCCACGGCTTTGGTCTGCGCAATGTGGCAAAGAAGCTCCCGGCGACTCCTGAGACGCTCTACTCCATTGGCTCGTCCACAAAAGCCTTCACCGCCGCTTCGGTGCTGATGGCTGTGGATGCCGGAAAAGTCAAGCTCACGGAGCGGCCTGTGACCTACCTGCCCTACTTCAAGCTCCGCGACCCGGAAGCCAGCGCACAGATCACTGTCTCCGATCTGCTCTGCCACCGCTCGGGCCTGCCGCGCACGGACTTTATGATGCTGGCGGCTGAGGGCACGCTTAGCCGGAAAGAGCTGATCCAGGCGGTCGGACAGGCGAAGCCCACGGCCAAGCTTGGAGAGAAGTTTCAGTACCAGAACATTCTCTTTGCCGCCGCCGGAGAGATCGCCGCCACTGCGTTCGCGATGCCCTATGAGCAAGTTATTGAGACAAAGATCTTTGCACCGCTGGGCATGACACGCAGCACGCTCTCGGTAGCAAAAGCCCTCGCCGACAAAGACCACGCCACCGGCTACGATCCCGCCACTCAGAAACCGCTTGTCTGGCGCGATATTGCGGCCACCGCCCCCGCCGGAGCGATTAACTCGTCTGTGGTAGACATGGCTAAGTGGGTGGAGGCGCTGCTGCAAGGAGCCAAGCCCCTTCTGAGCACCGAGAGCTACGCCGCGATGACAACGCAGCAGATGGCAATGAGCCCGACAATCGGCTACGGCTACGGCTGGTTCTTGCCAAAGTGGCGAGGGATTTCGGTCGTTGAGCATGGCGGCAATATAGATGGCTTCAATGCGGAAGTGGCTTTTATCCCTGAGAAAAAATGGGGGCTGGTTATGCTCAGCAATGTCAGCCAGAGCCCGATGGCCGCTGAGATTCAGGAGATTGTCTGGCGCAACCTAAGCGGCGAGAAGTCGGCGCAGAAGAAGCCCACCCCATCAGATTCCGTCAAGCCTGCCGCGCCGTCGGTGCCCACCAAAGACGAAGCCGGGAGCTATGTGAGCACCACGCCCGCCATGACAATGAAAGTGACGTTTGACAAAGATCACCTCGTACTCAACGTCCCTGGCCAGCCGCCGTATGCCATGCAGCACGCTGGAGGCCGCGCCTATCGGCTTGCGCCGCCACTGCCTGAGGGGTTCAAAGCGACATTTGATGAAAAAGGCATGCTCTGGGAGCAGCCCGGTGTGAAGATGCTGCTGGCAAAAGAGACGACCAACGTCTACAAAGCCCCGCTGACCGTGGACGGGCTTCTCGCTAAGATGCTGGAGGCTGTGGGCGGAAAAGTGGCCTGGAGCAAGCATAAAAGCCGCGTAGATACCCTCATGGTGGACTTTGAGAACCAGGGAATGCAGGCAACCGGCGAGAACTACCAGAGCCAGGGCAAGCAGGCACAGCGGCTGGATGTTACCGCGATTGGCAAGAAGATCGGCTGGATCGCAAATGGCTACGATGGCAAAGCCGTCTGGATTAGCTTCAGCTTCCTTCCGCCTCAGCCCACCCGAAACAGCGAGCGCTTCCGCGCCGAGGCCGATCTGGCGATGGGGCTGTTGGAGCCTAAGGCGCTCTTCGAGAAATTTGCGATTACGGGCACAGACAAAGTGGAGGGCGAGGAGTGCTATGTACTCGTCAAGACCACCAAATCCGGTGAGCGCATGACCGATTATGTCTCCACCAAGAGCTTTTTCGTGCTGCGTCGCGACACCGACACCCCCGAGTTCTACTCCGACTTTCGCGAGAGCGGGGGCGTGATCGTGCCACATAGAAGCGTCCAGAAGAACCCCAGCATGGGCAGTATTGTCACTACTATCCAGAGCACGCGCTGGGACGTGCCTGTGGATAGCAAAGTATTTAACGCGCCCAAATAACCGCCCCGTTTTGTCCGCCCACACGAACGTAGGCGGCGTATAATGTCTCTATGAATCGTCTTTCTTTTGACCGGGGCTGGAAGTTTGCGCGTTTTGGGCTGATGCCTGAGGGAGGCTCGCGGCCTGAGCCGGAAGGCATGGAGAAGCCGGGCTTCGACGACGGCGCGTGGCGAGCACTGGACTTGCCGCACGACTGGGGGATCGAGGGGCCGTTTCGAGGGGATCTGCCCAACGAAACGGGAAAGCTCCCTTGGGCAGGGATCGGCTGGTATCGGAAAATGCTGCCGCAACAGGCGGCTGGGAAGCGCGTTTACTTAGACTTCGATGGTGCGATGAGCCACCCGAAAGTCTATGTGAATGGTGCTCTTGCGGGCGAGTGGGCCTACGGCTACGCCAGTTTTCGGGTGGATCTCACGCCGCACTTAGCCCACACGGGCACAAATTTGATTGCGGTGCGCCTCGATAACCCGCCCGACTCGTCGCGCTGGTATCCGGGTGGGGGGCTCTACCGCCACGTCTGGCTGGTGACGGGCGATCCAGAGCATGTTGCTCACAATGGGATCTTTGTCCATACGCCCGAGGCGACAGTAGAGCGTGCTACGGTAGCCATCGAGACGGAACTGGAGGGAGGCGAGGTTCTGGTTCATGCTGACGTGCGCCATGAGATTCTGTGGAAAGGAAAGGTGGTCGCCAAGGCCGAGGGACGCAAGGCAAGTGTCACGCTTGTCCGCCCGCAGCTCTGGAGCATTGAGAAGCCTCAGCTCTACACGCTACGCACCAGCGTCTGGTTTTCAGGTCGGCTCTCCGATACCCAGCTCACGACCTTTGGCATTCGCAGCATTGCTTGGGACGGCGCAAAGGGCTTCCTGCTCAACGGGCAGCGCGTCACGCTTAACGGCGTCTGTAACCACCATGATCTAGGCCTTCTGGGCGGCGCGGTGCACGAGCGCGCTATTGAGCGCCAGCTTGAAATTCTCAAAGAAATGGGCTGCAATGCTATTCGCACCAGCCATAATCCGCCCGCGCCAGAGCTATTGGATGCCTGTGATCGAATGGGCTTTCTGGTCATTGACGAAGCATTTGACTGCTGGCGGCGCGGGAAGAAACCCAATGACTACCACTTAGATTTCGATGCCTGGCACGAGCGCGATATTGTGAGCTTTGTTCACCGCGACCGGAATCACCCGTGTGTCATCGCCTGGAGCAGTGGCAACGAGATCCCCGAGCAGGGCAACGCCGCCGGAGCCGCGCTCTCCCGCGAGCTTACGGCGCTCTTTCACCGCGAAGACCCCACGCGTCTGGTCTCAGCGGGCTGTAACAATGCAAATGCAGGCAGTAATGGCTTCTCCGAGACGGTGGATATGTTTGGATATAACTACAAACCGCATCTCTACGGCGCATTTCGTGCCCGGTATCCCCGCCAGCCGCTCTTTGGAAGCGAGACCAGCTCGTGTGTGAGCAGCTACGGCGAGTACTTCTTTCCCGTGGAGCAAGACAAGAGCAAGGGTTTTTACAATTTTCAGGTCAGCTCCTACGATCTTTACGCCCCGCCCTGGGCAATGAAGCCAGATATCGAGTGGGAGGGTCTTGATAAGAACCCGAGTGTCGCGGGCGAGTTTGTCTGGACAGGCTTTGACTATCTGGGTGAGCCGACTCCCTACAACCAGGACCGGAGCAACGCGCTGAACTTCTCCGATCCCAAGGAGCGTGAGAAAGCGATGGCGCTCTTTGAGAAGCTGGGCAACCACTCGCCGTCTCGTAGCTCGTACTTTGGGATTGTGGACTTGTGCGGCTTCAAGAAAGATCGTTTCTATCTCTACCAGGCCCGCTGGCGGCCCGAGCTGCCCATGGCGCACCTGCTGCCGCACTGGAGCTGGCCGGGCCGTGACGGCCAAGTCACCCCGGTACATCTCTACACCAGCGGTGATGAGGCCGAGCTATTTCTGAATGGCAAGTCGCTGGGGCGTAAGAAACGCGCCCCGCTCACCTACCGGCTTGTCTGGGACGACGTGCTCTATGCACCGGGTGAGCTTAAGGCGGTCGCCTACAAAAACGGCAAGCACTGGGCAGAGGCTGTCCAGCGCACGATGGGTTCCGCCGTCGCCTTAAAGCTCGACATGGATCGAAAGTCACTGACGGGTGGCCACGATCTGAGCTTTATCACGGTGAAAATCGTGGATGCAAAGGGTGAGCAAGTACCCAGTGCGGATCACCTGATCCACTTCACGCTCACGGGCTCCGCCGCCACGCTCGCCGCCGTGGGCAATGGCGATGCCACCAACCCGCGAAGCTTTCAGACGGGCGAGTACCCCGCGTTCCACGGTCTTGCGCTTGCCATCATCCGCGCCAAGCACGACACAAAAGGCGAGGTGATTTTGCGTGCCGAGGCGGCGGGTTTGAAGGGAGCCGAGGTACGGGTGCGGGTGGGGTAGCCGCCCAATTTTCAACCGGCGGTTTAATGCGGAAAGACCAGGTACATCTGGTAGCCAGTGAGCATTCCGAAGATTCCCCAGAGCGTCGGGATCACGTAGTCGCCGAGAATGAGGCCCAGAAAAAACGGGAGCAGCTTACGGTAGCCCCTGATTCCGGCATAGCGCAACGTGATGGTTTTCATGACCCAGGCGATGAGAAACGGGCACCACATGTACTCCATCGTGTTGGTCATCCCGATGGCGTAGCCCAGCGGGTGCAGGGGGAAACCATTCACACGCTGTCGGATCACGGAGATCACAAGGGCGACCAGTGCGCCAAAGCCCATCCCTAGTAGGCCAGGAATATCTGCGAGGGTGGGGGAGACGAGAAGAGAGACAGCCTGGCGCGCGGGGCCCGTTGCGCCGTTCTGAAGTGCGGGGCGCACTTTTGCGGTCGCGGCGCCGTAGGTGTAGTAGATATCCAGGTGCGCCCAGAACGCCGCCAGTGTGCCGACAATAATCGCGAAGAGTAGCGGTTTGAGCAGCGCACGCGGCGAGAGCCCGCCGCCTTGGGCCATCTTCAGTGCCTCTGCGGAGTGGGGCATAGGGTTGTCGCGCATGTCGTTCATCCAGCTTGTGTAGCCGATGAGTAGGGTTGCCTCTTTGCCCGAGAGGTGATTTTGTCCAAAAACATCCGCCACAAACTGACCGTTTCCCCACATTGGTGCCCACGCCCAGCCCGCGCCCGCCTCGCTCACAATGCGGGCCAGCGTGATGGCGCAGCAGGTGTAGATCAGTACGTAGGTCAGCGACTGCCAGAAACTCGCTCCTGCTGCCGTCATAAAGAGCGTCATAAAGAGCAGACCGCCTATACCGCCCAGGAGCGCCATTCGCGCAGACATCAGCTCCTCGTGCGTGTCATTCGTGACAGGTTTTTCAAGCGCCTCCATGGCTTTTTTTAGCGGCTTACGAGCCATCCAGAGCGAGAAGAGCGCGATCCCGGCAAAGGCCCCGAGCCCTTGTTCTTTAATAAACGGCATCCGGTTGGTCGGGCCGCTGCCTCCACTCTCCGAGAGCCCGAGCCAGGCACTGCTGATGATCATGGCTTTCTGCACCAGATACATGCTCCAGCATGAGAAATTGACCTCCAGTGAGAGCAGATAGGCGATCCCAATAATAGAGGGATAGAACGCCAGGGTGAAGCGGCCCAGGGTGTTCCAGGGGCGCTCCGTGAGCAGCGGGCCGATCTCATTGAAGCCCATCCCAGGCTTGAGCGGAATGCTCGGCACCGACGGGTACAGAAAGTTCAGGTAGTTGACACTCTCCAGTAGCCCGGCTATCACCACACCTGCCCAGAAGAGTGGGTTTTGGAAGATCGGGGCGCGCCCGCCGCTCTGCGTGATCTCCAGCGGGAGCAGCACCAGAGGAAACGTCAGGCGCTCTTCCTCGATCCACTGCTTGCGAAAAAGCGACATGGCGCAAAGTAGTGTCCAGAACACGGCGATAATAAACGCGCTCCAGGCCAGCACGGGCACCGCCCAGCCCTTGAGATTCGCGAGTGTCCAGAGCGTCGTATTGCCCCGGAAGAAGCCATTGAGGACATCGGGGTCGCGGGGGACGAGCCACTCGGGGATATTGGGCCAGATATAGTCTTTAAACTTACTGCCGCCCGTGGCATAGTTCTCATAGAACGGTGCGGGGATTTGATTGATCAGAATCTGCACAAAGCCATAGCCTGCCGCGCAGGTGCCCACGCAGAGCATGGCGTAGAGGGTGATCAGCTCTTTCTGACTCAGTGCCCACTTCTTCGCGAACTTTAAAAAGCCCAAATTTACGCACACCAATGCAAAGAGCATGACCAGTGGGCCCCGCTGAAGCGCTGTTTGTGTCCAGAGGAGTGCCTGCGTTACGACATAGGCGTAGGTGCCGAAGTAGGCGTTGACGAGCAAAAGTAAAAACCCTAAGCCGTAGAGAACCGTCTTTCGCATGGGCTCTTATTGTAGCCCGAAATGTGTTCATTGCGGCTCTGTTTGTGTGTCACGCTCTTGTGACGCGATCTGAAGACTCTGCGCGATATCGCGGAGGGCGCGGGACGACGCTTCTTCTTCCTCGGTGGCTTGCTTGAGCTGATTGACGCTCTCACCCGTGCGCTCGTGACGGGAGCGGACAAGCGCCATCTGCAGATCGGCGGCGCCGCAGGCAAGGGCGTAGCGAAGGATCGCCTGGCGCAGAAACTGATTCTCGGCTTTGAGGACATCCAGTTGCTGGCGCTCGGTGAAATGCGAGCGCAGCGCTGCGACATCTTGTCGCAGCCGCTCCGATTCTCGCTCAAGTTCAACTAGTCTTTCTTCCATTGCGTAACTACTAATTAGTTATGACGCAGTTACCGATAATCCTGTACTACAGGAATTACTGGTTTCTGGTACAATTTGCTACCTGTTTTTTGATTGTTTCCTATATGCTGCCTAGACGATTCCAACTGGACCATCAGCTTCGCTTTACTTCCATTGAGGGAGAGGCAGGTGCGGCGCGTCTGGGCGAGAGCCTGCGCTCGATCTGTAGCGCTCCGGTTTGGGAGGCGATTCACGATGGACTCCTGCAAGCACTGGCCACGCGTAAGGCGTTTTCCTATAAGGCTGAGCTTCCTGAGCTAGGACATCAAGTGATCGAGATCGTGCCTGATATAGCCGGAATCACCGTCTCTATTCAGCCTCAAGTGGTCTTTTCCTCCGGCAACGCCGATGAGTTTTTCCAGCAGTCGGCGGAGATGCTCTGCCTGCTGGAGATATTCTCGGGCACCCTGGTACGGGTAAACCCTGCCTGGCAAAAAGCACTGGGCTACACGCAACAAAGCCTCGATGGTCACAAGCTCTTTGAGCTGATTCCCGATGAGGATCGTCTTGAGGTGACTGCGGCGCTGGCGCAGGTGTCACAAGGCTCCATCGCACGCTTTGGGTGCCGATTTCTGGCGGCCTCGGGGGAGTTTCATTATTTGCAGTGGAGCATCGCACCCGGCAAAGAAGGGGGACTGGTCTATGCAGCCGCGCGGGACATCACCCGGACACGTGCGGTCGAGCTGGAGATCCGTCGCCAAACGCACCGTGATGCCCTCACTGATCTTCTGAACCGCAAGGCGATCGAGGAAGCTATCCTGAGGATGCTCACGTCGGGCGCACACGGTGCGTTTGGCGTTTTAGAGCTGGCACTGGATCGCTTCAAGTGGGTCAATGAGGCGCTGGGCCAGGAAGGCGGCGACCAGGCACTTCTAATCATTGCGCGGCGACTGGGGGCAGCGCTCCGCGCCGAGGATGTGATCGGGCGGCTGGAGGGCGATGTCTTTGTCGCACTGCTGCCTGGGGTCGCGACGGAAGCCGATGTCAACTCCGTGGCGCAGAAAGTCCTGGATGCAGTGCAGTCCCCGTTCTCACTACGAGGCATTGATATTCGTTTGACCGCCTGTATCGGGATGGTCATTGCTCCTTTTCATGGCACCGACCCGAAGACCCTACTAGAGCGCGCCGATACTGCGATGTACCAGGCCAAGAAAGCATCGCGTGGCCACGTCACACTCTGGCGCGATGGAATGACCCTCAGTGGGATCGAGCGTCTGGCGCTGGAATCCCGGCTGTCGCAAGCCGTAGACCGAGGCGAGATGCTCCTGCACTACCAGCCGCAGGTGGCGGCGGGCACAGGGCAGCTCGTGGGGTATGAGGCACTGGCGCGCTGGAACCACCAGCAGCTAGGCATGATCCCGCCCGACACTTTCATCCCCATGGCCGAAGACTCTGGTCTGATTGTCCCGCTAGGGCACTGGGTGATGCGTGAGGCTTTTGGGCAGGCCGCACGCTGGCAGCAAGTTCTCTCCGGGTTGGGAGTCTCGGTCAACCTTTCAGGACGGCAGCTTGCCCAGCCTCACCTAACCGATCAGATCAAAGAGCTACTCGCCGCTTCCCGTGCGAACCCGGAGCACATGGACTTGGAGATCACGGAGACGGATCTCATGCAGCAAGACGAGGCCCAGGTGAAAGACGTTCTTTTTCGGATTAAGGACATGGGGCTCCAGCTCTCCGTGGACGATTTCGGGATGGGCTACACCAACTTCGGGCGGCTGGCCAAGCTCCCCGTGGATCGCATTAAGATTGACCGAAGCTTTGTCACCAATATTTGTGAAAACGCTGCCGACGAAGCCGTGGTGAAGGCGATGGTGGACATCTCGCGAACGCTCGGGATGAAAGTGGTCGCTGAGGGAGTCGAGACCCTGGAGCAGTTTGAGAAGCTCACCGCCATGGGCTGCGACATCATCCAGGGCTATCTGTTTGGTAAACCGTCCCTGCCCCTGGACATCCCGCGTCTGCTCACTGCCCGTTGAGCCCATGGACATCTCACTCACCACACCCGCACTGCTCTTTCCCGCCGTCTCCCTGATTCTGCTGGCCTACACCAATCGTTTTCTGGCACTCGCCGCGCTCACCCGTAGTCTGCACGAGCGCTGGGGCGAGACTCATGACCCGAAAATCCCGCCCCAAATTGAGAGCTTGCGCTACCGAGTCCGTCTGATCCGCCGCATGCAGACCCTGGGTGTCAGCGCGATTCTTCTGTGCGTCGTGGCGATGTTTTGCCTGTTTGTGAACTGGCCCCGCGCGGGTGCATGGGTCTTCGGCGCAAGCCTCATCACCCTCAGCCTCTCGCTGACCGTCTCTCTCCACGAAATCCAGCTCTCCGGTCGCGCCTTAGACATGCAGCTCGCCGACATGGAAGCCCCTGATAAATCTCAGCGCGTCGAGTAGCCGTACTTCGACAGCTCGTCTTTGACCCAGACATTGACACCGATTCCTAGTCCAACGAGCAGGAGCATTACCACGACACTCTGCCAGGTCATTTTCTGCGAGTTTCCATGCCGCGCCAGGTTGAGCTTATCTCCCAAAATCAGCAGGGCTAGTCCGAGAAGAGGGCCTGCTGTTCCAAGGAACTGCCCCTTCATGGAGAAGCTAATGTTCTCCGCGTGCTCTTTTGCAGCCTGTAGCGGCATCCAGATTTGCCAATAGGCCATTGCGAGGCCCACGACGAGAATAAATGCTCCCACAACGCGAGGGTTGGTTTTTGGCTGTGCCGGTTTGTCAATATCATTACTTGCGAACATTGTTATCGTTGTCTCTTTCGTAGCATGTCTAAAATTTGAGGGTTTCACTCGCTAGAGTGAAGAGTGCCTGGACATTGCCTATTTGTTCGTAGGCGATTGTGTAAGGGCCTTTTCCAAATAACCCCGCCTTTTCCCCGTCACGGTGAAGACAGAGCTGGCCTTGTTGCAGAGTGACTCCCTTGAGGCTGTCGCCAAGAAACTCGGTCTCGTTCTTACCCTCACGCACCGTGATGCCGTGACGGGTGAGGAAGATCGCGCCGCCTGTGCGAAGGGGGAAACCGGTCTTTCCCTGGCGTTCCAGCTCCTCGCGGTGCTTCTCCATCACCCAGGCCGTCCAGACTTTCTCAGCGGCGCGGAAAAAGTGGATACTTGCCTCGGGGCCGGGATTTTCTTTGTAGGAGTAGTAGTGGCTTGCCAGTGTATAGAGGGGCTTGCCATCGCCGTCCATCCAGGTAAAGCGGGTATCGGTGCCGGTGTAGATGCCATTGGTATAGTGGCGTATCGAGCCGTTGTAGAGTACCCTTGCTTGCTCGAAGAGAAACACCCCGGTACTTCTGGTGGTGCCTTTCATCTCCCGAGCCAGCAGGTTTGCCAGGCCAGAGCCGGAGAAATAAAATCGTGCGATTCCTTTCTCCCCGGTATAGCTATATTCATGTGGGCGAAGTGCTACTATACCCATAACAAGTAAAATCAAGGAGAAAAAGCCACCTGCTCCCCAGACTATCCCCGTATCTTTTCCAAACTGGGGAGAGAAGTAGATCAGTGTTCCCAACAGAACCACTACCAGAGCTCCGTAAATAGTTGCTCGTGCGATAGATTTCTTTGAAAAAGAGGGGGTCTCCCCGTGGCGCAGCGTGGAAAAAGCACTCTGCACTCTGCCAATCGTTGGCGGAGCGGGCTCTGAAAACTCACGGTCATCTTCCAGGAGCTGACCGGTGTGATCCAGAAGTTGGCCGGTACGCTGCGTCATGCCTGGGATTGTAGCAGAGTTCTTGTCTAGGCGGCAAGTGCGCCGGGCAGAACCGGTTCGGGGACTTTGCTGTAGTCCACCATCCGGGCGAAGCCGCACTCGTCATAGGTGCGCTCAAAGACGGGCCGAAGATCAACTTCCAGATCGGGATGATGCTCGTCGAGGGGTACCAGAACCGTGGGAAGCACTTCTTGAAGTGTCCAGCCAATCGCTTGGAAGCGCGACCCGTAGCCGCCCCGGTGCAGGCTCACCGCATAGTCGAACGGTCCGAATCGTGCCTGGATGCCACTGCGGGAAGCGGCCAGAGTATGCTCGCCTGCTCGCAACAAGTCAATTTCCAGAAGATGCACCTCGCTCTCCAGAAGCGTTTTTTGCTTGCTAAGATACTCGTCGCGACCACGTCCTGTGGATTTATTAGAGTGGCTCAGCAGCTCGACAACCGCGACCACGCGCCGCTGCGAGCCTGCTCGGGTCTGAATCTCGATAAAGGTCTCCCGAAACGGCTCGCTCTCCTCTATAGCCCACTCCATCTCCATCTTCGAGGGAGACTCTGCGACTGCCATGCCTCCCGAGGGTGGCCCATTCTGACCCACGGAGACATCCGCGACAAAGTGACGGATGCCCTCTTCGACGACAAGACGCTCTTCCAGTCGAGAAGCGAAGCCTGCCGGGAGCTGACGGTTGATGGCGGCGTTGAGGCAGTAGATAAAGGCATTATGAAAAGCAGGCCACAGGTTCTGGTTTTCGAGATACGGGTCCATTCCGGGAAATGGTGAGGGCATGGCAAACACTCCTTAAACTATTCTACCGCTTTCCGGCTGAGTGGCTGAGAGGGAAGTATAATGCCTGCGTATGGCATTTACCCCACGAACCCGAGAAGAGGCCGAGAGCTACCATCCGACTGAAGTACTGGAGTGCACGATTGAGCGTGTGACGTTCCACAATGAAGAGAATGGCTACGCGGTGCTTAAAGTCCTGCCGATGGATACACGCGACAAAGTGAAGGCGGACGTGATCGCGGTGCTGGGCAGCTTCTCCAATCCCGTGGTGGGCGAGAGCCTGCGCATTTTTGGCTGGTGGGACAAGCACCCGCAGCACGGCAAGCAGTTCAAGGCCGTGCGCTATGAGGTGATCCGCCCCGCGACGGCGGCAGCCATTGAGAAGTATCTCGGTTCGGGGATGATCAAGGGTATCGGGCCAAAAGCCGCCGAGTGGATGGTGAAGAAGTTCGGGGTCAAGACCCTGGAGGTGATCGAGCACCACCCAGACAAACTACAAGAAGTGAAGGGCATCGGGGAGAAGAAGGCCCTGATGATCCAGGCGGGCTTTATCGCGCAAAAAGAGATCGCGGCTATTATGGAGTTTTTGATCGGCCATGGAATCACGCCCACCTACGCCGTCAAGATCTACAAGTACTACAAAGAGCGCGCCATCGAGCAAGTCGAGAAGAACCCGTACCAGCTCGCCACCGATATCTGGGGAATCGGGTTTCGTAGCGCTGATAAGATCGCGCTGAATCTTGGGGTCACCTACGACGCCCCGCAGCGCCTGGAGGCCGGGCTGGTCTATGTGCTCAATAGTGAGATGGAGAGCGGCGGGCACTGTTACTTGCCCCAAAACGAGCTGGTGAGCAAGGCGGCGGAGAACCTCTACATCAAGTCCGCCGATGACTTGCCGGAGCACGACCAGGCCCACGAAAAAGCCCAGCTTGGGCAGAAGCTCGAACCCGTTCTCGCCGATCTCATCGCCCGTGGTCTCTTAGTCGCCGAGACCGTGGAGCTGATGGGCCACGAAGAGGTCGCCATCTACACCCCGAGTTTTCACACGACGGAGAAAGCCGTCGCGGATAGAGTCCACCAGCTTCTGAACTCCCCTTGGCGCAACCGTCCCAAGCCCGCTGAGATTGATAAAATCGTCGAGAGTCTCCCCGGCCACGAAACGCTCTCCGAGGAGCAAGACATGGCCGTGCGCCGCGCTTTGAGTGAGAGCGTACTGGTGCTCACGGGTGGCCCTGGCACAGGAAAGACGCACACCACAAATTTTATTGTGCAAGCCCTCGACAAGCTGGGACGGCGGATTCAGATTGCGGCGCCGACGGGGCGGGCGGCCAAGCGGGCGGCGGAAGTCTCGGGGCGGGAGGCGAAGACGATCCACCGGCTCTTGGTCTTTGATCCGGAGAAGAAGGGTTTTAAACATGGGCCGGGCGAGCCGCTGGAGCTTGACGTTCTGGTCATTGATGAGTCCTCGATGCTGGACTTGATGCTTACGCATAACACTATCCGCGCCATCCCCGACGGGGCGCAGATTATCTTTGTGGGCGACGTGGATCAGCTCCCGAGTGTCGGGCCGGGCAATGTGCTGCATGATCTCATTCACTCGGGCCGCGTCCCCGTGGCGCGCCTCACGCAAGTGTTCCGGCAGGCAGCGGCCAGCAAGATTATCACCAGTGCCCACGCCATCAACAAGGGTAAAGTCCCTGAGCTGCTCCCGCCCAGCGAGGCCAAAAACGGCGCGGACTGTGTCTTTATCGAGGTGGACGAGACCGAGGAGCTACTCCAGAAGATCAAGGGCATTGTCGCCAAGAGCCTGCCCAATCTGGGGTTCAAGGCCGAGGAGATCACGGTGCTCTCCCCGATGCAGCGCGGCATGGTCGGGGTGCGTAACTTAAACGAGGAGCTTCAGAAAATTGTCAATCCGGCGCACCCCAGTAAATCTGAGCATCCCCGTGGCGGGATAATCTTGCGCGAAGGCGACCGTGTGATGCAGCGACGCAACAACTACGATAAAAACATCTTCAACGGCGATGTTGGGCATATTGAAATTATCAACACAGAAGATCAAATACTGATTGTAAACTATCCAGAAGGGCCTGTGGAATATGAATTTGCCGAAACAGACGAACTAAATCATGCCTTCAGCTTAACAACGCACAAAGCACAGGGATCAGAATACCCCGCTTGTGTGATTATCGTTCATAACACGCACTATATGATGTTGCAGCGTAATTTAGTCTATACAGCTCTGACAAGAGCGAAGAAATTCGCGGTGATTATCGGGACAAAGTGGGCGCTGAAGCGCTCGGTCTCGAACAAGCATGTCCAGCCGCGCTACACCAGATTGGCGCAGCGGCTACAAAACTTGGTGGAAGGACTGGGAACAAGTGGGCTTCCGGGTACGGCGAAGGCGGGCAAGGAGTCGCGCGAGCTGCCCACACCACCGATGCCCGGTCGGCTGTTTTGATACCGGGGAAGGGAATCTGATGAAACGTTTTCTGCCGTACATGCTGGCGCTGGTTTTAGGAGTGATTATGGGGGTTTGGGTAACTCGATCACGCTCCGAGAGACTATCTGAGGAGGTACTGACACCCGAGAAGGTTCTCAGCAACTATGCCCGCTATGTCTGCCTTACTCCTAAAAACTACCAGGTGGATGAGGGCTTGCTTATGCTCTGTCGGGGAGCAAATCAGGAGGATGTGAAGCAAGCAGAAAAGGCCACAGGGCCTCATGCCTATGCCGAAGTACGAGTCTTGATGGATAAAACTGCCGAGTCCGCACTGAAGTCCAAGGCAAAAGTCTTTCCGGTCGGGGCTGTGGTGGTAAAGGAAAAGGTGGCGCATCAGTATCCGTATCTGGAGAATCCGCCACGACGATTCAGTGGCGTGACAGGAATGATCAAGCGAGCGCCTGGCTACGCCCCCCAGAACGGGGATTGGGAGTACTTCATTCAAGAAGCAGGTATGCCTTTGGAGAAGGGGAAGATTGTGACTTGTATCGGCTGCCACCAGAAAGCACCGGGGCCAGATCATCTCTTTGTTCCCTGGCTTAAGCATAAGGTAACTACGGCGCGATAGAGGCTCTGTCATGAGCCGAATTGTCTATGCTCACGGCGGCTGTTTTAGCGATAAAATCATCTATGGACGATGAGAAAACGGTTGGAAATGAGCTGTGGAGCGTCGGTGAAGTCGCTCGGTTTCTAAAACTCTCCGTGCGTGAGGTGGAGGTGCTACGGCAAGAAGGTAGGCTGAGCGCGACGAAGCGCTGGCCGCGCGGCTGGCGGTTCTCGTCGGCGTCGGTGATCGGGTATTTTGAGGGACAGGAGCCCTCGCCTGCCGAGCCGCAACACGCCCCGGAAAACACAGGGCAATCGAACTTCGGTGAGATTCTAAAGGCTATCAAAGAACTTGAACAACGCCAGCTTGCGGAGGAGGGAGAAAGTGAAGGTGCCGACTACGATGCGCCCTCGATGATCAAGATGGTCAATGCCATTTTCTCCAAGGCCATTGATCTGGGGGCATCGGATGTTCATTTTGAGCCGTCGCAACGGCTCATGCGCGTTCGGTTTCGCATCAATGGCCTGCTGCAAGAAGTCCTGCCGATCCCGAAGCTCCTTCAAGATCAGCTCGTTCGTCGTGTGATGGTCATGGCGGAGCTTGATCTGGCACGGCTCTTTGTGCCACAAGTGGGGATGATTCGGGTGAAGCACAATACGCTGGACTGGGGCGTGCGGGTGACCGTGATTGCGTCGCTCTATGGTCATACGATTACGGCGCGGCTGGTCAATCAGGCACTTCTGGACGGCGGCTTACAAGAACTTGGGATGCTGCCAGAGCTTCTGGTGCCACTGGAAGACCAGCTCGATTCTGCCGGAGGACTCTTTCTTTTTGCCGGGCCAAGTGGGAGCGGGACAACCACAACGGCGGCAACGTGTCTGCGCTATCTCAATAAGATTGAGTGCGCGGTCTACACCATTGAGCAGCCTATCGAGTACGAGCTTCTGGGCGCGACGCAGATTCAGCTCAATCCGTTCTGTGGGCACACGCTCGAAAAAGCGCTTAAGACCGTCCTGCGCTCCCAGCCTCAGGTACTCTTTCTGGGAAGTATCGAAAACGCCGAGACCGCCCGCGCTGCCCTTGAAGCCGCCGAGGCGGGCATTACCGTACTGGCTACGGTTCGCTGCACCAGTATTGCCACGGTTTTCACGCTACTGGAGCGCTACGGGATTGCGCCGCAGACCCAAGCCCGGCTGATCCAGGCGGTTCTGAATCAGCGCCTGGTTCATCCCCCGCGCACGGAGGCAGTGAGGGGATTTTTTGAGGTGGCTTGGATCGGTGGTGCCTTGGAGCTACAGGATTTAATTGAGCAAAGAGCACCCCACGAGAAGCTGGAAAAGGCGATACGGCGCTACGCTTTTTCCCCGCCGCTAGAGGAGCAGCTCGCTGCTGGCGAGTACCCCGCTAATCATTAAACAGCTCGCTGACGGAGTCGCCGGTCCAGATGCGACGGATGGCTTCGGCGAAGAGATGCGCCACAGAGATGACGGTGGTTTTTTCGGTGCGCTTCTCGAGGGAGATAGGGATGGTGTCGGTGACGATCAGCTCCTTGATCTCCGGGCGGGAGAGGCGCTCGACAGCAGGCCCGGCCAGCACGGCGTGGGTGCAGGCGACATAGATCTCGGGGTTGGCTCCGCTGGCAATCAGCATGTCAATAATCTCGTTGATCGAGCCGCCCGTGGAGATCATGTCGTCGTAGACAATACACGTCTTGCCCTTCACATCACCCGCCAGGCCGCTAATTTCCGCGATCCCGTGGCTGGGGCGGAACTTGTAGCCCACGGCGAGTGGGCAGTGCAGGCGCGACGCGATCTTGCGCACTTTCTTGACCCGGCCCTCGTCGGGCGAGACCACGACGGTGTTCTCTAAGTTCTTGGTCGCTAAATAATCGGTGATCGCTCCGATAGCCGTGAGATGATCCACGGGAATATCGAAGAAGCCCTGGATCGCATCCGCGTGCAGATCCATCGCCACAATCCGATCCGCGCCCGCCGTCGTGAGCAAGTTGGCGATCAGCTTGGCGGTAATCGGCTCACGGGGGCGGTCTTTTTTCTCCTGGCGGGCGTAGCCGTAGTAGGGCAGCACCACGGAGATGCTGTTGGCACTAGCGCGCTTCAGCGCGTCCAGCAAGATCAGCAGCTCTAATAAGTTCGCGTCAATCGGGGCGCAGGTCGGCTGGAGCACAAAAGCGTCCGTGCCGCGCACCGAGTCCTCGAACTTGATGTAGATCTCGGAGTCGGGGAAGCGGGTGATCTTGAGAGGGCCAAGTTCGATACCCAGGTTCTGGGCGACAGCGGCGGCGAGCTCGGGGTGCGCGGTTCCAGAGAAGAGCGCCATAGGGGGACGAAGAACAGACATACGGAGGCTATTGTACCGTGAGTGCGGCCATCTTCCCCCGCGCTACAGCCCAACCCCACGCGCCGAGACCGTGGCGCGCGCCTGTGCGACAGGCTTCATCACGATCTCGTCTAAGTTCACGTGCCAGGGGCGGGTGACAGCAAAGACAACCACATCGGCGACATCATCGGCGGTGAGGGGCGTGAGGCCGTCGTAGACTTTCTTTGCCCGCTCCGTGTCGCCGAAGAAGCGGACTTCAGAGAACTCCGTCTCCACCAAGCCCGGCGCAATATCCGTGATGCGAACGGGGGTGCCGTTAAGCTCTAGCCGAAGTGTCTCGGTGACGGCACGGGCGGCGTGCTTGACAGCGCAGTAGCCCGCGCCGTTGGGGTAGGTCTCCCGGCCCGCGACGCTGGTGATATTGACGATATGGCCCTTTCCATTCTGTAGCTTGGGAAGCAGCGCACGGGTGACACGCATCAGGCCCATGACATTGGTCTGGTACATCTGGAGCCAGTCGTCGTCGCGGGCTTGGGCCAGCGGCTCCAGCCCAATCGCGCCGCCCGCGTTGTTGACAAGAACGTGAAGCGTGTCGGGAACCGTGGCACAGAAGGCTTCTACGGAGGCTAGATCCGCGACATCCAATACATGGGCAGAACCGCCTAGCTCCTCGGCGAGGGCATTGATCCGATCTTCCCGTCGTGCGCCTAAAACGACAAAATAGCCCGCTGCCGCAAGCTGCCGTGCACTCGCCGCCCCGATGCCACTAGAGGCACCGGTGACGACGGCGATTTTCTTCTCACTCATGGGTTCAGTTTACCCTGGAAAAAATATTTTCCAAGGCTGTCCAGAATCGGTGGTTTGTGCTGTTTTCTTTTTAGAAAGATAGGAGAATCAGGAAGATGCAGCAGACACGACGGACTTTTTTGATGACCACCGGGGGCTGGCTCACCGGGCTGGCGGCGGGCTGTGGAAGCGGAGGCAGCGGGGGAAGTGGTGGGAGCAGCACCACCGACTTACTCACGCGGATCGAGCCGGCCAAGGCGGAGCTGGGCATGAGCTTCGTGGGCGACTCGCTCAACACGCGCTTTGATGCGGCATCGCTTCTGTTTCCCGAAATTGGGAAACTGGTGGCGGCTGGGACAAGCGCCACGGGTGAGGTGCTGGCTAAATTTGCAGGCACACCTGCTTTTGAAGACGATTCCCGGCTGATCGCGCTTTGTGCCGTGTTGGATCGGACGCAGGATCGCTCGGCGGTTCGCGCTCTGGCTGATTTCGTGGAGCGCAATCTCAATGGTAGCCTGCTCTACAGTCTGTCTACGGCTACCTATGTCCTACGGCGACTAACGGATCAGCCGATGGCTGGAGGGCTGACCTTCTCTGAAGCCGTCACCATGCAGGCGAACGTGGCGGCGGCGCGTGCTTGGCTTGCCGCCAACCCCAGCATCGCTCAACGACATGTCTCCACCCCGCGTGCCCAAGCGCGCTTCGACGGGCAGAGTGCAAAGACGCGCTATCGTCTTCGTATCGATACTGTGCCTTTCGACATCACTTTTGAGGTGACCCGGTTCGGGACCCTCGATGTTCCCGCAGGAACTGCACAGTCAAAGGTCAGCGATACCACCAGCAAAGGGGGAACCCTTGTCAGCAGCTTTGATGGTTTCCCTATTGATCCCCTCAATGGGGCACCATCAAAGTACACGAACTGCGCGGGCTTTGTGCTCTACAAACTCTTTGGGATTCGTGGAAACTACGATACCCAGAGTCTCCACGAGCGCCTCTTAGATGCAGGAATGGTGGAGCGTGGGAGTGTGAGTGCCGTCCGAAAAGGAGACTACGTTGCCTTCTTTACGGAGGATGGGAAAATACCGCACGTTGGGGTTGTGGGGAGCGTCGCCCCCCTCATGATTCTCAATAAGGACAACCAAGGTCCCGTGTTTCTTGCCGCACCGGATGCCGCTTATTTCTCCCAGAAAGAGTCCGGGTTCTTTAGCGCCTTCGGCCGTCCTACCTGGACCCCACATTACTTCTATTTTCCCACCTCCCTTGGCTATGTCGACGCGATTATTGATCCTGATCCGGCCTTGGCAAGCAACCCAGCCTACTTACAAGACGCTAGTGGTCATGTGAAAGGAACGATCCGATGAAAACCCTTCTTGTTCTTCTGCTCACGTGCCTTCTGGTCGGGTGTAGCGGTGGACGTCAAGTCGTGCCCAGCACACGTAGCACGGGAACCGCGGAGCTGGTGATTCAGTTCCCCCGGGCAAGCACGCGAGCCATTCCCAGTGCGACTCAGTCCGTGGTGGTGAGCGTCTCCGGCATCCTGTTAGACAAGGTCTACACTAAGACGATCAATCGTCCCAACTTCACCGATACCGTCCGAGTGCAGCTCCTGCTGCCTAGTGGAAGCCTGAGCCTCTCCGCGAAAGCGTACTCCCAAGCCGAGGGCGGTGGCTTCGTTCTGGCAAGTGGCAGTACGAGCTTTGAACTCATCCCCGATGAAGTGAAAGCCATAGATTTAGAACTGAGTGTCCCCATTGTCGGTAAGCGCTTCCGTAAGAAAGCCGTGCAGGTTACTGCGAATCCACTCATTCAGGATATTCTTCCGACAAGTGGGTTCCCGGATCGGTTTACATCGCGGCTTGAGCTGGTCGGCATACCCGACGAGATCGTGGTGGGGGTGCCCTTTGAGCTCAAGCCACGCTGGGAGCTGACTCTGCTTGCGGGACGCGATTGGCCTGCGGCCACGACAGCGGAGATGAGTGTCATTGGTGTTGGCGTTGGCTCCTGGGAGGAGAAGAAAACGGTAGGGAGTGTTCCAAATGGAATGTCCCCTCCTGTTTTGTTTCAAGGGACGCGAACAGTGACGGTCACCGAGTTTTATAATACTGCTCCCTCTATCTTCTATAGTGTTAATGTCCAAATTCTTCCGAGCAATGGGGGCGGTGGAACCGGCTTTGCTGCCAACGTCCTTGTTTCGTACGAGCCTGTGCCATAGCGTAGTCGGCAGAGCTGAAAGGAAAAGAGAATGTCGCGTCTATGGTTCCGTGTTTTGGTTTTTATCATCGGAGCATTGTCGATCCAGATGCCCGCTCGTGCCTATGAAGGGGATCACTATGTCTGGACGTACTATTTGGCGCGACACTGTGGTTACACACACCGACAGGCGTTTCAGATTGCCAGTGCAGCGTACGCAATTGACTGGGATCCCAATACGGGGCCGATGCCCGAGGGGGTTACTCAATGGTATCTCATCGCGAAGGGAGTACCCACCGTTCATCAGCGCAAGTGGACGGAGTTCCATGCCTTTACCCTGAATCAGTTGCAGCCAGGGCCAGCGCAGATCGCGAAAAACCAGGCGGCAGAGCGCCTGTGGAGGCTCGCCGTTGAGCAACGCAATCCGGGCCCCTATATTCACTTCATCCAAGATGTGCAGGCGCATAGTGGCTGGGACGATGTTCGCGGACATGGTTTCGCCGGGCACCTCCCCGACTTTCTTAGCCATGACTATCCCGACCATCGGCGGGCTAAGGCGATGACGCAAGATACCATCGCGGCCCTGCTCAAGTTCCGTAAGGAAGTGATGGGCATCACGACTCCAATCTCTATCGATCCCCAAATCTGGGTTGATCTTGAGAATCTGATCCGTGCAAATCCGTTACCGCTCAGTTTTAACGAACCTCTCACACAGAGGAATGTTATTGATAATTTTTTGCTGCCACGACTTACCTCTCCTGAATCGAGAGATTTTGCACGTGCCGCAAGGGATCCTCTGGCCCCACCTGTTAATGAACTTAATTTTGAACGTGAACTTGGGCTGATTAACGAACTACTTGCTCAGCCAGTGTTGGAAACCTCCTTGGCTGTCATTAATGGCGCGATGCTGAAAAAGTATCAATCGGGGCGCTTCAAGAAATTTCCGCACACGTATTTCCTGCAGCAGGAATCAAAAACCGGGGATATGTTCATTGCACAAGGGCTCATAGGGCAAGAAAAGGTATTGGTCACCCCGCAACTCCCTGTGAGATGGAGACAATACGCCTTCAGTCCGGAGGGGCGTGCGACTGAGGATGGCAGTTTCGCCGTGGAGAATCTGCAACTTCAAATAGAGGAGCCAACCGTCCAAGTTGAAATTCCCAAACCGGATCAAGGTGTTCGTAAAATCCGAATCGAATTCGTGTATCAAGTGAAAGATGTGGCGCCTGCGATTGGTTCACTTCCCGTTGCCGAGTTGATTGAGGTGGGTTTTTCTAACCGTCCAAGCCAATACAATGATCCGCATCGCTATCGGATGCATTTGGTGGAGGAGAATACTCTCTATAATTATAAGGTTCACCGTGTCTTTGAGTGTAATGTGCCCAAGGAGGATTGTGAACAAAATCGTGTCATCCTAACGCTTGGAGTGCACGTTGCTGGAATGGAACCACAGTGGCGGCGGCATCAACTCATCACTGCCCCGAAGGGCAATGACCTATCGCAGTTGCGGCAGGCGGTGACTCAGGCAGGTTTTGCGCGTATCACTGGAGAGAGCCCTACAGGATTTACTGCCTATAGTGCAGCACAAGGTGCGCTTGATGCGAGCAGTGTTACCGTTGTTGCGTTTGCCTCCCCTGCCGCTGTCGAGGAACACTTACGACGCTCCTTTGGACCAGAGCTGTCAGAGGCTGCTCGGAGATCACTGGGGAGCCTGTCCCAGTTCGGCACCAATGTGACTGCACGGCGCTGGTACTTTAGCAAGGAAGCGGAGTATTTCAACCTCTTCACTCGGCAGACAGTAGGGGGGCAGGCATATTGCTTCGGCTTTATTGAGTATGCCCTTGTCCTCAATGGGACGACGTTTCTCGATTTACTGAAAGTGTTTCCTGCACCTGAGACGGCACCGGTGTCCAAAGGGGACATGGAGGGGCAAGGTGAGGCGGCAATGCGTAGCCTGGTTGCTGCGTTAGCCCCGTTAGCTGCCTCTGCCCCCTCCAGCGGTCCCGGATATAAGTGGAAACGATTACCCGATCCGGTTTTTGCCGATGATGCTCCCAGTCTTAAGTCTAATACGGCCTCCAAAACGCCACAGGTGGCGACAAAGACGGTTCCAAAGCTATCTCCCAAACCGAGTACGCTTCCCCGAGGTGGAACTAAGGCAGGCAAGATTCCTTTACCTCCCATGCCAAAGCAGGACAAAGACCTTCCGCCCCTTGGCTCGGTGGGCAATGTCGTCGCGGAGAACTTTGGCACCCATGCCCTAGTCCGCGAGGGCAGGCTCGTGCTCACCGATGTGGTGCGCGGCTCGCCTAGTGAGAGCGTGGGACTGCGTAGCGGGGATCGGATCCTCCAGATCGGTGACAAGAGTTTGGAGGGACTGACGGCAGCCGAGCTCCAAGCACTGGCCCATGCGCCTCTTCGCGCACCACAAAGGATCACGTTTTTGAGAGGACACGACCAAGCGCAGGTTGTGATCCTGTTGCTGGAGAAAACCGGTGGCTACACCGTGACCGTCACTATCATTCCCAAGCAGTGAGAGGAGAGCTGATATGTTTCGCCTATGGATTCGTGTTTTGGTTTTTATTATCGGAGCGTTGTCGCTCCAGATGCCTGCTCAGGGGATCACGTGGTGTCACGACTACACGTTTTTGCGGGTGACAGGCAAAGACAGTAATCGTTGTGACCCCGACCGACTCCAGTCTGTCTTGCGAGAGGAGAAGTATGAGCACTGTTTTAACGTGACCGCTCTCCCCCAGCGTCCTCAGCCTCGTGGAGTCGAGGTTGATACGAAGAATCTACAGATTTCTTTTCGAGCCACTGAGCCTGGGAGCACGGAGCCTGTACGCTTGCTTTCGGGTGATGTTCTGATTATCGGGGAAGATCACTCGGGGATCGTGGGGAAGAGTGGATGGATTGAGCACTTTGTTCAGACTGCTGGTCAGTCTGGCGTTGCTTATCGCCCAGAACGGCTTGTTTTGCTTCCGAATTTCTTCGTTGAAGAGAGAGGGTGGACTCTCTCACGGCTCTTTAGTAAGGTATCTCGCTCGGACGGTGAACTCAATGGTGCCCGGAGCGTGACCTATGCCTATCCTTATCTCAACAAGACAATTCAGCTCTGGCGCAAGCCACAAAATTCGAGTGGGAGCTGGGTGGTGTACACGATTGATGCGGATGCGAACACGCGCTGGCTGTTTATTGGATCACGCGAGGAGTATGAGCGTCCTACCCCGCAGTCCGACGTGCTCTTTGCAGGAGGCTCCTCCAGTCCTGCACAAAAGAGCTTGGTCACTCTGTCCGAGGGCAGCGAGTTTCCCAGTCGTGATGCGGCGCTTCGTGCCGTCGTGAAGAACCTCTCTAGCCTGATGTGGGTGTACTCTCCCCTGACTCGCCCAAAAGAGTTTATCCAGGCACAGGTTCAGGGCAGAGCGGTCTATCCAGACCTAAGTGGCAATGCGAACCAGTACTACAAGGGGGGCGAGACTCTGGCAGTACTTCGCTCTATTATTCCCGCACTGACTCCCCGTAAGACGTTCCCCCCGCAGTGGCTGGTGCACGCAACCGGTCACGGCACCTACGATGGTGGCGTTAAAGACGACCTCTGGTTGATGGTTGCTACGGGACTGAACGCGGAAAAGAAGACCTTCACGAAGCCCGATGGGGCAGGTGGAACCTTCGGCTACACCTACGATCAGGCATCTGGTCCCTTCACGGAAAGCTACGCATTGATGGAGGCGATGCGACGGGTGAATGTACGGGCTGTGGAGACATCTGCCCGTGACCGCTTCATCTCGATAGACGAGCTACCAAAAGGGCTGACCCCCCTAGACAACGGCGTGGGTGGAGAGAGTCGTGTCACGCCACCGGAAAACAGACCCCTGATTCCCAATATCCCTACTCCTCCACTTATCACGAATCCTTCCACCGCGAACGCTCATGCTGCCCAAGCCGGGACGCTCATCGCACAAGGTCGCTTTGATGAGGCGCAGTGTGAGGCGGCAAAGGCGGTGGAACTTCAGCCGAAGAAGGGAGCTTTTCGCGCGACGCTAGGGCTCTGTTATGCCTGGCTCCGCAATTTCTCCCTCGCGGAGAAGGAGTACCGCGAGGCAATACGGCTGGAGCCCAGCCAAGGAAACCACCACGGTGGGCTTGCGTTTGTTCTGCTCCAGCTGAATCGCTTCCGGGAGGCAGAGGACTCTGCCCGGATTGCCGTTCGATCTGCGGCGAGCGTGGCGTCACATCACCAGTTCCTGGGCGATGCCCTCGCCTTTCAAGGGAAGTGGGGGGAGGCTGAGTCTGCCTATCGTGAATCCGTTCGGCTTGACCCGAAGCTGGCGGCGGGCCACAACGGCGTCGGGGGGAGCTTACTGGCAAAGAGTGACGGTGCAGGAGCTGAGAAGTACTTCCGGGAAGCGGTACGGCTCAACCCAAGCGAGGGAATCTTTCATGCGAACCTTGCGGGCGCACTGTCGGTGCAGAATCGGCAGTCAGAGGCGCTCGTTGCGGCGCGGGAAGCGAAGCGTCTCGGCTTGGCTAATCACTGGGTCTACTCGTTGCTGGGACTCTGAGCCGCCGTCCGTCGTGGCCAAGCTCCTGGTAGATCGACTGTAGCAGAGCCGCTTCATTCGTTTTCGGGTTGAGGCGAAAGGCGCGACGTGCTGAGCGAAGCGCTTTCAAGGGTAGCCCACGGCTTACGAAACGCTCGGCGACCTCTAATTGAAGAAAAGAGTCTCGGGGGAAGTTTCTGGCAATCTCGGTAAGGTGTGCCTGGGCTTCTTGCACGGAGATCACGCTTGGTGTGCAGCCACAGGCCATCGCCATAGTCCAGGCAACATACGGGCGACGGGGAGCAAGCTGATAGGCACAGCGGGCATGGTGAGCGCAGGCGAGGGGAGAGTTGGCGTAAAGCTGTGCCCAGGCAAGCGCTGCATGGGCCAGAGCGTGATGGGGATGATCCTGTACAAAGCGTGTCAGCAGAGCAGCACCCGGTGCGGGCCGTCCTTGCTCCCTCCAGAACCAGGCGAGGCTGTGCCAACTATCCAGAAGCTCGGGGGCAAGATAGACAAGCCGACGGGCGAGAGACTCAGTGGTGTGATCGTGGAGTTTCATCCGCATCCGCACCTGGAAAAGCTCCTTGATCGCTTCGGGAGAGTTTGGATTCAGAACCACTGCCTGCTCGAGGAGCGGAAGTGCTTCCGCATCCCGCTGAAGGCGAGCGTAGGGATGAGCCACAGCGACGTAGCCCCGGCTATCGTGGGGCAGGAGACGACGTAGAACCGCTAGATTGGCAAGCTGCTCCTCGTAGCGGCTTTGGTCTGCGAGAAGCTGATCCAGTGCCACATGGAGCTCAGGGTCCTCCGGGGCGAGCGCTATCGCCTCATAGAGAGCCGCACGGGCTGTATCCGTGTCCCCGCGAGCGAGGGCTGCATAGCCCCTGATCTCTGTTTGGAGGGCTGGGGGAGTGCCGGGAAGGATCTCGGTTGGAAGTGCGGTGAGAAGCTCGGGAAGGCGCTGCTGTTCACGTAGAATCGGTACGAGAGCACGGATTGCTCCAATGGTAGGGGGATGTTTTTTGAGGAGAGTGCGGTATTCGCTCTCGGCAGCTTCCCAGTCGCCTCGCTGGTAGAGGGCATGAGCCCGCTGGAGCCACGAGTTCCCGCCTCGGCGCGAAGGGAGCGTACGGGGTGAGGCGGGCGCACTCAGGCATATCTGGACAATTCCCCCCGTTTCGAGCCTCACCTCGACCACGTGGAAGTTGCGAACAATAGCACTGAGCTGATCTTCGAGCAACGGGAGCTCATCGAGTAGGAGCGTGAGGCGCTGCCGGAGCCGAAGGCGGGCACGCTCCAGACGTTTTGAGGCGTTTCCGGTGCTGAGCTGGAGTCTTTGGGCAATCTCCTGATGGGAAAATTCGTCTAGATGGAGCTGGAAGACAGCACGGAGCGGGGAAGGGAGCGCATTGATCTCCTGGATCGCACTCTGCAAGAGCGCGTGGCTCCAGGTAGGATCCGTGTGGGCCAGAGCGGTGTGTGTACTGCGTAGAGGAACCGCCAGCAAGCGAGTACGACGCTGCTCACGGGTGCAGCGGTTCAAAAAGAGATTTCGTGCGATCTCCCGGAGCCAGGCATCCAGGCCACCTAGCGCCGGGCGGTAGCGGTTGAGATGGTGCAGAGCGCGGATAAAGGTTTCGGCGACCAGATCATCCGCATCGAAAGTGGCATCACTACCAGAGGGGCGATGTAGACTCCGGCAGAAGCGGGTGAGCGCAGGGAGCTGTTGCTGCCAAAGCTGGTCAAACGCAGTGGCATCGCCCTGATGGGCACGGCGCAGGAGTATCCCTTCGTCCCAGTTGGCATCGTTGGCAGGCATTGTCTTTCAAATTTTATCAGGCATAGCCATGAAATGGTGTCCCCTAGTGGGCGGATGCGTTCGTGTGGGCGGTTTTCATGCGCGGTGCATAATTCAGGCTATGTCTTCCCGCCCGGCTGCTGGCTCAAAAAAGGAAAGAATAAGTTACTTGTGCTGGACTTGGAGATGCCAACAAAGGCTACGGTCACGGGTCGTACCACACCCACATCGGCATGTTTGCCTCCGGTGGAGAGTGACAGGAGGCGCACTTTGCCACGCCAGCACGCTTTTTCCCGGCCTCCCGACGTAGACGTAGAGGTCGGGAGCTAGCTGGCCTTCGGCCCTAGTGCCGCTCCGAGATGTATACTTTCTTTAATTTCTACTTTTCCGATTGCAAAAGTAGAATAATGCCAGTACACTACTTTCATAATGTCTTGGCCTGTACTTCTAGGTCTCCTCGCCACCGGGCTGGTTGAGGGATCCTATCTCCCGCAGCTCTGGCGGCTCCACCAGCTCAAACATGCGGACGAGTTCAGCTTGCTCTTCCCGCTGCTCAATCTTATTGGGCGGCTGGCGGGCCTGAGCGCGGCGATCTTGCAGCACAGCACGGTCTTCTCCGGGTTCTTCCTGGTGGGAATTGTCGTGCGTGCGCTGCTCCTCTCGCAGGTGCTCTACTACCGCTCCCGCTCCCGAAAGCTCTCGCATGTCTGAAAGCTCTCGCATGCCTGATATCCACTGGGAGTCACTTGATGCGGGCGCAGTGCTGAAAGAAGCCGTCGCCGTCTATGGCAACACTCTGAAGCTCGCCTGTAGCTTTGGTGCAGAAGATGTGGTGCTACTGGATCTGATAGGGCAATCTAAGCTTCCCATCTCAGTGTTTGTGCTCGATACAGGCCGCCTCCATCAAGAGACCTACACCCTCTGGGAGCGGCTGACGGAGCGCTATGGCATCCCGATTGCCGCCTACACGCCCCAGACCGAGCCGCTCCAAGCGCTGCTTCAGCTCAAAGGCCCCGGAAGTTTCTATTACTCGATTGAGAACCGACGAGAGTGCTGCTACGTGCGAAAGGTGGAGCCGCTCGCTCGCGCACTTGCAGGTGCAAGTGGCTGGGTAACCGGCCAGCGCCGTGAGCAGTCCGTGACCCGCGCGAGCTTGCCAAAGCGAGAAACAGACACGACGCACGGCAATATCGCCAAGCTCAATCCCCTCGCCGACTGGACCGAGGCGCAGGTGTGGGAGTATATCAAAACCCACCACGTCCCCTACAACCAGCTCCACGACAAGGGCTTCCCGAGTATCGGCTGCGCCCCCTGTACCCGCGCCACCCAGCCAGGCGAGGATCTACGCGCCGGGCGCTGGTGGTGGGAAAACCCACAGCAGAAAGAGTGCGGTCTGCATAAGTAGATCGCCGCGAGGAGAACCGCCCCGGTTTATCGGGGGCGAAAGACAAAATTATGAACGACGTTGAACGACTTAAAAAAGAAAAAGGCGGTCTGGAGGTATGGAACGATCTTCAGCGCATCGCGATCGAAGGCTACGCTGGAATTGACGCGGACGATATGTTTCGCCTGCGCTGGCTGGGGCTCTACGAGCAGAAACCCAAAGACGGCTATTTTATGCTCCGCATCAAAGTGCCTGGTGGCCAGCTTACGTATGAGCAGCTTATCGCCGTGGCCGAAGTCACCCGCGACTATGCCCGCAATATCGCCGACATCACCACACGCCAAAATTTTCAGTTCCACTGGATGGCTCCCGCTGATTTCCGAGCGATCTTCGACATCTTTAGTGCGGTCGGCATCAGCACGCTCGGGGCGTGTGGTGATATCCCCCGCAACGTCACCGGCTGCCCCGTGGCGGGCCTTGATCCCAACGAGACATTTGATGCCCAGCCCTACGCTCAGGCAATCCATGAGTATTTTTTAGGCAACCCGGAGTTCGCGGACCTGCCACGCAAGTATAAAATCTCCATCACCGGCTGCTGTGAGCACTGCTCCCAGCCGGAGATCAATGATATTGCCGCAACAGCCGTGATTAAGAACAGCGAGCGTGGCTTTCATATTCGTGTGGGAGGCGGCCTCTCAACACGTCCGTTCTTAGCACAAAAACTCAACTTCTTTATCCCCGCCGACAAGCTGGTAGATGCGTTTCGCGCCGTCACCGAGGTCTACCGCGACTCAGGCTACCGAGAAAATAGAAAGAAGGCGCGCATTAAGTTTTTGGTCGCCGACTGGGGCGCGGCCAAGTACGAAGAGGAAGTGCTTAAGCGCCTGAGCTGGGTTCCCGACCCTGCGCTCACTGAGACAGAGTGGCCCGAGCCGACCAATAACTTCCGCGACCATGTGGGGGTGCATCCACAGAGCCAGCCAGGTCTGTTCTGGGTGGGCGCAAATGTGCTCACCGGCCGCATGAACAGCGAGCAGCTCTTTGAAGTGGCCCGGCTCGCCAAAGAGTTTGGCACCGGAGACACACGCACGACCAATCAGCAAAATCTGCTCATTCCCAATATAAAAGAGGCGGATGTCCCGACGGTTGTGGCAGCGCTGGAGGCGATTGGCTTCCCGGTTGTGGCATCCCCGATTCGCCGCGCCGCCGTGGCCTGCACCGGCAGCGAGTTCTGCAACTTAGCGCTCACCGAGACTAAGAATCTGATGTGGCAGATCGTCCGGCACTTAGATAAGACCGTCTCCCTGGATGAGCCACTGCGTATCAACCTCAATGGCTGCCCCAACGGTTGCGGCCAGCACCATATCGGCGATATTGGACTCCAAGGCTGCGTGGTCAAGCTCCCCGGCGGTGATAAAGTGGACGGCTACGATATCTCGCTGGGCGGTCGCCTCGGCCGCGATGCGAAGTTCGTGCGACCGATCTGGCGCAAAGTCCCTGCCACGGATATTCCGATTGCGCTGGAGAATCTGCTCAATGGCTATCTCAACGAGCGCGCCGAGGACGAGGATTTTCCCAGCTTCGTGGATCGTGCCAGCGACGAGGAACTCGGCTCACTGATGCGCACCGCGTTCGTGGAAGCGGCGTAGAAAGCACCGCCCCGGTTCATGGGAGCGAGACAACAACCATGCTAGAACCTGCACTTGCTACCCTTGAATCGGAAGCCATCTACGTCTTGCGGGAGACCTTCGGACAGTTTGAGCGTCCCGTGCTGCTCTTCTCAGGCGGCAAGGACTCCATCGTGCTTGCGCACCTGGCGGCACGTGCGTTTGCGCCCGCTCGGATTCCGTTTAAGCTGCTGCACATTGACACCGGCCATAACTTTGAAGAAACACTGACGTTCCGCGACAACCTAGCGCGAGAGCTCCGTGCGGACTTACTCGTACGCTATGTGGAGGAGAGCATCCAGGCGGGGCGCGTGACGGAAGAGCATGGCCCGGAAGGGACACGGAACGCTCTCCAGACCCGGACGCTCCTAGATGCACTGGAGGAGCTACGCGCGGATGCCGCGCTTGGCGGAGCGCGGCGCGATGAGGAAAAAGCCCGGGCCAAAGAGCGCTTCTTCTCGCACCGCGACAGATACGGACAGTGGGACCCGAAAAACCAGCGGCCTGAGCTGTGGAACCTCTACAACGGACGAAAAACGCCCGGTGAGCACTTCCGCATCTTTCCTCTCTCCAACTGGACCGAGCTGGACATCTGGAGCTACGTCAAGGCGCGCCGTATCGCCCTGCCGTCGCTGTACTTTGCGCACGAGCGCCGGGTATTCAACCGCCGGGGAACGTGGCTGGCGGAGTCCGAGCTGCTCCCACTCCTTCCTGGAGAAAAAATCGAAACCCATCAAGTGCGCTTTCGGACGATGGGCGACATCACGGTCACCGGCGCGGTCTTTTCCGACGCCAGCTCACTCGATGCGATTATTGAGGAAGTACGCACGTTCCGAGTAACCGAGCGCAGCGGGCGCGGTGACGACAAGCGCTCTGAAGCCGCCATGGAAGACCGCAAACGCGCGGGGTATTTTTAGATGGAACTCCTACGATTTTCGACCGCGGGGAGCGTGGACGATGGCAAATCAACGCTTATCGGGCGGCTACTTTTTGACTCCAAAGCCATCCCCGACGACCAGTACGAGGCGATAAAGCGTGCCAGTGGCGGCGATGCGGGCACGGTGGATCTCGCGCTTCTGACCGATGGGCTACGGGCGGAGCGGGAGCAGAAGATCACGATAGATGTGGCGTACCGCTACTTTGCCACGCCACGCCGCCGGTTTATCATCGCCGACACGCCGGGCCATGCCCAGTACACGCGCAACATGGTCACCGGGGCTTCGACAGCGCACGCTGCCGTGATTCTGGTAGATGCACGCAACGGATTGCTGGAGCAGTCGCGCCGCCACGCGGCGCTCTCGGCGCTACTACGCGTGCCGCACTTGGCCGTGGCGATCAATAAAATGGACTTGGTCGGCTTCGACGAAGGCATCTACCGCAGAATTGAGGCAGAATTTGCGGCGTTTGCAGCCAAGCTCGGGGTCACGGCAACCGCGATTCCGCTCTCGGCGCTGGCGGGCGACAATGTGGTGGAGCGCAGTCAGAACACGCCATTTTACAGGGGCCCCTCGCTGCTGGAGTGGCTGGAGGGTCTGCCCCTCGCGGAGGGTCACAGCGCAGCGGCGGCGTTTCGCTTTCCGGTTCAGTGCGTCATTCGTCCCCACCAGAACTTCCGAGGCTTTGCGGGTAAGATCGCTGAAGGGAGCATCCGCCCCGGTGATCCGATTCTGGCTTTGCCGTCGGGGAAGTGCTCGGTTGTCAAGGAAATAGTGACGGCGGACGGCACGCTCCCCGAGGCACGCTTGGGTGAGTCCGTGGTGCTGACTCTCACCGATGAGCTGGATATCAGTCGGGGCGATTTGCTCACCACGCCCCACAGTCCCCCCGCGATCGCGCGGCGCTTTGCGGCGACGGTTTGTGTGCTCAGTGAAGCAGGCCTTGCGCCGGGGCGGCCCTACATCGCCATCCAGACCACGCGCCAGGCGGCCGCCACCATCGAGAAAATAGACTTCCGGCTGGCGGTCGAAACGCTCGAAAAAGAGGAGACGCATCGGCTGGCGCTCAACGAGCTCGGACAGGTGACGATTGCGCTCTCGCAGCCACTCTTTCTGGATCCCTACTCCCAGAGCCGCGAGCTGGGAGGCTTCCTACTTCTTGATCCGGCGACCAGCGTGCCGATTGCGGCGGGGATGGTGACCCAGGTTCTGCCCGAGACCAACCATGAAACTTCCGCCGAGCCCTGGAGCCGCGCGGAGCGTGAGCAACGTCACGGGCACCGTGGTGGCGTTATCGTGGTTCAAGACCGAGCGGCGGCGGCGGCGCTTGAGCGACGGCTGGCGGCGCAGGGCTGGCACACCGCTTTTATTGAGCGTATCGAGAATGGGCTGCTTGATGCATTTGTCGAGAATGGGATTATAGCCCTCATGCTTGGTGAACCACCTCTCTCCCTGGAAGCACAGCTTGATCCTCTGCGACTCCCCAACTCAGATATGATCGGTTTTGCAGAGGGGATCTAATTCCGAAATACGGACGAAACAATTCTCGGATAACCTGAGCCTAACGCGCTGCTGCCCCTAAGTTTAGGTTGCCGGGAAGGGAGAGTAGACGTGCCGTCCGTACTAATTTTATACCGATCTGCGGAGGGACTGCTTCCCGCTCATATCGGCGTGCCCCTCACCTCTGCCGGGTTTATGACCTGTTCCTTGCCCTTCAACGCCACCGCAGCGGAGCTCTGTCAGGCGTTTCCGCACGGGATGCCGGATCTGGTTGTCGCCGATATGGGCGGCTCGGTGGATCTCTTCGCGCTCCGTCATCACCGCCAAGTGATGAAAGATACCTGGGGTGAGACGCTTCCCCTCCCCCCCTTAGTGGCACTGCTCAGCCGCTCGCATTTCTACGAGCCCGATTTGCGCCTGCTGATAGACGATTTTCTCTTGCCGCCCTACGACCCGGAGGAGCTGAAGCACCGCGCCAGCTTGCTGCTGTTTCGCCGCCGCTTCATCGAGCAGGGTGACACGCTGGTCTTTGCCGGGATTCGGCTTTTTCTAAGCCTGGGGCGCGCCACGACGCTCACAGGAGATCCGATAGACCTGACTCGGCGCGAGTTTGATCTACTACGCTTTCTCATGAGCCACCGGGGCCGAGGCTTTACTCGTCTCCAGCTTCTGAATCATGTCTGGGGCATGGACTACGAGGGCGGCGAGCGCACCGTGGACATTCATATCCGCCGGCTCCGCACCAAGCTCCCCCCCGAAACGGTCAAGTGCCTCGACACGCGGCGCGGCTACGGCTACGGCTTCCGCGTGGATTTATAAAGAACTATAAAATTATAAAGAACTATGAAACCTGAAGCAATCGTCACCGAGTCTCTCCAGCAGCATCTTCTCCGCACGGGCCAGGCCACACCGCGCTTTGTCCAAGGCGCGTTTCCCTTTATCGGAGCGGGCATCACGGAGCGCGTCGCGCTCGCCGATGAGGTAGAGTACACCGTGCCAGAAGGCCACAAAGCCGAGGTGCTCTATCTGCGGGCGGGCAACCACACGGAGAGCCTGATCTACCTCACCCTCTGCGCCAACAACCGCCCCGTGCGCTACTTCCCACTGGGCAAGAGCGAGGCCATGCACATTCCCCTCGCAATTGTGGAGACGCATCCAGCGGGCACGAAGCTCTCGCTCCAAGTCAGCGCCGCTCGTGGCGAGTCTGGGCTGGTGATCGTGGATCTGGGTCTGCTGGAGTTTTCGCTATGATGCCTCGGGCCACGCAGACACACTGTCCCTACTGCGCGCTTCAGTGCGGCATGCAACTGGTGAGCCGAGAGAGTCTGCTCGAAGTCGCGCCTCGAAATTTTCCGACCAACAAAGGCGGACTCTGCCAGAAAGGTTGGAGCGCCACCGAGCTTCTCACGCACCCGGAACGACTCACGATGCCACTGATGCGCGATACCAAAGACACGCCACTGCGTCCGGTTAGCTGGGACGAGGCACTTACTCGGATCACGCAGCAGATCCAGAGGCTTCAAGAGCTACATGGCAAAGACGCCATCGGGGTGTTTGGCGGCGGTGGACTCACTAACGAGAAAGTCTATCTCCTAGGTAAGTTCGCACGGGTTGCGCTAGGCACACGCCAGATTGACTACAACGGTCGCTTCTGCATGTCTAGCGCCGCCGCCGCAGGCAACCGTGCCTTTGGGATAGATCGTGGGATGCCCTTTCCACTGGAGGATATCCCCAAAGCCGACACGCTGCTGCTTATCGGGGCAAACCCGGCGGAGACGATGCCGCCTTTGATGCAGTACTTTGATGCCCAGCGCGAGCGTGGGGGCACACTTATCGTCGCCGACCCGCGCCGTACGCCCACGGCGCAGAGTGCGACGCTGCACTTGCAGCTCACGCCAGGAACGGACACGGCGCTCTTACTTGGCTTACTGCATCTAATTCTCGCCGAGGGCTGGGCCGATCATGACTATATTGCTGCGCGAACCACCGGCTTTGCCGAGGTCCAGCGCACCGTTGCCGCCTACTGGCCCGAGCGCGTCGAGCGCATCACGGGCATCCCGACAAGCCGCCTCCAGGAGGCCGCACGGCTTCTGGGCAAGGCCTCCACTGCGATGACACTCATGGCGCGAGGGGCGGAGCAGCAGAGCAAGGGCGTGGACAATGCGCTAGCCTCGATTAATTTAATGATGGCGCTCGGGCAAGTGGGCAAGATAGGGGGTGGCTGGGGCACGATCACGGGGCAGGGCAATGGTCAGGGGGGGCGCGAGCACGGACAAAAAGCCGATCAGCTTCCCGGCTACCAGCTTCTGACAAACCCACAGGCACGCGAGCGCATCGCCAAGCTCTGGGGCGTCACTGCCGAGTCACTGCCACAGCCAGGGCTCTCCGCCTATGAGCTTTTAGACGCGCTGGGCACCGAGACAGGTCCCAAGGCGCTGCTTGTCTTTGGCTCCAACCTCGTCGTCTCCGCGCCGCGCTCGGCCCACATCGAAGCCAAGCTAAACTCTCTGGACCTTCTCGTCGTCGCCGACTTCTTTCTTTCCGAGACCGCCCAACTCGCCGACATCGTACTGCCCGTGGCGCAGTGGGCCGAGGAGACCGGCACGATGACCAACTTAGAGGGCCGCGTGCTACTGCGTCAAAGAGCGCAGCTTCCTCCTGAGGGCGTCAAGACCGATGCCGAAGTGCTGATCGCGCTCGCCGAGCGCTTGGGCCATGCCGAGCGCTTCCCGACCAGTGAGCCCGAGGCGTTGTTTACCGAGCTGGGCCAGGCGACTTCCGGGGCACCTGCGGACTACTCGGGGATTACTTACGAAAAGATTATTAGGCAAGAGGGTGTCTTCTGGCCCTGCCCCAGTGACGATCCCAAACACCCCGGAACGCCCCGCCTCTTCACCGAAACTTTCGCGCACCCCGATGGACGCGCCCGCTTTCACCCCATCGCACACCGCACTTCTGCCGAGGAACCCGACGATGCGTTTCCACTTTATCTCACCACGGGGCGCGTGATGCAGCAGTACCAGAGCGGCACCCAAACCCGCCGCGTCGAGCAGCTCACCGCCGCCGCGGGGGAGGGCTTTGTGGAGCTGAACCCCACCCTCGCTCGGCAGTTCGGCATCGTCAATGGCCAGAGCGTCAAAGTGATAACCCGGCGCGGTGAGGCCACTGTCCCGGCGCGTGTGACGGCCACCATACGCCCGGACACGATCTTTCTGCCGTTTCATTATGCGGGCCATCAGCGTGCGAACTTATTGACCAACCCCGCCCTCGATCCCATCTCAAAAATGCCTGAGTTCAAAATCTGCGCCGCACGCATCGAGCCCGTTTTTTAGTTAAATGCTCACTACCCGACACTTTTTGCGGCTCCTTTCGTGTGTGCAAAACGTGTTCTTAGGGGTAGGTCTTTGTTGAGGCAGTATTCTATCCAAATCAGCAGCAGGTACAAGCTCAGACGCCGACTCCCCATCCCTTGCTAAAGTGTTGCCAGCACGTCGGCGAAGTCTTTCTGGCCCCGTGCGCCCATCGCGCGGCCTCGCTCTTTTTTGTCGCGGATTCTATCGCCCTCTAAAGGCGGCATCATGCCCCAGTTGGCGTTCATCGGCGCGAAGTCCTTGCCCTCGTAGTTTGCAACATAGTGCGTCAGGCAACCCAGCGAGGTAGTTTGTGGGAAAACAATAGGCGTTTCTAAAGTGGCGTTGAGCCCGGCGATCAGGCCCATCGCGGCGGATTCTAAGTAGCCCTCGACACCCACAATCTGCCCCGCGAAGCGAATGCGTGGGTCGGTTTTCAGTGCGAGCGTGGCGTCTAAGAGGCTCGGGGAGTGGATGTAGGTATTGCGGTGCATGACGCCAAAGCGCACAAACTCGGCGTTCTCTAAGCCGGGAATGAGCTGAAGCACTTTCTTCTGCGCCCCCCACTTCATGCGGGTCTGAAAGCCCACCAAGTTGTAGAGTGTCCCGGCTTTATTTTCTTGCCGAAGCTGCACCACGGCCCACGGACGACGCCCGGTGCGTGGATCCTCCAAGCCGACGGGCTTGAGCGGGCCAAACGAGAGCGTTCGCTCGCCGCGCCGTGCTAATTCTTCCACAGGCAGACACGCCTCGAAGTATTTTATATCCTCAAAGTCATGCACGGGCGCGAGCTCGGCCTCGGTGATGGCCTGCCAGAGCGCGTGGTACTCGTCTTTATTAAGCGGGCAGTTGAGATACGCCGCATCGTCGGAGGTGTCGGCCTCCAGCCCCTTGCCCCGCCGCGATGCCCGAAAGACTTTCGAATAATCAATCGTACTGGCGTCCACAATCGGGGCGACGGCATCGTAAAAATACAGATCGTAGCGCCCCGTGAGCTGCCCGATCTGCGCCGCGAGCGTGTCGGATGTCAGAGGGCCACTGGCGATAATGACTTTTCCCTCCGCAGGAATCTCCGTGGCTTCGTCGCGGACGAACTCAATGCTCGGGTGCGCGAGAAGCCGCTCCGTCACTAGCTCCGAGAACGCCTCGCGATCCACCGCCAGCGCCTCGCCCGCCGGAACGGAAGTGGCGTCGGCGCAGCGCACGATAATGCTATCCAGCTTTCGCATCTCGTCTTTGAGTAGGCCGCTCGCATTCGAAAGATGATTGCTCTTAAACGAGTTGGAGCAGACAATCTCCGCCGCCTTATCGCTCTGGTGCGCCGGAGTCAGCTTCTTGGGCCGCATCTCGACCAGCCGCACGCGCATCCCCCGCTGCGCCGCCTGCCACGCCGCCTCGCTCCCCGCCATCCCCGCCCCGATTACTGTGACATCAAAAGACATGTCCTCAGTTTACCGGATCACCTCAGTTTGTTGTCAGCAACTCTTTGATGCCAATGAGCAATAGCCCCGTCACAAACGCCAGACGTGCGCCCCACACGGCGCTCGCTGCCAGACGCTGCCGCAGCAAAAGCGGCTTACTGCCCGTATGAAAACTCCTGCACGAACCATTGGCTCCCTTGTTCTGAGTCTGATCTTTGTGATTGAGTGGTGGTGGCTTCCCATTGCTGTGGGCCAAGCAGGCTGGGTGCCTATTGTGATGGCAACACTCTATCAGCCGCAAAGACAGCAAGGTATCTCAGAGCCGACAGTTTCTCTTGCTTTTTGGGCTGGGAATCTTGCCGACGATTTATTTTTTGACTCGCCCCTAGCAAACTCCCAGACGTGGTACTGTACAGGTGCATCTTTGCGCACAGGCCCGAAGCCTCTGTGCTTTTTGTTGTTATAAGGTGCAGATCAAAAGAGGTACTTCCTGTGAGTAACAAAAAGACCGAGGCCAAAGAAGAGAGTCGTCATGTACGTACGGAGATGGCCCGTCACAGTGTGGACTGCGGCGAGGTGCAGGTGCAGTGTACCCATGGCGTGATCCATCTCTACGGACGCGTGCGGGCGATGCGTGGGCACGAAGCAACTTTCTCCGCAGAGCGCGATGCCCTGCTCAAGGGGCTACGCCAGCGCTCCGGTGTCCGAGATGTGATCGCGGAATGGCAGATTATGGGGTAGTGTCTGGGTACACTAGCTCCCATGGAAACAACCAAAACCAGTCAGCTCACCCCGTTTCATATTGCGGTTCCCGTGCGCAATATCGCCGAGGCGCGGGAGTTCTACGGAGGCATTCTAGGGTGCTCGGAGGGGCGCAGCGCGGCGCATTGGGTGGACTTCAACCTCTTCGGGCACCAGTTTGTCTGTCACCTAAACCCCAGCTTAGGTAAAAACGGCCAGCTCGCGGCGCACTACAACGGCGTGGACGGCCACGGGGTTCCTGTGCCCCACTACGGCGTGGTGCTGGAAATGCCCGTCTGGGAGGCGCTCGCCGCGCGGCTCAAAGAGGCAGGGATTGTCTTTGTGATCGAGCCGTACATCCGCTTCGCCGGAGAAGTTGGGGAGCAGGCGACACTGTTTCTCATGGACCCCACAGGCAACGCGCTGGAGTTCAAGGCGTTTGCCGATATTAGCGCTCAGCTCTTCGCAACCTAAAAAATGGTTTCTCTCTGAGCCGACTGCCCTACGCGTTCTGTTTAAAGAGCCGCCGCGCGACGAGAGCGAGGACGAAGAGGCCGACCCCTGCCACCGAGAACCCGATCCCGTAGCCCTGGGTTTTTAGCACCCACCCCAGCACCGCCGGGCCTGCCGCCTGCCCTAAAAAGAACGCGAAGGCGAAGAGCGAGACCGCCGTACCACGCATCTCCGGGGCCAGCTCGGTGGCGCGGGTCTGGAGCGGGCCGTGCATGGTGTAGTAGCCCATCCCAAAGATCACAATAGCCGGGATAAAGAGCCACCAGGCAGGCAGCCAGCCGATAAGCGTGTAGCCTACCAGCAGGAGCGATCCCCCAAAAAGCAGCGTCCCCAGCTCCCCAATCCTAGGCACCAGCTTCTTCACCGACGCGCTGTAGATCAGCCCGCCGATGCCAAAACAGCCCAGGAGCAACCCGACAGTGAGATACGAGAGTGAAAAACGCTCTTTAAGAGAAGCGCCCAGAAACGGCAAGCCTCCAAAAATAAAGAAGCCCTCCACAAAGGCTGTCCCCAGCACAACCCGGGTCATCGGCTTGGCCCAGAGCGTCAGATACGGGGCAAAAGAGAACTTCCGCTCCGGACGCGGTGTCTCCGGCGCACGCTGGCTCTCCCGCAGGAGCAAAAATGCCATGAGCAGCGAGACGCTTGCGAAGATGCGGTAGATCACCCGCCAGCTTAAATACTCCCCGAAGATGCCCCCCAGCGCACTGCCCAGAATCTGCCCCAGCATCAGGGCGCTCATGAACCGTCCGAGGGTAACTTGGCGTTCCTGGTAGGGGAACTTATCGCCGATATAGCCCAGCGAGAGCGGGATCACGGCGGCAGCAACGGTTCCGGTGAGAAAACGCAGCGCCGTGAAGAGAGGCAGGTTGGGCATGAAGCTGCCCAAGACTTCCCCCAGCGCAAAGAGCCCCAGCGCCGCTGCCATCACTCTCAGCTTACCGATCCTATCGCCCAGCGGGCCATAGAAGAGCTGGAAAAGGCCGTAGGCGAAGGCATAGAGAGTCAGCGCGATACTGGCCCCCTCTTTGGTAACGTGCAAGTCGCTCGCAACTATTTTGAGGAGCGGGTCCATCACCCGCGCATCGGCCTGAACGAGAAAGGCGGCGGTTCCTAGGACAAGCAGCGAGGCGCGCGCCGAGGAGACATCGGAAGCGGACGGGGTCACGGGGTCATGGCTTTCTTGGGGGGCGTAGCGGGCAAGACAGCACGGAGCTCTTTTTCAAAGAGGACGTACTCCAGACGGTTGCGAGAGTTATCCGGGAGCGAGTTCCTCAGGAACTGCTGGTAGCTGTCCGCCTCGTGTCGTGCGCGAGCTCTATCTCCGAGCTTGTGGTAACAGAGCGCGATAAAAACACTGTTCATCATCTCGTGCTGGAGACGCTCGCTCTCCTGGAGCCGGGCCAGTGCGTCGCTGTAGCGGCCTGCCCGGTAGAGAGCGACACCCAGTGTGTTGAGAACATTGGCCTTGCCCTCAGGCAGCTCGGCTTCCTGAAGTGCCTTTTGCGCCCGCGCGACGACCAGTGTGTAGTCTGGGAGCACATCCGGTAGGAGAACACAAGCCCAGGCGATATCGTTGTTGAGGCCACGCTCAGGGTTGCTGAGCAGTGGGGCAACATAGGCCGTATAGGCCGCGCTGTCCCCTTTCAGTGCCTGAACCTGCGCCTGCGCCACGGAGCTCTCCCAGGCGAGGCCCTTGGCCCAGAGATCCGCACCTTTTTTCCGCTCCCCCAACCGCCAGTGTGCCTCTGCCTGAAGCGGGAAGATCGGTGGCGGACAGTCCACGCCACAAGTGTCGTCCGCCGCGCGGCTGACCCGACGCCAGTCGCCCTGCCTTGCTGCCTCCAGGAGGTGCGCACGCAGGATCTGTGTCCGCATCCGCTCTTCGGGGGAGACCCGTGTGGGATCAAAAAAGAAGCCCTCGGGCATGCGGTGCCTTGGTGTAAAGCGGTCGTAGAGCCCAAAGGCGATCCAGAACGCAAGTGGGGTGAGCAGGCCCGTTACCGCAAGGATCATTCGTTGCCGCGTCTCTGGGGTTGCCTTCATAGCCGTATTGTACACGATTGCCTCGCCTCTGAGTTCGGTATTCTTGGGTAAAATAGCCGTATGAAACTCACCAACGACGAAAAAGCAGCGGGCTTACTCCCACCAGAACGCCTGAACAAAGCGGTGCAGACATTCAATGATGTGGGCTACGTGGTGGTCGAAAATGTCTACGATGCCGTGTTTCTTGAGACGATGCGCACGGCCTACGAAAGAGAGCTAGCGCGGTTTATCCAGAGCAAGGGCGGGCTCGCGGCGCTGGAGGGCAAGACCTTTGGGAAGAACCACATCGGCTTCTTTCCCCCTCTGCACCTGCCTCTGGCCCACACGCAGCTTGTGGCGCAGCCCGTGGCGGTTCAGCTCATGCAGGCACTGCTGGGCGAGGACATCCAGTGCGCGTTTTTCCATACCAATACCGCCCTGCCCGGCTCTGGAATCCAGCCCGTGCACCGAGATACCGGGCACTTGATGGGTGTCGCGCATCCGGTGGCGACCCTCGTGCTCAATATCCCGCTCTGCGACTTCACGATTGCCAATGGCGCAACCGAGGTCTGGCCGGGGACACACTCGATTCTCGGGGGCGTGCTCGACGACGAGCGGGCGGCGGCGTTTCCCTCCGTGCGCACGGAAATTCCTGTGGGGAGCTTTATCCTGCGCGACATGCGAATGTGGCACCGAGGGATGCCCAACGACTCCGACTCCCCACGCACCATGTACGCCATTGTCTATGAGCGCGGCTTTATCCGCACTCCTGTGATTACCGTCCCACGCACCACGTGGGAGTCCTGGTCCGATACAGCACAGCATATCTTCCGTCACAACCAGGTGGTGGAGGATACAGAGCATACACCACGCGTCTGGGGGGGCTAGCCAAAATGCCCGTGACAATCTTCCGCGATGCCTACGGTATCCCGCATCTCTATGCCGATACCACAGCGGCACTTTTCTTTGGCTTCGGGTACATCCAGGCAAAAGACCGGCTGGAGGCGCTGATTCGCAACCTGAAACAAGCCCGAGGTGAGCTGGCGGAGCTAGACGGAATCACGGCACTGGAGGGGGATGTTGCCGTGCGCGCCTTCTGCCTGAGCGAGCGGGCACAAACCACCTGGCGTACCCTACCGGGCGTCGTCCGCGCGGAGATTGGGGCGTTTGCAGCGGGGATCAATCGGTGGCAAAAAGAGGCGCAAGAGCGGCGACCCGAGGGGGCGTTTATGGTGACACCACAAGACATTCTTACCTTCGCACTCTTTGTGAACCTCGCCTTCTCGCAGGAAGGGCTGGCGGCGGGCTCGAATGCCTTTGTGGTGGCTCCCACAAAGCTGAAATCAGGCAATGGAAGCCTTATCTCGATGGACCCGCACCTGCCCCTCCAGGGCTTCTACCGCTGGTACGAGGCGCGGCTCGTGGGCGGCGAGTTCGATCAGCACGGGGTGACTTTTGTCGGTCTGCCCTACTTAGGGATGGCCTGCAACGCCCACTTAGCATGGGCGAATACGGTGAACCAGCCGGATCTCTCAGACCTCTATGTGCTGCGCTTGCGAGGAAAAAATAAAGACGGCTACGAGTACGACACTCAGACGCGTGCGCTGGAGTTTCGCGGGTTTGTCTTCAAGGTCAAGGGCGGCGGCGAGGTCTCCCGGAAAATCGCCTACTCCCACCACGGGCCACTGCTTGCGGAAGGAATCGCCGTGCGTAAAGCGGGCGGCAGTGAGGCGGGCAATGTTCTCCAGAGCCGCGCCCAGGGAGTCGCAACCACTGTCAGCGAGTACCGCCAAGCACTCGCTCTGCGTGGCACGGTGATGTTCAATCATCTCTTTGGAGATACGAGCGGCCAGGTAGGCTATGTCTGGGGCGGGCGGATTCCTCGTCGGCCCGATGGCTTCGACTTCAGCGGCCCGGTGCCGGGCTGGACAAGCGCGACGGAGTGGGGCGAGCCGGTAGAGTTCGCGGAACTTCCCCAGTGTGAGAGTGCGCCGCAGGGCTTTTTCCAGAGCTGTAACGACGGCCCAACCCGCACGGGGGCGGGCGCAAACCTCACACCTCCTGGGCCTTTTCCCGCCTGGCTCGCCCCGGACTCACAGACCCTGCGCGGCCAACGGCTCCACGTGCTCCTAGAGCAAGCGGGTTCTCTGGATCTTGCGCTCGCAAAAACCATCGCGACGGACTGCCGCGATCTCAGTGCCGACACGCACCTCCCCCGCCTCCTTGCGGAGGCAAGGGGAAGCCAAGCACTGCCAATCTTGCAGAGCTGGGATCGAACGCTCACGCGAGACGCTCGCGGGGCAGCACTCTTCCAGCTCGCCTTGCGGGAGGGGAGCCTGGCACAGGCAATAACACGGCTCGCGCGCCTTGGCCTGCCCTTGGACGTGCCCTGGGGTGAGCTGCACCGGCACCGACGCGGCGGGGTTGATCTGCCCATGGACGGTGGCGGCGAGTCGCTCTGCCCCCATGGCGGCGAACCCGGCCCCGACGGGCGGATAACCGTGACATTTGGCTCCTCGTTTCGGATGCTAGCGCAGCTCTCCGACACGGCCCACCCGGAGCTCTGGGCCGCGCAGCCCTACGGCAACTCCGATGATCCCGAGTCGCCGCACTACACCGACCAGATGGAGCTAGCCTGCCGCCGCGCGTACCGCAAAGTCCCCTGGACCCGCGTGGCCCTCGAAGCCGAGTGCACGGAACACCTCAAGCTGGACTAACGTCGTGCGCCAGCGTCTCGCTCGCCTCTTCGTAGAGCCAGCCGGTGATTGCGTTGGTGGTGGGGTTGAGAGTCACTCCACGCCGCCGGTGTGCCCAGCAGGCATAGCTCACGGAAACAAAGAAGCTGGCGGGGAGGCGGTTCTGCGCCGTGATCTTGCAGCCCAGAAGGCTCGTGTTCCCGCCAAAGCCCATAGGGCCGATCCCCAGGCCGTTGCAGATGCGCGTGATTTCGTGCTCCAGTGCACTTAGCTGCATGTCCGAGTTACTATCGCCGACGGTGCGTAGGAGCTGCTCTTTGGCGATCTCTAGACCATGCGCCCGGTCGCTGCCGATACAGACCCCGATGTAGCCAGGCGCACAGCCCTTGCCCTGCGCTTTCCAGACCGCGTCCAGCACCACGAGCTTCACGCCCTCGATGTTGCGGCCCGCTTTTTTCCCAATCTCTGTGAGTTCCGCCGGAAGGCTATACTGCGCCCCGACATTCTCGCAGCCCCCGCCCTTGAGCATCAGCCGGACATCTACCGTGTCTTTTCGCCATGCCTGGAAATGGAACTGCGGCGTCCCCGGCCCCAGATTGTTGCCCGTGTTCTTGCCCGTGATGGAGTCCACGGAGTTCTGGCGTAGGTAGCCAATCGCCGTTGCTTCAGACACAGCGGCGCGGGCAGCCTCCTCGAAGGTGAGAATATCGTAGCCAATCGGGTAGTGGACGTAGAACTTGATCATCCCGGTGTCCTGGCAGATCGGGGCAGAGTCTTGTGCGGCAGTGGCGATATTACAGTCAATCGTGTCCAGCGCCATCAGGGCGCGGCTGTCTTTCATCTCCACGGCGCGGCCCCTTTCCATTGCCTCACGAATATCGGCAGGCAGGTCGGAAGAAGTGCGGCGGATGAGGTCCAGCAGGCTGGCTTGCAAAGTGGTGCTCATGTAGCAAAGTATACCCCCTTCGCGGAGCCGGAGGGGGTCGCGCTCTCAGGCGCGGGGGGAGGCTTGACCATATATCATTTTTTGAGATATAACTATTTCGGAGATAAATCAAATGGCATTTCGCGGCGATCCTGAGACACTGATTTTAGCGACTCTTTCCGGCGGGCCACAGCATGGCTATGAGATCACACGGCGGGTCAATGGACTGGACGGCATGAGGATTCAAGACGGCCAGCTCTACCCGATTCTGCACCGACTGGAAACCGAGGGCATGATCGAGGCGGAGTGGGTGCCGCAAGAGGGCAAGCCCGCCCGCAAGGTCTACCAGCTCACGGAGGCTGGTAACAAAAAACTAGAGGAAAAGCGCATCGGCTGGGAGGCATTCTCCCGCTCCGTCACCAGTCTCCTTGCCAAGCCGGAGGTGCAAAATGCGTAAGCTCACCCAGAATCCCGAGACGATTGAAGAGTACAGCGATGCGCTCCGTCAGCGCCTCACGGGGACGCTACCCCCGGAAAAAATCGAGGAAGTGGTCGCCGAAACGCAGGCACATCTCTCGGATACCGCCGATGAGTTGCGCCACCAGGCCGATGTCTACGAGCGCCATGCCGTCACGAATTTCCTCCCTGTGAGCAAGCTCTCCCGAGGCATCAGCCGCGCCTGGTCGCCGGTCTTTCTGCGCCACAGCGGCACAAAATCCCTGCAAAATACCAGCGTAGCCATCGCCGTCCTTGGCCTGACCTGGGGCATGATCTGCTTCTCGTTTGGAAGCAAGCTCCCCGCAGGCTGGCTAGGTAGCCTAGGTGCCTTCATTCCCATAGTTCTCCCCCTCGCTCTCACGTTTTTCCTCGCACTGGCTGCCTGCCGCTCACAGACGCGGCGGTTCACCTTTGGGAGCCTTGCAGCTATCATCGCCTGTACATTCTGGGGCGGCTGGAAGTTCACCGGAGCCCTGCCAGAGCGAGCCTTCCACTCCCGCTTCGATGCTCCCGCTCTCTACGCCGATACCATCGCAGGCTCAAATTTCCGAAGCGAAGAGATCGCGCTCTTAAGAAAAGGGATCCGCCACTACAGCAAGTACACCGTATTAATTGTAAAACGGGATTCTGAATTTCATGTCTCTCAAAATCAGATTTCGGTGCCTGAGGAGCTGAAGTACAAGAACCGTTTTATCGTCCCACGCAATGGATTCAGTGCCTTTCGGCCTTTAGCAAAAAGCGTTTCAGCCAACGATTTCTTCAATCATTCCCGTCACATGGTCGCCGGTTTGAGCGCCCCCTTGACTGTCAGCACCCCAGAAGCAGCACGACAGGAGTGGGGACGGGCAGGCGAGTATCTGAAAGACCATATTATGTGGCAGGAGTCCGATCAGAGAATGCTTCGCCGTTATCACGAGCTCATTACAGCGTCCGTGATGCGCTTTGAGTGGGCATCAGCACGCTCTCTAGGGACGATCACCGCGACCTATGTGGGCGGAATTATCTTTCTGGACTTACTGGGTGGCTCTATGGGAATGGCGCTGCTCAAATCTCGGCGGCGACGGAGATCGCGGAGGGTTGGGTTGGAGGCATAGCGGGTATACTCCTCGCAAGGAGGGTGGATATGCCGACACCTGAGTTCGAGAAGCGCTCCGAGAAGAACCTCGCCACCTTGCGGCCCAAGGCCCAGCCGCACTTTCGCGCCCTGCTGCGCGCCCTGAAGACCTACGCCGCCAGCAAGGGGCTGGAGGCAAAGATTATCAGCGCCAACCGGACGTGGGCGGAGCAGGACGCGCTCTTTGCCAAAGGCCGCACGACAGAGGGGCCGAAAGTCACCAATGCACGCGGGGGACAAAGCAACCACAACTACCAGATCGCCGTGGATATTGGGCTTTTTGAGCACGACAAGTACCTGCCGGAGTCGCCGCACTACAAGAAAATGGGCCCGCTAGGTGAGGCACTCGGGCTGGAGTGGGGCGGGCGCTGGAGCGATTTCCCGGACACCCCCCACTACCAGATCAAGACGAATAAACGCATCTCCGTGCTGCGCGAGCTGGTGCGCACCGACGGTTGGAGTGCTCTGGATGCGCTCATTCCTACGTTTGCAGCGCCCACCGCTGCTGCGCCCACCCCAGAGCCCCTCCCCATTCCCAAACCGATTGCTCCCCCCGACACCGTGGCGGTCTTTCTGGATCGCGGCGAAGGAGCCAAGGCGCTCAGCCTCGATGCGTGGTTTGTCGAGAGCCGGGTCTGGGTGGCAATCCGCGACTGGGCGGACTTCTTTGGCGGCACGCTGATCGAGAAAAACGGCAAGTTCTCTCTGCTTCTCAGTGGCCAAAGCACCCTCATTCCCACACAGATCATTGCCGAGCACACGGTCGCCAAGTTTGCGGACATCAACGCCGTGCTCGGCTGGAACTTCTCCTTCGACGGTGCCCTTCGCCCTCGCACGCTCACCATTCACCCGGACAGCTAACCTCCCTGCCATTTTGCTTTGAGGGCGGGCAGGTCGTAGCCGCTGGGCCAGCGGGAGGCGTTTTTCTCCTCGAAAGCCGACTTCCAGCGGTTGTGGAGCCAGAGATACTGCTCGGGATACTGGCGGATGCCTTCTTCCAGCGCCAGATTGACCCGCGTCATGAGGCTCGCCTCGCTCTCGTTCTCTTTAGGCCAGAGCGGCTCGTGCACCACAATCTTATAGGTGCTATCGGGCTTCATCACGCAGTACGAGACGATCAAGGGCGCCCCCGTCTTCAAAGCCAGTGTTGCGGGCCCTGTCACCGTGCCCGCGGGAATGCCAAGAAACGGGACAAAGACATCGCCGCTGTTCTGATCGGTCAGCATCGCGATTGCCTCTCCTTTTTTAAGCGCCACGAACAGCTTGCGAAGGGAGGCACCTCCCTTACTCACAACCTCATAGCCACCGCTCTGGCGGATCTTCTTGACCATCGCTCCAAAGACGGGATCGTTAGGATCACGTGCCACGACCGTGAGCGGCACCCCAGACTTGGCAGCATAGCGTGCAAATATCTCGAAGTTCCCCAAGTGCCCCCCCACTCCAATCAGCCCCTTGCCCGCATCCAACGCCTGCTTGGAGCTCTCCCAGCCCTCGATCTCCGTGACAAGTTCCAGGATATTATCGTCGCCGCGCAAGGCGGAGCGGTAGAAATCCAGAGTCACCCGCCCAAAGTGCTCAAAGACCTTCCGTGTCAGCTCGCGGCGCTGGGCTTCGGTGAGCGCGTCGCCGTAGATCAGCCGCAGATTACGCAGAGAGGTTGTTCGGGGGCGCTTCACCAACCAGAAACCGAGCCGCCCTAGACGTGTTCCCAGACGGAGTACCTTCGCACGCGGCATCTGAGCGACCTTATACCCGAGACGCTCCAGGGTGAAGGCAAGGCACCGCTGAAAAACAAGAGTGGATCTGGTCATAGGCTATTATGATACCCCCTTACATTTGGGGGGTATAATCCCAGCGTGAACGAAGCGGAAGTATTGGGAAAAGTGGCAGCGGAGCGGGTGCGCCCACAGAGTGTCGAAGGTGTGCAGGATGTCTTACGCCAAGCACACGAAACCGGCCTGAGCGTGATTCCCTGGGGAGGGGGCACGGGTCAGGACTACGGAGGGGTGCCGCGCAAAGCCGATATCCTCCTGGATCTGAGCGCACTCAGCGCCCTAGTAGCCCATGAGTACGCCGATATGACTGTCACGGCTCAAGCGGGAATGACTCTTACCGACCTCCAGTCACAGCTTGCTCAGCACGGGCAGTTCCTCCCGCTGGACCCACCCCAGTCGGAGAAGGCCACTCTGGGAGGGATTCTGGCAACCAATGCCTGTGGCCCGCTACGGCTCGGCTACGGCACGGTTCGCGACTGGCTGATTGGGATCACGGTGGTGGATGCGCAAGGGCGGCTGATCAAGGGCGGTGGTAAGGTGGTCAAGAATGTCACCGGCTACGACCTGCCCAAGCTCCATGTCGGGGCGCTGGGCACCCTCGGGGTGATTGTGGAGGCCACTTTCAAGGTCAGCCCCAAGCCCGAGACCGCGCGCACCCTGGTGGCGCAGGTCAGCCCCGCAAGCGATCTCAGTACGGCGGCGGTGCGGCTCTGGCAGGAGACGCGCCCGGTGAGCCTCTTGCTCCACGAGGACACTCAGGGGCGTTTTCTGGTGGCGCTCTACCATGGTGATGCGATTGTCACCCAGGAGGCCACCGAGCGGGCGGGTGCGATCACCCAAGCGTGTCAGTTGCTTGTCTCTCAGGTCTACCCCGGCGAGCTCGTCCCGGAAACCCCCTCCACACCGGTTCAGGTGCGCCTGAGCACCAGCCCCACGGAGGCTGTCGCCCTGCACAATGCCGCCTTCGATGCCCTTGCCGAGACCGGAGCCACTCTGGATACCTGGCTTGGGATCGGGGCGCTCACCCTGACCTGGGACGAAGTCAGTGACAGTGCCCTCACAGGAGTCCATAAGGCGCTGCTTCTGGCGAAAGTACGGGGCGTGCGTTTTACCCTCCTGCACGGCCCTCTGTCTCTACGAACCGGCGATCTGGAGACGCTCTGGTTCCCCGCTCCCTCCGCGCGTATCCTCCATGAGCGGGTAAAAGAGGCCCTCGACCCCTACAATATTCTCAACCCGGGGCGCTTTGTTTGTGGAATTTAGCGCTCTCTAAATTTCTCAAAATCTCTAACTTGACAAAGTGCGCCTCATGGCCTACAATCAGTCTCGCTAGTTTCCTGCCCAGGTGGTGAAATGGTAGACACGCCAGTTTCAGGTACTGGTGCCGCAAGGTGTGGGGGTTCGAGTCCCCCCTTGGGCATAAAAAGCCCGGCCTCCTCGAGGCCGGGCTTTTTTGTGGCTCACCCGCCCCATTTTTTCCAGACGGTCACGGGGCCGAAGGCTTTCTGAAGCGCGGGGAGAAACTGCTTGGCATCTCCCACAATGACGAATCGCGCTTGATCCGTGGCGAGGGCTTGTGCCGCGAAAGTACGCACTTGCGCCTCCGTGAGCGTGGGGATCGTGGCCAGGAGGCTGCCGAACTCACTGAGCGGCAGACCGAGGCTCAGGTGGCTGGAGAGCGCCCCGGCGAGGCTGCTGCCTGTCTCCATCGCGCGAGTGGCGGGGCCAAGAAGTGGGGACTTACGCGCCATAAGCTCGGCGTCGTCAATCGGAGCCGTGGCGAGGGTCTTGAGCGCGTCGAGAAAGAGGGTCGCCACCTCTGCTGCGGACTCGTTCTTGGTCTGGCAGGAGAGCTGGAAGAGCCCGGCGTAGCGCCGCGCTCCCAGCCCGCTGCCCGCGCCGTAGGAGAGCCCTCGCTCGATGCGCACCGCTCGGTTCACTCTTGAGGAGTACCCGCCCCCTAAAATCGCATTGGCAACCTCACCTACCGCATAGCGCACATCGGCGCGGCGCAGGCTCGGCAGAGCAAGCAGCACGGCGGCCTGGCCTGCATCAGGCTTATCGAGCACCACCACACTGGGTACCCTCTGGAAGGCGACTTTGGGAGTCGGAAGCGCACGGGCACGGGCTTGCCAGCTCCCAAAGTGCTTCTGTGCCTGGGTAAGCGCCGCCGCTGCCGTCAGATCGCCCGTGACGATCAGTGTCGCACGACTTGGAGTGAATACCTGCTGCCAGTAGTCCCGAATATCCGCTGGTGTCAGCTTTGCCAGCGTGCTGGGGAGTCCCCCAAGACGGTTGCCGTAGCCGCTCTGTCCGAAGAACAAGCGCTGGACGATGCCCCGTGCCAGAGTCGAGGGCTCCTCCAGTGCCTGCGTTACGTCGTCTATTGCCTCGGCGCGCGCCCGGGCGACTTCCGCGCTCGCGAATGCAGGCTTCTGCACGACCTCGGCTAGAAGCGCCAGTGCAGCTCCTGCATTGCTCCGGGGAACCGTGATGCCCACCGAGAGACTATCCCAGTCCGCTGAGGCACCTAGGAAGCCGCCCAGCGCCTCCGCCTGAGCCGCAATCTGTGAGGCACTCTTGCCTGTGCTCGTGCCCCGCGTGAGTAACGTCGCCGTCAGAGTCGCCAGACCCGCCTTGGGCACTCCCACAATTCCGGCACCGCCCGGCACCACCAGATCCAGAGTAATCAGCCCCGAACCCGGCCGCGCGGCATGCACCATTCGTAGACCGTTTGCCAGCGTCCGATCCGTGAGCGTGGGCAAGAGTGCCGGACGTGGGCTCGCGGGCACCGGCGCTTGCTCTTCGGGAGAAGCCGCCGTCTCCTTAGGAGCCATTTTCTTCAGCGACATTGGAACCGTGGGTGCTTGCCCTGTGGTGTAGCGAATCAGAAGGGAGTTGGCCTCGGTCAGATAGAGCTTCGCCACGCGCTGAACATCCGCCGCCGTGACAGCAAGCAGCGCCGCGAGGCGGGTGTTGACTTTATCCGCCCCTCCGAGCAATACCTCCGCGTTGCCCAGTGCTCCGGAAATTCCCTCGGCAGTCTCTTTTTGATTCAGTGCCCCTACCAGAAGGAGCGTCCGAACCCGTGCCAGCTCCGCCGCACTCACAGGCTGTTTCTTGACCTTCTCCAGCTCCGCTAGAGTCGCCTTGAGCAAGGCATCTAAGCTCTTGCCGCCCGCTGTGACGCACTTCACGGTGAACATTCCCGCATCCGTGCGCAGATCCGCGCTGGTGCTCGCGTCGGAGGCAAGCTGCTGTTTGTAGATCAGGCTCTGGTGAAAACGCGCCGCCTCACTGCCGGAGAGAATGGCGTCCAGGATCTGAAGTGCGAGCGCGTCTTTGTGACGCTGGCTCGGAATTAAGTAGCTCAGTGCAAAGGCGGGCAGGGGCACACTCGGGCCGTGCACTTCCAGCCGCCGCGCCGCTTTCCGAGTGGGTTCCTTCACGGTGACGCGCGGGATCGCGCTCTCAGGACGGGGAATTCTCCCAAAGTAGCGGTCTACAAATCCGTCACACTGCGCCGGGTCAAAGTCTCCCGCGATCACTAAGACGGCGTTGTCGGGGCGATAAAAAGTCGCATGAAACGCCTTGACATCGCCCAGCGTGGCCGCGTCCAGCTCCGCGATATTGCCGATCACGGGCCGCTTGTAGGGATGCGCCGCCCACGAGCGCCCCTCCAGTGCGTCGTCCAGCCGACCATACGGGTTGGCGAGCACACTCTGCCGGTACTCCTCTTTAACCACATCGCGTTCGGAGAAGAAGTTGCTCTCGTCCACTTGCAGACCCGCCATCCGGTCCGCCTCTGCCCAGAGCAGGCGCTCCAAGTGATTTGAGGGCACGACCTCATGGTAGACCGTCACATCGGGAGTCGTGTAGGCGTTGTTCGCCCCGCCCACATCCTCGGTAAATCTATCGAGCTGCTCATCGGGCATGTTACGTGTGCGCTTGAACATCAGATGCTCAAAGAGATGTGCGAACCCGGACTTGCCCACCGGGTCGTCTTTCGCCCCGACTTTGTACCAGACCTGAATCGCGACCGTCGGGCTTTTAGGGCTCTCGTGGGTGAGAATGACTAAGCCGTTGGCAAGCACGCGGCGACGAAAAGAAAGGGGCGAAGGAAGCATGAGGGGATTTTACCTGAATCTCCTGTTTGGTGGCCCCACTGGGAGGTGTTTTCGCCCCCATGAACGGGGGCGACTCACTAAAACCGCACTATTGCTTCGTCGCCCGCCGCCCCCACTTTAGCCAGAAGCTCCTCTTGCGAGATCTTTGCACCGGGCTTGCCCAGCAAGCCAAACATATTGAGCTTGTACGCCTCGACACCGGGCTGATCAAAGGGATTGACGCCCAATAAATAGCCACTGACGCCACAGGCGCGCTCGAAGAAGTAGAGCAAAAAGCCCAGGTGGTAGGCATCGAGCTTCGGCAGGCGGATCGTGAGGCTGGGAACGCCGCCCTCTCTATGCGCGAGTGCGGTAGCCTGGTAGGCCGCGTGGTTGATGGTCGTGAGCTCCTGCCCCACTAAGTAGCCCAGCTCATCGGCATTGTCACCCGTAGGCAGCGTGAGCGATGGCTCACCGTCCTCGATGATGAGGAAGGTCTCAATCAGTGCGCGGCGACCTTCCTGGAAGTACTGGCCCATCGAGTGCAGATCCGTGGTGAACTCCACCGACGATGGGTAGAGGGCCGTATGGTTCTTGCCCTCGCTCTCGCCAAAGAGCTGTTTCCACCACTCTAAAACATAGTGCAGACGCGGCTCGAAGCTGGCGAGTGCCTCGATCAGAAAGCCCTGCTGGTAGAGCAAATTGCGTGCGGCGGCGTAGAAGAGCACCGGGTTTTTCTTCGGATCGGGCTCCGCACAGGCACGGGCGCAGGCGATCGCGCCGCGCTGGAGCTCGCGAATATCAATTCCGGCATAGGCGATGGGCAGCAGCCCCACGGGCGAGAGTACGGAGTAGCGCCCGCCGATACTGTCCTCAATGGGCAGTGTCCGCCAGCCCGCTCCACCCGCGACTTTGCGCAGGGCACCTTTGTTTTTGTCCGTAGTCGCCACAATGCAGCCGGGCTCGGCGAGCGCACGCAGAATGCGAAACGCGACGGCGGGCTCGGTGGTGGTGCCGGACTTGCTAATCGCATTGACCGCCACTTTCTTGCCCGCGATGCTCTTGAGCAGCTCGGTGTGGTAGCGCGCCGAGAGGTTCTGTCCGGCAAAGAGCACGGGGCGATCCACACTATCTGAGAGCGCCTCGATCACGGCACGCGCCCCCAGATACGAGCCGCCGATTCCCACCGAGACCAGCACATCCGTGCGGGCACGCAGCTCCGTGGCGATACTCTCGATCTCGTCGAGCAGGGCATCGTCGGCCATGGCGGCGGGATCGAGCCAGCCCAGAAAATCCGAACCCGCGCCAGTGCCGTTTGTTAGCGTGGCGTGGGCAAGGGCGAGGCGTTCGGTCTGTTGGGCGACCAGCTCAGGAGTGACATTAGGAGCCAAAAAGGCAGCGTCAAGTGAAAGCATAGCGCTCCTATGATACCTCACCACATCGGCTCGCCGGGGTAGTAGCGCTTCATCGGCTCGCCCAGCACGTTCAGCACGATCCGATCCACCACAAACCAGTCACCGTCGATTTTCCGGAGGGAGAAAGCTTCTCCCCCGCTAAAGGTACCACACCAGCCGGTGTTTTCAGGGGCGAGGGCAACTCGCGCCGTTTGGCCATCGGAACCAAATGTGATGGGCTGTTCTTTGGGCGATTTGAGCCGGTTGAGATGACGAAAACAAAGACCGTCGTCTTCGTCAAATCCTCCACCGGGACGCGTCGCACGCGGACCCCGTCTCCTTAGTTGCTTCCAGAGAAGGTAGCCACGATTACTATCGAACTCAAAGGGAGCCACGCCGGGCGCGAAGAGGATCAGAGGGCGCTCCGAATTTTGATCAAAAAAGCGTGCCTCGACACAGGCGGCAAGTATCTTTTCTGTGTCTCCCAAGGGGCGAGGAGCTGCGGTGGGGCAGGGATCGACCGCATCGCTGAGGCCATCACCATCCGTGTCGGCTTTGTTAGGATTGGTGCCGAGCCGCGCCTCCACGAGGTCCGTCAGGCCATCGCCATCGGTATCTTTGCGAAGCGTGGGATCATCGGGAAATATCTTGATCCACTCTGTCGCCATGAGTTTTTCGGTGCGGATGCCGCGAAAGGTCTCCGGAGCATTGTCCCGTATCGTGTTCCCGGTCCAGACACCCGTGAAGACAGGAGTTCCCCAGCCCTCTGCCTTCTTTTCAACAATAAAACAATCACCGGAATTGCCCAGAATATCGGTCTGGAAGAGCGCCCAAGTGCGGCCCTTCGCGTCCTTTTGGACCGCTTTTTTGGGGAGGCTTTCAAGATCAAAGCTCGCGAACCAGGGCTTGCGCGGGCTGGGCTGTTTCAACGACGACCGCACTGCGCGGATGGCCGCCACACCCTCCGCACCGCCGGTTCCCGCAAGGTGTTCAAAGGCCGCCGCACGCCACTCCGCCGGGGCTTTGGGATCACGCAAGGCATCGAGAAGAAAGGCAACGGCGTCGGGGTGCGACGAGTGGGAAATGGCAGAGAGGAGGGCACTGCTACTGCTCTTTTGGTCGCGGAGGTTCTGGACGAAGGTCGGAATGTAGCCCGCCTCCTCGCCCTTGGCTTTCAGAGCGCCCTCCACACCCTCCCGCCTGCGCCTCCTTTCTCCCAGTGTCTTCCATATCCCTAGAAGCGCCGCCGTGTTTTCTTTTTCGCAGAACGCGAGCAGGTAGTTGTCCAGATCAGGGATCGGGGTGGTGCGACTATCCCAATCAAGATACTGGGCAATAAACGCGGGAGCACTGTAGGGCTTGAGCTTCTCCAGTTGGTGACGTTCGGCGGCATCCAGAAGCTCGAACTGTGCGACCAGTCGTTCGGCGAGTGCTTTTTTCTCCGTCTCGGTTGCAGGAAGCCGGGGGAGTGCACCGGGGATGTAGCCCAAGAGGCGGTTCTCGTTTTGATCCCAGGTGACGATATGGTTCTGATCGGCGAAGATCGGGGCTCCGGTGAAGGGCTTGTCGGCTTGCCAGAGGAGCTTGCCTTCCCGCGAGATACAGTAGGTGCCTTCCACCAGAGGCATGCCATACGGCTTAGGGCCTTCATTGATGGTATGAAGCAAGACACTTTGCCCATCGCTACAGCTATCGAGGATCTCGCCGTAGGGAACAGGGCTCCTCCAGAGCCGCTTGCCGGTCGCCAGATCGTGGCCCTGCGTCGTGTCCCACCCGCTCGTCAGCCAGGTATTGCCAAGGACTGATCCTTGCGCAATGTAGCCTCGGGCGGTCCAGACCACGTTGCCGGTGCGTGCATTGATGCGACGCGGCTTTTCCCCGCCGAAAATTACATCCCCTTCGATAACGGTGTGGCTATAGAGATCAGGAAACGAAACCTTGCGTCGCCAGAGAACCTTACCGCTCTCAGGGGCGATACCGAGCTCCTCTCCCCGCTTTCCCTTCGCATCAATCCCCGCATAGACCCCCTCGCGCGTGGCCGCAAGCACGACGCTAACGGTATCCGGCTTTGGTGACGATACAAGCACCGTGCTCCAAAGAACCTGGCCGGTGCGAGGGGAGAGCGCATGGAGTGCCCCACGCTCATCAAACACATAGAGCTGCTCTGAGTCTTGGGTAAGGCGACGGATTCCCTGCGGAAAGCGCTGGAGGAGCCGGGGGGTGCCCGTGCTTGCGTCGATGGCGTAGAGGGCGTTTCCCTCAACCAGCGCGTAGAGGATGCCATCGCGAAGGCAGGTATCGGCAACCCACTGTCCGGCGAGGCTGCTCCACTTCTTCGTTCCTGTCGCAAGGTTAAGGGCAACGACACCGTCTCGGCACTGGTAATAGACAGTCCCCTTCTCGATGGCCATCACATGGACGCCATCGCCCACGAATTGGGTCCACTGACGCACATACGGCGGGGCGGCGAGTATCTGTGCAGCTGTGAGGCGAGCGCCACAAAGTAGAAGAATCGCAGTGATGACTGACCAGAAACGCATGGGGCACCTCTCTGAGATCTAGGGCTAGGAGCGGGTAAGTTCGGTCTTTACCCCCTCCTCAGTTCGTTTAACCACAATCTCCCAGCTCCCGCCGAAACCCTCCAGCGTGAGAGACATCTCGTTCCAGCCATCGGGGAGGTGTGGGTTGATGTCGAAGCGATCCAAGCCTCGCGGGACGATGCCAAACAGCCCCTCAGTGAAGACGCGGCAGTAGAGAGCACTCTCGGCGGAAAGATGCGCCTGCCCGCCTTCCGGGTGCGCCTCAATAGCGTAGGGGACGTGCTCACCGAGCAAGCGCCGCCGCGTGTAGGCCGTGAGCTTTTCTAGTGCCGTCTCCGTGGCTCCGGCGACAAAGAGCCCCCGTAGCGCGTAGAGCGTTGATCGGTCCCAGAAGACCGTGTCGCCCGACTCGGTAGCGAGGCCATCGGCGGTCCAGAGCTGCGGCGAGAGGAGCGCGGCAATGGTTCCGGCGCGGCGATTGACTCCCCCGCTTGCGGGGGCGGGGGGTGCCAGGCCCATGACCAGTGGGAGGCAGAGCCAGGCGCGGAGCTTCTCGTTGCCCTCGTAGTAGCGGTAGGTACCGAAGCCTTCCACTTCTGCGCCAAAGTGTTTCTCTATGGCAAGGGCGAGTGCCTCAGCAGCGGTAGTGTACTGTTGGACGAGCTCGAAATGCTCCAGCTCTTGTGCGAGATCGGCGGCGCGGCGGTAGCCATCGTAGGCTAGGCAGGAAGTGGAGAGGTTGGCATCGCCGGTGGGAAAACGCCCCTCCAGCTCATCGGTATCGGACAGAACAATGCCACGGGAGTCGGTCTTGCGGCGGCAGAACTCCAGGCACCAGACAATCAGCGGCCAGAGCTTTTCCGCCGTCGCCTTCTCGCCCCGTGCCAGGGCGTAGCGGCTCGCCCCCGACGCGATCATGGCGGCATCGCCCCGGTCGCCACAGTTGCGCCAGACCACATCGCCCTCCACCTCAAACGAGGAGGGCAACGGGCGAAAGCGTGAGCCAATCTCAGCGGAGAACTTGTTGTAGCAGTTGACACTCGCCTCGTGGCAGAGAGAGTCGCCTAGATACCCAAAGAGAGGCCCCGCGTACTCCGCTTGATCGTTGGCCCAGACACCGCCGTAGTAGCGCCCGCCCCCCGGCGAGTGCACCAGGCCCATTTTGGTATGAAAAAGGCTCTCAGCGGCGCGCCACTTGGCGAACTCAAAAGCACGGTTGAGCACAGGATCCGGCGTCGTGAGCGTGAGTTTCTTGCCCAGTGCCGTCCAGCGCCGCCCGCGTAGCACGGCCTCACCGTGGGCACTGAGAGCCGTCAGTGTCTTGTTTTTTTTGTGCGCAACAAAGGCCAGAGTGATATTGCCAAACTCACCGGGGCGCACTAGGAGCGACATTCCCTCAATGATCTTGAGCCCAACCAGCGCTTCGCCATCGTAGCAGGACACCGTCTCGCTGTCGTCGTCAGGGAGGCACTCCAGGCTAACAGGCGCATCGCTAAAGTTAATCACGCTCCAGCGCTCTAGTAACGCGGGCTCATCCTCACAAGCAAAGAGATGCCGCTGAACGGCGATCCCATCCAGTGGCATGTGCGTAATGGTCAGCCGCCCTTCCCAGTGCCGAATCTCACGGACAGGACCAGGGATCAGTGGGATGCCTTCGATGCGAATGGGGGGGACAATCTCATTGCCCCACTCGCGCTTCAGATAGCCACGGACATCATCGCGCTTGAGCCGCAGAGTCGGCCAGATCACCTCACGACTGAGCACCAGGCGGCGCTTTTCATCCACGCTGTAGCGAATAATCGCGCTGAGCCGTCGCCCACTCAGCTCCACATGGTCCTCGTGAGGCAGCCCCTGCGTACCAGTCACTTCCCAAACAATCCCTGAATCCGCCAGCTTCCACCGCTCTTGCCCGTTTTGCATAGGGGCATTTTACCGCCTTGTCGCGTATTTACCGCCTTGTCGCGTAAGCAGGAACCCACTCCACTCGCCACGAATCCTAGGGCACGATGCAGCAACCTAACATTCTTTTTATTTTTTCTGATGACCACGCGCTCAATGCGATCTCGGCCTACGGTGGCCCCCTGGCGCGGCTCGCCCCCACTCCTCATATTGACCGTATTGCCCGCGAAGGCGCAATTTTTACGAACTCTTTTTGTGCCAACTCGATCTGTGGGCCATCGCGAGCCTGTATTCTAACCGGCAAGCACTCGCACATCAATGGCTTTGTAGACAACGACAACTCCAAGTTCGATGGCTCGCAGTGGACTTTTCCCAAGGCGTTCCAGAAGGCGGGCTATCAGACAGCAATTATCGGTAAGTGGCACTTGGTCACCGACCCGACAGGCTTTGACTACTGGGAGATTCTCCCCGGCCAGGGCAACTACTACAACCCGGATTTTCTCCAGCAAGATGGAGGAAAGAAGCGCTACCCCGGTCATGTCACGGAGCGCACCACCAAGCTCGCGCTGGAGTGGCTGGACAAAAACCGTGATACATCCAAGCCCTTTGTTCTGATGTGCCAGCACAAAGCGCCGCACCGCAACTGGATGATCGCCCCCGAGCACTTTAATGTCTTCAAGGACACGGTCTTCCCCGAGCCAAAATCGCTCTTCGATGACTACGCGAACCGGGCCAGTACGCTCAAGACCCAGAAGATGCAGATCAACGCCGACATGACCTGGACATCGGATCTAAAAGTTCTGCCCAACCCGCTGGGCGATGCAAGCGATAAAGTGGGCGAGCTCAATCGCATGACGCCGGATCAGGTGGCTGGCTGGAAGGCGGCGTATGCATCTGAGAACAAGGCGCTGCTGGAAAAATTCCCCACGATGAGCGAGCGCGACAAGCTACGCTGGAAGTACCAGCGCTATCTCAAAGACTATCTCCGGTGTGTGCGCGGCGTGGACGAGAGTGTCGGGGAGCTTTTAGACTATCTTGATAAAAGTGGGCTGGCGAAAAACACCATCGTGATCTACTCGTCGGATCAGGGTTTCTATCTGGGCGAGCACGGCTGGTTCGACAAGCGCTGGATGTTCGAGGAGTCGGTGAAGATGCCGTTTCTGATCCGCTGGCCCGGCACGATCAAGCCCGGCTCACGGCCCGAGGCACTCATCCAGAACATAGACTACGCCGCGACTTTCCTAGAGATGGCGGGCATTCCCGCTCCGCCTGATCTTCAGGGCCAGAGTATTGTCCCGATTCTCAAGAGCGGCAAGACGCCCTCAAACTTCCGCAAGGCAATCTACTACCGGTACAGCGGCGAGCGCACCCACAATGTCGCCCCGCACGATGGCATCCGCACGGATCGTCACAAGCTGATGTACTTTCCCAGCACCAAGGAGTGGAATCTCTTTGATCTCAAGCGCGACCCGCAAGAAATGCGCTCCGTGCAGAGTGATCCCGGCTACGCAAAAACGCTTGCCGAGATGAAAGCGCTCTACAAACAGCTTCGCACCGAGTACAAAGCGCCGGAGTGGTAGCGGGTTGCCATCTCCCCCCGGCTAAAGCCGTGCGAACCCGGAGAGATGGCAGACGCAGAGATGGCCAAAATCAAGGAAAAATATGAACATCAACATTTCGGACATCTGCCTCGTGGTGCGCGGAATTAGACTCTGGGAGCCGCAGACGTGAGCAAACAATGGACAGCAGCGGTGGTTGGAGGCGGAATGGGGGGAAAGCTCTCACTGAATGCTCTGGCAGCCTCGGAGCGCTTTGCGCTCACGGCGGCCTGCGATCTTCGCGCAGAGGTTCGCGAGGCGCTTTCGGCGAGCTATCCGGGAATCACGGTTTTTGCCAGCCATGAAGAAATGCTGGCGCAGTGCCCCACCGAAGTGGTGTGTGTAAGCACGTATCCGTCCAGCCATGAGGAAGTCGCGCTCGCGGCGCTGGAGTCGGGAGTGTCGGGTATCCTGGTCGAGAAGCCGCTCGGGCACACGTTTGAGTCAGGGCGAAGAATTTTAGCGGCGATTGCAGCAAAGCAAATCCCGGTGGCGGTGCCGCATGGTCTGCTTGCCAAAGCCACGCCCCTCGAAATTATCCGACGTGTGCAAGATAACGAAATTGGGCGGCTGGTATTGATAGAAATCCAGTGCAACGGCTGGGATATTCTCAACGCCGGAATCCACTGGCTGCACTTCTGCCGCATGCTAACTCCAGGCGACGCGCCCCGAAGCGTCCACGCGGCGATAGATGCGTCCACGCGCACCTACCGCGATGGCCTGCAAGTGGAGACAGCGGCAATCACGAGCATTGTCCACGCCAGCGGTCTGCGGGTTGTGCTGCACACGGGCGACGAGATACCTGTCAACGTGCCGAGCAAGAGCTTTGTGTTTCGGCTGATCGGGGAGCGTGGGGTGATCGAGTTCTGGGGCTGGGAGAACGGCTACCTGCTCAAGGGAGAAAAAGCCACGCCGCAGGAGCTTGCGATCACGGGCCACCGACGGCATTTGGAAAATCTCGCGGATCAAATGGACGGAATCGCGCCGCTCGATGACACCATTGCCCGTGCCTCACTCTCAGCACTCGAAATCTGCGAGGCGGCGTATCTCTCCGGCGAGTACAGAGTGCAAGTCACGCTACCCCTCGCCGGGTTTCTCCCACCTGATCCGTTTACCGACTGGCAACCCGGCCAGCCCTACTCCGGAACCAACGGAGGACGCGATGGCCGAGCCTTTGGATAAGCCCGCTCCTACGGACGACGGCCTGATCCGCGAGCTACCGCGCATCCGGCGCTACGCGCGTCAAAACGAGGAGACTGACTACCGCTTTCGCGATTATTTAAAGCAGCAGCTTCCCCTCTCAAACGAGCAACTCGACGGCGTGGTTCAGGAAATTACCACAGATGTCTGGGGGCGGATTGACTGCCTCACCTGCGGCAACTGCTGCAAGACGCTGCAAATCGTGGTGGGCGATAAAGATATCGCGCGACTTTCCAAACGGCTTGGCATGACCACGAAGGCGTTCTCGGCGCAGTACGTCGGGGTGGCCGACGATGGCGTGAAGCACTTTCTCTCCACGCCCTGCTCGTTTCTGGGCGAGGGCAACGCCTGCACGGTCTACGAGGATCGCCCGCAAGCCTGCCGTGATTTTCCGTATCTGCGCGACCACAACTTCCGCTCCCGCACGCTCATGATGATCGAGAGCTGCGCTACCTGCCCGATAGTCTTTAATGTCTGGGATAGACTAAAAAAGCGCTTCCCGATCCCCGTGAAATCTACCACGAAGAAGCGTCGCTGAGTTACTGTCTGTCGGTGATGTAGCCTTTGAGTTCTACTGCGTAGTGAAAATAGCCGCGCGGCCTTGGCCCTTGGGGCATCAAGAGATCCACGGAGCAGCGCTCGGCGAGCTCGGAGGCGAGCTGGAACGAGACGCTCCACACCCCTTTCTTGTCCTCCGTGGTTTGGAGCGTGGCGGAGACCAGTGGGCTGTACGAGACGGGGCCATTTGTCGGGGGAAGGTGTGGCCGAATCCTCATCGTCACGCTGCGAACGTCTTTTAGCTTTCCCTCTCGCGGAATCTCCATCGTCACCATCACCACTTCGGGCGAGACACGCCTCGCAGTCAGTGAGTAGTTCAGCCCCTCTTTTGCCTGCGTCTGCTTCGTGACCGAGATAATAAACCCTAGCTTTTTCATCATTTTAGTTTCCTTTGGGAAGCTCTACGAATTGTATATCGTCGAATTTCTCCACCGTCACGGTTGTTACCTCAAAAGCAGGGCGGGCGAGATATAGGACGCTCTCACTCTTGCCACGGGCCTGAAGAGACTTGCCGACAAACGCGGTGATACCCTTGGCTTTGAGCGCCACTACCACCGAGGGAGCAAGCTTAATTTGTGTGTAGTCACGGAGCTTGGGGTTCTTGAAAATCTCCTCCATCGGATGTGGGCAGGGTGGTGGCAGTAGCACCAGCGAGCCGTCGGTCTCAGGTTTGACCGACGCCACCGTAAAGCTCGCATCGGGTGTTTCATTGAGCCGAGAGTTCGGTGCGATTGTTGGGGGCGCAGTGACAGCGAGCTGGTAGCAGTTGGCGAGCTGGCTACGCTTCCCGAAGCTGAGTGAGATCTCCTGATCGTGTTGTGCTTGCAGCGGTGTCCCCACGGTGAGTTTCAGCGGCTTGAGAGGCGTTTGAGCCGTGGAGAGAAGCATCCCTTTTTCGCCGAAGAGTGCGCCGTGGACGGTGTAGCCGGGCGCATCGCTCAGGCTCGCCACGGACACCGAGAGCCGTGCGCTGATGTCTTTGTAGTAGTTGTTCTGAGCAAAGTGCGGCTCTCCCAGGATCACGAGGTTGTAGGTACTCTCCCCAAAAGTTCCCGTCAGCGGTGGGGGCACCTTTCCCCCCAGAGCCACCACTTGGTAACCCGCGACAATAAGAAGCTCTCCTTTTTCGGTTTCTGGGCTGGGCTGGGGGGAGAGATTGAGCTGGTAGTGTCGCGCCTTGGGGCAAAGACCGAGCGCCACGTCCGCCGTCCCGCCTAAGCCTGGCAGTTCGGTCTTTGCCGTGGAGAGAAGCGCTCCCTGCGCATCGAAGATGGCAAGATGAATATCCCAGGCTTTGGGAATGACCCCAAGCTCACGAGAATCCATGGTGATCTTGAATGCGCCGCGCACTTGGCCGTCCGCCTGCTGCGTCAGGGTGATCTGAAGCTGTGGATATAACGGCACAGGCGCTGTGGGCAGTGGCGTGAGTGAGGTTTCCCCCCGTTTCGCTAACCGCACGGAAAGGCCACGGGAAAGCGCAAGCGTACCGCCCCGCTCTCCTTGCCTATTCAGCGATTCGGATAGAGGAGAAAGCCCTGACAAGGCAACCGTCGCTGCAGGTTCTTTTTCTTCTGTAACCAACCTAAGATATTGCTCCTGCTCCGTTCCCAAGCCAAACTGCTCTTCCAAAAACTTTTCTTGCGTTGTCATAGACTTTTCTTGCGTTGTCATAGACTTTTCTTGCGTTGGCATAGATTTTTCTTGTGTTGGTGCAGTGTTTAGTGTAATAGGCGCTTGTTTTTGGAAGGCAAGTGCTGTCGTCAGTTGCCTGACGGGCTCAGTTTCTTGCTTTTGCTCTTGCTTTGGCTTTGGTAGGAGCAAGAGTGCAAGAGGAAGTGTGGCCGCTAAGGCGAGGCTTCCGTAAACATAGGGACGCAGGGCACGGCGCGGCTTGGGTGTGGCCTGTGTCAGAGCACGCTCCGTCAAGGTGCCCGCTTCCGGTAGCGTGGTACTGCGAATCTCAGTCATCCAGCGATTTTCCATCTGTGGTTTCCTCCCAACGAGCCAGCGCCTTTCGGGCACGGTACAGCTCGTTTTCGACTTTCTTCTCCGGGACACTCAGGCTCTGGGCGATATCGGAAATACTCCAGCCCTCCACGGCTTGCAGGAGCAGACAGGTGCGCTGAAGCTCGGTAAGGTGTGCGAGGGCATCTCGTAGCACCATGCGCTCCAGCGCGGCCTCCTCAGGGCCTGCCACTGAGATCCCGGCATCCTCCAGTGAGACGTTGACGAAACGCCGCTTGGTACAGATATTTCTTGCGATCCGAACCAGCCAAGTCGAGAGCTGGGCCTCCCCGCGAAACTTTGGCAAGGCCTTTATCGCCGCCAGGAGCGTTTCTTGTGCCGCATCTTCCGCATCCGCCCGGTTGCCTAGAATCGCCAGGCAGAGACGGAAGATAAGCGGCTCATGAGGCGTGAGTAAGGCCCGGATCGCCTCAGAGTTCCCCGAGCGTGCCTGCGAGAGCAAGTCACGCTCAGAAAGAGAAGCCACCGTCGCGGGCCGCCGTAGCCACCAGAGTGTCATTGTCAGGATATTAGAGCACGATAGCGCAAGAAAACACTTAGGAGAGCGAAGGAAGATTTTTTAGCGTAGCATCGCCTCGGTGAGACCTGCATCTACCGGCAGCGACTGGCCCGTGGTCAGCGGCAGACGGCTTGGCGAGGCGAGCAAAAACACGGCCTCGGCGACGGCCTCCGGGGTGACGCGTTTTTTGAGGAGTGTGCGCTGGGCGTAGAACCCGGCGAGTTTTTCGCGGAGTGCCTCGGTTTCCTCACTCTCGTCAAACGCAACCCCGTACTTGACCAGCGAGGTCAGCACACGGTCGCGGGGGAACTGATGGCTCCCGGAGACCACCGACGCGGGGGAGACGCCGTTCACGCGAATCCCGCTGGGGCCACCGACCACGGCGAGTTCGCGCACCAGGTGGTTGAGCGCGGCTTTGCTGGCATCGTAGGCGAAGCTGCCCTGCTTGGCAACCACGCCATTGGCCGACGAGATCAGCACCACCTGCCCGCCCCTTGCCTGCTCGCGCATCACTTCCATCGCTTCATCGGCGGCGAGGTAGCTGCCCAGCGTGTTGACATCGAATGTGGTGCGCCACTGCGCCTCAGTAACGCGGCCCGCATCGTCGGGCGAGAAGATCACCGCTGCCACGGCGACCACCGTGTCAATTCCCCCATAGGCCAGCACGGCGGCGTCCATCGCCGCACGCACGGAAGCTCTATCGGTGATATTGCACTCGACCGCAACCGCCTGCTCGCCGTGCACCGCCGCCGTCTCCTGCGCCAGCGCCAGATTAATATCCGCACAGACCACACAGGCTCCGTCTTTGACCAGCCGATTCACCACCGCCCGCCCGATCCCGCTGCCAGTTCCCACCACAACAGCCACTTGTCGTGCCAGTTCTTTCTCCAGCGGCATGCGCCTCAGCTTCGCCTCCTCCAGCAGCCAGTACTCAATGCGAAACGCCTCACGCGGCGTCAAATACACATAATTGTCCCCCCGCCCGGCGGGGGTTAGGGGGTTGGCTGCCATACTCGTGGCGCCTGCCATGACATGAATGGCATTACTGTAGAACTCGCCGGTGATGCGTGCTTCTTGCTTGTTCTTGCCAAAGCTGAGCATCCCCACACCAGGGATCAGCACAACACTCGGCTCGGCACTGCGTAGGGCAGGCGAGTCGCGCTCCTTATTCGCATCGTAGTAGGCCGCATAGTCCGCGCGGTAGCCGGGGAGCGCGGCTACTATTGCGTTCCTCAAGTCTTCCGCCGTGCCGTTTTTGGCATCCCACTGCACAAACAGCGGCTTGACTTTCGTGCGCACAAAGTGATCCGGGCAGCTCGTGCCTTTCTCAGCAAGCGGGACGGCATCGGCAGAGTTCACAAAGCGCAACACGGCGTCGGAGTCCGAGAAGTGGGCAAGGGTGCGGCCCCGCAGTGTGGGCAGGACAAAGCGTGCTAGCTCGCGCCGATCCGTGCGAGTCTGTGTGACTTGCCCACCAAAGAGCGTGGCCTCATCTATGTGCCTGAGCACGAACTGCCCAATCTGATCTAACACCCGTAGCGTATTGAGATAGCTTGCTTTGGCATCATCGCCCCAGGTGAAGATTCCGTGGGAGCCAAGAATAATGCCGTCGCAGGTTGGGTTCTCGATGACAGCCTTCTCCAGCCACAGCCCGAGTTCGAAGCCGGGGCGCTTCCACGGGAGCCAGACCAGGTGCATACCCGTCTCGGCGCGAAGTTTTTCGAGAAGCTCGGGGCCGTTGGCGGACGCCGCCAGTGCAATCGCCCAGTCGGGGTGCAGGTGATCCACGTGGCGAAACGGCAAGAAGGCATGGAGCGGCGTGTCAATCGAGGCGGCGCGTGGGTTCGTTCCAAACACACACAGAGGATAGAGATCCACTATCTCGTCTTCAAAGGCATCGCCTCGGTAGCGCTTCTTCAGTGCGTCTAATTTGTCCTGGTAGAGTGTCGCGAAGCCCTCGCGCCTGATGGTTCCCAGATCGCCGCCGGAGCCTTTGACCCAGAGCATGGTCTCGGTCTCGCCCGTCACGGGGTCGGTCATCGGGATTTTCGCGCTGGTGTTTCCGCCCCCAAAGTTGGTCAGGCGCGGATCAGAGCCCAGTAAGTTAGAGCGGTAGCGCAAAAGCTCCGGCTCGTCGAGCGTGGCGGCAAGGGAGTCGTCCCATAGGTCGGTGAGAAGCGTGAGGTTCATGGGGGCATTCTACCAAAAAAGCAAAAACGCCCCCCACGCACGTAGCGCAAGGGGCGTTTGAGAGAGGTCACTTCTTTGTCGGGGTAGTGGCAGCTTGTCGAGCAGCGTCGGCAGCATCACGCTTTTGCTTCTCTACATCCACCTTGCCTTGCTTCTGCCCGGCCTTCTTGTTGACCGACTTGGGAGATTTATCGCCCATGGGATTCACCTGGAACCTTTCGCCCACCGGCCACCTTTGGCATTCGGGGGGACGGCTCAGTATATCCCCAATCGTAAATTCTCAGTCGGTGTCGGAGTTCTGGAGAAAATGCGCCACTTCAATAAAGTAGGCACGCAGCGCGGACGTCACAGGAGCAACAGCGGGGGTCGCCACAATCGCGGCCTCCATGTGCTTCAGCCAGACATCACGCGCTGCCGGACCGATCTTAAAGGGCTGGTGGCGCATTCGTAGCCGAGGATGTCCGCGCTTGTGGGCATAGAGAGCGGGGCCACCGAAGTACTGGATTAAAAATAAAGCCAGGTTTTCGCGCTCCTCTTTCAGGTCACTCTGTGCGGGGTACATCGGTCGCAGGAGCGCATCCTCAGCGACACCGTCATAAAACGCGTCTACCAGCGCCGCGAAGGCTTCCGGCGCACCGCCATCTGTCCCGCCTAGCTTCTCCCAAGCACTCTGGTTCTCTATCAGCTCCTGCGCCATCTTGCCGCTATTGTACCGGGTCAGCCGGGTAAGTTGAGCCTACCGCACTTTTTTTCGGACGATGCCTACCAGCACTCCCGAAGATACCGCAGGCTCTCACGAGCGATGATTGGCATTGGGAAGCGGAATTTCTGGGTAGCGTTACGCTTCCACGAGTTCCACCCTCAACCGCTTCCCCAGCACCCGAGCAGCCCGATCCAATGTTTGCAGAGTCACGGATCTATTTTGCGGGTCAAGTAAGCGATCCAAGGCAGGGCGGCTTGTGTGCATCTGCTCCGCCATCTTGGTTTTACTCAAGCGGCGCAGGGTCATTTCTTGTCGGATTTGGAAAGCAATCACCCGTTTAGTGGCAATAGCCGCCGCCTCGTCAAGCAATCCCTCATTCGCAAGGAATTCATCAAAATCACTACCGATATATTTATTTTTCATCTTCTTCTTGTTTGAATTTCGAGAGCCTTTGACGGGCTACCCTTAGATCATTTACAGGTGTCTTCTGAGATTTTTTGACGAAACCATGTAGCAAGACCATGCTACTGCCAACTATGGTGAACAGGACACGAGCGATACCATTAGGCACATCACAACGTATCTCCCAGAGATCAGTCTCAATTTTCCGAATCAGTGGCATTCCAAGCGGCCACCCGAACTGTACCGTCTTGATATCTGTGCCGATAGCTTTTCGTGCCGCAACATCTAATCCCATGAGCCACTCATGAACCGGTTCATTCCCCTGTTCAGTTCGAAAAAACTGAACAATTAGGATAATTTCTGATTTCATACCGCCATGTCCTTTTTGGTTTACTTTTAGCCCCTGCAATAAAATTAAGATAATATAAAAATTTTACTAATTTGCAATGAGCTAGTTTTCACGATGGAGGAAGTCCTCCTCGCAAACCGATCTTGACTGTACCATCTTTGGAACATATTTACAAGTCTTTTTCTTTACTACCCCAGCACTCCCGCAGATACCGCAGGCTCTCACGGGCAATCGTCTCTGGGTCGGGGCTGTAGTCGAAGACCTCGACCGAGACATAGCCAGAGAAACGGGTCTCTTTCAGGGCGACGGCGAGGGGCTTGAAGTCAGTGTCGCCAAAGCCCGGTCCGCGCCGGTTGGAATCGTTGGCATGGACATGCACGGTGCGTGCGCCAAACTCGTGGCAGAGCGCGGCGGGCGCATCCGGGCCCTCAGAGCACATGCTTTTTACATCCAGCATCATCCGAATCGCCGGGTGGTTCACCGCCGCAACCATCTTCCAGGCATCGGCCTGCGTGAGCAGGAAATCAGCCTCGGGGCCGGGAAGTGCCTCGGGGCAGAGCACCGCGTGACAAGCCGTTAAACTCTCCGTGAGGGCGGCGAGTGTCTCCGCCATGCGCTGCCATGCCCCGGCTTCGTCGCCATTCTCGATGGTGCGGGCCTTGGGGGAACCCAGAACCAGCACGGGAGCGCCAACATCGCCCGCAAAATCCACCAGCGCTTTGAGATAGTCCAGGGTTTTCTGGCGCAGCACCCCGTCCGTCGTGTGTAAGTGCAGTCCGGGCGGCGAGACTAAAAGCCAGTGTAGCCCAACAATCTCAAGGCCACTGTCGGCGGCAATGCGCTTGATCTCGGCTCTCTGGCTCGCCGAGACATCGCGAATATCCGAGGCAAACGTAAAGGGAGCCAGCTCGACACCATCGTAGCCCGTTTTAGCGAGAAAGGCGCAGGTGCGCTCCCATCTCCACGGGTCAGGGGCGTTGAGGGGAGCGAAGGTCTCGTTGCAGATCGCAAATTTCTGAGCAGTCATACCGATTTTATACCAGTGATTTTTATTCGGGGCTATTGAAACTCGCGGTAAATAAGCTTAAAATCAACCAGTAGCGCGGCAGCGTGGAGGACACCAATGGGACGGCGAAGTTTTCTAGGAATCGGCGGAGCGGGCTTGGGGCAAGTAAAGCCCGGTGCACGAGCCAAGCAAGTGCTGGTGATCTTCGAGCAAGGTGGTGTCTCGCACATAGATACCTGGGACCCCAAGCCCGATGCCCCCACGGAGCACCGGAGTCCCTTTAAGACTATCAAAACTAAGGCTGATGGAGTCTATGTCACGGAGCTTCTGACACACACGGCGAAGCTGATGGACAAGCTCGCGATTGTTCGGTGCATGACGCAGCCAACTCCCGGGATCGGGAACTCGCACCCCAAGGGCTCGCAGTATGTCTACTCCGGGGAAGCGCCCGGCGGCCCGGTGGAGATGCCCGATATCGGCTCGATTGTGGCGCAGCGCCTTGGCACCAAAGCCCCGTATCTTCCCTCGCATATTCTCCTGCCCGGCACCGACGAGCAAGCGGATGCGTCGCGTATTGGGTTCATGCCCCCCGGCTACACCGCCTTCAAGACCGGCGGCAGTCCCGCGGACCCAAAATGGCAGGTGCCGAACCTAGGGCTCTTGGCTGGGATTGACGAGCAGCGCTTTAAAGACCGTCAGAACTTACTCTCGGCCCTGGATGTCGGCTATGTACACGGCAGCGCGCCCAAAGACATTGAGGCGATGCAAGCCCTCATGCACCAGGCCACCGATATGCTCACCAACCCACTGACCCGAAAAGCCTTTGATCTAAACAACGAGCCTGCAAAAGTGCGCGAGCGCTACGGCAGCGGGCACCGAGGGCAGTGCTACTTGCTGGGACGCAAGCTCATCGAGGCGGGCGTTCGCTACGTGACAGTGGATGTGCGCGAGCCGATGAACTCCTACAAAGACGGCACTCAGGTGCGCTACGACGGGGGTAACAATATGAACTGGGATCACCACGATGGAATCTACTCCAAAACCCACACGAATAACATTCCTGGTGGCGGGGCGGGCGCGGGGCGCTGGGGAATCCATACCTGGCCAATGATGGGCTCAACCGACCAAGCGTTCTCGGCCTTGATTGAGGATCTCGACCAGCGCGGCCTGCTTGCCGAGACGCTGGTCTGCTTCGTCACGGAGTTTGGGCGCACCCCCCGCATCAACGAGCGCCAGGGCCGCGACCACTGGACCCATGCCTTTAGCTTCGCCTTTGCCGGAGCGGGAATCCCCGGTGGCACTGTCATCGGCTCTACGGACCGCGACGGGGGCTTTATCACCAGCCCAATGGCCTACACTCTCGAAGACTACGCCGCAACGATCTACGAAAAACTGGGTATTGACCGCCATAAGCCGATCTACACCCCCCAAGGCCGCCCCGTGCCCATCGCCGCCAAGGGCAAGCCCATCCCGGAGCTTTTTTAGATGATAAATTGCCCCCCATCCCCCGCCAGCCGTGCCAGTTTGGGACTGCTCCTCGCCTTCCTTACTCTCCCTGTCCACGCGCAAGAACGAATCGTCGTCACGCCGCCGTCGGTGAGCCTTTCGAGTGCGCGGGATACGCGGCAGGTCGTGGTGACGGGCTTCTTTGGCGGCACGGCGCGTGATCTGACAGAGAAAGCAACTTTTGCGAGCGGCAACCCCAAAGTGGCACGGCTGGCGGGGCTGTCTAAGATCGCCGTGGTGGGCGATGGCAAGACGAATATCACCGTGAGCGTGGCGGGCAAGCGTTTTGTTATTCCCGTCACTGTGAGCGGCGCGACAAAGGCCGATCCCGTGCGCTTTGCGTTTGAAGCCGTCCCGATTCTGACCAAGCAAGGCTGCGCGAGCGGCTCGTGCCACGGCTCGCCGCACGGCAAGGGCGGATTCTCGCTCTCGCTATTTGGCTACGAGCCCAAGATTGACCGGATTGCGCTGACCCGAGATGGCTTCAGCCGCCGGGTGAACACGCTAGAGCCCGCCGAGAGCTTGATTCTCAAGAAGCCAACCCTCGCGATTCCCCACGTCGGGGGCAAGCGACTCCGGGTCGGGGATGCGCGGTACACGACCCTGAATCAGTGGATTGCGGAGGGTGCGGAAGTCGCAGTTCCCCAGGCCAGTGTTACCAAGATCGAAGTGACGCCAGGCGGACGGCGCGTGCTGGAAGCGCCCTATAAGAACCAGCAGCTCAGCGTGATCGCGGAGTTCTCCGATGGTACGAAGCGCGATGTGACGGCACTAGCGACCTACGAAACATCGCACCCGAGCGTCGCGAGCGTGGATGCCGAGGGGAAAATCACGGGTAAGAGTCGGGGCTTTGCCGCAGTGTCGGTGCGCTACTTAGATAAAGTACAGGCGCTGGACTTGACCGTGGTTGAGCCGCGAAAAGACTTTGCCTGGAAGCCGCAGCCTGAGAACAATCCGATTGACACACTTGTCAATGCGCGCCTCAAGCAGCTCCAGTGCCTGCCTGCCATAACATGCTCCGATACGGAGTTTCTGCGTCGCGTCTCGCTTGATCTGACGGGCCTGCTGCCAAATATTGCTGTCACGCGTGCGTTTCTCACCGATACAGCGCCCGATAAACGCGACAAACTCATTGACGGCCTGCTCGCCTCTGAGGAGTTTGCGCGGTTCTGGGCACTGAAAAAAGCGGACTTGATGCGCGTCTCACCACGGCACTTAACGACGGAGCAGGCGGGGCGCTTCTCCCGCTGGCTCGTAGATGCCACGCGAGAGAACCTCCCCTACGACAAGCTCGCCAATGCAATTCTGACGGCCACGGGAAGCACCGAGCAGTCGCCCGCAGCGAGTTATTTCCTCGCGATCCCAACACCTGAGGAGCGCACGGAGCTAACGGCCCAGGTGTTTCTGGGCTCGCGGATTGAGTGCGCCAAGTGCCATAATCATCCCTTTGAGAACTGGACGATGCGCGATTACTACAAGATCGCCGCTGTTTTTGCCCGCACCGAGGCGAAGAAGAACAAGATCACGCTGGCGACAAGTGGCGAGGTAAAGCACCCGACGACGGGCGAGAATATGGAGCCCTGGGCGAAAACAAGCGCACCCACAGAAGACCGTCGCATGGCTTTTGCCCGCTGGCTGACCACGCCGCAGAACCCATTTTTTGCTCGCGTCGAAGCCAATCGCATCTGGGCGGAGCTGACCGGGCGCGGGATTGTGGAGCCTGTGGATGACTTTCGCTCGTCGAACCCACCGAGCAACCCGGCACTTCTCGACTGGCTCACACAGGAGTTTGTCAAATCCAGCTTCGACCGCAAAAAACTCATTCGCCTGATCTGCCAGAGCCAGACCTACCAGCGCGTGTCCCTAGCCCCAAGCGCCGCCGATGAGACGCTGTTCTCCCACGCCAAAGTGCGGCTCTTAACAGCGGAGCAGCTCCAAGACGCGATTGGAGTGACGGCGGGAACGCTCGCTTTGGCAAGCACTTTGCCTGGTAAGCTTACCGTACTTGACACGCAGCTTACCCAGCGAGACGGCGCGCTAGAGACCGAGTACCCAAGCTGGCTCACTACGCAAACCGAGCGTGCCAAGGCTCTCTCGCTCTGGCAAAGCACCTGGCGCGACTCCGGCACGCCGCGCACGGAGATTCTCGAAGGCCAGGAGTACCACTTCGAGGAGACTGAGCGCCAGACGCGGACGCTCACCCGGACAATCCACTCGTACACAGCGCAGGCAGTGACCGTGATGCTAAAGTTCAGCGATCAGGCTACTCTCGCCCTCAATGGTAAGCCCCTGACCGGCAACCTCAAGCGCACTCCCACCCATATTCTGAATCTCCAGCCCGGCGAGAACACGGTAGAGCTACGAATGACCGGGGATAACCTCGCCTTTACCTGGAAGCTGGAGAGTGATACCAGTGGCCTCTCCAGCCCACTGATCGAGGCGCTTCGCACCAACAACACGACACCCGTTCACGACTTCTACCTCACCAACGACTCAGAGCGTACCGAACTTCTACGCCAAAAAGTCACTCTCGAAGACCGGGTCGCCTACGCGACGCAGCGTCCGTGGCCGGAGCAGACGGCGTTCACTAAAACCTTTGGCCAGCCCGCGCGGGAAACGGCCTGCACCTGTGAGCGGCGCCAGACCCCGACGCTTTTGCAAGCGCTGGAACTGCTCAATGGCAAGACATCCTACGAGAGCGTCGCCGCCGGTGCGGTACGCTACGCTGGCCTCACGGACACACAGCTTCTCGACGAGCTCTATCTCACGGCTCTGAGCCGCTTTCCCACAGACAAAGAGCGCACCATCGCCAGCGCGTTTCTCAAGCGCCCCGAACAAGATAGAGCCGCCGCTGTGACGGATTTGCTCTGGACAGTGATCAATACACAGGAGTTTCTGTTCCAAAAATGAAAAACGTTTTTCGCCCCCATGAACGGGGGCGTCTTATTGTCCTCGTGCCTCGGACACGAAGGCCACTTCGGGCCATACCGAATAAACTCGGTATGGGCGGCACGCCCTTTGTGTCGTGTAGCGACAATAAGACGCCCCCGTTCATGGGGGCGATTCTTATGGGAATTATCCTCACCCCTCCCGCCCACGCCCAGTCCGTAAGCTTCTCCAAAGAGATCGCCCCGATTATCCAGCGACGCTGCGTCGGCTGTCACGGCGAACGCACGAATCTGGGCGAGTGGCGGGCGCATACTTTCGCCGCGCTTCTCAAATCCGGCGCGTCGGATAAAGCGATGCTCGTCCCCGGAAAGCCCGAGGCATCGGAGCTGTACCGGCGTATTCTCACCAAAGACGAGAACCTACGCATGCCCAAATCAGACGATGCTTTGGATGCCCGACAGCTCTCTTTGGTGAAGCGCTGGATCACGGAAGGCGCAAATTTCGATGGTGCAAATAAGACGGCGCTGCTAAAAACGCTTCTCGGGCCACGGACGCACCCAGCGGCCCCGGCGAGCTACCGGACACCCGTACCCGTGCTGGCGCTGGCTTTTATGCCAGGGGGAAAAGCACTCGCCGTTGGGGGTTACAATGAAGTGACGCTCTGGGACGTAGAAACCGGCAAGCTACTGCGCCGCATCGGGGGCTTGCCCCAGCGTATCCAGAGCCTGCAAGTCAGCCGCGAGGGCAAGACCCTCTTAGTGGGTGGTGGGATTCCAGGCGAGTACGGCGAAGTGGCGCTTGTCGAGCTGGCAACGGGTAAGCGACGTGTCTTAGATACCTTTGGGGATTTGGTGCTCACAGCACGCTTCAACGCCGACGAAACGCGGGTCGCAGCGGGTGGTGCGGAGGGGAGCGTGCGCTGCTACTCAGTGAAAGACGGCGAGCGGCTCTGGAGCATGAGTGTGCATGCGGACTGGGTGACGTCGGTGGCGTTTAGCGCCGATAGCAAGTTCGTGGCCTCGGCGAGCCGGGATCACACTGTAAAAGTCTACGAAACTGACGGGACGCTCTACACGACCTACGGAGGCCATAATCGTCAGTATGGGCAGTACAAAGGTCAGGCTCCGGTCTATTCACTAAGCTTCTCTGGAGGAACCGCGCTCTCGGTAGGGGGGAGCAAGTGGATTCAACAGTGGGAGCCCGAAAAAGCCAAGTCCGAGTCCGGCGATGCAGGCGATATGGAAGACCGATTCTTCAAACAAGGCCACGCGCGGTTCTTAGCCCATAACTGCGAGAAAGAACTCTACCAGCTTTGCTTAAAAGGTGACCAAGTCTTCACACTCGCTAGCGATGGTATTGTCAAACTGCTCGATCTCACGACCCAGCGTGAGGTACGCAGCTTCGGCCAGAGCGGGGACTTCACGTTCTGCCTAGACGCTGACTTGACCGCGCAGAAAATCGCAGTAGGCGGCTTCGACGGTACGGTGCGGATTTTCGAGGTCGCGACGGGAGAGCAGAAGCTGGCCTTTTCTGCTCGGCCTCTGTCAAGCCTCGCCCAGCGCCACTAAAAAACTCTGCACCACGGGCTTCCAATCAAAGCGCGTGTCGTAGAGCCGCTTGCCGCTTGCTCCAATACGCTGGCGCAGCTCAGGGTCACGAATTAGCTTCAGAGTCTGTGTGGCAAAAGCTGCATCGTCCCCCACGGGCGCAAGCAGGAGCGCCTCCCCATTCGCCTCACGAAAAAGAGTGTCCGTGTTAATTCCATCGGTTCCCACCGTCGCGATTCCGTGCTGAAGGCTGGTCATCAGCGAGGTTCTCCGCGTGGAGACTCCATCCACAAAGGCGGCAAGATAGACATCCATTGCGGAAAAACGCCGGGAGACTTCCTCAGCGGGGAGCGGCCCCTCGGAGCAAAGTGGCTCCAGCTCCCCCAGAGCCTCCCGTACGGCCGCACCATCTGGCCCAATATAGAGTAAGCGAGCATTTATCCCACTTTGCCGTGCGTCGCGAAGGGTCGAAGCGACCAGGGGAAGGAGACGGGAAATATGTGCGGTTCCAAAAAAACCCACGGCCACAGTATCCTCAGGAATCGCGAGGCGCTGGCGAGCTTCAGGGCGCTCAATCGCAACATGTGGCATTGTTGACGCAACCGGTAGATGATGAACCGGGATTTTTTTGAACCAGCCACGCGCGTGATCCGCCCAGTGTTGGATCGAGACAAAGAACAGATCAGCCGTGTGACCCAGATTCCAGTACTGGGGTACCTGCCAGGTTGCCATAACCGTGAAGCGCCAGTTTACCCAACAAGGGACAAAGTTCTCATGGGTCATCACTGCTAAGCGTGTTTTCGGGCAGCGGCGCTTTAGCTCACGCAGAGTCGGGACAAGCTGGGGTGCGTAGCCACGCTTGCCGTAGAGAAACGGATTGTACTGGAGCAAGACCCAGTCGGGCTGTCGGGCAACAATTGGCTCCAGTACAGCCCGGATACCGTCGGGGGTATCTACCGAGAAGCAGGGTAGGATCGGTACAGCCGTGATCGGATCGTAGGTGGGGCCGGTGGGGACGAGTAAACGAACCTCTGCGGAATGCGCCAGCTCCTCGCAAAACAGAGCGGTGTAGTGTCCGATGGCATCGAACTGGGGGGGGAGGGCGGTATTGATTACATCTATTGTCATGCGGTTCGGGTCAGGGGCAGGCGTGCGAGCAGCTCCGCAGTCGCGGGGCCATGCGGGATCAGGCCGCCACCGCGCAGAGTGCGCTCAGTGTGGAGGAGAGCCGTTTTTTCCTCCGTCGCGAGTGGGGTCAGCAGGTAGGCCAGAGGATCGCCCACTTCCTTGCGCCAGAGCCCGTGGCAGAGCTTCACCAGTGGCTCAGGGGCACTGTTAAGAACATCGCTGAGACGTCCGCGCGTTTCCAGGAGGCGGTGGAGCGGTAGGCCAGAGCGTAGCAGGCTAGTATGGGCATGCACATCCCCACTCTCATTTAGCGGGGCGTAGACCGCGCGGCAGCGTGCCTGGAGGAGCCGCGGGTTTCGGTGGTAGGCAGCAACCAGATCACGGCCAGAGCCCGTCACCACAAGAGCCACTTTCTCACGGTTTGTCTCTAGCTCCGAGAGTAAGAAGCTCACACCCTGCTGCGTCTCGACAGGCTGATCCAGTGCGCGGTCGGCCTCGGTTCGCAGCTTGCTCTGGAGCCCACTCAGCGCCAGAACGCTGCGCCCTGTGAGGTAGTTGAGCTGGTGCACCGTACGAAACCCCGCCGAGCCGACTGCCGTGTCGAGAATCACGCCGCGTAGCTCAAGCTCCGGCTGGGCATAAAGGCAGGCAAGCTCCAGCGCATCGGCGAGCTCGTCTGTGCCGTCTGTGCAGTAGATAACGGGAAGGCGCTTGCCGGAAAGCTGCCTGAAGCCAGGCAGGTTCGGCCCCACCAGCTCTGCCGCTGATTTGATTGAGGTGCCCAGTAGCCCGCGCCTTGAAACTGCTTCTTGACTCATATTTCTGCCCCTCTACTATACCGCAGCCGATCCAACACTACCGCCAAAATAATCACCCCGCCGGTGAGCAAGCGCTTGAGGGGCTCCTGAACACCGAGCTGTGCCAGGCCATTGCCCAGAGTCGCCAGCACCAGCACCCCCAAAAATGTCCCAAGCACTGAGCCACGCCCACCCGTCAGGCTGGTTCCTCCAATAACGACGGCAGCAATAGCGGAAAGTTCCATTCCCATCCCCGCGTTAGGATCCGCGCTAGAGAGCCGCGCCGCATTAAAGAGCCCCCCCAGCCCCGCCAGCCCCCCGGCGATAGCAAAGACCATGATCTTCAGCCGCGCCACCGGGACGCCTGAGAGATAGGCCGTTTGTTCGCTCCCGCCAATCGCATAGAGATTTCGCCCGAAGACGGTTCGTGAGAGGACTCCCTGCGCAAGTACCACAACGGAAATCGCCCACCAAAATGGTGGGGTGAGGCCTAGCATCCCGCCTTCAGTGAGCTTCTCGACCGGGCCCCCCAGATACTGAGTACGGGACTCGGTGAGCAGATAGGTAGCTCCCCGCGCCGCCTCTAGCATGCCCAGGGTCACAATAAACGACGGTAAACGAGGCCGAACCGTGACAAGGCCATTGAGAAATCCCGCGATAAGCCCTGCAGAAATACCAAGCAGCGCGGCGAGAGGCAAGGGGAGCTGCCAGCGGAGTAGCGCGATCCCAAGAACCGCGCTGGCGAGGCCCAGAATGCTGCCTACGGAGAGATCAATGCCGCCGATCAAGATCACAAAGGTCATCCCGACAGCGACCAGCGCCGCCTCGGGGAGCTGATTGGCGACTGTCAGAAACGTCGTCGGGGTGAGAAAAGTCGGGGAGCGCCAGGCAAAGAACCCAATGAGAAGCGCCAGCGCCGCCACAAGACCGCCCACATGAACGTGGGCAGCTCCGCTCCGCGGTTGGCGTTTCGCCACAAAGTCGCTCCGCGACATGCTATCTGAGCGTTTCGACAGTGACGAGATCTACGGGCGTCTCTTTATCTACTGGGGTGGCTTTCTTGGCGAGCATTTCAAGGGCGTAGTCAATCCCAAAGGCAGCGAGCTGGTCGCCGTGCTGGTCTACGGTACAAAGAACGCTGCCGGATTTGATGAGCGCTTGGATGGCTCCAATGTTATCGAAACCGACAATCAGTATCTTGCCCGTCTTGCCCGCGGCTTTCACGGCGGCAACGGCCCCCAGGGCCATCGAATCGTTGGCGCAGAGCAGGGCTTTGATATCCGGGTGCGCCGTGAGCATGGCGGCAGCGAGCTTGCTTGCCTGGTCGGTCTCCCAGTTGGCAGATTGGCTGTCGGCGATGACAAGCCCCGCTTGCTTTATCGCGTCCTCGAAGCCCGCCTTGCGCTGCTGCGCATTGAAGGCCGTGGGAGCCCCTTCAAGAATCGCCACTTTATCGCCCGTCTTGAGCTTGGTAGCCAGAAAATCCCCAGCCAGCTTCGCGCCCTTTCGGTTATCGGGGCCAACAAACGGTACCGTAAGCTTCTTCTCTTTCATGACATCTGCATCAAAACGATTATCAATATTCACGACCACAATTCCGGCGGTGGCAGCTTTCTGGCAGATAGAGACAAGCGCTTTTGAGTCCGCAGGGGCAACCACAATTGCGGCCACTTTCTGCCCGATCATCTGCTCGATAAGCTGCTGTTGCTTAGCGATATCTTGCTCATCTTTGATTCCATTTGATATTAATTTATATTTATCTTCATTGATCTGCTCATGCTTCTTCGCACCCTCTTCCATGGTCTTGAAGAACTCATTGGCCAGTGATTTCATCACCAGAGCGATCTGCGGCCTACTGGCACCTGCTTTAGCAATGGCAGTGTCGGTCATGGGGTCGGGCGTCGGGGAGGTAGCATTTTGCGCGGTCTGCGTACAGCCTGCTGCAAGTAGCAGTGCGGCGGCCCAAAAAGAAAAGCGTCTCATGCCCACAGGTTCGCCATAGCAAGGTTACTTCCCTCCTACAACCCCGTCGCCGGGGGGATGCCAAAAAGGGGAAAACACCTACCAGCAGCGCCGCAAAAATGCCGTAGCAGAGCGGTACCAGGGTCAGCGCGACCAGCGGCAGGAGCCGCTTGGTCATTATCAGCGTCAGGAAAGTGGCGACCATCGCAAACCCAAGAAAAGCCAGCATGCCCTCAGAACGCCTCGCCGACCGTTTTATTTTTCACGGCCTCCTGCCAGCGCAGATCCTCGGGGCAGTAATAGCCATCATGGAGCGTCGCACGCCGAGTGTACGTTACGTAGTTGCCCAGATGCCAGCCACAGGCGCGGTAGAACGCCACATCGCCCGCAAAAAGTGGCACAGGGAGAGCGCCGGGCATCGCCCGGGTGTAGTCCAGGCAGCGCCGCTCGCACTCCTCAGGCGTGGCGGCATCCGTGAGCGCCGGGCCGGGCGGTGGGATGCACGGAAAGTGTGCCGTCTCGTCGGGGAGATCGCCGCGGCTATGGCTCCCCGGCACCACCCACAGACAGTGGTCGTCGTAGAGCGCTCCGTTGAGCTGGTTGAAGAGCCGTCGGTCACGTATCGCCCGGAAGAACGCGGGGACATCCATACCCGGTACGTTGTAGCCCCAGTCGCGGTGCCATGCGGTGCACCAGGCCCGGTTTTGCGGCTCAAACAAGATCCCCATGATCTGGCTGGAGGCATGCTCCGGCCCAAGAATATTCGCGACGGCGGCACGCATCCCTGGTAGTGCATGGAAGTCATGAAACGGCTGGTGATTCAGCTCAGCGTACTTGTAGACAGGCTGGAGGCGCTGTGTCTGCGGCCCCTGAAGATTTCGCGCCAGCTCCCGCGCCTTCTCCGCCTCGCGCCGTAGGTCGGTCAGCAGCGATGGCGGGATCACGCCGCGCAAAACTGTCAGCCCCGCGCCGTAGTACTGGTCGCGGTGCAGCTCGGAGTAGGTAAACTCAGTGTCCATCGCGCTTCTCGGGGATTGTGATCGCCTCCACCGGCCCCGTGCGCCAACCCGGCCCGTCGTCCGCAATAGTTTTCCAGGTCTGCCCTAGATCGCGCGTGTAGCGTACATCGTGGCGGGCGTACTGGATGGCATAGGCAACCCGGGCTTTGTCGGTGAGGTTCTTCCCGGAGCCGTGCACCGTGAGCCGCGAGAACGCCACCACATCGCCTGGCTCCATCGGCACAGGCACACGCACCGCAGGCTCAAGCCCGCTGTTATGGTTGGTTCCCGCCACCGGGTGCAGCGTCCCCAAGTAGTGCGAGTAGGGCACCATCGCAAGGCAGCCGCTCTCCTGCGTCATCGGCACGAGCGCCACCCAGAGATTGATCCCCGGTCCGTCGAACTTCGTGTACTGGTTGTCCTGGTGAAAATGAAACGCCCCGCCGCCGCCCGCTGACTTCACGGCACTGAAGGGAAGATACAGTCTGGCCTCGCCCTCCATTAGCGCTGAGGCGATAGCTTGCAGATGAGGGCTATTGACCAGTGCCTCCACGGGAGAGTCTGCCAGGTACTCGCTGGTCTGTTTCAGCGCCGTCATCCCCAAGCCGATCTGGTTCATAATCGCCATCACATCGTCGCGTGTGGCGGCCACTTGCTCCGGCGAGAGTAGCCCCTTGAGCAAGACATAGCCGTAGGTTTTGTAGGACTCGCGCTCCGCTGGGGTGAGAGCGCGCGAGGAAATAGGGTCGTCGTTCATCGTAGCTAGATTCTAACAGAAAAATCGCTTCTCGGGGCCGACGATGGCGAGGTACACTCACGCCATGGCAGTGGAAAAAGTGGTCTACAACGGCTGGCGCGATGCGCTGCGCCTGAGCAACGGCGTGGTTGAGGCGATTGTTGTGCCGTCGGTGGGGCGCGTGATGCGCTTTGGCTTTGTCGGCGGGCCGAACTTGCTCTGGGAGAACAAGACGGTCGCTGGCAAGCCCATCAAGCTGGGCGAGTGGGCCAACACGGGCGGCGATAAAGTGTGGGCCTGGCCGCAGGATGACTGGCCCAATCGGATGCCCAACGCCTGGCCGCCTCCCGCCGCGCTGGATCAGGCCCCGCACCAGGCCGAGATTCTGGGCGGTTATGGCGTGATGCTCACGAGCAGCCTCGTGATCGGGTGGGGAGTGCGGTGCCAGCGTGCCCTTGTGCTAGACAAAAAGAGTCAGATGCTGGTGATGACGAGCTTCTTTCGTAAAGAGCGCGACGGTGCCGATTTCCCCGTGGCCCCGTGGACGGTGACACAAGTCAATGCCGCACCGACCGTCTGGGTGCGCAAGCGCGACGGCTCGCTCCATGCCCACGCGCGTGACCCGAAAAACTCTACCAAGGTCTTCTTCGATGCCGATGTGCTGGCCCATGTCCAAGGCGATACACTCCTGAGTGTCCGAGCACTGGCCGCTCCTGACAACGCAGAAGCGCGCTACACAGCCCCGACCGACCGTGCCCAGATCTACTGCAACGCCGACGATCCCTGGTTTGGACAAAACGCAATGGTCCCCTACACCGAGCTAGAGTTCACTGCCCCGCTCAAAAACCTCAAACGCGGCGAGACCATCTCGCTGATCACGGCACTTACTTTAGACAAGCTTGACCCCAAACGCCCCCTGGAGCCACAAATTGCCGGTAAGATAGCGCCATGAAAGAACTACTTCTCCTAGCGCTGCTTCTTGGACAGCCGCCCGCCGCTCCCGCCCTCTACGACGAGAAAGCCAACGGGGCACAACAAATTGAAAAAGCGCTCGCAGAGGCCAAGCGCGGCAAGAAAAATGTCCTCTTGCAGTTCGGGGCAAACTGGTGCCACTGGTGCCATAAGCTCCACAAGCTCTGCGACGAAGATAAAGCACTCGCCGCCGAGCTGAAGAAGAGTTTCGTCGTGGTCTTAATTGATGTGGATAAAAAGCACAATGAGGACATCAACCAGCGCTACGGTAACCCCACCAAACTCGGCCTCCCCGTGCTTGTGGTACTGGATGCCCGAGGCAAGCAGCTCTGGACACAGGACTCGGGCAAGCTCGAAGAGGGCGATCACCACGACCCGGCCAAAGTCCTTGCGTTTCTCAAACAGTGGGCCCCCAAACGCTGATGAGCCGACAAGAACCCAAGCGAACCGTCACCCCAGAGGGCTTTGAGTTCCCCACCAGCACCCCGCGCTTCGTCTACCACTTCCCTGTCCCAAAGACAGCCGTGAAGGTCTATCGGGGCACCTGGATCGCGGAGAACGCGGACGAGATTCGTCCCAACTTCACGATTGCGTCGGCGGATATCCCTAGGGGTAAGGAACCGGTGCTCTTCTTCCGGCTGAGCAAGCCGAACAGCGACTGGCCCAAGGGGCTCTACCGCCTCGAAATCCGCGCCGATGGCAAGCTGGTTCAAACCGTCCGCTTCGTCGTGCGAGACCCCGCCTAGCCGGTGGCTTGAGGAAAATAAGAAAGGGCGGCCAACTGGCCGCCCTTTCTTACTTTGCTTACTTCTCAGTTTTACTCGGGAAGTACTTCTCGACCGTTTCTTTGCTCGGGGGCTTGGTGCCTAGCGAGACAAAGAGCATCAGAAGCGCGGAGCCTACCACCATCGGAACCACGGGCAAGTAGCCCATTATCGTGATCTGGGTCGGGGCGCGCAGGAAGAGTCGTCCCAGCTCCGGGTAGATAGGAAGCTCGGTAATGGGCTTCTTCTTGGGCGCCCCGGGCGGCGGCGGTGGTGCTTTGGCAGCAGCAGCTTGGGCGGCTTGCATCTTTTGGCCCATCGGCTCGGAGATATTGGTGAGGTAGCCGGTGACGAAAAGACAGATCGCCACCCAGATCGCTGCGGCCAGTGCGCCCCACTTGGTACTGCGCTTCCAGAACAGCGCGGCGATCATGATGGGCGCGAGCGCGGCAAAGCCAGAAAACGCAAAGCGCACGGCAATTTCAAAGATTCCTTGCTTTATGACCAGTGCGATCAGGTAGGCGACCACTGTTAGGACAACAATAAACCCACGGGCAAAGAGAATACTACTTTTTTCCCCGAACTTCTTGCGTCCGCCGTAGTGGTCGAAGATGTCCTTGGTGAACATGGTCGAGAGTGCAAGTACCTGGTGCGCATCGCTTCCCATTACCACGGAGATAATTCCCGCTCCCAGAATCCCCGAGATCCAGACCGGCGCGTACTCGGTGAGGAGCTTAAGTAAGATGCCGTCGGGCTCTGCACCTTGGAGTCGAGGGAAGAGGCCTGCTCCGACAATGCCTAAGAAGACACTGGGAAGCCAGACGGCCATAATCGCCAGCGGATACGCCACAACCGTGTTCTTAAACGCGGACATCTTCTTGGCCGAGAGACACATGATGGACATGTGCGGGAACATGATCGAGCTGAGCGGGATCAGCGAGTAGCTCCAGAAGACCTCAGCGGGCATCCTCTCGCGGCTGAGAAGAAAGCCCTTCGGACTTGCTCCGAGCTTGGTCAGTACCGCACCAAAGCCACCCTCAAGGCTGCTACTGATGGCGATCAGCGCGATCGTGCCAAAGAGCATGAAGAGAATTGTCTGGAAAACATTCACCCAGACCGTGCCGCGCATTCCGCCCAAGAAGACGGTCAGGGTGACCACAAGTGTGACGAGCAGACAGCCTAGCCAGTAGGGCACGAGGCCACCGGAGATTTCTTGGAGAACTGTCCCCCCCCCGATGATCGAGATAATCATGTAGGGCACGATCATTGCGGCAGAGAGCGCGAAGATAAACGTCCCGATCCCCGAGCACTCCCAGCGGTCGCGGAAAAACGCGACCTGGGTCATGTGCCCAAAGCGTTTTCCTAAGGCCCAGAGCCGGGTGCCGATCAAGAAAATTGTCAGTGGGATCATGAACCCCGACGAGCTTGCCATCATGCCGAAGATGCCGACGCCTTGCTTGTAGGCCGCGCCGGAGCTTCCGAGAATGGCAAACGCCGTCATGTTGGTGGCGAAAAGCGAGAGGAAAAATACCATCGGGCCAATGGAACGCCCCGCCAGGAAGAAATCCTCGGTGCTGTTCTTTTTGCTCTGGCGCACAGCCACGCTACCGATATAGGTAACCACAGCCATGTAGATCAGGATAACGATCAAAGGTCCCATATTAGTGCTCCTCCACCTGAATGGCAGCATCACCCAGGGCTTCGATCTCGGCTTCGAGCTTTGTGGGCCAGGCCAGCTTGACCAGAATAAACATCATGGTGGCGGCCATGCAGGCGTAGAAGGCATGATAGGCCAGTCCCACCGGCAGAACCCCCATGACGAGGCTTCTATCTTTCCAGTTCCAGAAGTCCTGGTGGAGCACGTAGACCGTGGCCACCAGCAAGACTAGCGCATATTTCATCGTTTTTCCTTAAGGGGTTCCGTGCGCCTCACAGCTTGCCAGCTTTTCATGCTCCGCGCGGAGCTGTTTGGCACGAGCTGTCATTCGGGCAAGAGCGGTGGGACTCTGTCGTGGCGCGGCTTGCGCGGCTTTTGCCCCCGTTGCAATCGCATAGAGATGGGTGGGGGTTCCGACATAGAGCGTTCCGTTAGCGATTACAGGCGACGCATAGATAGGGGCACGCATGTCCACGCGTCCCAGCTCCTTCATCACTTTGCTGGCCGCAAGAATAACAATGTCGCCGTCTTCCGTACCCGCGTAAACTTTCCCCTCGGCCACCATGGTAGAGCCCCAGATATGGCTCTTGGAGTCGAAGCTCCAGTAGAGCTTGCCAGTCTCGGAGTCGAAGCAGTGAACAAAGCCCGAGTAGTCGCTGACAAAGACCATTCCATTGATAATCGAGGGTGTCGAGAGGGAGCGGTGAATGCTCTTGTTAACCCAGACCGTCTTACCCGTGACGGCATCTATACAAGCTATCTGCCCGATTCCCTCGCCATGCTCTGGATCCTGCCCGATGGGCACATAGACGCGGTTTTTATAGAGTACAGGGGTGGCGATCACCTCGCTGGGGCCATCAAATGTGGCGTACTTGAGCGGCTTGCCATTTTTCATCCGGTACTCCGGGGGGTTGCAGTCTAGCTTCCAGAGAGTCTTGAGAATGCTCTGCTCGCCGCCCACCGCACTGGCCGGATCAAAGGCGTAGCAGATGCCATCGCCCCCACCAAAGATGATCGTCTCTTTACCATTGACCAAGCCCCCTGCGGGCGAGGACCAGTTAGAGTGCATGGTCTTCGCGGAGACACCGTTGCCTTCTTCCCCAAGGTACTTGCCGGTGTTCTTATCCAAAACACAGAGCGCAGGAGCCTTGGGATTGGGAATATTGGTGTGGGTCCAGTCCACGCCGTTGCTCGTGGTCACTGTAATGGTATTGCCCAAGATCAGCGGGCCGCAGTTGGTGATGTTGTGCGGGAAGACACCTAGCTCCTCGCGCATGTCGTAGCGCCAGAGCACATCGGCATCTTTTGCCCCCAGCGTGTGCAGCGGCTTTCCCTTGTCCGTTAAGTACTTGGCTTCGTCTTGGACACCCTGATTTCCGTTGGCCTGCCCATTGACATCCAGGCAGATTACCTCACAGCGGTTGGTGACTACATAGACCTTGTCGCCATCCACAGCGGGCGAGGAGCAGAGCCCCAGAAACTCCCAGTCGCTGACTTTCCCCGTGCCCAGCTTCGGAACGGCAAGCTGCCAGATCATCTCACCGGTCTTCTCATCTAAACACAGCAGCACCGCACGGTCGCCCTTTAGCTTCTCGTCGCGCGGACTCTCGTTGTTAGTGCCCACAAAGATCTTGCCACCCGAGACCGTCGGGTTGCCGTAGGATTGGGAGCCGAGCTTGGCCACCCACTTGACGTTTTTGGTCGTCGCCAGGTCAATCTCTTCGGTGCTGCCCTTATAGCGGCCCGGATCCCAGGTGACGGCGATATTTTTCTCGGACGAAACCATGTTGCGCGATGCGCCCCCGCCCCAGAACGGCCAGTCCGCCGCCTTTACCGTGAGCGCCGCCGCCATGCTCAGTGCGAGCAGTGATGTTGCAAGTAGTGCGTTTCTTTTCATAATTTTTTCTCCAACCCCCTAGCCCCCGCCCGGCGGGGGAATCCAACTTGTCCCCCCGTTACACGGGGGTTAGGGGGTGGGTTAGTTGGGTTTCACCGAGATATTATCAACATAGACTTTATAAAGCGACTGTGGCGCAAAACCAAAGAGGCCCGGTGCACCTTGCTTATGGACATTCTTATGCGGCACTTCAATCGTCCAAGCTGTTGGCTCGGTCTCCTCTTTTTTCCAGACCTTGGCACGCACCACGCCAGAGACGCCATCTGCATTCACATCCACGCGAGTCTTCATGCGGTACCAGACTTTTGCCTGAATCTTGAAGGGGACAGTGGCTTTGATGCGCTCTTGATTGGAGTTGACTTCCAGCTCATCGGCGTTGCCATTGAGGATAATATAGTAGCGCTGGTTGATCACACCCACCGTTGACTTGGTGCGGCGGTTGCCATCCACCATGATGTCCGTCTCCAGTGTGTAGTTTTTCTCGCTTGGGTGGCCGAAGAAGACTGTCGCGCGCTGGAAGGCGATATTGTCCAGCGTTTTAGCGAAGACTTTATTGCCATCGAGCTCACGCACATCGAACTTGAAGCGTGCCCCGATCCACGGGAGCGGCGGGTAGGCGAACTTGGCGGTCGGATCGAGCGTGTCGGGCTCGGCAGGTGAGAAACTCTCAAAGTCTTCGGTGTAGGGCAGGGCGGTTAAGACGCGGCCCCGCATGATTCCCTTGAAGCCATTGAGCGTCGCTTGATACGCGCCCGCTGATGTCTTCGTCCCCCCGATAATCTCGCCGTTCTCGAACTTGGCATCCAGAAGTGCACGGACTTTGGCAGTCGGGGGGACGTACTGCTCAAAAGTGGCTTTACTCGCATCAAAAGTCTCGGTCACAAACCCATTGGCGTCAATTCCGCGAATGCTCAGCTTCACCTTCTCGCCGGGCCTTAAAACCACTTCCGAGGGCACGATCTGCAGAGCTACCGTCGGGCCTGCGAGCTTCTTGGGCGCGCCGACGGAGGCAATCACGGCCATGGGCTTGCCGCCGGGCTTGCCGTAGCAGTAGAGTCGCTCGGTGGAGAAGACATAGACTTTTCCATTGTAGACCGAGGGAGCCCCGATGCAGCGGCCAGCGAGCTGGGTCTTAGCGAGCACTTGCGCTCCTGCTGCGCTGGGTTTCAGAATATAGAACAGGCCATTTTGAAACGGCACGTAGAGCTTTCCCTCTGCGTAGGTTGGGGAGGCGTGGAGCTGATCGGGGGCGAGCTTCTGCTTCCAGAGAATCTTACCCGTCTCCGCATCAACGCAGTCCAAAAAGCCTGTTTTATCCGTGAGATAGAGATTTCGCCCGACCAGAACCGGAGTGCTAGAGACGGCAGAGAGATCGTCGTTGCGCCATGCCTCGGAAGATTTATCCAGCACCGGCGGTCCAGGCGCGGCTCCGGGTGTCAGCGGCTCGGCGGGCTTGGGTTCGCTCAGAACCTTCACCGATGTCATGCGCCCCGCGTTGCTGGCATCTATATTCTCATCAGCGTGAATACAGATCGCGGTTTCCTCACCCTTGGTGTTCTTGTACATCACCATGGTGGCGTTCATACCGCCCGCGGAGATCGGGTAGCGCCAGATCGGCTCGCCCGTGCGCGCATTGACCGCGATCATGCTACCATCACCCGCGCCGCTGTAGAAGACCTGCTTGCCGTTGCGCCAAGCGAAGATGGGTCGCCCGAACGTATTATCTTTTGGCGCAAGCCCTGGGCTACACGACCAAACAAGCTGGCCGGATTTTTTGTCGAATGCGTAGAGGCGATCCATCGCCGCCCCATCGCCGCCCCAGTTGCTGGTGATGCCCCGGACAATCACTAAGTCATCCAGAATGGTCGGAGCGCCCGTGCGGCCATTAGTGAACGTGAGGCGGCCTAGCTCCTCCATCGTCGCGTGCTGAAAGAGCGGCTTACCATCAGCCGTGAAGCAGGCAAAGATCCCCGCCGATGTCAGCATATAGACATTGCCGGTCTCGGGGTCCACTGTCGGGCTCCCAATGGCGTATCTATCGTAGGTAATGTCCGAGAGGTAGTCTGAAAAACGCTTCTCCCAGAGCTTCTTGCCCGTCTCGGCATCGGCGCAGAGCAGCACTTCCTGAAGATCGGCCCCAACCCCATCGTAGCCCAGTGCATAGACCTTCCCATTGGCGATCACAGGAGTCCCGCCCCCTGCGAGCTTCACGCTCCAGAGGGGTGCGGTCAGTGTGGTGGGAAGGTTCTTCTCCAGAGAGATACCCGTTCCCGCCGGGCCACGCCAGTTTAACCAGCCCTGCACATCAGCCAGAGCGGCTCCACTTCCCATCAAAGCGGTGAGACCCGCTGCAAGCACTAGTATTCTTATTCTTTTCATAGGTTCTTGAAACTATCCCCGCATATTTAAAGCGACGAGCGTCCCCTCCTGGTTTCGGACATAGAGCACTCCGTTGGCAAGCACGGGGTGTGTCCAGCAAGTGCCATTGAGCACCGTGGCTCGCGCTTGCTCGGTGAGCTTATTAGGATCGGCGGCCAGCAGAATCAGCTCACCGCGTCCTCCCATCACCACGAGCTGGTTGCCCGCAAGGATCAGCCCGCCTTTGTCAATGCCTCTAAGGCTCCAGCGCTCACTGCCCGTGGCCCACTCCAGGCAGCGCAGGGTGTTGTCATCGTTGCCGTAGAGAAAACCTTTGTGCAAGATACAGGTATTGAAGTGGTTCTTCATGGCACGTGTCTGCCAGACCACCGACGGCTGTCCTCCACCAAGCTTCAGCAGTGCACCACCTTTGCCGTAGTTCGAGGCGATAAAGACGTTGTTGCCGGAGAAAATCGGATCGGCGGCATTCACATCGTAGCTGGTGTCCCAGGGGAACTGCCAGAGCGGCTTGCCCGTGGCAGCATTGACGGCCACAAGCCCCTTGGCGGCGAAGATTGCGATCCCGTCTTGACCACCCGCGCTAAAGGGAACCGGAGCCGCGTAGCCAGGAGCGTCGCTCCCACTCTGCCAGAGGATACGTCCACTGGTCTTATCCAGTGCCGTGCCATTACGCCCGACATTGTAGATCGCCCGGTCTCCCGCAATCAGAGCAGAGCCACAGATGCCCCACTGCGGCTGTGCGCAGTTGAGCTTCTGCTGCCAGACCACTTTACCCGTGTCGGCGCTCAGACAGAGCGCCAGTCCCTCGCGACTTAGTGTGTAGACATTCCCGTTGTGCACCGTCGGGGTAGCGCGGGTGCCCGGATAGTCTCCGGCCCCACAGGCATACTTATACTGCCAGACCACTTTACCCGTGACGGCATCTAGACAGTGTACCCAGTCGGTATTGTTGACATTACCGGTGGTGTAGAGCTTGCCACTCTTAACGGCAACCGACGAAAACCCCTGCCCAATAGTCGCCTGCCAGAGCTGGCGCGGCTTTCCGCCGCGCCAGCCGATAGTCTCACTAGTAACTCCGTTGCGCAGTGCGCCACGCCACTGGGGCCAGTCCGCCATTTCTATTTCACCTCATAGGACAAAAGTGTGTCCATATCGTGGACATAGAGTTTCCCATTGGCTACCACCGGGTAGGCCCAGGCGGGCTCACGGGTGCGCTCCGGCTGCTCAAACTGACCACGCTGGACGTACTCTTTCGGATTGGCTTCCACAAGTGTTACCGGGCCGCGCTCGTTACGCACATAGAGCATCCCATCGGCGTAGGTAATGGAGCCCTTGCCGGGGCTGCGGCTCTCCCAGACAATCTTGCCGGTCTTAAACTCGACACACATCAGGCTATTGTTGCCCGTGCCATAGAGGTAGTCTCCAACCAGCACCATGCCCCCATGGTGGTTCTGCATCTCGCGCAAGAAGTACACTTCTTCCGCCTTACCCGTTGCCAGGTTTGCCAGCCCACCACCCGTTTGGTAGGCCGTGGCGGCAAAGAGCATTCCATTCTGGTAGATGGGCATGGAGCAGCTAATCTGTTGCTTGTTCGCAGGGGATGTGTAGCTCCAGAGTGGCTTGCCATTGCTGGCATCCAGACCAAAAACGCCGCTTCCCAAAAACTGAATGTACTGCTTCTGGCCATTGACGGTCGCGGCGAGTGCGGAGCAGTAGGCCACGCGGTTTTGTAGCTCGGACTTCCACATCGTTGCGCCCGTGGTTTTATTGAGCGCGATCACGGCATTTGCTCCGCCCGGCGTCACAATGAGTTTCTCGCCATCAATCAGCGGAGACTCGCTGTAGCCCCACGTGGGCACCTGACCGCCAAAGTCGCTCACGAGGCTTTTGCGCCAGACAATTGTCCCATCCGTCACTTTCATGCAGAGCACCTCGCCGCCCACCCCCACGGTGTAGAGGAAGTTGCCCTCAACAGTTGGAGTGGCGCGGGAGCCATAGCCACCCTGCCGCCCCTGGAGGCTCGTCGAACCTGCAATCTTGGCGCTCCAGAGTGCCTTGCCCGTTTTCTCGTCCAGCGCCCAGACTTTTTCGTCCTCGCCGACGAGCCCCATCCCGAAGATCTTGCCCTTCGCCACAGAAACGGTGGTATGGCCCAAGCCCAAGCCCGTGGCTTTCCAGGCGAGCTTGGGGCCACCTTCCGCCCAGCTCTTCAGAAGACCTGTCTCTTTGGAAAGCCCCGTTCGCTCGGGACCTCGGAACTGCGGCCAGTCTGCCGCAACGGCGACGGAGACTGCGCCCAATGCGATGACACTAGAAACGATACGTGCTGCTTTCATTCGATTTCTCCCGGGCAGCTAAAGCAGCCCGCTGTTGCGGCAAGGCCCATAAATGGGCCTGAAAGAGTTACTGGGGAAGTCCGTTACACTCGGTCTGTCCGGCGTAGAACCCGCCGCTTGTACCGACCCGATACGTCTTGAGTGCCTTGCCCGGGCCCATCACGGTGAACTGCTGCGTGGTTATCGTGGTCAGAGTGGCTTGTAGGGCTTTGGCGTGGCCGTCCACGAAGCTGGCATCAAACATATTCTGGTGCCGCGCCTGGACAATCTGCTGCTGGCTCGTGTTGGTATTGCCATCGTAGTGCATCACAGTCTCAGACGGACGATTGACAGAGGCAAGGCTCAGAGTCGAGACACCCGGGATAAAGCCATTGGCGTAGAGCGCGGGATTCACCACGTAGCTATTGAAGGGTGGCGTGTTGGCACAGGGAGCACCCGTGAGAAGCTGAACATTCATCGCCTCTTTCTCGCTGGGGCACTGCGTGATCTGGCTGTTCTTGACATAGGGGTTCACCGCCCAGTAGAAAGTCGCGACGCACGAGACATTGAGGTACGCCGACATCGGGAAAGTCTCATCATAGTCCTGGACATACATCAGGTTCGCCAGCGCATACTGCTTCAGGTTGGAGAGGCAGGAAGTCTGACGGGCCTTCTCACGCGCCTGAGCAAACACGGGGAAGAGAATCGCGGCGAGAATCGCGATAATGGCGATCACGACCAGAAGCTCGATGAGCGTAAAAGCAGCCTTTCCCCGTCGGACAGGGGCTAGGGTACAGGGAGATTGCATGAATAGAGTAACCTTTCTTATCAGTTAAGAAGATTCGCCAGCGGGCATAAAAATACCTACTAGCCAGACGAGTAGTTTTCACAAATGGTTCACTGCTCTAGAGTGGCGTTAGAGCAAAGCGCGACGGGTGTAGGCAAGCGCCCGAGGGAACCAGGGGGTGAAGCGCTCTGGAGAGGCCAGAAGTTCCGCCTCCACTTGCTCCATCGCTTGCCAGCGCCAGTCCATTACCTCAGCGGGGTTTGGAGTAGGCTCGCCCGTGAAGTGCCCGATAAAGACATGATCCAGCTCGTGCTCGGTGAGGCCGGTTGCGGGATCTTCCGCACGGTAGAGAAACTGCCCGAGCTCCGTGAGTGCCACAGTGAAACCCAGTTCCTCGGTGAGCCGCCGCTGCGCCGCCGTGAGCGTGGTTTCGCCCGGGCGGGGATGACTACAGCAGGTATTGGTCCAGAGGCCACCAAAGTGGTATTTTTCCAGCGCTCTTTGCTGGAGCAGCAGGCAATTTTTATCATTGAAGATAAAGACAGAAAACGCCCGGTGGAGCTGCCCACCGTAGAGATGCGCGGCCAGTTTCTCGCAGCTACCAATCGCGTTATCGTTCGCATCCACTAGAATTACATTTTCTTGCACGGCAACTATGATAATGGGGCAAGGCCAGGATAAGTTCCTATTTTTTCGCCATGCAGGAGTGAGCGCACCCTCTCTTGAATAATTGATAGCATGCTGGTTCCACTGTCTAAGCTACGTGTAGATTTGTTGGGAAAACTGCGCCTGAGTGCAGGCACCCGAGCCACAACGCACTTTGAGACACGCCGAACCGCGCTACTTCTGGCACGACTTGCTCTCCCTCCGCTACGAGACTGGCCTCGTGAGGAGCTCATCGAGCTTCTCTGGCCCGATGAAGATCCCAGCGTGACCCGGACACGTTTTCGACAGACACTCGCCAGCCTGCGGCGTGCACTGGAGGAGACGGGAACTCAGGAAGAGGACGTACTGCGCTCCAGCCGTGCCAGCGTGGGATTTGCTGTTGAGCAGGTCAGTAGCGATGTGGTGGAGCTGGAGTCTTGCCTAAGACGGGCAAACCTCAATCCCGAACTGCGACGTGAAGCGCTAGATAAAGCACTGGAGCTCTACGAGCACCACCTGCTCCCCGGTTTCTACGAAACCTGGGTTCTGAGTGAGCGCGAGCGCCTAGAGGATGGGCTTCGTATGGCTCTGATCCAGCTCTCGCAATCTTTAGGGGAAACAGAGCCTGAGGCCGCCATTGTTTACGCACGTGGTGCAGTAGCCCTGAACCCCTTGAGTGAAGTGGCTCAGGAGCAGCTCATTCGTCTGCTGGTGCAGGCGGGGCGCCCTGCGGATGCGGCACGCCATGAGAAAGAAGTAGAGCGCCTTTTCTGGAAAGAACTACGCACATCGTCTCCCGATTCGCTCAAAGTGGCTCTGCGTCCCACTCCCGCACGCACACCATCCGCTGACCCCGTGCCCCCCGCGACTCCAGAGGCACCACCTGCCGCACTCGCACCGCTCCTCAGGACACTGCCCCACCCTCTGGATTCCTTCGTGGGGCGCGCAAGGGAACAAGCACACCTGTGGAATCTTTTGGTGGAGGAAGGAAGCGCCCGCCTCGTGACTCTGACCGGCCCGCCCGGAGTGGGAAAGACTCGGCTTGCTCTGGAACTGGGACAGCGATTTGAGAGGGAGAGGGTCGCATGTAGTGTCGTCTTTGTGGCTCTGGAGCAGATAGCCACAGGTGAGCAGGCTCTTGCCGCGATTCATGAGGCAGCCGGGGGGCAGAGGGAAAAAGGCGCACTCCTGCCTGCGCTGACCCAGCTTCTCCGGATGCACCGGCAACCTCTTCTGGTGCTGGACAATGCAGAGGGAGTGCTTGGGTTGGGAGAGTCGCTTCAGTCCCTGCTCCAGGGAGTCCCAGAGCTTCGCAGCCTGGTGACCTCACAGCGACCTCTTCAGGTATCCGGCGAGCAAGAGCTGGTGCTGGAGCCGCTGGAACTTGGTGTGGAAGATGCCGCACTGGCGCTCCTGCTGGACCGTGCGCGACGAGCACGGCCTGATCTCGTTCTGACTCCCCAGAACCAGTCCGAGTTTCTTGAGCTTTGCCGTGAGTTGGATGGGCTGCCACTAGCTCTTGAGCTGGCAGCCGCTTGGCTGGGTATGCTCTCCCCGGAGCAAGTACGAAGCCGCCTGAAGCGGGATCAGCGCCTGCTTGCAAGACGCGCCCATGAGGCGGGTGCACGCCACAGTAGCCTAAATGCCGCACTGGAGGAGAGTCTTGCGCGTCTTACTCCCGATCAGCAAGCGATCCTCATGCGGCTCGCGGTCTTCCGGAGCGGCTGGACTCTGGAGGCCGCCGAGCATGTCTGTGAGGAACTCAGCCCTCTGGTACTCCTCGACCTTGAAGCGCTTCGGATGGCTTCCCTCATCAGTGCCTTTACCCAGCCCGATGGGGAGCGGCGCTTCAAGATGCTAGAGACGGTGCGCCACTATGCCCAGCAGCGTCAGCACCCTGAGGGACTTCAAGCGGCACAAAAAAGCCACCTGAGCTACTTCTGCACCTACGCGGAGCAGCTTGCAACTCTCTTTGAGTCCCCCGAGCAGTATCGCTACTTTGAGGGAGTCGCGCAGGAGCAAGAGAACCTTCTGACTGCTCTGGAGTACGCCCGCCAGAGTGAGCCCATCCTAGGAGCACGTCTTGGGTTTGCTTACTGGCGCTACTGGGATCGCCGCGGGCAACACGAAGTAGGAATCCGCCTGATGGAGAACTTTCTGGCCGCTCTGCCTCCACAAGAAGCTCTTCTCAAGGCGCGTACCAGCGAGGCACTCGGGAGAATGCTGACGGTTCGGTTTCGCTTCAACGATGCCCTGAACTACCACCGTCAGAGCCAGCAGTGCTATCAGCAGGCGGGAGACCTCGCCAGTGCCGCACTCGCCCAGTGCCAGGCGGCGGCGGCGGCTCGGCATAGTATCACTAATATAAATATGAACGCCATCATGCAAGAGTGTCTGGAAGGGTATGCTTTTCTGGAGAGTCAGGGCAGTCTCCCCCAAAAGGCCGCTGCGGCAATCCATTGTGGTGCTCTCTACACAACTCTGCGTGATCTTCCTAAAGCGCGGGGGGTTCTGGAGCGCAGCCTAGCACTCAATCGCATCATCGGCAATCAGCGCAATATTGGCTCTGCACTTTTTATCCTAGGGTACGCGGAGCGCAACTGTGGCAATTTAAGAGACTCGGTGCCTCTGGTAGAAGAGGCTTTAGGACTAACACGACGGATCGGGGACGACCATTTTTCGGTGGTGATTCTCTGGAATCTCTATGAAATCCTGTTGGAGTTGGAGGACTATCCGGCGGCAGAACGCTATATCCAAGAAGGTCTCCAGACCACACAGCAGTTTGGTATGGGGGCCAGCCAGACTCTCTTTCAAATGGGGCAGGGGCGTCTGCACTTCCTCCGTAGTGAGCTTGCTCAAGGCCGTCACTGGTTCCGGCAAGGGCTCAAACAAGCCGAAGCGATGGGAGCCACCATTCAGCTCCTGCACTCTGCACTCTGGCTGGTTCGCCTTGCGCTACGAGAAGCCAGCAAAACTCCCACTCTATTGCGCCAGCGAGAGGCGGCACACCTCTACGGGGTTTTCCTGCGCCTAGAGGAGCTGCTCCAGCCCCAGCAGCGCTACGACTATGAAGAGCCGCTCGACGAGAGCCTGAGCCAGCTGGAAGAGGCGCTGGGCACGGAAGTCTTTCAGGCCGAGCGAGATCGGGCGCTGAGATACGAGCTGGCGGAGGCCGTCTTGATTCCCCAGCTTTATCCGGAACCGGAAGAGGCACAACAATGACCGAGCAACAAAAAGCAAGTCTACGCATACTTTTAGAGAGTGCCCTCACTAAGACCTCCGACGATAAGCAAACACTAGCGGCGCTGTTCTACCAGCGGCTCTTCATCGTCGCCCCCGGCGTTCGTCCTCTTTTCAGTAATAAGCTGAGCCTTCAGGAGGCGAAGTTCACCCAGATGCTGGAGTCGCTGCTCACCAGCTTGGATCGCTTGGATCACTTGGTTCCTGTTCTCTGGGAATCCGGGCGCAGCCATAAACACTACGGAGCTGAAGACGCCCACTACCCGGTCGTGGGCGAGGCACTGCTCTGGGCACTGGAGCAGAAGCTCGGCTCAGAATGCCTCACCGACGAAGTGCAGCTCGCTTGGCAGGAGCTCTACAGCCTGATCTCGCTGATTATGCAAGAAGCCGCAAAAACCGCCTGATCAAAATATGCCCAGACGGTAAACGTCGGGCTTTGGAGCCTCCGGCTGCCTCCTCGTGCCTCGTCGGTAGAGATAGATGTTTGGTCATGCCTCAGACGTACCGACCAAGGTACGAGGGAGGCGGCTGAGGTACGAAGCCCCAAAGTGGGACGATTTTCGGCCAAGTCCTTATAGTGATACTGCTGGCGAATTCATGACAGAAAGCCACCTCCCTCTCCCGACAATTGGAGTGATAAAACTTCAACAACGAGGAGAAAGAAATGGCTCAGTTCGAGATTACAGTAGACGAGGCAGATTTGCCAAAATTGTTCAGCGGAGCCTCGATTTTACTAAAACGAGAAAGTTTTCTCCGGCTAAGAATCCCCATAATAAAGGTGAAAGGATAACGGCTACGATAACCTAGGCGGAAATTCATTGTAAATAAATCCTAAAAATGCAAACTGACGAACTCTCCTCTGTTTAATAATGACAGAGGAGAGCTAACCCACTTACAGAGAGCGGCCTTTTTCGATGGCCTCTTCAATGGTGCCGACCATGTAGAAAGCCTGCTCGGGTAGGTCGTCATGCTTTCCGGCGAGGATAGCATCAAAGGAGCGGACGGCATCCTCGCGGCTGACATACTTCCCGGCGATTCCGGTGAAGGCTTCCCCCACGTAGAAGGGCTGGGAGAGAAACTTCTGGATCTTACGAGCACGAGAAACAATCAACTTGTCTTCGTCGGAGAGCTCGTCAATTCCCAGAATGGCGATAATGTCCTGAAGCTCTTTGTAGCGCTGGAGGATGGACTGAACCCCACGGGCGACGCGGTAGTGCTCGGCTCCCACGATGGCAGGAGTCAGGGCGCGGCTGGTGGAGGAGAGCGGGTCCACGGCGGGGAAGATTCCTTGAGCCGCCAGGTTGCGCTCTAGAACCGTGGTCGCATCCAGGTGCGAGAACGCGGTGGCAGGAGCCGGGTCGGTGAGGTCGTCGGCGGGGACGTAGATCGCCTGCACGGACGTGACCGAGCCCTTGCGGGTGGAGGTAATGCGCTCTTGGAGGGCGCCCATCTCACTGGCCAAGGTCGGCTGATAGCCCACGGCGCTGGGCATACGGCCCAGGAGCGCGGACACTTCAGAACCCGCTTGAGTGAAACGGAAGATATTGTCAATGAAGAGCAGCACGTCGGCACCGTCAACATCGCGGAAGTACTCGGCCATTGTCAGGCCCGAGAGTGCAACACGCAGGCGGGCACCCGGAGGCTCGTTCATCTGGCCGAAGACCATAGCGGTCTTGTCAATAACGTGGGCCTTCTTGCCCGAGGAATCGGTGAACTCGGCCTCAGACATTTCCAGCCAGAGGTCGTTGCCCTCACGGGTGCGCTCGCCGACTCCAGCGAACACCGAAACACCAGAGTGCTGAACAGCGATATTACGAATCAGCTCCTGCATGGTCACGGTCTTGCCGACGCCCGCTCCCCCGAAGAGGCCAATCTTCCCTCCCTTGAGGTAGGGGCAGAGCAGGTCAACAACCTTGATACCCGTCTCCAGAATCTCAGGGGCGGTTGCTAGATCCTCGAATGCCGGAGCATCGCGGTGAATGGGCCAGTACTCTGTGGCATTGGCTGGTCCGCGCTCGTCAATGGGACGACCGAGGAGGTTGAAAACACGTCCTAGCGTGGCGGGGCCGACGGGGACAGAGATAGCCTGCCCGGTGTCAATTGCTTCCTGACCACGAACGAGCCCATCAGTGGAGTCCATTGCCACTGCGCGAACCACATCATTTCCCAGATGCTGAGAAACCTCGACGATCAGATCGTCGCCGTTTTTGATCGGGATGCGGATTGCGTTGAGAATTGAAGGAAGTTGCCCCGGTTCAAACGCGACGTCTACCACGGGACCCTGGACCTGGACGATCTTGCCTGTTGCCATCGTATACCTTTATGTCTTAAGCGAAAATTTGAGTTTGTGAAAACCGGTACAGTTTACCCGCATCCACTGAATGTTTCAAGCAGATACGCGATTTCGTTTCCCCTTCCCCTTCAAACACGTCAATCCGCCACCTTAGCACGTTGGGTATAATGGCCGCATGCCATCCACCCCACTGCTGACGGGCGTTGGGCGCCGTCCTGCCTTCCATGTCATGACCAAGCCTATCGGCCCTATCTGCAACCTTGACTGTCGCTACTGCTTTTATCTGGAAAAAGAGGATCTCTACCAGAGTGAGCGCAAGCAGCGCCCATCGTGGGAGATGCCCGAAGAGGTGCTCGAAAGCTATATTCAGCAGTACATTGCCAGCCAGAGTGTCCCGGAGATCAGCTTCGCGTGGCAGGGCGGAGAGCCGACGCTTCTCGGGGTGCGCTTCTTTGAAAAAGTGGTGGCGCTGCAAAAAAAATATGCCGATGGCAAGACCATTCACAACGCCTTCCAGACCAACGGCACCCTCTTAGACGATGCGTGGGGCGAGTTTCTGGCAAAAAATAACTTTCTCATCGGGCTCTCGATAGATGGCCCCGCACACCTGCACGATGCCTACCGAGTGGACAAACAGGGGCGCCCCACTTTTGAGCGCGTGGTGGCAGGAATGAACGTTTTAAAGAAACACGCGGTCGAGTTCAACACGCTCACCGTGGTCAATCGCAAAAACTCGCAGGAGCCGCTCGCCGTTTATAAATTTTTACGGGAAGTCGGCTCCGGGTTTATTCAGTTTATTCCGCTGGTGGAGCGCAATCCCATTGCACCAATCGAGACACAAGACGGCCTGATCCAACTGAGCCTCGCCACACCCGCGCAACCGGGGCAGCCACGCTCCCCCGTGACAGAATGGTCGGTGCGCTCGGAAGACTACGGCAAGTTCTTAAACACGATCTTCGATGAGTGGGTGCGCCGCGATATTGGCAAGACATTTGTGCAGATGTTCGATGTCGCCTTGGGCAACTGGGTGGGAGCAGGCCCCAGCCTCTGCGTCTTTTCCGAGACCTGCGGCGCGGCGCTGGCGCTGGAGCACAACGGTGATCTCTACGCCTGTGATCACTATGTCTATCCGGACTACAAGTTGGGCAACCTGATGGAGACTCCGCTTGAGGAGCTGGTCAACAGTGAGCAGATGGTCAAGTTCGGCAATGACAAGCGTGATTTACTCCCAAAGTACTGCCGTGAGTGCGATGTTCGCTTTGCCTGCCACGGGGAGTGTCCCAAACACCGGTTCCTAAAAGCCCCCGATGGCGAGTGGGGATTGAACTATCTCTGCGCAGGCTACCTGAAGTTCTTCAAGCATGTTGATCCCTACATGAAGACAATGGGTAGCTTACTGAAGGCAAGCCGTGCTCCCGCCGAGCTGATGGGAATGCTCCTACAGCGAGAGACAGCGGAGGCGGCAAAGAAAACGCCGGGCAGAAATGAGCCCTGCCCGTGTGGCAGTGGCAAAAAATATAAAGTATGTTGCTTGCGACGTTAAATAGGCTCTGAAGATGGCCATGCCACAGGATACCCCTGATCCCGAGACCCTATCCCGACTGGAGCAGACTCCTATGCCCTGGGAGCCTGTGGCCCAGGATCGTGCCGGGCGGGATATCTTGCCGCGCCTGCCGGAGGGCGAGAGCCTGAGTGTTGTGTTTCCTGCCTACAATGATGCTCACACGATCGGGGCACTGGTGGACTGGTCTGCAAAAATCCTAGCCCGCGTCGCCAGCGACTACGAGATTATCGTGGTCAACGACGGCAGCCTCGATGAAACAGCAGCAGTTCTGGCGAGTCGGCAAGAAAAATACCCGTTTTTGCGGGTGGTCAGCCACGAGAAAAATGGGGGCTATGGCACAGCGCTCCGTAGCGGCTTTGAGGCGGCAAGCAAGACCTATCTCTTCTACACCGATGGTGACGGTCAGTACGACCCCACCGAGCTTGTGCTTCTTCTTCCCCAGATGATCGAGGGAGTGGGCATGGTTAATGGCTACAAGCTCAAGCGTGGCGATAGCTGGGTGCGGGTGGTTGTCGGACGTACTTACCACTGGACAGCGAAGTTGCTCTTTGGCCTACCCGTCCGCGATATTGACTGCGACTTCCGCCTGATGCGCCTCTCGGTGTTGCGCTCCCTCACCCTCACCTCGTCCAGTGGCTCTATCTGCACCGAGCTGGTTTTTGAAGTGAAGAACTCTAAGATGCAGATTGTCGAAGCTCCGGTGCATCACTACCCGCGTGTCTCGGGCGCGTCTCAGTTTTTCAAGCCGACAAAGATTCTCGCATCGCTCGGTAAGCTCCTGGCGCTCTGGCGCAAGCTGATCCTCTGGCGCTTCGGCGGGCGGGTGCTACGGGCGCTGGGGCTGCGAAAGTAGCGTATGGACTTTGCAGGAAAAGACTGCCTGATCACGGGGGGCCTTGGCTTTATCGGAAGCAACCTGGCACGTGCTCTGATCGCGCAAGGAGCACGGGTGCACATCGTGGACGCACTCATCCCTGGCCACGGCGGTAACTACTTCAACCTTGATGGTATCGAGGACAAAGTGAGCGTCACCGAGGCGGATATTCGCGATCAGGCGATGCGCTCGCTTGTACGCCGCCGTGACTTTATCTTCAACCTCGCCGGTCAGGTTAGCCATATTGACTCCATGAACGATCCCGAGATGGATCTGCAGATCAACTGCCGCAGCCAGATGATCCTGATGGAGCTGGTGCGCAAAGAAAACCCCGAGGCGGTCGTGGTCTACACCAGCACACGCCAGATCTACGGCAAGCCCATTGAGCTGCCCGTCACCGAGACACACCCGATCCGCCCCGTGGATGTAAATGGTGTCAACAATGTCGCGGGCGAGATGTATCACTTGCTCTACCACGATGTCTATGGGATTCGGACGGTCTCTCTGCGGCTGACCAACACCTACGGCCCGCGGATGCTGCTCGCTAAAAACAGCACACAAGGCTTCCTCTCCACTTTTGCCCGAGCGGCACTCGATGGTGGAGAGATCGCGCTCTACGGCGATGGCGCGCAGCGGCGCGATATGAACGAGGTGAGTGATGTGGTGGATGCCCTCCTCCGTGCCGCCACGACTCCCTCCTGCTTCGGGCTCGCCTTCAATCTGGGGCATCTGGAGGTGGTCAGCCTGCGCGAGGTTGCGGAGACGCTCCAGAGCCTCTGCCCTGCTCTGAGTATTTGCGACATCCCCTGGCCGGAGGAGAAGAAGCGCATTGATATCGGCGACTACTACGCCGACTTCTCCCGATTCGCCGCCGCCACGGGCTGGATGCCACGCGTGGGCCTGCGCGAGGGGCTGGAGACTATGCTCATGTTCTATCGTCGCTACCGAGAGCACTACACGTGAGTACACTGCCCATTCCTTTTGCGGAGTTCAAGAGCCAGTACGCCACGCTGAGACTCGAAATAGATGTGGCGATCCAGAGTGTGCTGGATGCGGGCTGGTTCGTACTGGGCGAGCAAGGAAAAGCCTTCGAGCAAGAGTTCGGCGCATGGCTAGCCCCCCGCTCTCCCGTTATCGGGAGCGGGGAGGGCGTGGTCGGTGTTGGTAGCGGCACGGACGCCATTGCGCTGGGGCTACGAGCACTGGGCGTGGGCGTAGGCGATGAGGTGGTCACCACCCCGCTGACGGCCTTTCCCACGGTGGCAGCGATCCGGCAGCTCGGCGCGATCCCGGTCTTCGCAGACATTCAGCCCGAGACACTCTGCCTCGATCCTGAGAAAGCACTGGAGAGAGTTGGGCCAAAGACAAAAGCCCTTGTGCCGGTACACCTCTACGGCCAAGCCGCCGATCTAGGGCCACTTCTGGAGTGTGGGATTCCTGTGCTGGAGGACTGTGCCCAGAGCCACGGGACGCGCTGGGAGGGGCGGATGACGGGAACTCTCGGAGCGATTGCGGCCTTTAGCTTCTACCCCACCAAAAATCTGGGAGCCTACGGCGATGGTGGCGCGGTGGCAACGAGCGATCCAGAGCTTGCCGCAAGGGTGCGGAGCCTGCGAAACTACGGTGAGGGATCACAGCGCTACGAGCATCTCGTTGAGGGAGTGAACTCACGCCTGGATGAGCTTCAGGCAGCAATTCTACGGGTGAAGCTACGCCACTTGGAAGTGTCCCTGGCTAGGCGACGAGAGATCGCGGCGCTCTACGACACGCTTCTGCAAGGCGTGGAGCGGCCCTGCGAGGCGCCCTACAGCCACCACACCTGGCATCTTTATGTCATCCGCACAGATGCCACACGACGCGATGCCCTGCGTCAGCATCTCGCGGAGCGTGGGATAGGAACCCAGATCCACTACCCGATTCCCCAGAACCGTCAGCCCGCACTGGCGCATCTCAACCAGCAAGACACCTGCCCGGTGGCGGACAGGGAGGCGGGAAGGATTCTCTCCCTCCCGCTCTACCCCGAGCTCACCGACGAACAGATCGCCTCTATCGCCGAGCAAGTGAATACGTTCCGCTAAAACTAGAGCTTCGCGTCTATCAAGCCGGTGATCCCGACCCCGGAGACACGCCTCAGGGAGTCCAGATCCTTCACTTCGCGACTCTCGATAGGAATCATTCCCTTGATGCGAAGCTGTAGGCCTGCACGAGCATCCGCCTCCACCTGCGCGATAGCACGGACTTTCTCCACCTGCTCCCTCGGGCCGGTGATCTGGGCCGCGCCTGCGTATGTTCCCTTACCAATCGAGAGAATCGGTACGATCCGCGTCTCGGCGTCCTTAGTCGTTCCGCCAATCACTTTATTGACGGCTTTGTTGATCTCGCCGCCAAACTTGTCTATGGCGATAATAATCGCTCCGCCCTTCAGCAGCTTGTCGAGCTGTGCACTAGCCTGAGGCGCAATCACAAGTCCGCTGAGCATCCCTACCGCAAAAATAGCCACTGGTAAACGTTTCATCTTATTCTTTCTCCTTCAACCTAAAATCCGAAACCTCATGAGAAAGGCGCGACGGGATACCCGCCGCGCCCTGTCTCCATCTGCTCCGCGCACTCATCGTCGAGAGCCGCTATGCCTCCCGGTAAACAGCCGCCAACTTTGGAGGCTGACCCAGGGCACAGCGCGATGGACTCAACCATTATACCTCGGCTGGCTCAAGTTTGTTCCTCAGTGTCATTTTTTCACAAAAGTGTCGCATTCCGCCGCTCCGCCTGTTTGGCGATCCAGCGATCTATAAGCTGGCGAGAGAGGGCGTAGGATGGGGGCAGCTCGGGGAGGCTGGTGTGATGAAACCAGGCGGCGTGAGAGAGTTCGGTAGGGTCGGGGACGATCTGGCCGGATTCGTAGCGGCAGATAAAGCCGACCATGAGCTGGTGGGGAAACGGCCAGGGCTGGCTGCCATCATAAACACACTCGCCGATGGTGATTTGCACTTCCTCGATGGTCTCGCGGCGGCAGCAGTCCTCTAGCGACTCACCGGGCTCGACGAAGCCCGCTAAGATAGAGTAGCGCTTCCCCCAGCCTTCTTTTTGGCCGAGCAGAATATTGCCCGCACCGTCGTGGACAAGAATCAGTACGGCGGGGGTAGCGGGCGGGTAGTGGTTGAAGCCGCACGCCGCGCACTTCTGGTTCCAGCCGTCGTCGTTGTGCGTCGGGCCGCCGCACGACGGGCAGAACCTTGCGTTTTTCTGCCAGCGGATGAGCTGCGACGCGTAGCCTGCCACGGTAGTTTCCTCGTCGGCGAGGTGCCCAAAGAGCGCACGCAGCCCCAAGCGACGGAGGCCCTCAGGCTCCACGGCATCGTCATCCGCAGCAGGTACTTGGAAATAGGCGAGGCACGGCAGGCCGTCCAGTGTCCCGATAAAGAGCGCATTGTCGGGGGCACTGTCGCCACGGAGCAAGCTCGCACCGTGGCGGTTGTGGTGGACAAGAAGCTCGCCGTCAGCGACAAACGGCAGAAGCAGATACGGGCCAGTGGGCAGCACAAGAGGCTTGCCGGCGGGATAGGCGCGGACGAACATGCGTCATGGTACCATAGCGGGTATGAGACAGACCCCGCTCTCTACCGGAGCCGATGTGGTGCTCGCCAATCACCTTGTGCCTGAGCAACCCACGGTATTTTTCTTCTACAAACCCAGTAGCCTGCTAGAGCAACAGTTCTACGAGGGTGTCCAGAAGCAGCTTGAGGGAAAGCCCGTCGCGCTTAAAGTTATTCACCTAAAGACGGGTGACGAGCCCATTGCCAAGAAAAACGAGATTACCGCGACACCGATGGCGCTGATCTTCGACCGTCGGGGCCGTCAGACAGGCAAGGCGGCCAACCCTGATGAGCTGATGAAGTTTATCCGTGCGGCCAGCGACGTGGCGCGTATTGACTGGGTAATGGACACAGCAGACCCGCACTTTGACGCTCTCAAGAAGCTGGGAATGCCCTTCAAGATGCCGCAGCAGATTCCGGGCATCATGCGCACGATGAGCGTCAAACCCGAGGCGATGGTGATGGTGCAGCAGCTTGCAGGAATGATGCACTTCTCCGACGGTGCCCTGACACGCCGCCAGAAAGAGCTGGTCGCGACCTATGTCTCGGCGCTGAACCGGTGTAAGTACTGAGTGTCCAGCCATGGCGGATTCCTGCGGTCGCAGGGACAAGATCTCAGTGATGTGGACGCGGTCGGGACGGGCGATCTGACCAAAGCCAAGGGCCTAGCTCCCAAGGAGCGTGAGCTGCTCGGCTTTGTGAAGCGGCTGACCTTAGAGCCTGCCAAGGTCTCTGATCTCGATGTTGAGGCGCTACGAAAAGCGGGCTGGACCGATGAGCAGATCTTCGAGGCAACGTTTGACACCGCCCTCTTCGCCTTCTTCAACCGAATGGCCGATGCCTTCGGCCTAGACTACGACCCGCGCGGCTGGGCACCGCCGAAATAGCCATAGTTAAACGACCGAGAGGACTGTCTGCTTTAGCTGACGGGGGAATCGGCGACCTTTCTGCCGAAGGCTTAGGGGAAGTATTTTCAAAGTAACTGAGCCGTTTTCACGAATTATTTTTCACGGTTTTTTCACGTTAGGTTCACTGACCCTTTACGCAAGCCGCCTAAGATGGGGATAACTTTACAACCTGATGGTGAAAGACCTAAGATGAACATCAACAACAAGACTATTTTTGCGCTCACAGCGCTTGCAACCCTCCTGGTCAGTTTCCCTGGAATCTGCCAGGCACAGACTGCCACGGAACCCCTCAAAGCGTCCTCCGAAGCCCCTAAGACCAAGCGTGTCATGGTCGTAACCTTCCAGCAGCTTGATCGCAAGGTCAAAGACAATATCCCTCTGGGCCAGGAAGTTGCGGATCGAGTGACACTGGCGCTCGTTCAACAAGGAGCCCGCGTGGTGGAGCGTGCCGACTTAGCTGCAATCGAGAAAGAGCGTGGCTTGATTGCAGGCAATGGCGATAAAGGAGCTGTTCTGGAGCTAGGGAAGCTCAAGGGAGCTGCCGTGGCTATCATGGGCAAGATCACTGAGTTTGGTATTGTTGAAAAACAAAGCTCTCCGGGAAACGAGGTTACTAAATCACTGCTAGGCAGGTTCAAGCCCGTAAAAGATAAAGTGGTGAGTAAGGCATTCGAGCTGCGGGTGAGCATGGATGTCCGCCTGGTGAGTATCGAGACTGGGGATATTCTGGCGGCATCCAGTGTGCTAGTAACCGAGGGCACGGATGAGAGCGATATCAACTCCCTGCTGAGCAAGAGCTTTGGAGGGACCGAGCTGCTCAAGCTGGGCCTGAGTGCGGTGCTGGGAAGCAAGAAAACGGAGCAGAATTCGCAGGCCGCGCCTCCTGCGGATAAGAATACGGCATGGAATGAGTCGCAAGCGGGTAAGTGTACGGAGCGTGCGGTACAGCAGCTTGTGGCACGGCTGATGGACAAGATCCCCCTTGCCTCCGAGACCGATATTGAGGATATGAGAGTTACCGCGCTTCAGTTCCAGGGGCTTGGGGACTACAGTGAGGCCACACAGATCGTGGAGGTTCTAGGAAAGCTTGCTGGAATCGGGGGAGCCGATCTCAAGAGCTACACCCCGGAGCTGACGGAGATTACCGTCCGAGGGAGTGCGAAGACTCTCAAAGGAATTGTGGGGAGCTTGTTGGCGGAGGAGTCTCTCAAGGCATTCAACCTGCGGGTTGCTAGCGCCACCCAAGACAGTGTGGTCTTCAAGAAAGGCTAGAGTTCCGAATCCCCTCCGCAGGCCGACGGCCTGCGGAGGGGATTTTTTTATTTTCCAACAAAATCGGGCACAATGCCCACTAACTCTCTGAAAGCAATGCTCACGCCCGACCTAAAACTCCTTCTGGAGCACAAAGACCGCATCTACCGACTCGCCTTGCGCCTGAGTGCGGGCTGCGTTTCCGAGGCGGAGGACATCACGCAGGAGACGCTTCTCGCAGCGCTCAAGACCCTCCCGCTCTTTCTGGGGCGCGCTCGGCTCACCACCTGGCTCCACACCATCACGATTCGTACCTGGCGTGCCCGGCAGAAACGCTTGCCGCTGAAGACTGAGTCGTTGGACGAATCGGAAGGCATTGCGCCGGAAGACATCGCCTTGCGGCTCGATCTGGATCGCGCGATCCGTACTCTTTCTGGCAGCCAACGCGAAGCGTTTGTACTGGTGAAGGCGGAGGGCTGGACGCATAAAGAGGCGGCAAAAATTCTAGGTGTGCCACAAGGAACCGTACAGGCCCGTGTCTTTGAGGCCACCCGCCGCCTACGGGAGCTGCTTTCGGAGGAAGAAATTAAATGACCGAGAACGAGCTAGATCAACAAGCACGGCTCTGGCACGTGGAGAGCACCTTGAAGCCGCACAAGGCCGCGCCGCTCGAAGCACGCCTACAAGCCGCGCTCCCCGCCGCCCGTACCCGCCGCTGCTGGCAAGTCACTGGAGCCGTCGTAGCCCTTGCAAGCCTTCCTCTGGGTAGAGTAGCCGTGACGGTACTGAGCGACTACCGGCTGGCGAAATCAATAAAGATCGAGCCGCTGGAGATCTTTCCAGGAGAGAGGATCGTAAATACCCTGAGCCTTGGCCCCGATGGCACCGTGGCAGGTGCCACCCAGGAGATTCAGGGAATTCGGAAGGCTAAGCACAGTACACTCTGGAAGCCTGGTCAATCCCGCCCCAAGAGGATCGGGCTGGCAGTGGTAAGAGGGATTCTCTCAAATGGCACCGTCGTCGGGTCTGTCTTTGACAAGAAATCGGGGTACAGCTCCGCACTCTGGGAAGGGGATAACATTCGTCTGCTACAGCCTCTGGCGGGCTACGTGTCGACAAGTGCTGACTTTGTTCTGTCCGACGGAATCATTGGACATAGCCGGATGGCTCAACTCCCTGGTAAATCCCCAAAGGAAGTGGGGACACTCTGGCACGGCAGTAAGCTGGAGCCTCTAGAGAGAGATTTTGTTTTTTCACCCCAGGACTCTCCCCATCCAATTGATGCCAACGCACAGAGCGAATTTTTGATCACCTCAAACCCATATAAGACCAAACACTACTGCATTTATTCAGGAAACAAGCGCATCCCTGTTCTACGCGAGGAACGGGATCAGAATAAAAACTTGATGTGGGAGGCCGATCCTAAGTTTTTAGGAAAAAATGGGATGATTTTTGGAATCATGTCTCGTGGGGGAGTGACCCAGGTAGCGTTCTGGACCTCACCGTCAGCCTCTCCCCGCCCGCTCTGGGAGAAGAGCTTTTCTTTTGGCCCGATGCCCACGGCGTGCACGGATGCCGATGACGAAGGCAAAGTGGTAGGGGTGATGACCAACCCCATTACGGAGACCACGAGCCTGTTTCTCTGGAAAGCCGGTCGCTACTTCGATCTGCAAAGGCTACTTCCGCCGATCTCGGGCTGGCACCTGACCTCAGTTCTTCGGGTGGAGGGACGCTTTATTTTGGGACAGGGAACCTACCAGAGGAGACCCTCGCACTACCGCCTGACCCTGCCACCTGGGTTTCCGTAGGGCTCAGTCCAGGCGTCTTACGGGGTAGCCGCCTGCTTGGAGACAGGCTTCGAGGCGGGCGATATGCTCCTCGCCGCGCACTTCGATCAGCATCTCCACACCGGTGCGACCGTAGGGAATCTCGGCGCTGATGCGGTTGTGGGTCACTTCCATGACGTTGCCGCCCGCTTTTGCAATGGTGTCCAGAAGCGCCGCGAGGCCGCCGGGACGGTCGGGGCACGACGTGAAGAAGTGAAAATAGCGGCTGGTGCGGATCATTCCGCGCTCGATCAGATCAGAGAGCAGCTTGAGGTCAATGTTGCCACCGCAGAGAATACACGCCGTCTGCCCGACACCAAGCCCCGGATGCGCGAGCAGCGCCGCCAGCCCCGCCGCGCCCGACGGCTCGACCAGCACTTTCATGCGGGTGAGGAGCAGCAAAATAGCTTCGGCGATGCGCTCGTCACTCACGGTCACCACATCGTCGGCGAGGGCCTGAATGTACTCGAACGTGCGCTCGCTCGGGGCCTTGATCGCGATGCCATCGGCGATAGTGTCGCACGGGGTCAGGCGCGGCAGGAGCTTGCCCGCATGAAACGACTGCGCCGCCGCGTTTGCACCGGACGCTTGCACCCCGATGATCCGACAGTGAGGCCGCGCCGCTTTCACGGCCCGCGCGACGCCTGAGAAAAGCCCGCCGCCGCCAATGGGAATAATCACCGTGTCCAGCTCCGGCAACTCATCGAGTAGCTCCAGCCCCAGCGAACCCTGGCCCGTGATCACCCCGTCGTCGTCGTAGGCCGAGATAAAGACCGCGCCCGTCTGCGCCGCACGGTTTTTTGCCGCCGTGACCGCCTCATCGAAGTTCGCGCCCTCTAAAATCACCGTCGCGCCGTAGCCCTCAGTGGCTTGTACTTTGGCGATGCTCGCTCGCTCCGGCATCCAGATCGTCGCCGCAATCCCCGCCATCCGCGCCGCCAGTGCGACGCCCTGCGCATGGTTGCCCGCCGATGCCGCGATGACGCCCCGCGCTTTTTCGTCGTCGGTCATGGTGGCAATGCGCCAGGTGGCGCCACGAATCTTGAACGAGCCCGTCGCCTGGAGATTTTCCATCTTCAAGTGGAGCCCAAGGCAGCCTGTCTGTGCCGAGACCGCGCCCGATGTGTAGAGCGGCGTGCGGCGCACTCTGTCTCGCACACAGCTCTCGTAGGCGTGGCGGATCATTTCTGGTGAGACCATGGCGCTATTGTACCGAAAATAACCCTGTGACAAAGAAAAACGAGCTGATTTGGGTTCTCGTGCTGTTTGCCCTGGTGGCGGGGCTAAGCGTCGCCTTCCAGAAACCGCTGACCTACCACGACGGTAAGGGCTGGGACGGAGTTGCCTACTTCCAGATGGCCCAGCAGGTGGCCCACCACGAGCATCCAAGCGCCATCGGCCCGTTCGCCTTTCGCCTGGGGACGCCCGCGCTGGTGGCGTGGCTTTTTCCAAGTCATCTCCTGCTCGGTTTTCGCCTCGTCAATCTGGCTGCGTGTCTGCTCTCAGTAATCTTACTCACACTCTGGCTGCGGCGCTTCGTGGAAAGTCCCTGGCTTCGACTCGCACTGATCGGGGCGTTTCTCACACAGTGGCATGCCCCGCTGCGCTTCACCGCGCACTACGCCGCCTACACCGACCCGTGGCTGTTTGTGTTTTTACTGGGGGGATTGTTGGCACTCCCCCCGGCTTCCGTTCGTTCCTCACTTCAGCCGACCCCCTCTCGCTCTGTATCCATGTTCCATGGGACGAGAGGGGGTGGATGGTTCGTTTTGCTTTGCTTTGTCGGGGCGCTGTTTCGGGAAAGTGCGGTGGTAGTGCCGCTCGCCGTCGCGATTGCCAGCCGAGGGCGACAGTGGCCCGCGCTGCTCGCGGGAGTTCTGGGCGTAGCGGCGACGCACGCACTAGCGAGTCAGACCGATGGCTACAGTTTTGCACGAACAATCGGGCAGTGGGCCTACAACAAGCCACTTCCCGTCTATGTTCACGGGCTCTTTATCGCCTTTGGCCCCGCGCTGGTGCTCCCGCTTTTCTTCTGGCGCACGGCGTGGGCGTGGCTGAAACACCAACCAGTGTTGACGTGGATGCTAATCGTCTTTCTGGCGCTTGGCTGGGTCGGCGGCTCAGACACGGAGCGCATTGTCTACTGGGCGATGCCGATTTTCTACGTGCTTTTTGGCGTGATTCTGGAGAAGCACGCACTGCCCAAGAGCTTTTATATCGTCCTCGTCGCGCTCCAGTTTCTCTCCCACCGGATTTTCTGGACACTTCCGGACTTTCCGAGCAGCGCCCACTCACCGCTCCCGCTCTTCACGCCGCCGACCAGCGCCTGTCAGTACCCCGATCTCTGGTCGTTTCAGGCCAGCCGAACCGTTCAAGTGATTGCGCTCACCGAGTATTTGCTCGTCACACTTGGACTCTGGCTCTGGCTACGCTACTCCCCATCCCTCGGGCAGCGTTCGACGGTAAACTGGCTGTGACATCGGGTTTCTTTTGGTGCGTTTTAGTTTAGCTACTCAACTGTACCCGAGAGCGAGCCCGATGTCATTTGGCTAAAAAGAGGGACGACTAATCTGCTTGGTGAAGCCGGAGGGGGGCTGTGGGGTGAACGTCAGCTCCACCTGGAAGCAAGCCCCATCTGGGATGATAAACGCTGGGCCATGTGCTCCGCGCACGAGCAGATGGTTCTCGCTGGGCAGAAGCAGCACGTCACTCCCAGTTACGGGAATCCCATTGAGCCAGACCACTTCAGGAGAGTTCTGCTCAAACTGAAGCTGGGCACTACGCGGTGTTTCGTCTCCAACAAAAACGGTCTCGCGCCAGCCCGTAGCGTGGTGGATGATCTCTCCAGCATGAGAGAGCTCCCAGGTCGGGCCGAGCCAGGTGGCGGTCTCCAGAATCCAGAGATGTGGGGCGAGCGCCTCAGGGACGGCAACGACCTGGGAGACGCCCGCAGCAAAGACGGCAGGTGTTTCGCTAAAGACCACTTCAATAACCTCACCCGGCCCCGCATTGAAAACCGAAACCTCGCGTCGCTCGCTGGGTGTGCCCACCACAAAAAACCGTGCGCCAGGGAAAGGATCAGGCCTGAGGTGCGCTGTGAGCAGAGTGGCATCGGATTTGACGAGACCGGCGTAGGCGGCCAAGTAGTTCTCCGAAGGCCCGAGCGGAAAGTCATGTGCCCAGATCAGTGTCTCGCCTGCCGCCACCGTGCGCTCGTCGAAGGCGGGAAAGACACTGCCGACACAAGGCGCTTCCATCGGGTTGTGGGCAAAGAGTAGTGCGCCTTTCTGGGCAGTGCGCCACTCGGTGGCGATAAGGCCGCCCCGGACACGCAGCCCGGAGTGAAAAGTACCGGAACGGAGCGGCTCGCCAAACGCTGCGGCAAAGAGGGCTAGGGGGCGCAGCTGCCAGAGTGCCTCGGCAGTAGGGGCAGCGCAGATGGCAGAGCGCGCTCCTTCGGCCCAGGCGCGGCGGACGGCACGGGGGTGTGGCGGGAGGGGGGAGGCGTGCTTACCGAGTGAGAAACCTAACAACTGGGCAAACTCGCTCAGCTCAGCAGGAACATCAACAGATAAAGGCATAGCGTCTGAGTATACCCGCTGCGTTTTCGCAAGTCCGCTGAGTTTTCTCGTGGTGCTGACCGATACTAAACAAAGAACCAATGGCTAAGGGAATCTTCAAAGAGATCAAGCAACCACCGACACTCTGGCAGCGCTTAGTGGGTGGAGCCAAGGCCGCACGTCACCTGAAGATAGCAAACCCTCCTCTGACTCCAGATGCGGTAGTCCACTACTACAGCGCTCTGGTAGGAAAGACACCTCAGCCCGCACTGGCGCGGGTGGCGAAAGCACTCCTCTGGGCGGATATGAAGACACGCCAGTTCCACTCGCGTTGCGCCTCTTGGTACCCTCTGGCTGCGGAAGCTTTCCCCGAGGATGAGCGGTGCGCCTTCTATGTGGCCGCTCTGTACCACCATGGTCTGATCACACCCAGCAATACGGCTCTAGAACAGAGTGTGGGACGGTTGATGAAGCCCGACTGGCGCGAGTCCATCTACTGGAATAAGCTAGATCTACCGCGTCATGAGATCCTCAAACGCATGACTGATTGTCTGGACGAAGAAGATATTCGGATCACGCCAGAGCGTCTACCTATTCTTGAGGCCGCTTTTGATTCCACGACTCTCACGGAAGAACAACGCATTCGGGTGGCTCGTTGGCTAGGAGTTGCCTACCGTGCCAGTGGTCGCAGCGATGATCGAGCGGAGATTATCTACCGTTATCTGTTTATTCACGTTTCGGAGGATAAAGAGAACAACCAGTACCTCGCCAATCTCTTTTCGGGGCGGGATCTCGATGATGCTAATGCCTGTGCGGTCTACTTACGGATGTTCACTGAGGCCAACAAAGAGAACAAGCAGGAGGCTCGTGCCTACTGGAGTCTGCGCCTTTCACACGCTTATATCGCCCAGAACCGGCTTGGTGTTGAGGCGGTCTTGCCCCTTCAGGTAGCGCTGGCTCTCTCACCGGGGGATCACCTTCTGGAAGCGGCACTGGCCTACTCAATTGGGCGGAGCGATATTATTTTGCTCGACTCATCGCTGCTTAAACACCTGGAGATGGCGATTGCCTTCGAGTCGGAGCTGGTGCCGCATTTTGCAGAGCGCCAGTGGCAGTGGTCCGTGGTTCCGCGTGCTCTTGCTCTCGCTTGGGGGCAGGTGGGGCGACGTGACTCGCTGGCATCGTTTATCTATGGGCGTGCCACAGAACTCTGTCCTGAGGAAAAAGTACTTTGGTTTTACTACGCGGTCGCCCTGTTGGAGACCGGAGACTACTCCCACAAGGCAATGATGATCTATGAGAAAGCGCATTATTATAAACAAGCGGATGAGAGGATTCTGCTTGCTCTAGCGCGTACCTACCACGAAAATCGCATTCACGAGACCCCAGATCGCCGTAAGGCACTGACTCTCTGGGAGACACTCTACCGTAAGGGGACGGCCACAGACGACGTTCTCGCTGCACTGACCGAGGTGTATCTGAGCGAGGAGCGTCTGAGCGATACAGCGCTGGAGCTATTACAGAAATACACACGCCCGGGTGCGAGTATTCCAGACTCGCTGCTGCTACGGGTTGCCCAGGAGTGGCATCTACGCGGTGATCTACCGATGGCGCTTCGCTGGTACCAGGAAGCGGAGCAAGCGATGCCCGGCCACTTCGTCACTCTATTGGAGTATGGTCTTCTTTTGAAAGAGAAGTTTAGCGACTTCACAGGGGCAGTCAACATTCTGGCGCGCGCGGTGATCTTGCCAGGAGGAGCTAAGCACCTGGAAGCACATTTTGGTCTAGCGGAAAGCCTTCTAGGTCTGGAAAAACGTGAGGATGCCCGGCGGATCTTCCAGATTATTGTGGAGAAAATTGATCCCAACCATACACAAACATTACTGCATCTGGCTCGCCTGAATCTCAAATTTGAGGAGCTAGGAATGCTACGCGCAGAGACATTTTACGAGCGCGCCGCCCGTGTTGCCCCCGATAACCCCGAAACCTACAGGAACATGGTTGATCTGTACCGCGCTCAGGGAAATTCAAAGATGGAACAGTGGGCTCTGGAGCAGTACTTGAAACTCGGTGAAGCTGATCCCTTAAGATTTCGTGAGCTCGCCGACCTCTATATTCGTCGGGGCGAGTTTGAAAAGGCAGAGGGGGCTTTACGCCAGGTAATCTCGCTGGGTAAGGCGGATCGTGATACGTATACATTGCTGGGCGATGTGGTTCAGCAAATGCGTCGTGCGGGCTAGTTTTTCATTCTAATCTTCTGTTTGAGATGCTAAGTCATTCTGCCTGTGTTACAATGGCGCAAGTGTGCGTCTTGGGATGATTTCACAATTTAGAGGAAGATAAGGAAGCTGCGAAAAAATTGGGAACGCTTGACAGCGTGATTTCGTAAGACTCCCTTGTGTTTAAATGTCCTCTGTGTTTTTGTCCCCGCTGGATTTCCAATTCACTCAACGCTCAAAGTTGCGCAGAGAGTGTCATGGTTTTTGGCAGAGGGCATTTGAGTTTTAGGAAAGTGTATGCAAGAGCGAACTGATTTATCGGCTGAGGGGTCCCCATCTATATCCCTGAGCGAATACGGCGGCATCCTGCGGCGGCGGCGTGCCATTATTCTGCAGACCTTCGTCATCGTCTTGGTTGCGGGGGTACTGATAACCCTCTTTCAACCGCTGGTCTACCAGGCGAGTGCGCGTGTCTTACTGGAACCCCCATCTTATTTGATTCAGACCGCCAACAACGATCCGCTTGCTGAGCTTTTCAAGCTCAATTCCCCCTACTCACCTCCGACCCAGGTAGAGCTCCTCAAGAGCAGCGCTATCAAGAAACGGGCCGGGGAGCTCATGACCAATGGGAAGTCTCTCACCAACTACTCCGTCGTTCCTGTCGAGGGTGGGACATCCATTGTGGAAGTGATAGCTGAGGGAGACGATCCCAATGCGGTCACTGAGACTGCGAATAAAATTCTCAAAGCCTATATTGATGAGGTCAAGGACAAGGGGTCAGAAAAGCTTGACTTGGTCTATGCAGAAGCGGAGAAAAATCTTAATAAGCACCGGTTGGCAAAGAACAAGGCAGAAAGGGATCTGCTGAAATATCAAAAGGATAATCAAATCTCCGAGCTGACGATTCAGGCTGAGGCCAATCAGAAGCAGCTTGGTGAAGTGAGTCAGCTCTACCAGAAACAGCTTAGCGAGATCAACTATCTCACGACACGTATCGGCGAGATTGTTGGCTACATGAATCGGCAGAAGAAAGAGCGTCTGCGCCCTGGTCTTCTCGGGATTGAGCAGGATCCAAACTGGGAAAGTATCCAAAGAACAATCGCCGATAAAGATGCGATTATGGCCGCTGCTAAAGAAGAACTTGGCGACGATAATGATCGGATGCGTGCATTAAAAGCGGAGTATAGCCGTATTACACAGTATGCTACAGCCTATAAGAAAGGCTTTGAAAAGAAGAATTTAATTCGTGATCCCACTTACGAAGGTTTTGATGTTGAACTTAAGAAACTACGGATTGACTTGGCTAGTTCTGAGCGCTCAGCTCAGCCGAATTTAGCTGCAATTCAAACATTAAGCAGTCGGCTTAATAAGGTTCCCGACTTTACAAGCCGTATTGCTGATCTTAAACAGATCCAAACAAATGCTGCTGGCCGTATCGACTATTTTAGTACGAAAATGCAGGATATTGAGCTGCGTAAAAATGCTAAGGTTGAGAGCAGTCGCGTCATTGAAGACGCTGTTGTACCGGGAAACCCTGTTCGTCCAAACAAACCTCAGAATATTATGTTTGCAGGGCTGTTAGGTGTCTTTCTGGGGCTCTGTCTTGCACTTCTTCAGGAGTTATTGGATGATCGTATCAACAGCCCGGAAGAAGCAGAACGTGTGCTACGTCTACCAAACCTGGGGCATGTGCCGCTTGTTGAGGAGGAGGGGCTGCGCCTGATTCGGGATATCAGCACCTTCTCGCCCTTGATGGAATCGTACCGAAGTCTTCGAACCAATATTAACTTTGCCGCCGTAGGCACCACTCTGCGAAGCATAGTGGTGACTTCATCGGTGCCAGCGGAAGGAAAGTCCACGACTGCAGCCAACCTGGCGATGGCGATGGCACTGGATGGCAAGCGAGTCATTATCGTGGACGCGGACTTGCGTCGTCCAAGCCTGCATAAGCTCTTCCGGCAGGAGTCGTCTCCAGGTCTGACCGATATACTTGTGGGAACCCATGAGATCTCTGAAGTCATACGCCCCTGCGGTGTGGAGAATGTAAGTGTGATTGCAGCAGGCTCGCCCCCCCCCAACCCTGCTGAGCTTTTAGGCTCGGCGAGGATGGTTGAGCTTATTGCACAGCTGGAGTCTCTGGCTGACATCGTTCTCTTTGACTCACCGCCAACTCTAGCGGTGGCAGATAGTGTGGTTCTAGCCGCCCGAGCAAATGGTGTACTACTGGTGATTGGTTACGGAGAGACAAAAAAAACAAACGCCCGTCAGGCAGCTGAGCGACTGCAACGGGCCAATGCGCGCGTATTGGGAACCGTTCTCAACCGTGTGGAGGGTACAAGTTCCGGTTATTACTATGGGAAGTACTATGTCCCTGCCTCTGTGGAGAGTAGTCGGACTGGACGAGGGGTTGCGGAGCCAACAGCCCGAGGGATAGAAGCAAGTAGCGAGACATCGGAAAACGAGCCGCTGGGAAAGGGACGTGATTGATGATATTTGCAAAGGTACTCTGCGGCAATGTGCTCGCACTCGTCGTTTTAGGAGCGGTCTTGCCGCAGTCGGGTTGGGCGCATGGTAGTCCTACAGTAACTCAAGAGAAGCTTGCTGAAGATTATCGAATTAATCCAGGTGACGTTGTCTCAATCATCGTCATCAATCACCCTGAGTTTTCCCTCAATGGTCAGGTTTTACCGGATGGGACTTTTGTTTTCCCTATTCTAGGGAAAATTACTGCTGCGGGGCGCACACGTGATCAAATTGCTAGTGAGATTGCCAAGGGGCTGAAGGAGAAAAAACAGCTCACCCGTCCCAATGTGACGGTGAATGTTGTTCAACGGGAACCACGTGAAATCACAATTTTAGGAACTGTTCGTGGAGCGGGTAAGCTAGTTCTCAAGGAGAACTGGACTATATTAGATGCCTTAGGGGCTGCCGGTGGAATTGCTTCAGGCAGTGCTTCGGCAACAACTCGTTATGAATTTTATAAAGCCGATTTATTTCGTGATGCAAAAGTAATCCCTCTTGATCTTGCTAAGATCTATGCCAATGACTCTGCGCACAACTTACTTCTGAAAAATGGAGACATGATTAATGTGACGGTTCTTGATCGTAATCAGATCACTGTTACTGTGATTGGAGAAGTGGGCGCAGGGCGTGGTGGTACTGTTGAACTCCCTAAAGATGGCGCGATTCTCTCGTTACTCAACGATTTAGGTGGGGTAACGGATAAGGCGGCACTATCTAAGGCGACAATCCTGCGTAAGGGGAAGGTTCTTAAAGTTGACTTGCGTGGCTATAAAAAGGGAAAAATTGAAAACGATATCCTACTTGAAGGTGGAGATGTCTTGACGATCCCGAAATTAGAGGCTCGTTACAAGATCAACGGAGCCGTTGGGAAACAAGGTGAGCAAGATTATCCCGATGATCGTACTCTTACCCTTTTTGATGCTCTAACAATTGCTGGGATTCCCCCTACTGGAGCGGACCTCAAGAAGGTGAAGCTCACACGTGTGGAAAAAGGAGTCAGTACCACTGAGGAAATCAATATTGAGAAGATGCTTAAAGGCGATCGTTCTCGAGATAAGGAAATTCAGCCTGATGATGAAATTTTCGTCCCTGCAACTGATCCAAATAAACGTAAATGGGGTTCCACACAGGATTTCTTAGGTTTGCTTGGGCTCTTGCCCAGCCTGTATTTTATTTTCCGTGGACGGGGTTAGTGATAAGAGGTTTGAAAAGGAAGTTGGTAGTGGGCATCTCCTACCAGCTTCTTTTATGTGCGAGGTCACATAATGTCTGACGCGAAAAACATACTGATATATCTGAAGGCTAAATTTGCTGGATGGGGAGGGGTTGGCTGCCAAGTAGGTATTGCTAATTTGGCGTTAATGTCCCCGGTTTTGATGGGGAGTTTCAGTGAACTAGCACGTGCTGGTGACTCAATGAGTTTACCAATCCATTACTGCATTGCTATTTTGGTATTTGTAATGATCTGGGCTTCGTTGGAATTTTCTGCCACAATTGGTGTGGTTGCTATGTTTGTCTATCTCGTTTTACTTGGGGCCATACGACGTGGACTGATTCCTTCTACGGGTTATATTAGTAACGACCCCATTACGCTTGTTAGCGTTTTAGTAGGGGGAGTATTTTTCTTACGCATGGTATTGATGCGCAAAATACCAAGGCATACTCCTGTCGCACGTCTAATATCTGTTCTGATTATTCTCATGATTCTGGAAATTTTCAATCCATTGCAGGGAGGGATTGCTGTTGGTATTGGTGGGGCTGTTTTCAAATTGACTCCCCTATTTTGGTATTATGTTGGTATTAATAAAGGTAGCCGTAGTGTTGCAAAAAAAGTTTTTATTGTTTTCATTATACTCGGTATTTTTGAAACATTTATCGGTTTAAGACAAACTGCTGGTTTGACTGAGGTTGAGAAATTTTGGACTCTTGTGAACCGAGGCGCTACTCAGGCAGTATCAAGAGATGTCTTCCGTTCCTTTGGGACATTACTCTCGTTTTCTGAGTATGTTACTATTCTGAATATGGGGGTGGCGTTGTGCTGGGTTGCTATTTTACGACGTCGCTATGTTTATCTCATACCATTCACTATTCTTGCTGGTGCTCTTGTTTTGTCCTCTTCCCGCGGAGGAGTAATTAATCTTTTCCTGATGATGGTTGTGGTTTGGGCTGTTCAAGCCAAAAGTTATCGGGCTTGGATACCTCGTCTTGTTGTCGCTATTGTCATAGCCTTTTGGGGACTGACTCTTGGAATAGAAAAGGCGAAGGAAATAGACGTTGATGACCGAACTGCAGTGTTGCTAAATCATCAAATCAGAGGATTGAGTGATCCCTTAGGTTCAAATTCAACCGGTGGCTCGCATATATCACTTATTGGGAACGGGATTCTTCGTGGTTTTCTTACTCCCACTGGTATGGGATTGGGAACTGGGACAATTGCCGCAACCAAATTTGGTACCGGTCAGACGGCGACGGAAGCTGATTTCTCAGATATGTTTGTGTCACTGGGATTCATTGGAGGAATTCTTTATATCCTAATATGTTTTCGAATCTGTGTAACAATAGGGCGGTATTGGCATGATGCGCGTGATTATATTGCCCTGAGTGTTATTGCGCTGATGACAGTTTGCCAAGGAAACTGGCTAGCTGGAGCGCATTATTCGCAGTCAATGATCCTTTGGTTTTTAATTGGGACAATGGATCGTGTGAACTGGCAGTATCGCCAGTCTATTGCAAAAGAGCTTGTTTTACCTGCAAGAAAACTGGAATTGCCGGAACTTTCGAGCCGGTTAATTGACAATGCGAGTGTCTGAACCTCTTCGCGTTTTCTATCTTGATCATACGTCGAAATGGTCAGGCGGGGAAATTGCATTGTTTCGTACACTGACTGCACTAAATCATGAACAGATTAATCCCGTGGTTTTGTTGAGTGTTGAGGGAGAATTTGCTACACGATTGCGCAGAGCGTCTCTCGAGACGATTATTGTGCCTCTTGAGGAGCGTTTGCGTGAGGTTCGTAAGGATACTTTGCAAAATCCGACTTTGCGGTCTGTGGGGTTTGGGATGTCCTATTTGCGCTACGCCTTCGCACTATCTGCTATTCTACGCCGTCAAAAGGCAGATTTGATTCACTGTAATTCCCTGAAATCTGATATTTATGGAGCGCTGGCGGGAAAACTCGCTGGTGTGCCTGTGCTTTGGCATGTTCGTGACCATATTGATCCTTCCTACCTTCCTCAACGCGCGGTAACTGTTTTTCGACGGCTGGCTCGAAGTATTCCCTCGGGTGTCCTTACGAATTCTCTTAGTACTGAGAAAAAATTATTTCCTTCAGGTTCTGGTAAGCAGCGTTGCCGAGTTATCTATGATGGTTTGATGGACAGTGAGCTACAAACGCCCTGCCCATTGCCCTTTGATCACTGGAATCATCCGTTACCTCAGATTGGCTTACTGGGGAGAATTGTCCCCTGGAAAGGGCAGCATATCTTTTTGGAGGCAGCACGGAAGCTCACAGATCGCGGGGTCAAGGCTCATTTCCAGGTGATTGGTGCTCCTCTTTTTGGGGAAGCCGTGTATGAGGCACAGCTACGGCAGCAGGCTGTTAGTCTCGGAGATCAAGTGAGTTTCTTGGGATTTCGTAGCGATGTCCCTGAGCTTCTTCGGGGATTAGATATATTGGCACACTGTAGTATTACTCCTGAGCCATTTGGGCAAGTTGTGATTGAGGGGATGGCGGAGGGACTCTCTGTCGTCGCAAGTGACGGAGGAGGGGTTCAAGAAATCATCCAGCATGGGGTAAATGGTCTACGTACACCTATGGGTGATGCAAGTGCTCTGGCAGATACTCTGGAACGGCTTCTTCTGAACCCAGCGGAGGCAAGTGCTCTGGGCCAGGCGGCCTACAAGCACGTCCGTGAAAAATTTACCGCTGCACATTCGGCACGTGCTGTAGAATCATTTTATCGAGAGCTGCTCGGTAGAGAATAGGTTGAGGTAAAGAGAAGACGTGCGGATTGCGATTGTCCATGATGACTTAACCCAGCGTGGGGGAGCCGAACGGGTTGTAGAAGCAATGCACCAGATCTGGCCCGATGCACCTGTCTATACATCTGTCTACGATCCTGCGGGGACTTTTTCTTCATTTGCTCAGATGGATGTACGGACATCTTTCATGCAGAATATCCCTTTTGCTGCGCGGGCGAAGTATAGTAAGCTTTTCCTGCCCCTCTATCCCATTGCTTTTGAGACACTTGATTTGCGTGGTTATGATGTTGTCCTATCTCATGGGACACGATTTTCTCAGGGAGTGTTGACATCACCTGAGACTTGCCATATTCATTATTGTCATACTCCTGCTCGTTTTGCTTGGCGTTATTATGAGTATGTCGAAGAAGGCCAATTCGGACGTCTTGCTCGAATCCTATTGCCTATTATTATTCATCATTTACGTCAATGGGATCAGCTTGCCGCGCAACGGATAGATTATTTTTTTTCTAATTCATACAATATTGCTCGGCGTGTGCTGAAATTTTATCGCCGAGATTCTGATATTCTTTACCCTCCTATTGATGTGATGCGTTTTACTGTTGTTGAGAATCCTTCCTCTGACTATTTACTGGTTGTGTCGCGGTTGTTGCCTTACAAAAGAGTGGACTTGGCGATTGAAGCATGTAATCAACTGAAAATTAGACTGAAAGTTGTTGGTAGTGGGCCAGATTTACAGCGCTTAAAGAGTCTTGCGGGGCCAACAGTTGAAGTACTAGGGCGTGTTCCCGATGGTGAAGTTGAGGGGTTATTTGCGAACTGCCGGGCTTTTCTATTCCCTGGGGAAGAAGATTTTGGTATTGCACCGTTAGAAGCGATGGCTGCGGGCCGTCCTATTATCGCTTATCGTGCCGGAGGAGCTATGGAGACGGTCCTGGAGGGAGATACGGGACTCTTTTTTAACGAACCGACTACTGCATCTTTAGTGGAGGCGATTGGTCGCTTGGATCATTCTACTTTTGCGCCGGAACGTCTGAGGGCGCATGCGGAAACATTTAGTTTGGAAGCATTTCAGAAACGCCTGCAAGTGCTAGTGGGTCTACGTTTGGCAGAGCACCGTGCCCGTTACGATCAGATCTCTCCTCAACCGAAGGGGCCGTTGTGATCTTGAGGTCTTTTTATGGGTAAATCTTCTGATCCCTGGGAGCGACGGGACGCGGAACGGGCTCGGTTTCGTAAGAAACAAGGCGAGCCCCTCGATCTTTTTGATGAGCTGCAGCGAAGCCAGAGGCCTCTAGGACTCTTGATCTGCCTCGCTGTGCTTCTTGCGGCAGAAATTCCTCTGATTTCCTCCATCGTGAGACTTTTTCTCTCGGTGGGGGCAGTGGTCGGGTTACTGCTACTGCTTGCTTCGTGCCGAGACTATGCAGAGCCCTTTCAACGCTATGTGAGGCGTGGGCCGACAGTTGCATGGGCTGTTTGCTTGCTCTGGGGAGGTGTCAGTTTCTTTCTTGCTCCGGATCGGACTGTGGCACTGGGGGAAGGAATCCGGTTACTTGCCGGGGCGGGGGCCTACCTGGTGACATCCTATGCTCTGCGTGAGCGACGTGAGCTTGGCTTGGCACTTGGGGGAATCTTAGCCATTGCCTGTGGGATTGCACTTTACGATATTGCACATTTTGCCCAGAAGATCGGTTTCACAAATCACTTCACGGCGGATAATATCAGTATTCTGGGGACACATGAGAGTATCGGGTCGCTTCTGGCACTGCTCTTACCACTTGCGCTGGGGCTGGGGCTCTCTGGTGCGCTGCCTGACTGGGCGCGGCTGGCAGCTCAGGCTGTCGTGCTTATTTTGGGTTTTGCCTGGATCATGACGCGTTGCCGCTCCGCATGGCTGGGGGGGAGTATTGGCCTGCTTCTGATTGGCTATCTGTTCTGGCGTTATCCGCCGCTTTCGAAGAAAAAAGAGCACCGTGGTGCACACTCTTGGCGGCAAAAAATAACCTCTCCCATTGTGATTGTGATTGGGGCACTGGTTGTGATGGCGCTTGTGGGAGGCCTAGCACCGTTGCTCTCAAATCGTGTGACGGGTCTTGTTAACCTGCTGGAAGATGGCTCACTGGGTATCCGTATGATCATGTGGAGTGGGGGACTGCGCATGCTCTCACTGAAGCCGCTGTTCGGGTGGGGGCTGGGTAGCTACCTGTTGTTGCAGGGGCGCTGGACTAACCTAGGAGATGGGCCTGAGCAAGTGACACTGAATGGTACGGGACATCAGAATATTGCGCATAACTACTATGTTCAGTGGGCGGCGGAGACGGGAGTTGTCGGGTTATTTCTGTTATTATTTTCGGTTTTTGTGCTGCTTTTTAGTGGGTGGCGAGCGTTGGCACGGGTGCGAGACCCGGGGGAGCGCACGTTGCTAATTGCCTGCCTTGCAGCGTTGAGCGGAGGGTTGGTGGAGGTGAACGGTTCTCCCGCTTTCCAGTTCTGTGGGGTCTGGGCAGTTTTTTGGTCACTGGCTGGGGTGCTCATGGGGGTGATTCGACAGACGGGGGAGGATCCCTTACCACACCGTGCACGTTTTGGGTATGGCATAGTAGCACTCGCTGCGGCACTTATTTGTGGGGGAGCAGTCTGGCTGGGCAAGCTGCTCTGGGATCCGCGCGGGCAGCCACGGGGAGTCTTTCAAATCATGGAGCGGACACACGGCCCCTACTATCCCGGGGAAACCGTGCGCTGGCGGGCACTCTACCGCAATGGCTGGGGCAAAGAGCAGGGAAGCCATCCGGCAACCACTTGGGTGACTCCGGTCTGGTTTGAGCAAGGAGGAAGTCGTGTACCGCGGCCTGTGAAGAGCCAGGAGTGGGCACTCTGGCGTGAGGAGTTCAATGCAAGTGATCTTTTGCGTGGTTTCTCCGAGCTCTCCTTGCGACTGCCTCCTGGTGAGACGGGGATGCTGCAGGTACAGGCGGGCTTCGAGGATGAATTTGGTCGCACGTACTCAGCCTCCCGGGTGGTAGACGTGGTCGAGGCACCACCTGCGAAGAAAAAGCCTACTGCTAAGCTCCAGCCTCACTGAGATTATTTCTGGAACAAAACAATTGCCGAGAGCGGCTCTAAAACAATACGCCCCTGAAGTACGCGTAGGCTGCGGATTCCGGCGCTTTGGTGATCCACTACCTGTTTCCAAGCCCCTTTGGGCAGGGGAAAAACACTGGGTTTCTTACTTCCATGCAGTGCCACTAAGATCTGCCGCCACGAGTCGCCCACCAGAGCGCCGTTGAGCTGAAACGCGACTCCGTTCTCCATGGGCACGAAGGTGAGAGCACGCTGCACTTGCTCGCGGGTGCTCAGACGAAACGTGGTTTGTGCGCGGCTCCAGCGGGCACCTAAGTCCGCACGCAGGGGCGTAGTGGAAAATGGAGTCGGAGAGCGCCTCGCGCACATAGACCGTGCGCCAGGGCTCGCTGTCAAACTGCGCCTGAATCGGCTGGGCTACTTCGAGCGCGGTGAGCTTACGGGCCAGCTTGAGACGAAACGACTGGTATTTTGTATCGGTTTCCGTGGGCTTCAAGCGTGCAGGGAGTGCCGTCGGAGCCGCCACGATCTCTGGCTGGTTCACTGAGTCTGCGATTGTCTTCTGCGCGAAATCCACCACAAAGCGAACGAGCTGCTCCTGAGACAGGAGAAGGGTGAGATTCGCGCCCCCTGCCACAAAGCCCGCGCCGTAGTTCTCGTCCCAGGAGCCGCCTCGCGTGAGTTTGTAGGCATAGCTTCCGGCAGGTAGCTTGGCCACCAGCTCGAAGCGGCTCTCACTCAGGCGCGTCATCTGGGTTTCGCTCCCCGCTGGGTTCCACTCTTGCCCGCCTAGGGCCTTCTGAAGTGTTCCCGCTAGCACCACGCGATTGGGATCACGCACGGGCATCACCTTATCGCTGCCTTGCACGCCAATAACGGCAATCGCGTGACCGTTCACCTGGGCGCGGAACTTTCCCGCCAGTGCTTTGGGGTGTGCGGACTCGGGTAGCCACACCCGAATCTCATCCAAAGCGTCCAGAAATGCGGGTGCACCGGGTACAGGAAGGTAGGGGCGTATCATCGTGTTTATTTTACCTGCCCTGAACCGCAATGCATTGTCTACCGTAAGAGTACCAATATGGGCACGGCGGGCCGTTCAACGAAGATATCTAAGTTGTCTCGCTCTTGAAAGGAGGAAAAGCGCCCCAAAGAGAGTACTTCTACTGGGAGCTGCACGAGCTTTAGGATCTCCTGGTCCCTAAAATAAAACGATGAAAACGACTCTCTTATTCGGCTGTGCTTTGTTGACGATAACCGGCTGTACGAAATCGGCTCCCAAACTGCCTGTGGCAGTCATGGAAAGCACAGAGGATATGGTCTTTATCAAAGAGGGGAGCTTTCGGATGGGCAGTGACGATCCACGCTTTCAGGATGCACAGCCGGTGCATAAAGTGACCTTGGCGGGTTTCTGGATGGACAAAAATCTTGTCACGAACGCCGAGTTTGAAGAATTTGTCAGGGCCACCAAGTACCAGACGATTGCGGAGCGGCCGCTTGATCCCAAAGAGTTCCCTGGGGTGCCACTCGATAAACTCGTGCCCGGAGCCGTGGTTTTTACGCCGCCTGATCATGAGGTGCGGCTCGATGATATGACCCAGTGGTGGAGCTATGTCCCCAAGGCAAGCTGGCAGCACCCCGAAGGGCCGACGAGTGATCTGAAAGGCCGAGAGAGTCATCCTGTAGTGCATGTTGCCTATGAGGACGCGGCGGCCTACGCAAAGTGGGCCGGCAAGCGGCTTCCGACTGAGGCGGAGTGGGAGTTTGCCGCGCGTGGTGGGCTAGATCAGAAGCCCTTTGTCTGGGGGGATGAGCTCACTCCTAAGGGCAAGCAGATGGCCAACACCTTCCAGGGAACCTTTCCTAACAAGGACGAAAACACCGATGGCTTTGCACACACATCGCCTGTGGGGAGCTTCCCGGCTAATGCTTTTGGTCTGAACGATATGGCGGGTAATGTCTGGCAGTGGTGCTCGGACTGGTACCGCCCGGATTATTTTGCAAAGAGTCTGGAAAAGAGCCCGAAAGGCCCCGAAGACAGCCTGGATCCTGATGAGCCGGGAATCTCTAAGCGTGTCCAAAAAGGTGGCTCGTTTCTGTGCTGCGACCAGTACTGCTCCCGCTACATGCCCGGTGGCCGTGGCAAGGGGGATATCAATACGGGCAGCTCCCATGTCGGGTTTCGTTGTGTAAAGGATAAGCCGTAAGCAGTACGCGAGCTGGGGCTATTTTGACTACCGGATGAAGGAGGAAGGCTTCCAGGAGGGCTACCAGTCCATGCCCTGTGATTGGGGCAGTAACTCAGCGCGAAAACGCGGCTCCTTCAAGCTCCTCAAGGAGATCACAGGCTCGTAATATGCAAACAAAACCTAACTTCGTCTTCTTTCTCACCGATGACCAGCCGTACAATGGCCTGAGTTGCACGGGCAATCCTGTCCTAAAGACTCCGAATTTAGACTCGCTTGCCGCCGAGGGCGTGCTCTTTGAGAAAGCCTTTGTCACCACGGCGATTTGCTGCTGCAGCCGCGCGAGTCTCTACACGGGCCAGCACATGCGTCGCCATGGGGTTGGAGACTTTAAGACACCGCTCTCGGCGGCACAGTGGCAGCAGACCTTTCCCGCACTTCTGCGACAAGCGGGCTACCGCACGGGCTTTTTGGGCAAGTTTGCCATTGGTGCGCCTCAGCCCAATGGCGCACTGGCTCTCCCCGCCGACCAGTTTGATCTCTGGTACGGGTTCCCGCAGAGTATCGCCTTCAAGCAAGTGATCAATGGCAAACCGCGCTACTTGACCACCATCATGACCGAAAAAGCCGTTGCGTTTCTGAAGGAGACGAAAATAGGGCAGCCGTTTTGTCTGATTATCGCGCTGAAGGAGCCGCATGGGCCGCTGGACTACTTCGACCCGGAGTACAAAGACGCCTACACCAACGCGACTATCCCGCCGCCGAAGAATCTCAACCGCGCGTCGTTTGAGGCACTCCCCGAGAAAGTCCAGAGCAGTCTCGGAGCAACTCCGGAGTGGTTTGAGAAGCCCGCCACCTACCAGGCGGCGCTGCGCAAGACCTACGCCTACACCGACCGCGCCGATGCTGCCGTGGGCGAGATCTGCCGGGCACTTAAGGAGCAGGGGCTGGAACAGAACACCGTGGTGATCCATCTCTCGGACAACGGCTCGATGGACGGTGCGCACGGGCTCGATGGGAAGTGGCTGATGTACGAGGAAGCGATTCACGTGCCGCTGATCATCTGCGACCCGCGCCTGCCAAAGTCAATACGGGGACGGCGCTCTCAGATGGCGCTCAATATAGACCTCGCCCCGACCATTTTGGCGATGGCGGGAGTCCCAATTCCCAAGGGCATGCAGGGGCGCGACCTCCAGCCGATCTTGCGCAGCCCCAAAGCCAGGGGCCGTGCTGACTGGTACTACGAACACACCTACAACACCGATCCGCCGCGCAAGCCGATCCCTAAGAGTGAGGGCGTCCGCACCGAGCGCTGGAAGTACATCCGCTACACAGAACAACAGCCGCCGCTGGAGCAGCTCTTTGACCTTGCCGCCGACCCGCAGGAAGAGCATGAGCTGGCCGGGGATACCGCGCACACGAAGACACTGCGCCAGCTACGCGAGCGTTGCGATAGCTACCGAAAGACACTGCGATGATGAAAAACACACAGATAGACACCCGCATTGAGGCGGTCTATCTCGCCCAGACCCATGTGATGAAGCCCAGCCAGCCCTACTTTCGCCTGACGGGCAACCGGGAAGCACTGCTCAAGGTGCACGTGGTCTCGGCGAGCGGCGCGGCGGCGCCGCCGGTGCAGGCGCTTGTTCGGAGCAAAGGGGAGACGGCGATGCTGACCCTCAAAGGACCCACGACTCTGCCCAAAGCGCTCCCCTCCGAGCCGGGCGTGGTGCAGCACCGCTTTGAGGACAGCTTCACGGCGATGATCCCTGCGCGCCTCGTGCGTCCGGGGCTGAGTATCGAGGTGCGCACAGGCGACCAGAGCGTCCGGCACGAGCTCGTGGTAGGAGCGCCCACTCTGGTGAAGATGAAGATGTTCGACATCCACTACTTCGGGCGCAAGGGCAACGACTACCCCGAGGGCATCTTCAAGGAGCTGGAGGCCAAGTGGCCCGTGGCGGGCTTTGAACTGGAGCGTGTGCGGAATATCAACTTCCCGGAGCTGGTGATTCCGCACCGGGCTGCGGTGGAGAACCCGCCCGTGAAGGTGGCCTCCCCCGAGGAGTATCTGGCAAAGACCGGGAAGAAGTTCGATGGCGAGCAGGCCGCGGCGCTCCAGTGGGTCGGGGCGCTCTCGCGTGCGGGGGGCAACCAGGATGTGGCGATGTCCTATGTCACCATCATGGGCGTGCCCGCCGGTGGACAAGCGGGTGGCTACAATGGCGTGGGAAGCCCGAGTGTGGGGATTATGAACCATGAGCTGGGGCATGCCTTCAGCCTCCCGCACATCGGGGAGGAGAAAACCTACCCGTATCGGGGCGCGATGTACGGGATTCCCCCGCCCAAGGTCTTTCACGAAGTCCATGTCGGGCCGACCTGGGGCTTTGACCTGCCGTCCAAGACCTTTCTCCCCCCCACAGTGCAGCAGTCGTCAGGGCGCTGGGTGGCAGGAACCTACAAGGCCGACCCCATGCAAGGCGGCGGTAGCGGCGACCAGGAGAAACCGTTCCGCCTGCGCCACTTCTCTGACTACAATGTCTTTAAGATGCAGGCGTATCTAGAGCGAAAAGTGGCGGTCGCACGCGCGGGGCAGTTTTTCAAGTGGGATGAGGCGACGGGGGACTACACGAAGAAAGTGCAGACCGATGGAGTGCACTACCCAACCGAGGTGGAGGTGCCGGTCATCAGTGTGATGGTCTCAGTCTCGCTGGCCTTCCCCGATGTCAACCTGTCCTACCCACCCATCGGTCCGTACAAAGGCAACCGTATCCGCACCTTCGACCCGCGCGTCCCCGCCGACCGGGATGCTGCGCGCGCCGCGTTCGCTCCCAAGGGCGGCTGTGACTTCTCGCTCAAGGTCACCCAAGGGGGTAAAGAGCGCTTGTACTTGCTTCCGGTGAGTGGAACCGAGGGCGCCGACACGAGCAAGCCACTCGGGCTGGCGACAGCGGCGGTGAACCTGCGCGGCGACGATGGCCCGGTGACAGCCGTGGAGCTGCTCCATACGCCTGGGGCGGATCGGGCCGGGCTACCGGAGAGCCCCAAGGTGCTGGCACGGTGGGGGAGCAAGTGAGTCCGCTCCCCACCACACGACCGCTGATCTGGGTGACTCCGGCCGACCGTACCCCGATTCTGGCGAAGATTGCCGCGCAGCCCTGGGCCAAGACAGTCTTCTCCGCCCTCCAAGCCGGGGTCAAAGACGAGCTCGTGCAGCACCAGCGCGACCGTGATGCCTACCTGCGCGGCTTCCCGCTGATCCCAAGCCCCGCTGGCCCCACTGCCCACCCCACTTTTGCCTACCAGGGGGCAAACGGCGCACGTCCCAACCAGGCGGCCCGGCAGAAGCTCATGCACTATGTCCAGGTGGGGATCGACTGTGGGGTGCTGTATTTTCTGACCGAGGACAAGGCCTACGCCGCCTGCGCCGCGGATATTCTAACCGTCTTCGCCGAGGCTATGGTGCAGCTCAAGCCCTCCGAGGCGGTCGGCAATGGCGGCTATCTCTACCCCAGCGATCATCTGCTCGAGGCACGTATTCTTGGGGCGCAGATTCCGCTAGTCTACGACTTCGTGGCAAGCTATCTGCAAGCTGGAGCCACGGTCTACGATCTGGCGACTCGTCAGGCACGGCGCTTTAACTTCGAGAACGGGCAGACGGTCTTTCGGCGCTACGCAAGGCTCGCCATTGACCATGGGCTGATCAACTGCAACTGGCCCGTCTTGGAGATGCCGTCTCTAGCGCACAATGTCCTCGCTCTGGACGATCCCGCTGAGCGTGCGCACTTGCTGACTTTTGTCACCCAGGAGAGCACGCGCCACCAGGACGCGCTCAAGAAAGTGTTGGGACAGTACGCAAGGCCCGACGAGATCTGGCCCGAGTCGTTCCAGTACTCGGGCGGGGTGTCGTCTCTGGCTACCTATCTTGTGGCCCTGATGGAGCGCCAGGGACTTGCCGCCTCGCTCACCGAAAACTACGCCAATATCCCGCTCTCGCTGGCGCGGATTCAGGAGCTGCGCTTCCCTAATGGGGAGAATATTCGCTTCGGCGACGGACCCCGCAAGGGCGGCGCCCCCTACGACTCGTTTGAGATCGCCTACGCCCTAGGACAGCGCCTCGGTGATACCAAACTCCAGACGCTCTTCGGGGGGCTGATCAATTTAGGAATGGCGAGCAAGCAGTACGATCGTGCGAAGGCCGATGGCCACAGTGGAGGAGCCAATCCCTACTTTGCGCCACTACAGCTTCTCTGGTTCTCCCCGAAGATCTCAATCTCAGGCAAGCTCGTGCCTCCCGTACCAAAGGTGACGGATACACTGCCGTTTGTGGGAGCCGTTCTCCAGCGAAATCTCTCGCCGACGCGGGATCCGAAAGACGCCCTGATGGCAGTGGTTAGTGGTGGCTCGCATGTTCATGGGCACGCATCGGGGATGGCGCTGGAGCTCTACGGCAAGGGGCAGGTTCTCGGAGCGAACGCGGGTAAGGGCAGCTACACCACCGATGAGCACGAGAACTACCGCCGCCTCTTTGCCGCCTACAACACGGTGATTGTCAACGGGGCCAGCCGGAGCTCGGGCGGGTGGGTAAACCTCGGAACGGATACGGTGCAGATAGCCGCGATGGAGCCCAAGCCGGGAGAAAAGCCACTTTCGACGTCGTGCTCCTTCTCGCTCACGCGCTTCACCGACAACAAGAGCCCCGGGGCGAAGGCAACCCAAGAGCGCCTCGTTGCGCTGGTGCGAACGTCGGCGACCACCGGCTACTACGTCGATATCTTCCGCTCCCGCGCCCTCCCCGACACCCTGGAGCAGTTTCACGACTATGTCTACCATAATGTCGGCGATGGGGTAGAGCTGATATCTGAGCCGTCCGGCCTGACACTCTCTGACGCCCCGGGGCGGTTTCGTCCGGTGCCGGGCGCTGTGTGGAAGCAGAACAGTAGCTATCTCTGGCCCGGCTGGCATGTCTTTGACAAGGTGCAGACATCGGCGGTGTTTTCGGGGAGCATCACAGCGCATTTTCACGCCAAGGCACTGCCCGGCATGCGGCTCTTTCTGCCTGGCGTTGCGGGACGTGAGTACGCACGCGCCCTCGCTCCGTCTACCCACGACGCTCCCACTCCCTACGACAGCGCCCCGACTCCGGTTCTTGTCGTTCGCCAGCGCGGCGAGGCTTGGAACCGTCCCTTCGCCGTGGTCTATGAGCCGGTAGGGAACGGTGAGGGCAAGGGAAGCATCGTCTCCGTCACGCCTCTCACCGACGAGAAAGGGCTGGCGGGCCTGACTGTCGTGAGTAAGCTCGCCGGGTGGACACTTACCCAGCATGTTCTGGTTCGTCCGTGTCGCCTCCCCACGCTCGGCCTGGAGCTCATGGGGCAGTTTGCGGTTGTCACTCTCGGTGAGCGAAGCCAGGCGACGGTACTCTATCTTGGGGAGGGAACCTCTCTACGCCATCAAGAGAACCGACTGAGCGCACCAGGCGAGCGTCGCGTCACTGCCGCACCGGCGACAAAGACAAAAACGAGCCGTCGCTGAAGGATTTAACATGACTGTCAAGATTGGGATAGCCTTGGTCAAAATTATCGCACTTGCTCTCTGCATTGGATCGCTGGCTACAGCGAGAGCCCATGCCAACAAGCCCAATATCGTCTTTATCCTCGCCGACGACCTGGGCTATGGCGATATCGGTTGCTATAACTCAGAAGCCAAAGTCGCCACCCCGAACATTGACCGGCTGGCACGCGAGGGGATGCGTTTCACCGATGCGCACTCGCCCTCCACGGTCTGCACGCCCAGCCGCTATAGCCTCTTAACGGGCCGGATGGCTTTTCGGATTCCGTATCGGAGTGTCTTTGAGGGCGTCGGTGGCCCTTGTCTGATTAAGGAGGATCACCTCACTCTGCCGCAGCTACTCCGCAATCAGGGCTACACCACCGCCATGACGGGCAAGTGGCATGTCGGCCTGAGCTTCTTTGATAAAAACGGGCAGCACATCACCCAAGGTGGCGTGGAGGGCGTGAAGCAGATTGACTACTCGCGTGCCATTCCGGATGCCCCGATCCATCGCGGCTTCGATCAGTTCTTCGGCACCGCGTGCTGCCCGGGTACGGACTATCTCTATGCCTTTATTGAGGGCGATCGGATTCCGGTGCCGCCCACCGGGATGCTCGATAAGTCCAAGCTCCCTAAGCACCCCTATGCCAACGACAACCGGGCCGGCATGATCGCGCCGGGCTTTGATCTTGAGGAAGTGGACATGGTCTTCCTGAAAAAAAGCCAGGAATTTTTGGAGAAACATAAAAAGAGCGATCCAAAGAAACCGTTCTTTCTTTTGCACTCCATGAACGCGGTGCACCTGCCCTCGTTTGCGTCGAAGCGGTTTCAGGGCAGTACGAAAGCCGGGCCGCACGGGGATTTCATCCATGAGCTCGACTACATTGTTGGCGAGCTGATGAAGACCCTGAAGCGGCTTGGGATGGCGGACAATACCGTGGTGATGTTCTCCAGCGACAATGGCCCCGAGACCACCAGTATCGTCCATATGCGCGCCGACTATGGCCACGACGGCGCACGGCCCTGGCGCGGGGTGAAGCGCGATCAGTGGGAGGGCGGACATCGCGTCCCCTTTATCGTCCGCTGGCCGCAGAAGATCGCTGCGGGCAGTAAAAGCGACCAGACGATCTGCCTCACCGATGTCATGGCGACCTGCGCGGCGATAACCGGCACCGTGCTGCCGGACAATTCCGCCCAAGACAGCTTCGATCTGCTGCCCGTGCTGCTCGGTAAAGGGGGTGGGGGGCAGGCCCGTCCCTACACCCTGCATCAGACCATCAGCCTCGCGCTCGCCATCCGTAAAGGCCCCTGGAAGTACCTAGATCACAAAGGCTCAGGGGGCAACAACTACAACAACCCGGAGCTAAAGCGCTTCGCCCTACCCGACACCGCCCCCGACGCGCCCGGCCAGCTCTACAATCTCGAAACCGATCCCGGCGAGACGACAAATCTCTACTTCAAGCACCCGGAGCTCGTCAAGGAGCTGAAGGCGCTTTTGGAAAGCAGTAAGGCTCAGGGGCGTAGCGCCTCGAAAAGATCGCGACCGTGAAACCTAGCGTCGCAGTGACGCCTCCAGAGCGTGGCTTCATTGCGTCGGTTGCACTGGGCGTCGGTTGCACTGGACACCCGATGGCCTCGAATGCACCCTCCACTCAGGCAAAGCGCAAACCGTTCTGCGCAAGCTGACGATCACTTAACAAACAACAAACATGAAAATAATCGCAGAGATGCCTAAATTGACCAAGCCCAACATTGTTATCATTCTTGCCGATGACCTTGGCTACTCCGACCTAGGGTGCTACGGTAGCGAGATCGCGACCCCGAACCTAGACTCTCTCGCCCGAAATGGCCTGCGCTTCACGCAGTTCTACAACACCGCGCGCTGCTGGCCCAGCCGAGCGGGCCTGCTCACAGGCTACTACGCCCAGCAGGTTCATCGTGATGCCCTGCCCACGGTGCCTGGCGGGGTCCAGGGCGTACGGCCACCGTGGGCCCGTTTGCTGCCCGATTTCCTCAAGCCCGCAGGCTACCGTAGCTACCACAGTGGCAAGTGGCACATCGATGGCAAGGTGCTCGATGGTGGCTTCGACCGGTCGCTCAACATGAACAACCCAGGCAACTTCTTCACGGCGAGGGGCAACGCCATAGAGGATAAGCCGGTGCGTCCCCCCGCGGATGAGAGTGGCTACTATGCCACGATTGCCACGGCGGATCATGCGATAGAGTGCCTGAAGGACCACGCGGCCAACTACTCCAACCGGCCCTTCTTTCAGTACGTTGCCTTCCACGCACCGCACTTCCCACTGCACGCGCTGCCGCAGGACATCGCCAAGTACCGTGATAAATACCTCGCGGGTTGGGACGTGATGCGAAGCGCGCGCTTTGGCCGACAGAAAAAAATGGGCGTTACCCAGACAACTCTCTCCGCGCTGGAGCGTGATATCGGCCCGCCCTACGCCTTCCCCGACGACATTAAGAAGCTCGGTCTTGGTGAGGTCAATCGCCCCGTGGCGTGGGACTCGCTGACGAAAGAGCAAAAAACCTTCCAAGCGACGAAGATGGCGATCCATGCTGCGATGGTGGATCGGATGGACCAGGAGATTGGACGTATTATCGCGCAGCTCAAGACGATGCAGACCTACGAGAACACGGTTATCTTCTTCGCGTCCGACAACGGTGCCAGTGCCGAGATGATGGTGCGCGACGGCGGGCACGATCCCGCTGCGCCGCCCGGCAGTGCGAAGAGCTATCTGTGTCTTGGCCCTGGATTTTCCAGTGCCTGCAACACACCTTTTCGACGGCACAAGACCTGGGTACATGAAGGCGGTATCACCACGCCACTCATTGCACACTGGCCTGCGGGCATCCGCGCCCGAGGTGAACTTCGTCACACGTCTGGGCACGTCATTGATATCGTGCCGACCGTGCTGGATCTCGCCGGTGTCCAGAAACCCAAGGAATGGAAGGGTGAGCCGATCCCCGAGGCACCGGGCCGGAGTCTCGTTGCCGCCTTTGCCAAGGATGCACGCATCGCACGCGAGAGCCTCTGGTGGCTACACGAGGGCAATCGCGCCGTGCGTGTAGGCGACTGGAAGCTGGTCGCGGCCAAGGGCGATCCCTGGGAGCTCTACGACATGCGAACCGACCGCGCCGAGCAGCTCAACCTTGCCGCGAAGCTGCCGGGCAAAGTCAAGGAGCTGGAGAGTCTCTGGCAACGCCAGACCGATCGTTTCACCGAGCTTGCTCGGACGACAGTTTCAGAGAGAAAAAAATGAAGAAAGTATCTATGGTGCTCTGCCTGCTGGCAGGGTTGTTTATCTCGGGCTATGGCGCGGCGGGGCAGTCACTACCGAGGCCCGATGCAAAACCAGCCGACCTCACAAAGCCGGTCAAGGTGTTTATTCTGCTGGGACAGTCGAACATGCTCGGAATGGGGGACGTTGGCCCCGAGGCGACCAAGGGGACTCTGGAGTACGTGACCAAGACGGAGAAGAAGTACCCGCACTTGGTCGATACGGCGGGGCAGTGGACGGAGCGTCGCGATGTCCGCTACGCCTTTGTCATGCAGAACCGAGGGAGCATGCAGGTCGTGCAGAACGACTGGCTCTCGGTGCGCGGCAAGGCGATCGGACCCGAGGTTCAGCTCGGTCATATCCTAGGCCAGGCACTGGACGAGCCCGTGCTGATTCTCAAAGCCTGCATTGGGAACCGAAGCCTCGGCTGGGACTTACTTCCGCCGGGGAGCGAGCGCTTCGTGTTTGAGGGCAAGACCTACGCGGGATACAAAGACGATACGCCATCGTGGGTGGAGGGGGAAGCAAAGAAGCCCGTTGCCTGGTATGCTGGCAAGCAGTACGACGACGATACCACCAACGCAAAGAAAGTCCTGAGCGAGCTTGGCAAGTACTATCCCGGTGCAGAAAAGTATGAGATCGCAGGGTTTGTCTGGTGGCAGGGGCACAAGGATCAGAATCCGGCGCATGCCAGCCGCTACGAGCAAAACCTGGTGAACCTGATCAAGAGCCTTCGCAAAGACTTCAATGCCCCAAAAGCGCCGTTCGTGCTGGCTGTGGGCTGCGGGAACCCTGGGCGTGCGAGCTTCGGGCTGCAGATCGCCGAGGCGCAGCTTGCGATGAACGATACCAAGAAGCATCCAGAGTTTGCTGGTAATGTGCTATGCGTGGAATCCCGGGATTTCTGGAAAAGCAAGGAAGTCTCCCCGAACCAAAAACAGGACTACCACTACTTCCGTAATGCGGAGACCTACATGGAAGTCGGTAATGCTCTGGGCTGGGCCATGGCTAAGCTTCTGAACAAGACGAACAAATGAAACAACCCAATATCTTGCTGATTCTCACAGACGGCCAGAGCCCTGAGCTTACCAGAGCATTTTTTGAGTCGTGAAAGCCATAGGGACAAGTGCACTTTTTGCGGTGACTGGCTGGGCGGGCGAATCTGCCCAGGAGGCTTTGGCGGGGATCGTCTCGCCCTTCATGACCAGAGAGAGAGGGGGCCGAGCTGTGAGTCGTCTTGCAGCTGTTTGTTGTAGAGGACAATCGCTCCACTGCCGACACTACAGCCCTCCCCGATAGAAATAGTACCCAATTTCATCACGCGGTCCTCAAAGCGGCTAGGTTTGCGATTTATAGGTTCGAATGAGGATTTTTTTGCCCCAAAGACCACCCCGAAGGCAAGTAGCACACTCGTCGTAATGCTAAGTGAGGCCGGGCCTGGAAGTAGTATCCGGGAAACCCTCAAAGTGCTCCCGCTGGGGGAGGCGCAAGCTGGGCACGCCCATCCAGATTTGCCCCGGCTCCGACTCGGTTTGTGCCGCGTCTCTCAGGTCGCAGAGCCATTGCTAAGATGGTCTCGATGCCACGAGGAAGCACCAAAGTAACTCTATCACCGTGCCGGATGCCTCGCGACTGAAGGGCATGTGCCCATTGATTGGTGAGTTTCTCTACTGCCGCATAGGACAGTGCTCCTGAATCAGAAAGACAAAGTCCGACATACTTAACATAGATTTTCGGTCAGCCTAGTGTCATAATAAATGCGGCCTCCTCCTATTGCGAAAAGAAGCCTAGGAAAAGTTCCTGTGGGATTGCTTAATCGCTGTAGGAGAAAGTCTCGTTTTGGAAAGGAGTTTTGGCTATGGAACGAAAAAAAGCGACAGACTATCCGCAAGAGCTACTCAACTTATTTGACATCTATGTGCATGGGGGAATTGACCGCCGGACGTTTCTGGAGGGAGCGCAGAAGTTCGCCACCGGGACACTCACGGCGACTATGATTTGGGAGAGCCTGCGGCCCAACTATGCGTGGGCTCAACAAGTCCCCAAAGACGACAAACGGATCAAGACTGAGATCGTCACAGTTCCCTCGCCCAAGGGCAATACGAGTATCAAGGGCTATCTCGCAAAGCCAGCAACAGCCAAGGGGAAGCTGCCCGTGGTGCTGGTAATCCATGAAAACCGTGGCTTGAATCCCTATATTGAGGATGTGGCGCGGCGGCTGGCGACGGAGAACTTTATCGCCTTCGCCCCCGATGGGCTCACGTCCGTGGGTGGCTACCCGGGTGACGATGAAAAAGGCGGGACACTATTTCGGACCGTAGATAAGCAGAGGATGAACGAGGATTTTATCGCGGCGGCACACTGGCTGAAGGCGCGCCCCGATAGCAACGGCAAGCTTGGTGCCGTCGGCTTTTGTTTTGGGGGCGGCGTGGTTAATATGCTAGCCGTCACTCTTGGGGCAGAACTTGCTGCGGGCGTGCCGTTCTACGGTGCTCAGCCGCCTGCCGCCGATGCCGCGAAGATTAAATCGCCTTTGCTCATTCAGAACGGCGGTCTGGACAAGCGCATCCTCGACGGCTCGCCTGCCTTTGAAGAAGTGCTCAAGGCCAACCATGTCCCGTTCACGACCCATGTCTACGAGGGAGCCAACCACGGCTTCCATAATGACACCACGCCGCGCTACGACGAAACAAACGCCAAGCTGGCGTGGAAGCGGACACTCGAATTTTTCAATAAACACACGCGCCGTTAGACATGGGATCTTTATGCAACACTCTTCATTCCTCAATTTATGCGCCTTCGCTTTGACTCTGGGCACGCTAACCGAACCGGCACGGGCACAGGCTCCACCCACGAAACCCAATGTGCTCTTTATTGCCGTGGACGATCTTCGTCCCGAGCTAGGCTGCTACGGCAACACGGTTATTAAGTCGCCTAATATTGACCGTCTTGCAAAATCCGGTATGGTCTTTTTGCAGGCGTACTGCCAGCAAGCCGTGTGCTCCCCGTCTCGTAGCTCGCTACTTACGGGCCGTCGCCCCGATGCGACCAAGGTCTGGGACTTGGTGACGCACTTCCGCGCCGCCTTGCCTGATGCCGTAACTCTACCGCAGACGTTCAAGCAAAACGGCTACCACACAGCAGCGCTCAATAAGATCTACCACCACGGCTATGAAGACGGGCGCTCGTGGAGCGAGCCACACTGGTACTCCAGCGGTCAGACCATCGATACCGACCAAACCGACTACACCAAGCGCACGGTTGTCCGAGTTCCCGGCGGCGTCAAAGAGTTCTCCAAAGAGCTTCCCACCGCCGATGCCGACGATCCCAAGGCGAAGAAAGGCCCGGCATTTGAGCGCAGCCCCAAGCCCGAAGACCAGCTCCCCGACGGCGCTGCCGCCGCTGAGGCTGTCAAGCGACTGCACTCCCTGAAACAGACGGGCAAGCCGTTCTTTCTCGCGGTGGGCATGGCCAAGCCGCACCTGCCGTTTATCTCGCCGCAAAAGTACTGGGACCTCTACGACCCGAGTAAGATTCCCGGTGCGGACAACGACACGCTCCCCGAGGGTGCGCCCAAGTTCGCCGGACACGACAACGGCGAGCTTCACGGCTACCCCAATATCCCCGCAGGCAACCCAATCTCGCCGGAGCTAAGCCGCGAGCTGCGCCACGGCTACTACGCGGCGATTAGCTACATGGACGCTCAAGTGGGGAAAGTGCTGGATGCGCTGAAGGCCGAGGGGCTGGATAAAAACACGATTGTCGTGCTCTGGGGCGACCATGGCTGGCAGCTCGGGGATCACGGGCTCTGGCACAAACACACCAACTTTGAGCGAGCCACGCATGCGCCGCTGATTATCAGTGTCCCCGGCATGAAGAACGCGGGGAAGAAAACCGTGTCGCTTGCCGAGTTTGTGGACATCTACCCGACGCTGGCGGAGCTGGCCGGACTCTCCGTACCAGTGGGTCTGGATGGCACGAGCCTGAAGCCGATCTTAGACAATCCGTCGGCCTCCGTGAAGAAAGTCGCGATCAGCCAGTACCCGCGCAGTGCCGACGGTGAGCCGGTGATGGGCTACAGTGTCCGTGACCCGCGCTGGCGGCTCACTCTCTGGCGGAGCCGAAAGACCAACGCGACAATCGCCACAGAGCTCTACGATGAGCAAAACGACCCCAAAGAGCTTGTCAATGTCGCCAGCAAGCCCGAGAATGCGGTAATAATCGCACGACTGACGGCGGAGCTAGAGGTGGCCTACAAGGGAATCGGGGCAGTAGCAATACCAAAGATTCTGCCTGCGGCAAAGCCTGCGACGGATCGAAACATACTCTTTGACAAGCGCGACACCAACAAAGACGGCAAGCTGACATTTGAGGAGTTCATGATGGGCCAGAAAGACCCAGAACAGGCCAAAGAGCGCTTCGCAAAATTCGATGCGAACAAAGACGGTGTGTTAAGCCGCGAGGAGTTTGTGAAGATGGGAAAACAGAGCTAAGCATGCAACCCAATATTGTCCTGATCTACACCGACGACTTAGGTTTTGGCGATGTGGGCTGCTACGGTGCGAAGTTGGTGAAGACCCCAAATATAGACCGCATTGCTCGCGAGGGGCTGCGCTTCACCGATGCCCATGCGCCGTCAGCAACCTGCACGCCGTCGCGCTATGCCTTGCTCACGGGGGAGTACGCCTGGCGCAAGCCCGGTACGGGGGTGCTGCCGGGCAACGCCGCGATGATTATCGAGCCGGGACGCACCACGGTTGCGTCGGTGCTTCAGAGGGCAGGCTACGCCACAGGGATCGTGGGGAAGTGGCACCTAGGTCTTGGGGCCGTGGGAGGGCCAGATTGGAACGAGCGCATCACTCCTGGTCCATCCCAGGTCGGCTTTGACTACCACTTTCTCATGGCCGCCACGGGAGATCGTGTGCCCTGTGTTTATATCGAGAACGAGCAGGTTGTTGGCTTGACCAGAACCGACCCCATCCAAGTACGCTACGGCAAGGAAAACTACGATGGCGAGCTTGACGGTGTCCGCGATAGAGCCAGCCTGCGTATGGACTGGAGCCAGGGACACAATCAGGCCGTGGTCACTGGAATCGGGCGCATCGGCTACATGAAAGGTGGCAAGTCGGCGCACTGGATTGATGAGGACATGGCCGATGTCTTTACGAAGAAAGCCGTTGCCTTCCTAGAAAAGAACAAAGCGCGTCCGTTTTTCCTCTCGTTCAACACCCATGATATTCACGTCCCACGCGTCCCACACAAGCGTTTTGTCGGCAAGACCCCGATGGGGCCACGCGGCGACGCGATTGCTGAGCTGGACTGGTGTGTTGGGGAGATTTTAAAGGCTCTTGACCGGCTCAAGCTCACGAAAAACACGCTTGTGATCTTCTCTAGCGACAACGGACCCGTGCTCGACGATGGCTACAAAGATGGAGCGGTCGAAAAGCTCGGCGACCACAAGCCCGCGGGGCCGTGGCGTGGTGGCAAGTATAGCCTCTTTGAGGGCGGGACACGCGTCCCGTTTTTGGTTCGCTGGCCGGCGCGTGTCAAGCCGGGTACTTCCGAGGCGCTGGTCTGTCAAGTGGATTTTCTGGCGTCGCTTGCTGCCCTCACAGGCCAGAGCTACGACAAGCGCACTGCTCCTGATAGTGAGAACATCCTCGCTGCGTTTCTGGGCGAATCAAAAACAGGCCGCACGACTCTGGTGGAGCATGCGGGGACACTCACTCTGCGCGAGGGAAACTGGAAGTTCATCAAGCAGAATCGTCAGCTCTATGACCTCACCACAGACCCCGGCGAGACCATCAATATCGCCGCTAAGTTCCCCGAACGCGTCATCACGATGGCCGCCGCGCTAGAAAAAATTCGTGGCGTCGGAGCAACCCGACCGTGAAGCTCGCGCTTGTAGCCCTCACCCTCCTCCTGGTTCCCCCTTCGCTTGCCGGAGGGGGTCGCGAGCAGTCGAGCGGGGGGAGGTTTAATGTGCTTTTTATCGCCGTGGATGACCTGCGACCGGAGCTAGGCTGCTACGGTGTCAAAGAGGCACAGTCGCCCAATATAGATCGTCTGGCCAAGTCCGGAATGCTCTTCACACGCCACTATGCTGCCGTCGCGACCTGCGGGGCCTCGCGCTACGCACTTCTCACCGGGCGCTCGCCCGCTCGCTCCGGCGTCACGGCCAGCAACGAGGCGTTTTATCAAGGCAAGACAGCGCTTGATCCCACGTTGCTCTCGGGCGCTCAGACACTGCCTGAGCTCTTTCGGCGCAGTGGCTACCAGACCGTCAATATCGGGAAAATCTCCCACACCGCCGATGGTAGGGTCTACGCCTACAATGGCACGGGCGACGGTCGCCCTGAGCTGCCCCATGCCTGGGACGCGCTCCCGACCCCGTTTGGCGGTTGGAAGCGTGGCTGGGGCATCTTCTTTGCCTACGAAAACGGTAAGCACCGTGAGGATGGCCAGGGCAATAACGCGCTGATGGAGTTCACCGCCAAGAACGACGATGACCTCCCCGATGGTCAGATGGCACAGGAGGCCATCTCGCAGCTCAAGGGTTTTAAAAACTCCGGTAAGCCGTTCTTTCTCGGGCTGGGATTCTTCAAACCGCATCTGCCCTTTGTCACTCCGAAGCAGGACTGGGACGCGTTTGAAGGGAAGGCTATCTCGCTCCCAAAATCGCCGATGAAGCCCGATGCACCCTACTGGCACGCCAGCTCCGAGTTCTATAAATATTCTCTGCCGTTTGCCAAAGCGCAGCCCCTCGACGACGAAGCCAAGCGCACGGCGCGGCGGGCGTATCTTGCCTGCGTTCGCTACACGGATCGGCAAGTCGGAAAAGTGCTCGATGCGCTCAAGGCTGAGGGCTTAGACAAAAATACAATTGTGGTGGTCTGGGGCGACCACGGCTGGCATCTGGGTGAGCAGCAGATCTGGGGCAAGCACAGCCCCTTCGAGCGCGCCGTGCGCAGCACCCTCATCGTCCGCGCTCCGGGCGTCGGTAAACCTGGAGAAATCAGCGACGCGTTGATCGAGAGTGGCGATCTCTACCCGACCCTCACCCAGCTCTGCCAGCCAAGTTTCACCCAGACCCGCTATCCGCTCGATGGCAAGAGCTTTGCCGCAGTGCTCGCAGGCAAGCAATCCACGGTCCGCGACTCTGCAATCAGCTACTGGCAAGACACCGTCACCGTGCGAACCGCCACGCACCGCCTCATCGCCCGGCGCACCAAAGACGGCACAGGCTTTACAGACATCGCCCTCTACGATCTATCGAAAGACTTGGATAATACGGTAAATCTTGCTAGTCGTGAGCCTGATTTTGTTGCAGCGCTCCTCCCGAAAATCCCGCAACGTCTATGAAGCCGAAGCTAACTCTCACCTACGAGCCGGGTTGGCTCACAGTATCGGGGGGACATCTTCCGGGGCCGCTGACGATTCACTATCTGGAAGCCTACTGCCGGGCGGGTTCTACCGATGCGGACTGGGTGACGCACACGGTGATTCCCCATAAAACCGAGGTGCTCGCGCAGCGCACGGAGGGGACACAGGTACGGCTCAGGGATACGCTTGCCGATGGTGTCACCGTGACCCACACACTCACCGCAAAGGCGGACAATATTGATTTCCAGTTGGTCGCGCATAACCCCGGTGTGCAGCGTTCCGAGGCGCACTGGGCGCAGCCCTGCATCCGACTCAGTGCATTTCTGGGCCTCGATGAAAAATCCGCCAGCAATGCCACGGACTATCTGCCGCGCTGCTTTCTCTTTTTCGACGGCAAGCAAACCGCTCTCCCCACACGCGATTGGGCAACGAAAGGCCGCTACATGCCGGGCCAGACTTGGTGCCCGGCGCATATTCCCCGCACCGATGTCAACCCGCGCCCCCTCAGCCCCCTTGTTCCCAGCAACGGTCTGATCGGGGCGGTCAGTGGCGACGGCAAATGGCTCTTTGCCACCGCCTGGGAGCCGTATCAAGAGCTCTTCCAGGGCGTTATCCGTTGCCTCCATTCCGACTTTCGCCTCGGAGGGCTATTGCCGGGCGAGACAAAGAAAATCCGGGGGAAAATCTATCTCGTCCCCAACAACCTCCCTGATCTCCTGAAGCGCTACGAAAAAGACTTCCCGGAGCACACGAAGAAACCACGAATTCCCCCGAGACACCTGCCGAGCTTGACTGCTGGGAGCCACTTTGGCCGGAGCGGTACGCGTTCAAGGACTGGTATTTAGATTGGTTGACAGCGATGTTGAACACGGCGCGTGGTAAAAAGAAATAGTAACTTGCAGCCCGCGTGGCTTCTTCGTATAATTTCTACGGTGCCCGGTACCGCCAACGGCTGGCCGCGCGCTTGGTGGCCTGAGGGAGCAAGCATCACAGGGCGCTTCACCGATAGCTTCGGGCATAAAATCACCGTGCTCGCCGCCGCTAACCCCGAGAAGGGTAGCAATCTCCTCAAGGAAGTCGGAGGGAGTATGCCTCCCGATGAAGCGACGTTCGAGAAATCTGGGAGAGAGACGTGCATAAGAGACTGATTTTGTTTGTGACGCTGGCCCTGCTTGCCAGCACGACTTGGGCGCAGACGCCGGAGCGGCCTAATATTTTATGGATCGTCAGCGAGGACAACGCGGCGCAGTGGCTGGGCTGCTACGGGAACAAAGAAGCGCAGACACCGCGCATTGACGCCCTGGCAAAGCGGAGCGTGCTCTTTGAGAAAGCCTACGCCAATGCACCGGTCTGCGCCGTGTCACGTTGTACACTCCTCAATGGAGCCTACTCCGTCACACTGGGGACGCAGAACATGCGCTCGCGGCACGCTATTCCCACGGAGACGTTCAAGCCCTATGTCTCCTATTTAAGAGAACAGGGCTACTACTGCACCAACAACGCGAAAACAGACTATAACTTCAAGGGCAACGACGATGCGCTCTGGGATATGTCGTCGAACCAAGCGCACTATAGGAATCGCCCAGTAGGCAAGCCGTTCTTTGCTATTTTCAATATCGAGATCAGCCACGAGAGCAATCTCTTTCCGGCAAAGGTCAAGACAAACCGCGAGAAGGGCCAGACACCAGAGACGCCGCGCCTCGATCCCAAGACGCTCTTTCTACCGCCGTATGTGCCGGATCTGCCCGAGATGCGCTCGGACTGGGCGGTCTACCACGACACCATCACAGCGATGGACAAGCTAGTGGGCGTGAAGCTCGATGAGCTAGAGCGCAGTGGACAGGCGGAGAATACGATTGTCTTCTACTACGCCGACCACGGTGGCCCGACGCCGCGTGGCAAGCGGTATCTAGAAGACACCGGCGTGCATATTCCGCTGCTTGTCCATGTGCCTAAGAAGTGGCAAGCCCTCTCGCCGTTTACTCCGGGCCAGCGCGTGAGTGAGCTGGTCTCGTTTGTGGACTTCGCCCCGACGCTTCTCTCACTCTGTGGCCTGAAGAAGCCCGCCCAAATGCAAGGCCGTGCGTTCTTAGGCACCGAGCGAGCCGCGCCGCCCGCAAAGTCAACTGTCTTTCTCTATGCGGATCGTTTCGATGAGCTCTACGGCATGCGCCGCGCCGTTACTGATGGACGCTTTAAGTACATCCGGCGCTTCATGCCCCACCTGCCGTCGGCTCCTTATAGCTACTACCAGATGACCATTCCCGGCTGGGCCGCGTGGCAAAAGGCTTGGCAAGACGGCAAGCTGACGGGCTACCACAAAGCGCTCTGGGAGCCCGCTGAGAGCACCGAGGAACTCTTCGATACGCAGAGCGATCCCTGGGAGATAAAGAATCTCGCCCGTGAGCCCGCACAAGCCAAACGACTCGCGACGATGCGTACGCAGCTCAAAGCCACCATGACGGAGGTACGCGATACAGCGCTTGTTCCCGAGCCGATGTTCGCCGAGCTCATCGGCCAGGGAACCATCCGTGGCTACGTGAATAGCCCCGCCTTCCCGCTTCAGGAAGTGCTGAACCTCGCGTTTCTGGCCTCGGCGCGCGATCCCAAGAACCTGCCCGCCCTGATCAAGGCGCTCGAATCCCCGCACCCTGTGGTCCGCTACTGGGGCGCGCTGGGCTGTGTCACGCTGGGCAGGCAGGCAAAAGTGGCGAAAGAGGCCCTCACCATCAAGATGATCAATGAGTCCTCCCCCACGGTGCGCATCACCGCGCTCCATGCTATCGCGCTGCTTAGCGCCGAGAAAACCGCAAAGGAAATGATCGCGACCGAGCTAGACGAGACCAAGGAGGAGTACGTCGCGCAGCTTGCAGTCAATACGCTCACGCAGCTCAATGCCCTCGACACGATTCCGATCTCTTGGGTGGATCGTACTCTCAAGGACGACAACGCCAACGAGTACCTGAAGCGGCTCGCTACCAGGCTCTCAGGTGAGGCAAAGCCTGCCGGGAAAAACAAAAAGAAGAAAGCACAAAATAAATTATGAGCACCGGAATTCTCGTTCTCTTACTTACCCTGGCCCTTGCACTGCCCCTCACGGTTCACGCGGCAGAGAAGCCCAATGTCGTGCTGATTCTTGCCGATGACATGGGCTGGTCGGATCTGGGCTGCTACGGCAGCGAGATTAAGACCCCGAACCTAGACACGCTCGCCAAGAATGGCCTGCGCTTCACGCAGTTCTACAACACCGCACGCTGCTGGCCAAGCCGAGCGGGTCTGCTCACGGGCTACTACGCTCAGCAGGTGCGCCGCGATACAGTTCCAGGGATTAAGAGTGGCAATGCGGGCGTGCGCCCCGAGTGGGCACCGCTACTCTCGACACGGCTGAAGTCGCTCGGCTACCGCTCTTACCACTCGGGGAAGTGGCATATTGATGGCAAGCCGCTGCAAAATGGCTTCGATCACAGCTACAGCCTGCAAGACCACGACCGCTACTTTGCCGCGAAAGAGCATACCGAGGACGACAAGCCGCTTCCCGAGATGGACCCGAAGAGCGGCTACTACTCCACGACCTATATCGCCGACCATGCGATTAAGTGCTTGAAAGAGCACGAGGCAAAGTACAAGAGCCAGCCGTTTTTTACCTATCTCGCGTTCACGTCGCCGCACTTTCCGGTTCAGGCGCTTCCTGAGGATATTGAGCGTTATAAGAATGCCTACATCAAAGGCTGGGACGAGCTTCGCACGGTGCGCTATGCCAAGCAAAAGAAGCTTGGAATTGGTGCCAGTAAGCTCTCGGAGATCGAGCGCGAGGTGGGGCCGCCGTATGCGTTCCCTGATGCCATTAAGAAGCTCGGCCCTAATGAGGTCAACCGGCCCGTTGCTTGGGACTCGCTGACCAAAGAGCAGAAGGCGTTTCAAGCGACCAAGATGGCGATCCACGCCGCGATGGTGGACCGAATGGACCGCGAAATCGGGCGCGTGCTAGCGCAAGTAAAAACGATGGGCGCGGAGGACAACACGCTCGTTCTGTTTCTCTCCGACAACGGAGCGAGCGCCGAGATGATGGTGCGCGGCGACGGCAACGACCAATCGCTCCCAATGGGTGCCGACGGGACTTTCCTCAGTATCGGCCCCGGCTGGTCGAGCCTTTGCAATACCCCGCTCCGTCGCCACAAGACCTGGGTGCACGAGGGCGGCATCTCCACTCCGCTAATCGTGAGCTGGCCCAAGGGGATTTCGGCCAATAACGCACTTCGCACAGCTCCCGCACACTTAGTGGACGTCGTGCCGACGATCTTAGAGCTGGCCGGGGGAAACACAGCACTCGGCCACGCCGCACCAGGCAAGAGCCTGACGCCGTTATTCGCCGCCGACACTGGCCTTACCCACGACTCGCTCTGGTGGGCACATGAGGGCAACCGCGCCTTGCGTGTTGGAGACTGGAAGATTGTCGCGGCAGGCAAAGACGCGCCGTGGGAGCTCTACAACCTCAAGGAAAGCCGCGCGGAGACGGAGAACTTAGCCCAAAAGCACCCGGAGCGTGTGAAAGAAATGGCCGCGCTCTGGCAGGCGCAGTGGGATGCCTACGTGAAACAGGCGCTAGAGAAAACGAAAGAGTAATTCATGCTCGTCAGTATTTTTAACGATGTCCTCGGCCCCGTGATGCGCGGGCCGTCTAGCTCGCACTGCGCGGCGGCGCTGCGCATTGGGCGGTTGGCGCGGGATCTGATGGGTGGCAAGATCAAAAAAGTGTTGGTGGAGTTTGATCGCAGCGGCTCGCTGCCGACCACACACGCCAGCCAGGGCTCGGACATGGGCCTCTTTGGCGGCTTGCTCGGATGGGACGCCGCCGATAAGCGCCTGCCGGATTCTGCAAAAGCGCTCCGAGAAGCAGGAATTGAGGTGTGCATCGAGACAGTGGATGTGGGCGACCCGCACCCCAATACCTACCGTTTAACGCTCACCAACGCCACCGAGACTCACACGCTCATCGCTATCTCCACCGGCGGCGGGATGATCGAGGTGCTCCGGATAGATGGCCACAAAGTCTCTTTTTTCGGCGACCGCGCGGAGCCGTTGGATGCGCTGGGAATACCGGGGCGCACTCTTCAGCCCGTCTTGCCCGTGCTCACGCTCCCCAACTCTACCGTCCCGTTCAAGAGCGCCCTGGGAATGTTGCGCTACGACGCGGGCCGCGAGACGCCGCTCTGGAAGCTCGCCGCCGAGTACGAGATGCAGCGCGGTGGGCTGACCGAGTACGAGGTGCTTGCCAAGGCGCTGAATCTCATCCAGATTCTGCGCCGCTCGATTGCCCAGGGGATCGCCGGGACACACTACGAAGACCGGATTCTGGGGCACCAGTGTGGCAAGTTTGCGGAGAAGATGCAGGCGGGGACGTTGCTCGGGGGCGGGGCGCTGAATCGCATCGTGCTCTATGTCACGGCGCTGATGGAAGTGAAGAGTAGCATGGGCGTAATCGTCGCCGCCCCCACAGCGGGAGCCTGCGCCGCGCTTCCCGGTGCCGTGATCGCGATGGCGGAGGAGCTGGGTCTGGATGAAATAGAGATGGCGAAGGCGTTTCTAGCGAGCGGCCTGATCGGGGTGTTTATCGCCACGCGCTGGAGCTTTGCGGCGGAAGTGGGGGGGTGCCAGGCCGAGGGTGGCTCGGCGGCATGCATGGCAGCGGCAGCCCTAGTGCAGCTCGGCGGGGGGACACTCACGCAATCGCTCGCGGCGGCGTCAATGGCACTGCAAAACATGCTCGGCCTGATCTGCGACCCCATCGCCAACCGTGTGGAGGCCCCGTGTTTAGGTAAAAACGTCATGGCCGCCAGCAATGCGCTCTCGTGTGCCAACATGGCTCTCTCCGGCTACGACCCACTGATTCCCCTTGATGAAGTGATCGAGACCGCCAAGCGCGTCTCCGCCCAGATGCCCCGTGAGCTGCGCTGCACCAACCTTGGGGGACTCTCCATCAGCCCTACCTCGCAAGCGATCGAGGAGCGCCTCGTGCAGCTCCAGCTCCGGAGACAAAATTGATGACGCCTCCCAATATCGTCTTTATCCTCGCCGATGACCTCGGCATCTCCGACCTCGGATGTCAGGGAAGTACGTTCTACGAGACGCCAAACTTGGATAAACTAGCCCAGGAGGGAGTGCGCTTCACCAACGCCTACGCCGCGTGTCCGGTCTGCTCACCCACACGGGCATCGGCTCTCACGGGCAAGTGGCCGCAACGTACAGGGGTGACGGACTATATCAATGCTTCCATTGGCAAGCTTGGTGGGATGAAGCCTGGCTTTCCATTGCTCTGTCCTCCGGCGGCAGATCGCCTGAGCCTCTCCGAAACCACGATTGCCAAGAAGCTGCAAGCTGCAGGCTACGCGACGGGATTTGTGGGCAAGTGGCACCTCGGCGGCGAAGGGACACTCCCGGAGAACCATGGCTTTGACTTCAGTGTCGGCGGCGACGACCGTGGTGGCAATGCGCATGTTGGCCCCACAAAGCTTCACAATCTGGAGGTTGCTTCAGGCGAGTGGGTGATGGAACGGCTGACCGATAAGGCCATTGAGTTTGTCGCGCAGAGCAAAGATAAGCCGTTTCTGCTCTGGTTCACTCCCTACGATCCGCACACTCCGTTAGTGGGCAAGCCGGAGCTCGTGAAGAAATACGAAGCCAAAGCCGCAAAGCTCACGGCGGAGTTCCGTGACGAGCTGCCCCGAAAAGACCGTCGTACGCAAACGCATGCTGTTTATGCCGCGATGCTGGAGGACATGGATCGTAATCTCGGGCGGCTCTTTGCGAAACTGCCCGCCCATACGCTCGTGATCTTCACCTCCGATAACGGCGGCCTCTCGACCTCGGAAGGTTCCCCAACCAGCAACGCGCCGTACCGTGCGGGCAAGGGCTGGCTCTACGAAGGTGGCATCCGCGAGCCGCTGCTCGTCAAGTGGCCCGGCGTCACCAAGCCTAACACCGTCAATGATACGCCCACGATAACTCCTGACTTCTTCCCGACGTTTCTCGAGGCCGCGGGTGTGCGCCCCGAAAAGCTTGATGGCGTCAGCTTGGTTCCCGCACTCAAGGGCAAGAAATCAGCGCCGCGTCCGCTTTTCTGGCACTATCCGCACTACGGCAACCAAGGCGGCGGTATGGCCGCGGCGATCCGCGAGGGCGACTGGAAGCTCATCGAATGGTTTGTGATTGGCCGTATCGAGCTCTACGACCTCAAGGCTGATCCCGGCGAGCAACGCAATTTAGCCGTGCAAGAGCCGGGGCGAGTGAGGGCAATGCAAGCGAAACTTCACAGGTGGCAGAAAGAGACAGGCGCAAAGTTCCCGATCAAAAATCCCACCCCCAAAAGTGAGGCGAAGTGAGCACTCCCAACATTGTCTTTATTCTGATTGATGATCTTGGCTGGCGCGATCTGGGCTGCTACGGCTCGACGTTTTATGAGACACAAAACTTGGATCGGCTGGCAGCGCAGGGAGTGCGTTTCACTCAGGCAACGGCTGCCTGCCCCGTCTGCTCCCCGAGTCGGGCGAGCTTGATGACGGGAAAGTGGCCCGCTCGCCTCGGGATCACGCAGTACATCCACGACAGTCCTGGCTCACGCGGAAAACTGGTAGATGCCCCGTTTGTGCGGGAGCTGGCTCATACGGAAGTGAGTGTAGCAAACGCACTGCGCGAGGGCGGCTATACAACCTGGCACGTGGGAAAGTGGCATTTAGGCAAAGAGAGCTTCTATCCCGAGACCCACGGCTTCGATGTCAATATCGGCGGCTGTCATATGGGCCACCCGCACCACGGCTACTTCAGCCCGTATCAGATTCCGACGCTCACTGATGGCCCCGAGGGCGAGTATCTCACGGATCGCCTCACCGACGAAGCCATGGCGCTGGTCGAGCGGCACGTGCAGAGCGGCTCGGACAAACCCTTCTTTCTCAACTTCTGGCACTATGCGGTTCATACCCCGATTCAGGTTCCCGAGGCGCTGAAAGGAAAATACCTCGCCAAGGCAGCGGCGCTGGGGCTGGACAAAATTCCCCCATTTGAGGAGGGCGAGCCGTTTCCGACGGAAGAAAAACAGCACCTGCGTGTGCGCCGTCGCCGCCTCCAGTCTGACCCCGCCTATGCGGCGATGGTGGAGAACCTGGACACCAATATCGGGCGTTTGGTCGCACGGCTCCCGGAGAACACTGTCGTGATCTTCACCTCCGATAATGGCGGCCTCGCGACATCGGAGGGATCACCCACTTGTAACGCGCCCCTCGTCGAGGGCAAGGGCTGGATGTACGAGGGTGGGATTCGTGAGCCGCTGATCGTCTGGGAGCCTCGACGCTTCGCACCTCAGCTCTGTGAGACGCCGCTCAGTAGCCCGGACTTCTACCCCACGCTTCTGGAGCTTGCTGGGCTTACCCCTCGCCCGGAGCAGCACTGTGATGGCCGTAGCTTCGTCCCACTCCTGCATGGAGAAACGCTCCCCGAGCGACCTCTTTTTTGGCACTATCCGCACTATGGAAATCAGGGCGGCACTCCGGGCGCTGCCGTTCGCCTTGGCCCGTGGAAGCTCATTGAGTTCTTTGAGGACAACCACTGCGAGCTCTATAATTTAGACGATGACCCGTCGGAACAGGAAAACGTTGCGCTGCAGAACACAGCTCGCGTAGCTCAGCTTCAAGATCTCCTGCACCGCTGGCAGGAAGAGGTCGCGGCAGTGCACCCGCTACCTAATCCCAAGTACGTGAAAGAAACAACATGCTAATTCCTGCTCTGCTTGCGCTGGCTTCGGTGCCAGCCCTTGTCCCCAAGCCCGTCTCGCTGGTGCAAAGCCAGGGAGCCTTTGTGCTGGATGCAAAAATCGTCATCGGGGCCGATGCGGCGAGTCGCCCGGCGGCGGCGCTGCTCTCGGGCTGGCTGAAGCCAAGCCTGGGAAGTACGCTGAAAGTTGCCAGTAAAGGCAGTATCTCCCTTAAAGTGAATCCGGCGCTGACGGGGCTGGGAACCGAGGGCTACACGCTGGAGGTCAACCCCAAGGGCGTGAGCTTGAGCGCTCCCCGGTACGCCGGGATTGTCAATGGTCTCCAGACCTTCCGCCAGCTCTTACCCACCGGAAAAGCGCCGACTCTGAGTGTCCCTGCCGTGAAGATCGAAGACCAGCCGACCTACACCTGGCGCGGGATGATGCTCGATGTCTCGCGCTACTTTATGGACAAGACCTATGTCCTGCACTTCTTAGACATCATGGCAGCCCATAAGCTCAATGTCCTGCACCTGCACCTCATTGACGACCAAGGCTGGCGCGTGGAGATCAAGAAATACCCCAAGCTCACCGAGGTTGGAGGCTTTCGCGGCGAGGGTGCGGCACGGGAAGGTGGCTTCTACACGCAAGCGGACATCAAGGAAATGGTTGCCTACGCCGCCGCGCGCAACATCACGATTGTGCCGGAGATCGAGCTCCCTGCCCACACGCTCTCGGCGGTGGCGGCCTACCCGTGGCTCTCCTGCACGGGCAAAGAACACAAGATGCCGACCGTGCACTTCATCTCCGATGATCTCTACTGTGCCGGAAAGCCGACCACTTGGGCATTTCTCAAAGACGTTCTCGACGAGCTGTGTGCTCTTTTTCCCTCGACCTACATCCATATCGGCGGCGATGAGGCCAAGTACACGAAATGGAAAACCTGCCCTGACTGCCAGAAAAAGAAGACGGAGCTGGGTCTCACCGACGAGAAAGCGCTCCAGGGCTGGATGACCCGTGAAGTTGAAGGGATCTTGGCGAAAAAAGGCCGACGGATTCTGGGCTGGGACGAGATCCTGCGCTGTGGGGTCAGTCCGACCGCGGGGATCATGCCCTGGGCCGATCCGAAGGCGGCGGGCGATGCGGCGCGTTCAGGAAACCCCGTGATGGTCGCCCTCACCGACCACTGCTACTTCGACATGCAGCAGAGTAAGCTACGCGGCGAGCTTCCCGGCGCGGGCTGGCGCAACCCGGTCACTCTGCAAGCCGCCTACGACTGGGATCCGATGCCCACGGGTCTGACACCGGCACAGCAGAAGAATATCATCGGCGTGCAGGGCTGCCTCTGGACCGACATGTTTCTGCACAAGCCTGAGATCAAGAAGCCTAGCCCCGCTCTCTACTGCGACTACTATTTACTTCCCCGAGCCGCCGCGCTCGCAGAAGTGGCCTGGACCCCGCAGGCCCAGCGCAATTTCCCCGACTTTATGCAGCGCATGCAGCGCCAGTATGTCCGCTATGCAGAGTCGGGCTGGAACTTCCGCCTCCCACTCCCCGAGGTCACGCGCAGTGGCAACGCAGTAACAGCAACTTGTCCCATTGAGGGAGGAACGGTTCGCTACACAACCGATGGCTCCGATCCCACGGCAAGCTCGCCCGAGCTAAAAGGCTCTCTGACGGTTGTGCGCTTCGAGGACTTCAAGGCCATCACGCTCTCCCCGGATGGCAAGCGCACCAGCCTGATCTTCGAGACGCTCTCCCCGACCAATCAATTTCAGCAGTATGGTATCAAGCTCGGTGAGTGGAAGTTCGGGAAAGTGGGGGATCGCAAGGCGATCCCGGTAGACTTCGAGGCCACGGGGCTGATAACCGGCAATGGCGCCTACCAAGTGACTTTCGTCTACACGGGTGGCCGGGAGCGCCTCGATATCGACAAAGTTGAGGTCTTCCGCAACGCCGAAACTCTCCCCCTGGCGACCGACACGCATCATGGCTTCACCGGCGGCGCAACGAAAGATAATGTCTACACACTCAAGCTCAACGGCTATGAGGCGGGCGCAGCGTTTAAAATCCGTGCCTATGTCTACGGCGACGAAGGCAGCGACTCTAATGGAGTCGTGCTGATCAAGAAGGTGGACTAGATGCTGCCATTTATGTATCTCGCTTCCCTCATGGTAAACGTGGGGGCAGAAAAACGCCCCAATATTGTCTTTATCCTCGCCGATGACCTCGGGTGGGCGGATACGGAGCTCTATGGCAAGACGAAGCTCTATAAAACGCCAAATTTGTTACGGCTTGCCAAGCGTGGGATGGTCTTCAGCCGGGCGTACTCGGCGAGCCCGCTATGCTCCCCGACACGGGCGAGTATTCTCACAGGCCAGAGCCCGGCACGCATTGGGATCACGGCACCAAACTGCCACCTGCCCGAAGTGAAGCTTACTGCGTCGGTGCAGAAAAATGCGCCCGCGACGGCTAAGGCGCTTCAGTGTGAGAGTGCGACGAGATTAAATACCAGCTATGTGACTTTGGCGGAGACGCTGAAATCGGCGGGCTATGCGACCGCGCACTTTGGAAAGTGGCATCTGGGCGCGGAACCGTACTCGCCGCTCCAGCAGGGCTTTGACATTGATCTGCCCCACACGCCTGGCCCCGGCCCGGCGGGAAGCTTTGTTGCCCCGTGGAAGTTTCCGAATTTCAAGGAGCGCACGCCCGCCGAGCATATCGAGGATCGGATGGGAGATGAGGCCGTTGCCTGGATGGAAAAGAACAAAGATAAGCCGTTCTTTCTCAACTACTGGCAGTTCTCGGTGCACGCGCCCTTTGATGCGAAAAAGTCGCTGATCGAAAAATACAAAAGCTTGGTGGACCCGAAAGACCCCCAGCACAGCCCGACTTACGCTGCAATGGTGGAGTCCATGGACGACAGCGTGGGCAAGCTCCTAGACGCGTTGGATCGCCTGGGAATTGCCGATAAGACCGCCATTGTCTTTCTTGCCGACAACGGTGGCAATATGTACAATACGGTGGACGGCACAACGCCCACGAGCAATGCCCCGCTTCGGGGCGGGAAAGCCACGGTCTACGAGGGGGGGATTCGGGTTCCGTGCATCGTGAGCTGGCCGAAATTGACCAAGCCAGGCTCGCAGAGCGAGGCGATTGTCCAGAGCACGGACTTCTACCCAACGATTCAGGAGCTGCTCAAGCTCAAGCCCAAGAATAATCAGATCTTTGATGGGCGTAGCATCGCAAGTGCTCTGAGTGGGAAAGCGCTTGCTTCCAAGCCGATCTTTACCTACTTCCCACACAGCCCCAAGGTCCCGGATAGTCTGCCACCCGCCGTGACGGTTCACTCCGGTGACTGGAAGCTGATTCGGCTGTTTCACCAGGGGGAGAAGGGAGCGCATGGCTACCAGCTTTACAACCTCAAGGATGATCTGAGTGAGGCGCACGATCTTGCCGCAAGCCAGCCCGAGCGCGTGAAGCAGCTCGATGCGCTGATTGAGGGATTTCTCAAAGACACGAGAGCTATCGTGCCACTTCCCAATCCCACTTACAATGCAAAGGCAAAACCCACCACGGAAACAGCACCCGTCGCCGACCCACTGGAGGGATGGAAGGCACGTGGCTGTGAGGTGACGGTTAAAAATGGCATCGTGACCCTCACGGGAACCGGTCCCACGCCGTTTCTGGGGTTCGCCGCCGGGAAGCTAGGCGGCCCGACCGTTGTCTCGCTACGGGTTCGGAGCATCGCGGGCGGCGCAGGTAAGGTCGAGTGGCTTCCCACGCCACAGGACACGGATAAGGCAAAGTCCGTTCTGTTTAACCTCAAGGCTAGCGAGGAGTGGCAAGAACTTACCGTCACGCTTCCCGCCGAAGGGGCTCTAGGCATTTTACGGCTCTACCTGCCCGCACAAAAAGAGCCTCTTATGCTAGATTGGATTGCGGTAAAACCCACGCAGGGGAGACCACAACGCTGGAGCTTCGACAAATGAAATACCGCATACTCTTCCTCCTAGTGATTGTGGCCGCTGCGTCCGTGGATGCCAAAGGTAAAAAGTGCTGACCTACAAAAATACGGAGACGTTTGATGGCACGATTATGTCCGTGGTGATCGGGCTGGAGAAAAAGTGAAACCCAATATTATCTTTGTTCTTGCCGATGATCTAGGCTACGGTGAGCTAGGTTGCTTCGGGCAGAAGCTTATTCCGACGCCACACCTGGATAAAATGGCTGCAGAGGGCATGAAGCTAACGCAGTTCTATGCGGGCGCACCAGTCTGTGCACCGTCGCGCTCCGTTTTGATGACCGGTTTGCACACGGGCCATACCCGCGTGCGCGGCAACGCAGGACCCAACAATCCGGCAGCGCAGATGATACGAAAAAGCGACCCCACCGTGACCGAGGCGCTGAAATCCGTGGGCTACGCCACCGCGCTCATTGGTAAGTGGGGACTCGCCAACCAAGGCGAGGAGGGGGTGCCGACCAACAAAGGCTTTGATTATTTCTATGGCTATTTGAACCAGACACACGCCCATAATCCCTATCCCCCGTTTCTGCTACGCGGCGAGAAGCGGGTTGCGCTTCGCAATACCAAGCACCCCGAGTGCCCCGAAGCGCAGTGGAAAACAGGGGCGGGCTGGGCAGGAGATAAACGCGACTTTGCCCCGGATCTGATGGCCGACGAGGCGCTGAAGTGGGTCGAGAAGAACCATAAGCAGCCGTTCTTTCTCTACTGGTCGCTCATCACGCCTCATGCCAACAACGAGAGCACTAGGGGGACGGGTAATGGCCAGGAAGTTCCCGAGCTAGGTACGTTTGCCACCAAGCCGTGGCCCGAGCCTGACAAGGCCCACGCGGCGATAATTGCTCGCCTCGATGCCGATATGGGGCGGCTCTTTGCCTTGCTCAAGAAGCTTAAAATTGACGAAAGCACCCTCGTAATCTTTACCAGCGACAATGGGCACCACAAAGAAGGGGCAAATGATCCCGAACTCTTCGATGCCAACGGGCCGCTACGTGGCCTCAAGCGCGATCTCTACGAGGGGGGGATTCGTGTTCCCACAATGGTGCGCTGGCCAGGGAAAATAGCGCGGGGCAAGACCAGCGAACATGTCGGCTACTTCGCCGATATCTTCCCCACACTGGCAGAGCTCACAGGTACCGCGCCACCGCCAAAAACTGATGGACTGAGCCTTCTGCCGACGCTGCTAGGAAAGGTGGGGGCGCAGAAACAACATGCCACGCTCTATTGGGAGTTCCACGAGAGCGGCTTTTCGCAGGCCGTGATTATGGACCAGCGCTGGAAAGCCATTCGTAAAAAGAGCCTGGATGCATCTATCGAACTCTATGATCTTCAGCGCGATCTCGGTGAAGAAACTAATATTGCCGCCGGGCGCTCTGACCTGGTAACTCGCGCGGTGGGGCTCTTCAAGAGCGAGCGGACGGATCTCGCGGAGTGGCCAATCGCAAAAAGTAGCTCCGTCGCAGCAATTAGTTCCGTGATAGCGCCTCCTGTGGCACTGAAGATTCCACCGTTCTACAAGAAATTTATTAGCGCCAACGGCTACCCTATTGTGGCGTCGGAGCGAGTGAGCGACTATGCGCTCAAAGAAGCGGCGTATCTGGTGAATCTATTGCTCGCTCGTCGCCCCGATGTGCGCGATGCCATGATTGCAAGTGGCTCCCGAATGTGCATCTTAGCCTACAACGAGTTTACGACCGATCAGCCGGAGTTTACTTGGCTCACCCCCAAAGACTACTGGGATCGTCGGGCACGTGGCCTTGGAGGAAGCGAGACCGATCCGTTTTGTTCTTGCGCTGAGGAGAATCTACTGGGCTACCCTGGCGATCCGTATGGCACGGAGAACATTCTAATTCACGAGTTTGCCCATAATATCCACCTGCGGGGTATGGTGCGCGTGGATAAGACTTTTGATAAACGGGTGAAGGCGAGCTACGATAAGGCCATGGCGGCGGGACTCTGGAAAGGCAAGTACGCCGCGACCAACCACCACGAGTATTTTGCTGAGGGGGTTCAGTCCTGGTTTGATAACAACCGGGAGCCCGACCATGACCACAACCACGTCAATACTCGCGTTGAGCTGATCGAGTACGATCCGGGGCTAGCTAGCCTCTGTCGGGAGGTATTTGGAGAGACGGAGCTTAAGTACACAAAGCCTGCAACGCGGCTCACGGGGCACTTGATGGGCTACGACCCCACAAAATCCCCGAAATTTGTGTGGCGAGAACCGAAGTAGTTCTTCCCGTCGTCGAGCTTCAAAAAATGAAAAGAGCTTCTTCTCGCCTTTGAACCGGTGAGGAGAAGCTCTTGCCAAGCGTTTGTTTATACTTTACTGTGCTTCTATCGGTGCCTCGATGGGATGGATCCAGCCATTGCTGGCTGCGATATCATTCTGGGCAACCAGGATGTTATTGATCATGAGAGTGCCGTTTTTATTGCTAATCGTCAGCTTGTCTCCTAGTAAATTCTCGACTGTTGCGCCGTCTTTCATCTCTAGAAGATCGCTTATTTTATAGCGTCCCTTGATCGTGTGGCGTTTAATCAGACTAATAAGAGATTCTTTGTTTTCAGGAGCATGAAGTTTGATCAGTGCAGCATTGTCGAGTGTTAAGCAAGAGTTCGTTGGGGCTAGGAATGTGTAGGGGCCACCTTCCCGGAGTTCTGTGACAAGCTCTGCATCGTCAACTAGTTTGACTGTTTCCACGAAATCACCGGGCATACTCTTGAGCACATCGTAGATAGGTTTGTTGGCAGCCCCTGTCATAAGAGTGCTGTTAATATTATTTCCCGCACCGACTGCGGCACTAACTGCGCCGATCGAGCGCGAATCTAGGATCGTGGAATAAGCCCCGAAGCCGAGCAATCCTAGAGCAATTCCCGTAATCGCATTGCGGTTGGTTAGCCCTCTGATCCCCAGGAAAGAGCCACTATTATCGGTATTACCGGTGAGGTAACCGTCGGCAGGCTGCACGGAACCCGGGGGGCGAACCGAGCCGAGGGCCGTCTGGCCACGCATAGGGATCTGACTGGCAACGAACCCGGTGAGGGTAAGGGCTGCAGCGACACGAAGAGCCCGTTTTTGATACTTCATTTCCTTCTCCCGAAAAGACTGGAGGAGCATTCAACTCCCACTGTGCATCTTCGGAAAAAGATAATGCAAATTTCAGGCCATAAAATAAAAAACCGGCAATTTTTACATCACCGGTTTTTTTGTCAGGGAAAAATGCCAGACTACTCGTCTTGGGCGACGACACCGTCGGCTGCTATAATCCAGCCGTTGCTCGCTGCTTTCTCTCTCCCAAGAATTTGGACACCGTTGGCCGTGAGCTTGCCACCCTCTGACTTTAAGGCGATGCTACCACCGGTGAGAGTCTTGAGGATCTCTCCCCGTCCAGCAGAGTCGTTGAGTCGGTTGATGTTGTACGCACCTTCGACAGTGAGTGATGCAAGGAAGGTTTTTGCTTGTGCGCTATTGGCGGCTGCCTGAAGCTCACTGACTTTACTCGCACCAAGAGCCTTAATCAGCACGGCACTTGGCATCCAAAACACTGTAAGGGACTTAGAACGGTAGAAGTCTGATTGACCGGAGTTTTTGAGGATGTTCGAGATCTCGTCGTACTCATCCTCATCGTCTGTCATTTCAGGAATGGGTGCCCTTCCGGCAGCAATGGCTCCTTTGATCGTACCGCCTCCAGCGGACTTACCTGCATTCACGATAGCACTGTACGCGGCTCCTACGATGACGGCACCCGCTGCAACACCACCTGCACCCTGAAAGTTTAATAGGCCACCACCGGTGTCCCTGTAGCCGTCCTGTGCCAGACTGACGGAAGGGCGCGCTGGGATTTGCAATGCCACTATCCCAACAATCGCAAACGCTGCTGCTAGACGAATAAAGCGATTCTTTAACTTCATGCTTTGCTCCTGAAACCAATCTCCCCGATCGAAGGGATCTTTCAAAATAGACTCCAGAGGGAGACGAGTACCTCTGTGGGAAAATCATTCGTGAGAGTGATTTTTTGTGATGGTCACTCCCATGCGTAATCAGTATACCCTGATTTATCGCATTTGACCCCTCTTAGAAAAAAAAAGTAGAAGCTTGCAGAAAGTGTGCCAGGATGTGCCAGAAATAGGATTTGTGAGTAACTCTTTCTGCCGGGGGGTATCATATTCTTATGCCTGACAGAATTTTGACGGCGCAGATTGTTGGGGTGGATCCGGAAACCCTTGAAGTCAGCGATACTTTCCCGGGAACCTATGGTTTCTATGTACGTCTCTCACGCGACCCTGGGGCCGAGTGGGCCGCCGAGTTTGAGGGTATCTATAAAATGGCACCCCGAGCGGCACGGCCACCGGTTGTCTTTCGGGGAGACACGCTTTGTGTTTATTTCTTGCCTGCCTATATTCAGGAGCTCACGGAGTACACGGGCTTTCTGACAGATATCGTCACCCAGACCAATCAGGCTGTTGAATGTCGTAATGCTGTCCTGCCTGATGACAACGCCCAGCGCGAGACATTCCGTGAGCTGCTACGCCAGCTTGCTCGCACTTATCAACAGACACGATAAAATAGCCCCGGAGGAACCCAGCGAATGCTTTTCTTTATTCCGATTCTCCTGCTGACCCAGGAAATCTCTGTCAAACCCGTGGTACAAGGCGATCCACAGCCCCCTGTGGCCGCCAAGCCTGCCGATCCCACTCTGGAGCTTGTCGGCAAGAAAGCCCCTGATTTCACGCTACCCGACCAGAACGATAAGGCGGTTGCGCTCAAAGATGCCAAAAAGGCAAAGAAGTGGGTGGTGCTTGCCTTCTATCCTGCTGACATGACGGGTGGGTGAACGATTCAAAATAAATCTTACTCGGCGAGTAAGAATGAATTTGCAAAACTCGGAGCGGTGGCCTACACGCTCTCGACACAAGATACGGCAAGCAAGAAAAAATTCTGTGAGCGCGATGCGCTTACCCATACATTGCTTTCGGATGTGGGAGGCAAGGTAGCAGAGGCTTACGGAGTCAAGAATGCCAGTGGCATGGCAAAGCGCGTGACGTTCTATATTAGTCCCAAGGGAAAGATCGTGGCGGTGGACTCACCCACCAAGGTGCAAAATGCCGCAGAGAATGCTCTGGCGATGCTCAAGAAACTGCAGGAGACCAAACCCTAATGTCTGGTCCCGCTCCGATTGATCCGACGGTTCTGAAGGCGGTTGTCGCGAAAAACAAAGGTAAGGTTGTCGTTGTCAACTTCTGGGCCTCGTGGTGTGTTCCATGCAAGCAGGAGTTTCCCGATCTCGTCGCCGCGGTGAAGGCTTCGGGAGCGACTCTAATCACGATTGCCTGCGACTCGCCGCAAGACGCCGCGACAAAGTCCGCGAAGTTCTTGGCGACTCAGGGGGCGACGTCAAATGCGTTCTTTAACAAGGCCAACACGGATATTGCGGCCTTTCTGAAGTGGCTGGAACCCAAGGCACCGCCCGCGTCCCCGATTCCACGGACGTATCTGTTCAGCCCGTCGGGTAAGCTCGTCAAGACAATGGCGGGCAAGCACGATGCGGCAACTTTCACCAAAGAGATTAACGCCGCCAAAGCGACGAAGTAGAAAGACGCCCCGGTTTATCGGGGCGAAATTCAGGCTTTCTTAAACACTAAGACTGCGTTGTGGCCACCAAAGCCGAAGTTGTTACAGACCGCGACATCCACGTTCATCTTGCGGGCGACATCGGGGACGCAGTCTACCACGCAGTCAGGGTCCGGGGTTTCGTAGTTGATGGTCGGGGGCACGAGGCCCTCAGCAATGGAGAGTACAGTGGCCGCGGCTTCGATTCCACCCGCGCCGCCCAGTAAGTGTCCGGTCATAGACTTTGTGGCACAAACGGCGAGACTATCAAAGTGATCTCCAAACACGGAGCGCAGCGCCGCGACTTCCGCTTTATCTCCAAGTGGCGTCGAAGTGGCGTGGGCATTGACATGCTGCACTTGCTCGGGCTCAAGCCCGGCATTTTTCAGTGCGTAGCTCAGGGCGCGCGCAACTCCGTTGCCATCGGGTGGGGGAGAGCTCATGTGATACGCATCCGCGGTCATGCCGTAGCCCGCGAGCTCGGCGTAGATATGGGCTCCGCGCGCCTCCGCGTGCTCAAGAGTCTCCAGAATCAGAATCCCTGCGCCCTCACCGATCACAAAGCCCGAGCGATTCGCATCAAAGGGCCGCGATGCCGCTGTGGGATTGTCGTTGAAGTTCGAGGCCATGGCCTTCATATTGGAGAAGCCCGCGATGGAGACCGGCACGACGCCCGCCTCCGCACCACCGGAGATCATGACATCGGCAGCGCCCCGTCGGAGAATTTCCAGGCTATCTCCCAGGGCATGGGCACTGGACGCGCAGGCGGTTGTGGTACAGGAGTTGGGGCCTTTTGCGCCTGTGAGGATTGAAACGTGCCCCGAGGCCATATTGCCAATCATCATGGGAACCAGAAACGGCGAGACGCGGCTAGGGCCTTTCTCGACCAGAATCCGCACTTGGTCTTCGAGAGTTTGCAGGCCACCGATGCCCGAGCCAATCACGACTCCGACGCGCTCGGCGTTTTGCTCGGTGACGCTCAGACCTGCGTCTTCCAGTGCCAGAAGCGACGCGGCGACAGCGAACTGGACAAAGCGATCCATCCGCTTGGCCTCTTTGCGATCCATGTAGGCAGTGGGGTCAAAGCCCTTGACCTCGGCGGCGATCTTGACATCGAAGCGCTCTGAATCAAAGAGCGTGATCGGCCCGACTCCACAGACACCCGCAGTCAGGTTTTTCCAGTAGGCATCTTTCCCGATGCCCAGTGGCGTGACCGCTCCGATTCCCGTTACAACAATGCGCTTATTCACGTTGATTTGGATACCATAAAAAACAAACGGCGGCATAGGACCTTCGTCCCATACCGCCGCTTTACTGGGTAATTAACTCTTGGTTTTCTCTTCGATGTAGTCAATCGCCTGCTGGACGTTGGTGATTTTCTCGGCGGACTCATCGGGAATCTCGATGTCGAACTCCTCTTCGAGGCCCATGACGAGCTCCACAACGTCTAGGGAGTCGGCCCCCAGATCATCCACAAAAGAGGCTTCTGGAGTGACTTCTTTCTCGTCAACTTCCAACTGCTCCACAACAACCTTCTTCACACGCTCAAACGTAGACATTTCCTTATGCTCCTAAAATATAAAGCTTGGGGCCTAGACAGTCAATCCACCATCCACTGTGAGTATTTGCCCCGTGATATACGACGCTGCATCCGACGCCAGAAACGCCACTGCTGCGCCCACGTCCTCTACTGACCCGAACCGGCCCAGCGGGATTTTCTCTAAAAGCTTCTCTCGCGAGTCGCCCGAGACGAAATCGGTCATCTGGGTATCTATAAAGCCCGGTGCTACAGCGTTCACCGTGATGTTGCGTGAGGCTAGCTCGCGCGCCACGCTCTTGGTGAATCCGATCATACCCGCTTTCGATGCGGAATAATTCGCCTGCCCGGGGCTTCCTACCTGCCCATTGACCGAAGTAATATTGATGATACGCCCAAACTTTTGCTTGAGCATGATCTTGGCGGCGGCACGGGTGCACAGAAACGTCCCTTTAAGGTTCGCATCCAGCACGCCGTCCCAGTCTTCCTCGCTCATGCGCAGCAGTAGGGTGTCGCGGGTGATTCCCGCATTGTTGACCAGAATGTCTACTCGCCCGAGCTGCTCTTTCACTGTGGCGAAGAGGCTCTCCACCGAAGCGGCTTCACTGACATCGCACTGGATTGCCAGTGCGGTGCAGCCCATCTCACGCACAGCCTCCGCAACGGCCTCGGCATCGGCGATACGGGTGCGTGCGGTGATGACGATATTGGCTCCCGCGCGGGCCAGTGCCAGTGCGATCCCACGTCCGATCCCACGGCCACCACGCCCGGCGCCCGTGACAATCGCTATTTTTCCTGCGAGGCTCATTGTCTTAGTCCCTCACTCACCACGGCAAGGCTTGTGGGGTCACCTACCGAAAAAACTACCGCCTCTGGTGCGATGCGCTTGATCAGTCCCGCCAAGACTTTGCCATTGCCACACTCCACAAAATGCGTGTAGCCGTCTCCCCAGAGTCGCTGGATTGTCTCGGTCCAGCGCACCGGCCCGGCGACTTGCGCACCCAGGTTGGCCTTCACTTCCTCCGCCGTCGTTTCGTAGTCCGCAGTGACATTGGCAACGACCAGGAGCTTCGGATCCGCGATAGGGAAGTTGGCGATCACAGGCCGTAGCACGGTGGCGGCAAACTCCATCAGCGGCGAATGAAACGCCCCCGAGACCTCTAGCGGCAAGATGCGCTTAGCTCCGCGCTCTTTTAAGACAATCGCCGCTGCGGCAATAGACATCGCCTCTCCGGAGATGACCACTTGGCCGGGGCAGTTGTCGTTGGCAGGCACGACAACATGCCCCACGCTATTTAGGGAATCACAGATTTCCTTTACGACACGGGCATCCAGCCCCAGAACAGCGGCCATGGAGCCGGGATGCAGGCGTGCCGCCTCCGCCATAGCCAGCGCTCGCTGCTGCACCAGTTTTGCGCCCGTTGCCACATCAAAAGCCTCCGCAGCTACCAGCGCCGCGTACTCACCGACCGAGTGGCCTGCAACAACCGAGGGAACGAGGCCCGCTTCACGGCAGGCCGCCAGCACAGCGACACTGGTTGCAAACAGACAAGGTTGTGTGTTTTTAGTCTCCCGGAGAATGGCCTCTGGTCCCTCAAAGCAGAGCTTAGAGATCGCCTCCCCACAAGCATCGTCCACGATCTCAAAGGCGGCACGGGCGGCGTCGGATCTCTGAAAGAGCTCACTGCCCATGCCCACCGCCTGGGAACCCTGACCGGGAAAGACAAACGCAAGCTTCATGGCTTGAGCTTACCCCATCGAATGACATTTGCTCCCCAGGCGAGCCCGGCACCAAAGCCGATGGTAACAACAATATTGCCCTCGACGATCCTGCCATCCTGCCACGCTTCGTACAGGGCAAGGGGCACGGATGCGGCGCTGGTATTACCGTAGCGGTCTATATTGACCGCCACTTTATGGCTCAGCGAGCCGTCGCTCTCCACCAGGCCCATCCGCTCGGCGGCCGCTTGAATGATACGAATATTGGCTTGGTGGGGAACGAGCATGTCCACATCGCTCTCGGTCATTCCCGCTCGGTTAAGTGCCTTGAGTGCCGTCTCCCCCATCACTTTTACACCGAACTTAAAGACTGCTTTACCGTCCATGTGCGCCGTGTTCTCTTTGCCCGCCAGTAGCTCCGGTGTCATTGGGTGACGGCTGCCCCCAGCGGGAAGATTGAGTAAGCACGCACCGCTGCCATCGGCTCCTAGATCGGAGGCTAGTAGGCCACTCTCATCGTCACTGGGCTGGAGAAGCACGGCCCCGGCGGCATCTCCAAAAAGAATACAAGTGCTCCTGTCTTCCCAGTTGACAACACTCGACATCTTTTCCGCTCCGATCACCAGTACATTCTGGGCGCGTCCTGTCTCGACAAACTGCGCTCCGACGTCTAGGCCGTGTGCGAAGCCTGCGCAGGCGACGGAGATATCAAAAGCGGTGGTTCGTGGAGCCCTCAGTGCATTCTGGACGAGCATGGCAGTTGCGGGGAAGTTGTTAAAGTCCGGGGTGCACGTCGCAACCACGATCACATCAAGCTGGGCGGCCGTAATACCTGCACGATCTAGTGCTTCCTGCGCGGCCTTTGTTGCCATATCGGAGGTGGCTTCGTTTGCCGCCGCGATACGACGCTCCCGGATTCCCGTGCGCTGGACAATCCATTCGTCGTTGGTATCAACTAGTTTCGAGAGCTCATCGTTGGTCAGTACTCGCTCAGGAGTATATTTTCCGATACCGGCAATCGTGGCCCGCCGCAGCGTCCTCATTTTTTGGGCATTCCTTCTAGGGCGGATTTTACCGCATTTACGTAGCCGGAGCGCACCGCCTGAGTCGCCAGTCGCAGTCCACTGAAGATTGCACGAGCATTGGAGCGGCCATGAGCGATGAGCGACAATCCATTGACTCCCAGGAGCGGCGCTCCGCCGTATTCCGCGTAGTCTCCCGCCGCAATGAGCTTTTTGAGAGCGGACTTGAGCACGGCCCGCTCGCCGTCGGTCTGGGCCTCGGCGAGAGTGCGCTGTACATGGACGATGGCAAGCTTGCCCATGCCCTCGGCGGCCTTGAGCAAGATATTGCCCTCGAATCCGTCGGCTACGATCACATCCACGCCGCCCTCAAAAAGATGGCTACTCTCGATATTACCGACAAAATTAATGGGGAGCTCTTGTAGGAGTGGCCGAGATTTCTTGACCAGCTCATTGCCCTTGGTGTCTTCTTCGCCGTTGGAGAGCAGGGCGACGCTGGGGTTTGCGATGCCCAGTACGTGCTCGGCATAGAGTGCGCCCAGAAGCGCAAAGTCGGCTAGATGCGAGGGTTGGCAGTCCACGTTGGAGCCCGCATCCACCAGAAGACAGTGCCGTCCCGTCTCCGTAGGAAGAAGGGAGGCGATGGGAGGGCGGCTAATTCCGGGTAAGCGCTCGATAATCAGCAGAGCCGCGAGCATACACGCGCCGGTGTTTCCCGCGGAGAGAGTTGCCTGCGCATCGCCGGTTTTTACCAGCTTGGCGCAGAGCGAGATAGAGGACTCCGGTTTTTTACGGATTGCCTCCATCGGGTGCTCCTCCATGGTGACAAACTGAGGGGCGTGAATAACAGGCAGGCGCGTGTCGCCGTCCGCTTCGCAGGCGACGAGCTCCGCGGCGATGATTTGCGCATCGCCGACCAGCAGAACACGAACGCCCTCTCCAATATCGGAGCGGACAAAGTCAACCGCGCCACGAACGATCGCCGCAGGGGCATGATCGCCCCCGACGGCATCAAGCGCTATCGAGATCACTTCGGGCAAGAGCGGGCTTCCCGATTTAAGACTTTAATGGGGTACCTACGCCGTGGCTTCCGCCTTGGGGGTTAGCCACTGACGGCCATTGTAGTAGCCACAACCCGCGCAGATGTAGTGGCTACGAGCCATCTCATTGCAGCGTTTGCAGTAGGTCAGGGTCGGGGGAGTGAGCTTATAGTGCGTTCGGCGCTTGGCCTGACGGGTGCTCGAATGTCGTCTCTTTGGCAGGGGCATAGTAGCGGTCCTTGGTATTCTCTAGGAAATCGGTGGCGTACGGCGATTTTCACCGTCACACAGAAGTGCGAGTATACAGCGAGTTCTCCTTTTTCGCCACTATTTACACGTGGGAACCTTTTTAGAGTGTGCTTGCGTATCTAAGAACCTATGAACTTTGCGAAACAAAGTAATTCGCCGATACTGTCACGGCACGCCGCTACCCGCCGAGGCTTCTTCCAACTCTGCGCAGGAGTGACCGCCGTTGCCCTTGCGGAGGGCTTAGTGGAGCCTTTTACACTGGAGGCTATCTCCCATGAAATCCAGCTCCCGAATCTGCCTAAGGCACTGGACGGTCTCAAGGTGGTTCAGCTTACCGATCCGCACCGGGGCGAGCTCACTCCCGACTCCATCATCCGCGCTGCCATACGCCAGGCTGCTGCCTGGCAGCCGGATCTCGTGGTGCTGACGGGCGACTACGTGCGCTGGGATGCCGCCGATACGCTGCCGTTCGCGCGGCTTCTGGAGCCGCTCACGCCGCGTCTAGGGATGATCGGTATCCTGGGGAACCACGATTATGAGTATCCCAACCGAGTCGCTCGAACTCTCACGGATGTTGCGGGGGTGCGGATGCTCCGCAATGCCAACCTTGAAGTTGCCTCTGGCCTCTGGGTCTCCGGGATCGAGGACACCTGGAAGGGAATTCCTGACCCCGCTGAGGCCCTCCAGAGTGTCTCAGGTGACGCCGCACTGCTTTTTCTGACCCATAACCCGGTGGGGGTTCGCTACGTCCAGGATCGCCCCTGCATTGCGCTCTCCGGCCACACGCACGGCGGCCAGTTTCGCGTCCCTGGCATTGCCCCTCACTTCCCGCCCGGCATGGAAGGCTTCGCCCAGATAGACGGCTGGGGCACCTACGACAAAGCTCGACTCTATATCTCTCGCGGAATCGGCTGCACTGCCTATCCCATCCGGCTCAACTGTCCCCCGGAAGTCACCCTCTTTACACTCAGGGCTGCGTAGCCAGTTGACAAGCGGCGCTGCCTAGTGGTAGGGTCTGAGTATGCCGTTTGTTGTTCCGGTGGCACTCTACGCCACCCTTGCTCGCTCGCCACAGACCGATCTTGCTGCTCTGTTAACCAATGTCACGGAGCTTATTGCGCCGGGGGCGATTCCCGGTCCGCTCTCTGTTTTTGGGGATAATGCCTTTGTCGTGATGGCGGGGCGTGAGGGGAAGCGCCGCCTGCCCATGATCGCAGCAAGTCGCTTTGAGCGGGGACGTGTCGTGGCGCTCGGCCACGATGGTTTTCTCTCAGCAGATGCCCTTCGCAGTCTGGACAATACCCAGTTCCTGCTGAATGCTGCTCGCTGGGTGCTGGCGATGCCCACATCCTCCGTCGCGGTGGTGGATAAGCCTCAGGTGGCTGAGGTGCTGGAGAAGGCGGGGATTAAAGTGGTGCGCTTGAGCACTGCGCAGTTCCAGAGCCAGATTGAGTCCCCGGGCTTTGATGCCGTGGTGATGAATGCGACGGCGCTGGACGGTAAAGCCGGTGTGCGAATGGGGCAGGCGCTGACCGTCTTTGTGCGGGGCGGGGGCGGCGTGGTGATGGACTCCCTGGGCTGGGGCTGGCTCCAGACCCACCCCGGGCAGGTACTCAGTGGGGATCACGGGGGTAACAAGCTCTTTGCGCGGCTGGGTATTGCCTGGGCGGATGGCTTCTTTGAGACAACGGGCACAAAGGGCTGGAAGGCCGAGTCTGGGCCGCTGGAGCTGCTCCATGCACGAACGGCACTCACGGCACTCCAGAGGCATGCAGAAGGCACAGGGGTACTCTCTGCCGATGATCTGGCGCAAGTGGGACAGACTCTTACCAGTGCGATTGGGCCGCTACCGGGCGATGAGCCACGGTTCTTGCCACAGGTGGCTGCTCTCACAAGACGCTTTGCGAGAAATGTGGTCTTCCCTATTGGCCTAGATCAGCCGGTTGCCCGCCTCAGCATGGTGCTGGAGCAGAGCGCGCTCCGTCGCGCTCCGGCAGATCGTCAGCCCGCCCCTATCTCCTCGGGATCGTTTCCTGGTGCTGTAGCCTTCGATGCACCACGCCTAGAGAGTCAGACTATCACGCTGGAGGGCGGCATCCCTGGCTGGCAGGGAACGGGGCTCTATGCCGTGCCGGGAGCACCACTGACTCTGACGGTGCCGAAAGAGCTGCTTGGTAAGGGACTCTCGGTGCAGATCGGCTCCCACACCGACACGCTCTGGCACCTGGAAAAGTGGGAGCGCTTCCCTGAGATCACGCTGCACCGCTTGTTCATACAGCCCACACAGAAGCTTGCGAGCGCATTTGGGGGGACGGTATTTCTCGAAGTGCCCGAGGGCTTTCCCAAGGGCCGCCTTTCGGTCACTATTTCCGGGGCGGTTGCCGCGCCTCGTTTCGTCCGTGGTGTCACGCCTGCGTCCGAGTGGCGTAGTCGCATTCGGAATACCCCTGGGGCTTGGTCGGAGCTGGAAGGCAATAGTATCATTCTCTCGGTACCCTCTAGCGTGGTGCGCACTCTCGACGATCCTGAGGCCCTGATGACCTACTGGGACGAGGTCGCCGATCTTGCCGCCGAGCTGTACCAGATCCCGAAGGAGCGGCCCCGGCCCGAGCGCTACGTGGTAGACAAGCAGATCAGCGCGGGCTACATGCATTCGGGTTACCCAATCATGACCTACGGTGACGATATCGCGCGGCGCTTTGTCGATCTGACGGTTCTGCGTGGCAGGAGCGGCGAACCAAACTGGGGGTTCTATCATGAGCTGGGCCATAACCATCAGCGGGAGTGGTGGACTTGGGAGGGTTGCGGCGAAGTCACCAACAACCTACTCTCGCTCTACTGTTGCGAGAAGCTTAACGGGGATAAGATCGGCCACCCTGCGATGGAGCCCAAGGCAGTACGGGAGCGTCTGCAAGCCCATGTGTCCGCGGGAAGCCCCTACGAAAAGTGGAAAGACGATCCGTTTCTTGCTCTCACGCTCTTTGCTCAGCTCCGGGATGCTTTTGGCTGGGAAGCGTTTCAGCGTGTCTTTGCGGAGTACGAAAAAGCTTCCAAAGAAGCTCTGCCTCGCACCGATGAGCAGAAGCGTGATCAGTTTATGCTGCGCTTCTCGCGCACTGTAAACAAAAACCTCGGGCCATTCTTCACCGCCTGGGGAGTGCCCACTAGTGAGGCCGCCCGCAGCCAGATCGCTCGCCTGCCCCGCTGGATGCCTCGGGATTGGCCCAAGAAGTAAGATTGCTCTTGTTCATGGGAGCGACTCACTGGGCTTCGTATGCTGCCACTGCCATGCCGAAGTAGGTAGGGGCCTCGTAGGAGAGAAGCTCGCCGGTGAGGGGCGTGTGGCCGAGCGCTCCGGCGAGAATAATCGTCTGCCAGAACGCGTCCACTTTGGCGTCTTCAAGAAATGCCTCATCCCACTCTAGCAAGCTGCCCAGGTCTTCCGAGACAATTGCCGCGCACATCTTGCCATCGTGCTCCGCGCTGACCGGTGAAAAACCGTAGGGGCCATCGGGATCGTGGGCGTGGCCCTGGTCGCACGAGGCAATCAGCGCGATGCGCTTCGGAGTTGCGGCGGCGCACCGGGCGAGTGCCACACCAAAGCGCACGAGGGTCTCACGCGGCAAGCTCCGGTCTGGCGCAACAATCACCGTCTGTGGGCGTGGGCTGGTGAGGGGATGCGCCGTGAACCAGAGCGGGATCACCGCCCCCCAGTCCAGCGGCAAAACGGCCTTCTCTTTCGAGTCGTCGCCCACCAGCCGCGCCAGGGGAATCGGGACTTTCTCGCACTCCGTATGGAGCGCTGCCGTAAACGCAAGGTCGCTCTCGAACGCCACTTTGATGTGCTTACCATCGGGCTCCCCAACAATCCCGGCGGCGTGGCGCGTGCCACTGATCGAGAGAGCGCCCTCCACCACGATCCCATGAGGGGTCAAAACAACGACAGTGTCTATCTTGGCGGCGGTAAAGCGGCGGCCCAGCTCCTGCATCGCGGCGCGGGTCTTGGCCATAAGCCCTAGATCGTCGGTGAGCTGGGGGACAATTTCGCTCCCGTGGGGTGCGATGGCGGCAAAAACAAGGGACATGGGGCTATTTTATCCCAGCACGAGCACTTTGCGGCGGACACGGCCTACGAGAGCGGCGGCTTCGTCGGTATCGTGGCCGAGGTCAATGCGCAGGCCCTTGATCGCGCCGCCGGTATCTAGCGCGATACAAAAGCCGTAGTCCTCCACCCAGAGCCGGGTTCTTAGCGGGATGACACGGGGGTCTACGGCAACCGTGCCGTACCCTACAGCCGTCTCCAGCTTGGTTCTATCCCCCCACCGCCCATTCTCGCCGGGCCCGTAGCCGGTAGCAGTGAGTGTTAGCAAGCGCTTGCCCTCGACGCGTGTGCCATCCTCCAGCTTGATCGTCGCAGAAAGGGGGACCGTCTCAGCCACGCTCGCCTCTTCGTCCGGAGCCATGCTGCTTGCCTTCTCCCAGCGCATTGCCTTGAGCGCCATGCCCCGGCCCAGATCAATCCCCGTCACGCGTAACGCATCGCCTTCCTCAAGCACCGGCGGATCGTCTAGGTCCGCCAGCACGATGCGCTTGGCGCGCGGCGTATCAAACGCCACCTTGGCCCCATCAGCGAGCGTGACTTGTGTGACGCGCAGGATAAGATCGCTGCACTCGAAATAGGAGTAGAGCACTGTTCCCAGAAGTTGGACGGTTTTCTTCTGAGTGAGTGCAAAAGCGGGAAGAGGAAGCAATGAAGCGGCAGAGGTTAGCAGAAGATCACGCCGAGTCATACAGCAACCCGGTAGTAGATTTCGTCTAGTGTAATTGCTACGCTCACGCTAGAGAGAGTCAGCGTCTCCTCACGCCGCGCCAGTCGCTCGTAGAGCCAGAGGCCACTTGTCTGACGGGTGTAGCGCTCCACGCTCACTTTGTCTTGAGCAACCAGAATGTACTCCTGAAGTGAGGCGGATTGTTGGTAATCCGCAAATTTTTCGCCTCGGTCGTTTGCTTCGGTGCTGGGTGAGAGCACTTCGAAAATCACCGTGGGGTTTGTCAGTACATCGCTTGCCTCGCTGCCGAAGACAGGCTCGCCACAGACCACAATCACATCGGGATAGGTATAGCGCATCGCTGTCACCCGCGTCTTAAGATCGCTGGGATAGACATCGCAAAGCTTACCCTTAAGCTGCTGATGAAGTTCCCCCACCAGGTTGGCAACAATGCGGTTGTGAGGAGGAGAAGCTCCCGCCATCGCCACCACTTCGCCGTCGCGATACTCACTCCGACAGGCCCGTTGCCGCTCCCAGGTAAGATACTCCTCCGGGCTTAGTTTCTGTGCTGCTTTCATAGTCACTATTGTACCGTGTGAACTTTTAGAGGATTTTTGCTGTATGAGAGAGAGGAGACTTGAAATTTTGAAGACAATAATTGCGGCGAGCCTCGCACTCGTGGGGATTTTGGGCTTGGGAGTGATGAGCCGCGGGGCCGGGGGAAAAGTGGTGGTGACACCTATTGATGCCGTCGGACTAAAGAAAGAAGCGGCGACACACAAAGGGCGTGTCGTAGTGATTAACTTCTGGGCAACCTGGTGTCCGCCCTGCCGTGCGGAGTTCCCAGAACTTGTCGCGACGCAGAAAAAATACGCCGCAAAAGGCGTGGACTTGCTTACCGTCACCCTCGACGATCTCGATGACAAGGCAAAGGCGGCAGAGTTTCTGAGCCAGCAGGGGGCCACTACCGGAGCCTTTATCAACAAAAAGGGCGGAGAGCCAGACCTGGGCTACTTCAAGTGGCTCGATGGTAAAGTGCCCGATAGCCTGGGGATTCCGCGCACCTATATTCTGGATCGAAAGGGGCGCATCAGCTCGCGGCTGATCGGCGGGCAGAGCGCGTCGGAGTTCGAGGACGCCGTCAAGAAGGCGCTGGCGGCCAAATGAACGAGGGGGGGGCTCTCACACCCCCACACGCTCGCTTGCGGGTTGCGTGACGCGGCCCGGCTGGTTGAGGAGCTGCTTGTTCAGCGCGTTGAGGTAGGCTTTGGCGGCGGCGACGATGATATCCGTGTGGGCGGCGTGACCGGAGAAGACCTCCTCGCCGGAACGAACTCGGATCGTCACGGCGGCCTGCGCGTCCGTGCCCTCGGTGACGGACTGGAGGCTGATCTCGATCAGCTCATTGGGCACCTTGACAATACGATTGATTGCCCGGTAGATCGCGTCCACGGGGCCATTCCCGGTGTCTGCGTCCATCAGCACGGCGCGGTTGGCGTGGCGGAGCTTGACAGTCGCGGTGGGAATGGCGCTGTCTCCGCAGGTCACTTGGAGCTGGACAAGCTCGTAGGTTTGATTGACTAAACGCGCCTCGTCGGTGGCGAGTGCCTCCAAGTCCTCGTCGTAGATCGTCTTCTTCCGATCCGCCACTTCCAAGAAACGTTCGTAGACTTTCTCAAAGGCAGGGTCTTCGAACGTATGGCCGAGTACTTCGAGCCGATGCTTGAGTGCGGCGCGGCCTGAACGCGGCGAGAGAATGATCTTGCTCTCGCTGATACCCACATCGGCGGGGTCCATGATCTCGTAGGTAGTGCGCTCTTTGAGAATGCCATCTTGATGAATGCCCGAGCTGTGTGCAAAGGCATTGGCCCCTACAATGGCCTTATTGGGCTGCACCAGAATCCCCGTGCGGTTGCTCACCAGGCGGCTGGTCTTGAAGAGCTCACGGGTGATGATCCCCGTTTCGAGGCCGTAGTGATCGCGGCGGGTCTTGAGCGCCATCACGACCTCTTCCAGGCTGGTATTTCCCGCCCGCTCCCCAATCCCGTTGATCGTGCACTCAATCTGCCGTGCGCCGTTCTTGGCGGCGGCAAGCGAGTTGGCGACGGCCAGTCCGAGATCGTCGTGGCAGTGCGCGGAGAAGATGGCTTTGTCGGCGTTGGGGACGCGCGTCAGGAGCATCTTGAAGATCGCGCCGTACTCCTCAGGTGTGGCGTAGCCGGTGGTATCGGGGACATTGATCACGGTCGCTCCGGCGTTGATGACCGCCTCGACTACGCGGCAGAGATAGTCAGGATCGGCCCGGCCCGCATCTTCGGTGAAGTACTCGATGTCCTCACAGCCAAGCGACTTTGCGTAGGCAACGGCGCTAACCCCCATCTCCAGGGCCTCATCGCGGCTCTTGCGCAGCTTGTGTTTTAAGTGGTTGTCCGAGACCCCCAGACCCGTGTGAATCCGAGGGCGCTTGGCCGATTTAAGCGCGTCCCAGGCCACATCAATGTCTTTGCGAACCGCACGTGTCAGCCCGCACACCGTCGCGCTCTGCACTTGCTTGGCAATGCGCTGGACGGCATCAAAATCCCCCGGCGACGAGATCGGAAAACCCGCCTCGATAACATCCACCCCGAGGCGCTCAAGCTGCCGGGCGATCTCTAGCTTCTCCTCGACGTTGAGTGCAGCCCCCGGCGACTGCTCACCATCGCGCAGGGTGGTGTCAAAAATATGTACTCGGTTGCTCATAAAATCTTTCTTATCCGCCGATGGAGATGCGCTCCCCTAAAAACTTGGGGCGGGTGCGAAGTACCCACGCATCTAGCACTGCCTGCGCCCGAGCGAGTATCTCGCGCAGGGCGGTTTTTCCCTGCGGAAAGTTGCCGGTGCCTGCATCGTAGGCCACGGCCTCTATTTCGTTTGCACTGGCCAGAAAGAGCGCTCGCTCGTTGTGAAAGCGCTGCGAGATAATTGTCAACTTGCTCTGCCCAAAGACTTCTTTTGCCCGAATCAGAGAGTCGAGTGTCCGAAAGCCCGCGTAGTCGCAGGCGATCTTCTCCTTGGGCACTCCGGCTGCCACTAAATCCCGCTTCATGGTCACCGGCTCGTTGTAGTGACTGGTGCGGTTATCGCCCGAGACCAGCAAAAACTCCACTTTTCCGGCTTTGTAGAGCTTCGCAGCGGCGGTGATTCTCTGGGTGTAGTAGGCGTTGTGCCGCCCCCTAGCTACGAATTTATTCGTCCCCAGCACCAGCCCCACATGGTTTGGTGGGAGCGCAGTCAGCGCGTCAAAATGCCGCCCTGATGCGCCTCCGACCACGATAAGCTGGCAGGCGATAATCAGAACCAGTGGCAGGGTGAGCAGAAGCGCCAGCACAGCCATCACGCGCCGTACCGCTCGCTTTTTTAGTGTTTTTGCTGCACCTCGGGGGTGCGCAGATACCAGACTAATGCCCATAGTAGTACTGTGACGACGATAATCCCGACTCCTGCCAGGCATCCCAGGCAGGTCTTGTCCACATCGCCGATCTTTGACGCCAGCGTGGGGAAGCGGTCCCGGTCCGCACGGGCCGGAAGCTCTTCAGAATCCAGGGCTGTCTTCCCCTCGCTAGCATCACTCATTGTTTATTTTAGAGCTCGATCTTGCTCTGAACGCTTTGCTGTACGGGCACCTCGGTCTGAGTGGTGGCAGTGGCAGGTTTCTTCATCCAACTCATCATACCCCGAAGCTCACGCCCGACCACTTCAATGAGATGATCGTTGTCGCGCTTTGCCAGGGCGTTGAAGCTCGGGCGATTCGCTTTATTCTCTAAAATCCACTCTTTGGCAAACTGCCCGGTCTGGATTTCATCAAGGATACGCTTCATCTCGGCCTTCGTCTCGGAACCGACGATGCGTGGGCCACGGGTCATGTCGCCAAACTGCGCGGTGTCGGAGATGGAGTAGCGCATCCCGGCGATCCCGGACTCGTACATTAAATCAACGATGAGCTTGAGCTCGTGGAGGCACTCGAAGTAGGCGATCTCCGGCTGGTAGCCCGCCTCGACCAGGGTCTCAAACCCGGCTTTTACGAGCGCTGTCGCACCGCCGCAGAGCACCACTTGCTCGCCAAAGAGATCGGTCTCGGTCTCCTCCTTGAACGACGTTTCCAGCACGCCCGCACGGGTGCCACCCACGCCCTTTGCCCACGCCAGAGCGCGTGCTTTGGCCAAACCAGTAGCATCCTGGTGAATCGCGATCAGGCAGGGCACGCCCGCGCCCTCGGTGAAGACACGGCGCACGAGATGACCGGGGCCTTTGGGGGCGCACATAAACACGTCCACATCGGTCGGAGGCACGATCTGCCCAAAGTGAATATTGAAGCCGTGCCCAAACGCAATCGCCTTACCCGCCGTCAGGTGCGGCTTGATCTCGGCGTTGTAGAGATCTCCCTGGAACTCATCGTTCACCAGGATCATGATCACATCGGCCTTCTTGGAAGCCTCCGCGACGGTCAAAACCTCGAAGCCATCCGCAACCGCCTTGTCCCAGCTCTTGCCCGGACGCAGCCCGATAATCACCTTCATCCCAGACTCTTTGAGGTTCAGCGCATGCGCGTGCCCCTGCGAGCCGTAGCCAATGACCGCGAGGGTCTTCCCCACCAACACATCAAACGACGCATCAGCGTCATAGTAAATCGTAACAGGCATAGTTATTTATTTTCTTTCTTACTGCAAGTTCACACGGCTCGAAAGCCTCGCAGTCTGTTGCCAAAATCCCAACAAAAAGGGCAATTAGTCGAGTCCGTTCCTCCGCCAAGCCGCGACGGTTGTTGGGGCAGCGCTTCCGCCGCCGCTCTCTGATTCTGCGACAGCGTCTTCGAGCCGCCGCGCATTGCCGCCTGCTAGGACAGGCGTTCGGGGCAGAAGCGGCGCGGGAACGGGGGCATCGGGGTCTTCGTCGCCGCTTTCTTCCTCACCTTTGCTGTCTTCTGGTTTGGGGCGATCTAAAGCCTCTCGGTAGACTTCTCTCAGATACGCGGCGCGGGCTTCGTCGGTGTCGAAGAGAAGTGCGGTTTGGCCGGTTTCATCGGTGACGATCAGGCAGAACTTCCAGTCGGCATCGTGGGCAAAGAGGAGGCGGTTGTCCTTGGGATAGACGGGGCGGATGTCCCAGTAGATTTCCTCCAGCAGGCCGGAGGGGACGGGGATCTCGCGCATTGTCGCCCTCTCTCCGGAATCCATCTCTCCGCCATTTCGTGTGACCACTCGTTCCTCGTTGGGAAGAGAGGCTGGCATCTCCCCTGGCCCCTCTTCCTGCGACGGAGGAGCGACAGGGGAAGAGGGGGTGGCGAGGAACGAGCCGGGGGAGATGGACCCCGCAGGCGATGCTAGCAGCGGCAGCTCATCACGGAGCTCCGCGAGAAAGGCACTATCTGGAGTGGTGGTATCGCCCAGCAGCGAGTGGATCTGCTGGGACGACGCGGCGTCGGTGAGGCGCAGCAGGCGGGTGAGCTCCGCCAGCAGCGCTTCTTGATCGTCGGTGAGGACGGCTGTTTCCATCGTCAGGCGGCGTAGCTCAGAGAGCTTACCGGCCACCTCATGACAGAGTGCATCAAACTCCGGGTAGTGCATAAAATTACACCGTCCGTGAGCCTCGCATCAGCGCGATCCGGCCCGTGCGGACCAGCTCGCGGATGCCGTAGCTCTCCATGAGTTTCTCAAACGCGTCTATTTTTTCCGCGCCGCCGGTCACTTCTACCACAAAGGCTTTATCCGTGGTGTCAATGATCTTACCGCCGAACACTTGGGTCACAAGCTGGATCAGCTCGACTTGCCGCTCCGGGGCAACTGTCACTTTAATCAGAGCCAGCTCGCGCTCAAGCATCGGGGTATTGACATAGTCGTAGACCTTGAGCACATCGAGCAGCTTATGGAGCTGCTTGGTGATCTGCTCTAAAATATCTGCATCGCCGCCCACCACCAACGTCATCCGGCTGACATTGGGATCGTCGGTGATCGAGACCGTGAGGCTCTCGATATTATAGCCACGGCGGGCAAAGAGGCCAGAGACGCGGGCGAGGACGCCGGGGCGGTTCTCCACCAGAACGGTGATCGTATGTGTTTCTGTCATGAGTTTTGTTTGCGTTTCAAAAGAAAGTAAGCACCTGCCACCAGCGCTCCGAGCGCGACGGTCTTAGCGAGTTGTTTCGCCGGGTCTTGGGTGGCAGGCGCGATGATCAGACTGCCATCGGTGGCCTGGCGCACGGGCTCCCCGATGTAGCGACCTTTTCGAGCGATAGCGAACCACTGGGTGAGCTTGTCCAGTGGTGCATTCACCAGAGGATCGCCGTGGCCAAAATAGAGTGTCCGGAGGCGCAGTGCAAGAATCGTCTCCAGGCTCTTGCGGGTGGCGAACCAGTCCGTCGTAAAGGGCGGTGGAGGCCAGGTAAGCTCTCGGCGCGGTCGCCAGGTATCCAGCTTTAAGTTCATCAGAGCATCACCCGCAATCAGTGTCCGTGTGGCTTCCTGCCAAAAGCCCACTTGCCCGGGCGTGTGCCCAGGAAGGGGAATGACTTCCCAGCCCAGAGGCCCCTCGGTCAGTGGCTGAACAAAGGGCCGCAGGTCTTTGCCGTGCGTGCTGGCAAAGCGCGACGCAAGAGAGAGCCAGCCGCCGCAAGAGCTCGGGTCGGCGGGGGGGTAGTCGCACTGACCCGTCAGAAACGGCAGCTCCGCCTCGTGAGCAAAGATCGGCACGTTCCAGTAGGCCGCGAGCGCCGCCGCACTGCCCACATGATCATAGTGCCCATGTGTGAGATAGATACCCGTGGGCGCGCCCTTACCGTAGCGCCGCTGCGCCTCTCGGACAATCGCCGAGAAGTGTAGCGGGAGCCCCGTGTCAATCAGCGCCCAGTCGCCCCCCGGCTCACCACTGTCAATAAAGTAGACATTGACGAAACCGAGGGAGAACTGCCCACCCCCTAACCCCCGCCCGGCGGGGGGACAATAAGGAATTTCCGCATGTCCCCCCTGTTGGACGGGGGATGGGGGGCTACTACCGCGCGACATCCACGACCTCGTTTGGCTCGGGGACGCGGGTGTCCTTGGGCTCGAAGTGGCAGACACTGGGCGGAGCGAGCGCGGGCTCGGGCTTGCGCACCATCATCTCGTTGATCGTCTGCCCCGACGGAATCATGGGGAAGACATTGCTCTCTTTGTTGACACGAATGTCCATCACTACAGGGCCATCGTGCTCCATGGCGCGCTTCAGAGTGGCTTCCAGCTCCTCGGGCTTGTCGCAGATCAGGCCCAGAATCCCGTAGGCCTCGGCCAGCTTCACAAAGTCCGGGGCTTGCTCCAGATTCACCGACGAGTAGTGCTTCTGCCAGAACATTTCCTGCCACTGACGCACCATCCCGAGGAACTGGTTGTTGAGGATCATCACTTTCACGGGTAGCTTGTAGATGCTGGCGACCATCAGCTCCTGAATGCACATCTGGATCGAGCCGTCGCCCGAGATGCACCAGACCGGCTCCTTGCCCTCCGAGGCGAACGATGCGCCAATGGCGGCGGGCAGGCCGAAGCCCATGGTGCCCAGCCCACCCGACGTAATAAACTGCCGGGGCTTGCGGGTGCCAAAATGCTGCGCCGCCCACATCTGGTGCTGACCCACGTCACTGGTGACGTAGGTGTCAATGCCTTGGGTCAGCCGACACAGGGTCTCGACCACGTACTGCGGCTTGATCAAGTCGTCGCTGTTCTTGTAGCTCAGGCACTCGCGCTTGCGCCAATCATTGATCTGCCCCCACCAAGATGACATGGCCTGCACCTCGGGGCGCAACGGCGTGTCCTTGACGAAGGCAATCATTTCTTGCAGCACGTCTTTGGTGTCGCCGACGATGGGAATGTCGACCTTGACCCGCTTGGAGATCGACGAGGGGTCGATGTCAATGTGGATGATCTTGCGTTCCACTGAGGCAAAGTGCTTGGGATTGCCGATCACCCGGTCGTCAAAGCGAGCACCAACCGCCAACAAAACGTCGCAGTGCTGCATCGTCATATTGGCCTCGTAAGTGCCATGCATCCCCAGCATGCCCAGAAACTTGGGGTCAGACGAGGCGATGCCGCCCAAGCCCATCAGCGTGTTGGTGCACGGGAACCCCAGCAGGTCGGCCAGCTCACGCAACTCGGCCGAGGCATTGCCCAGGATCACGCCGCCGCCGGTGTAGATGTAGGGCCGCTTGGCCGTCAACAGCAACTGCATCGCCTTGCGAATCTGGCCGCCATGTCCCTTTTTGACCGGGTTGTAGGAGCGCATCTCCACCTTGTCGGGGTAGCTGAAAGCGCAAGTCTTGGACGACACATCCTTGGGAATATCGACCACCACCGGGCCAGGCCGGCCGGTGCGGGCGATGTGAAAGGCCTTCTTGAGCGTCAGCGCCAGGTCACGCACATCCTTGACCAGGAAGTTGTGTTTGACGATCGGCCGGGTGATGCCCACGGTGTCGCATTCCTGGAACGCATCCAGGCCGATCGCCGGCGTGGGCACCTGGCCGGTGATGATCACCATCGGGATCGAGTCCATGTAGGCGGTGGCAATGCCGGTGATGGCATTGGTCACGCCCGGACCACTGGTGACCAGCGCCACGCCCACTTCACCGGTGGCGCGCGCGTAGCCATCGGCGGCATGCACAGCGGCCTGCTCGTGGCGCACCAGCACATGTTGGATGGTTTCTTGCTTGTAAAGCGCGTCGTAGATGTAGAGCACCGCCCCGCCGGGGTAGCCCCACAGGAACTTGACGTTCTCAGCTTGCAGGCAACGTACCAGAATCTCGGCACCGTTGGGCTCGACGGGCGGTACGACTGCGGCCGATGTCGAAGAATTGGCGGCTTGCGGTGAAGCCAGAAGCGCCGACGTGGCACTGCGCTTGATTTCTGCGGAAGACATGTCCATGAAGAACCTCTGTGAATTTCTCTGACGAAAATCCATCGGTGTCCCTTTTCGCACCCTCGTGAGGCGGATTCGGAACCTGGGAGATCAAAAACAAATGGCCCCCCGGGTGGGCGGGCCAGCTTGAGACCAATGACGATTTGTGCTTAGCAGCATTATCACATCACTTGCCTGGCGTGCCCCACACTGGCGTGTGACGCGCCAGCCCGGTGCCATAATCCGGCGCGGTTTGAAACCGCCCCCAATCGGGTGAAGCGGGTCTCAACCTTGGCGAGCGACAAAGAACTCTCAGATTTCCTAAAAAGCGTTGAGCGACGCGCCTTTAAGCGCACTGTTTATGCGGTGCGCGACGACGACGCTGCACTCGACGTGGTCCAGGATTCCATGATCCGCCTCGCGGACAAGTACGCCGACCGGCCCGCCGCCGAGCTGCCTCTGTTGTTCCAGCGCATCCTGTCGAATGCCACGATGGACTGGTTTCGGCGCCAAAAGGTGCGGAACTCGGTGCTGAAAAACATGTCGGATTTCGACGTCGGCTCGGACGACGGAGACTTCGACCTGCTGGAAAGCCTGGAATCGGCCGAGGGCATGCTCGGTGCCGAAAGTGCGGCCGAAACCGTGTCCCGGTCACAGATCTTGCTTCTCATCGAGGCGCAAATTGGCGAGCTGCCGGGCCGTCAACGAGAAGCCTTCCTGTTGCGTTACTGGGAAGAGCTTGATGTTGCAGAAACAGCATCCGTCATGGGCTGCTCCGAGGGCAGTGTGAAAACACATTGTTCCCGGGCCGTTCATGCTTTGGCCAAGGCACTCAGAACCAAGGGACTCGCGCCATGAATCACCCCATCACCTTGTCGGGCACGCCGCCAGCGCCGATGCACCTCGAATTGCTCGAAGGTCAGGTTGCGTTGCGCATGACTGCGGCCCTGAGTCACGGTGCCCAATCTCTGCCCCACGACATCTCCGAGCGGCTGCGTTTTAGCCGCGAGCGCGCGCTGGAATTGGCGGTTCAACAGCGTCGGGTCGCCGCTGCGGCCACTGCGCCGCAGGTGGTTAGCGTCTCGGGCCGTTCAGCGGTCCTGGGCGGCCCGCCTTCGATCTGGTTGAGGCTGGCATCAGCGCTGCCGCTGGTCGCGCTGGTGGGCGGCTTGGTGTTGATCCAGAACCACCACGATCTGGAGCAAATCCACGCAGCCGCTGAGATCGACAGCGCCTTGCTGGCAGACGAGTTGCCACCCGCGGCCTACCGTGATCCCGGCTTCTCAGAGTTTTTGCACGCCGGCGACGCGCCCTGAGCGCGGACGGTTCAGTGACTATTG
>NZ_JAYVPL010000159.1:0-11558 GCF_043757465.1 Armatimonas sp.
TGGTAGAAAGGTGTGAGCCATGCTTTACAGTACCCGTCTCTGTCCTCCGGCAACGCCACTGCATCCCACCCCTCTTTCACCTAATTTGCGTAAGATCCCCATTTTCCCGAAAAACTAAAGTCACCCCACCGAGCAAGCTTCGTCGGGTCATCTTGGATTACCGTCGCAGGCCATTGGCGATCTGGAGCATCTCATCGGATGCCTGAATGCTCTTGGAGTTGACCTCGTAGGCACGCTGGGCAGTGATCATATTGACCATCTCCTCCACCACTTTCACGTTGGACATCTCAATCATGCTCTGCCGAATCGTCCCGCGACCGTCGGCACCCGCATCACCCACCGACTCCGAACCCGAGGACGGGGTGACTCCGAGTAAGTTACGTCCAAGGCTTGCCAGGCCCGCCGGATTGGGAAAGTTGGCGATCGTGATCTTGCCCGGGGACGACTGCGTGCCATCACTGTTCGAGATCGTAACCGTACCGTCTTGCGAGATACTGACATCTTTAGCACCTGCGGGAATGGTGATTTCCGGTTGGAGGACGTAGCCGTCGGCAGTTACCATCCGTCCCTGGCTGTCCTGCTTGAAGGAGCCATCACGGGTGTAGCCGGGCTGGCCGTTGGGGAGCTGAATCTTGAAGAAGCCGTTGCCTTCGATCACCATATCCAGCGGGTTACCCGCCTTCAAATCTCCCTGAGTGTGGATGCGATCCACACCCACAGCACGCACACCTAGCCCGACCTCAAGACCCGTGGGGGCCTTGAGATCTCCCGACCCCGTGGAGGAGCCTGCGGCGCGGCTGGTCTGGTACATCAGATCCTGGAAAGAGGCCTGGCCGCGTTTAAAGCCATTGGTATTGACGTTGGAGAGGTTGTTGGCAATCACATCCATATTGAGCTGCTGCGCGTTCATGCCAGAAGCCGCGGTGTTAGAGAGAGCGAATCATACGTTTTTCCTTAGGGCTAAGTAACTTAGCGTAGTAAAGTGAAGAGATTTTCCAGGGTTGAATCCTGGGCTTGAACAGATTTTTGGCCCGCTTCGTAGGCGCGGACACCCGTGATCATGTTCACCATCTCGCGGATGGGATCCACATTGGAGCGCTCCAGGCTGCCAGAGAGAACCGTGACGCTACCCGGGGCGGCACTCGTGATATTCTGGGCGATACTCATGCCATTGCCTGCGGGAGTCACCGGCCCCTGCGCCTGTACGAGGCGCATGCGTCCCAGAAGCTGCTCTTGACTGTTGCGAATACTGCCCGTTTCGTCTATCTTCCAGTCCGAGCCTCCCAGCGGGATCGGGGCACCGCTCACACCGAGAATCGGCTCTCCTGTGGGCAGGGCGACCTCCCCGCGGTTGTTGAGAGTCAGAGAGGCGCTGCGAACCAGACGTGGGCCGTTCGCCGACTGCACCATCAGGTAACCCGGGCCAGAAAGCGCCACATCATGTGGGTTGCCCGTGGGCTGGATCGTGCCTGGTGTTGTGTCCCGCACGCTGATTGGGTCGGTTGCGATAGGAGTCGTGAAGGGGGAGGCAGTGGCAGAGCGCTTCGCTTCCGGCAAGGCAAAGCGACTGCTGAGTGCGAGTACCTCGCGCTGAAAACCGGTGGAGTTGACATTGGCAAGGTTGTTGGCAGTGATATCCTGGTGGGCTTGCCGTGCCATCATTCCCATTGCACTCTCGTATAGTCCTCGTAGCATAAGCCGAATCAAACTCCTCTTTCTCTCCTGGTTTCGACCGAATTCTCTGCTGACTAAAGAGTTTTTTCTGTGGCTTTCAAGGGTAGACTTCTGAGGAAAGTAGGGAGTGAGCGACGATGCGTATTTTGATCATGTCGGACATGGAAGGGGTGAGCGGTATTGTCACCTGGAAGCAGGTCGAGGGGGGCTCCCCGATGTTTGAGGAGGGCAGGCGGCTCTACACCGAGGAGATCAATGCCGCCGTCCGTGGCGCAGTGGCGGCGGGCGCGACCGAGATTGTGGCGGTGGACTGTCACGGCGCGGGTGGCGACTGGACATTTAACTCCTACGTGCCCGAGCTGCTCCATCCTGCTTGCGAGTGGGTGGCGCACCACACCTGGAGCCGCTACACCGAGCTTCTGGAGCAGGGCTGCGATGCCGCGCTGATGGTCGGGATGCATGCACGCGCGGGCACCCCGGATGGCGTGATGTGCCACACGATCTCCACCGTCACCTGGCGCAATCTCTGGTTCAACGACGACTTAGTGGGGGAACTGGGCATCAACGCGGCGCTCTGTGGGCACTTCTGCTGCCCTGTCGCGCTGGTCACCGGCGACGAAGCGACGTGTCGTGAGGGTCGCGAGATTTTAGGCGATGATCCGGTTTACGTCGCGGTCAAGCGTGGTCTCTCCCGCTACTCGGCGCGGCAAATCCCGCCCGTGCGTGCCCGCCAAATGATCGAGGACGGTGCCCGCGAGGCGCTCTCTCGGGTGAAGAAAGGCCGTATCTACGCCGTCGCGAGCCCCGTTACGATCACGGTCGAGGTCGAGACCGTAGACAAAGTCGGACAGTTTCGCAATAAACACGGTGTCGAGGTAAACGGCCTAAAGGTGCAGAGCAAGGCTGATAGCTGGATGGCGGCGTGGGACCAAATCTGGCCGCAGGCGGAGAAATAACTCACCCCCTAGCCCCCGTCCGACGGGGGGATAAGTTGATTGGGATTTCCGTTGAAGAACGCAAAGGAGCGCTCACGGGGAGGGGTTCCGAGTGGCGTGGCGGCAGCAAAGGCAAGCTGTCGCCATGCTTCATAAACCGTGATCGCGACGGCGTTGGAGAGGTTCAGGCTCCGGCTTCCCGGCATCATGGGGAGGGTGAGCACGGTCACCTCCACCAATATCTCCGCAGGCAGGCCACGGGACTCAGAGCCGAAGAGAAGCGCGTCTCCGGGCTGAAACTCTGTCTCGTAAGGCGTGGCGTCACCCCCAGTCTCGATAGCGAAGATGCGCTGTCCCACAAGCGCGGCTTTGCACGCGTCCCAGCCTGCGTGGCGCTGCACTTCGGCGAACTCCTCGTAGTCCAGATGTGCCCGGCGGAGGCGCTTGTCGTCCCAGGCAAAACCTAGCGGCTCGATCAGATGCAGCGCCGTGCCCGCGTTGGCACAGAGCCGGACGATGTTCCCCGTGTTCTGGGGCATGTCGGGCTCGTGGAGAATTACAGAAATCATTGAGGAATTTTACTGCCCTGGCAGGATTATGGCACGGGTCTGGCGTAAGGTTTTACCCGGAAGGTTTTTTCAATGGATACAGAAATCACAACAATCTCCGAGGGTGCTGCCGTTGAGGCCAAGCCCCTTCGTGTCGGCTTTATTGGCTGTGGTGGGATCGCGCAGACCCACATCGGCTACATGACCAAGATTCCCGGTGTCTCGATTGTCGCGGGGGCGGATATTCGCCAGGTGGCGCTCGATGTGATGCACAACAAGCATGGGGTCGCCACTGACCACTGCTTCACGGACTTCAATGAGATGCTCAAGACCGTCGGTGGCGACATTGATGCCATTTCGGTCTGTACGCCCAACGGGGTGCATGCCAAGGCGGCGATTGCGGCGGCCAACGCGGGCAAAGACATTCTTTGCGAGAAGCCCATCGCGATGAACCCCACTGAGGCGCAGGCAATGGCCGATGCCGTCAAGGCCAACGGGGTGAAGTTCGTCATGGGCTTCCAGCACCGCTACGAGCCGCGCTCGAAGTACGTCCGCGATCTGATCGAGAGCGGCGCACTCGGGAAAATTATGTATGTCCGCGCCCAGGCCCTGCGCCGCCGTGGCATCCCGAACTGGGGCGTCTTTGGCCGTAAAGAGCTGCAAGGCGGCGGTCCGATGATTGACATCGGCGTGCATATCCTAGACACCGCGCACAGCCTCATCGGCAACCCGACCCCGATCACCGCGACCGGCAACACCTGGACTTGGATGGGCAACAAGCCCAGCGAAGTGAAGAGCCAGTGGCCCAACTGGGATCATGAGACCTACACGGTCGAGGACCTCGCTGCCGGGATGATCCGCTTCGACAACGGCACCATTCTCACGCTGGAGTCGAGCTTCTGTAACCATATCAAGGAGGATGTCTTCGACATTCAGATCATGGGCGAGAAGGGCGGCGTCATCTGGAGCACGTCGGAGACCTACACGGACTGGGAAGGCTACATGATCAACGCGGCCCCCGCGTACTACCCCAAGTGGGACATGTGGCAGTACAAGATCCAGCACTTCATCGAGGTCGTGAGAGACGGTCGCGAGAACGAGTGCCCGGTCGAGCACGGCGTCATGGTGATGAAGATGCTCAGTGGCATCTACGCGTCGGCAGAGGTTGGCAAAGAGGTCGCGATCTAATCGCCCGCTTCGGTTTTTGCGCCCCACCCCCTCGCCCCCGCCCTGCGGGGGAATCCTGGCGGTGGGGCGTTTTTGTTTCACGAGTCCGGGCTCATTTATGCGCCCGTCCGATATAATCCCCGCATGAGCACAGCAACGGAGAATTGGAAGCAGATCGCCCGAACCGGGTCGGTGACGTGGCCGCAGGTGGCGGCGCTTCGGCCCGAGCGCGGCGTGGCGTTTCATAGCCAGAAGGGGGCGCTCGCGTGGAACCCCCAGACCGGTGCGACGCGGCGCTTGCTGCCCGAGGGCGTTGGCAGTGGTTTTGGTCTGCTCTCGCCTGATGGCGAGTGGTTCTATTTCTTCAAGGACACCAAGGGCAACGAGAAGGGCCACTATGTCCGCGCGCGCTACGACGGCACAGGCACCATCGAGAGCCTCACGCCCGAGTTTGTGCCGTATGCCTCGTCGCTGACCCCGTTTCCGCTACCGATTGTGAGTATGAGCGCGTCGGGCAATCGGATCGCGTTTATCTTCGTGGACAGCGACGGCTATCATCTGTGTGCGGTTGAGATTGGCAAGGAGGGCGTTCTGGGGGCACCTAAGATCCTCCATGAAGGCCGGGCGCTTCTGCGCGGCCCAATACTCTCCGCCGATGGCGCAGTCTGTGTGGTCTGCACCAATGAGCGGACGGGAAAGCAGCAGTATGATCTGCTTGCGCTGGACTCCGGCGGTGAGGAGCTGGTGCGCTGGAAGGGCGGGGGGGCGACGAGCCTGGAGACCACGGCCTTTTCTCCTAAGAGTGGTGATTACCGCCTGCTCTGCACCAGCGACGACTCCGGGGTGAAGCGCCCGATGCTCTGGGAGGTAGCACTCGGGGAGTCCGAGCTTCTGCTGGGCGAGGAGCAGCTTCCCGGTGAGGTTGTGCCGCTCTGCTGGTCGCCCCATGCGAAGCGCATTCTGCTCTGCCGGAGCCTTGATGCAGCGCACGAGCTGTGGGTCTGGGCGGCGGGGAAGCTGGCACGTCTGGAGCACCCGTCGGGGACGATCACGTACTTCGGTGGGCTGGGCGCAACCCTGAGCAACGACGGCGTAGCCTCTGTGCTCTTCTCGAACGCTCAGACGCCGCGCCAGCTTCGGGAGTTCTCTGTAACTTCGGTGGGCGAGGGGAAAGTCTTGCTCTCGGGCGGCGACGCTCCCAAAGGCACGACGGTGCGCTCGGTGAGCTTCCCGTCGTCGGATGGCGTTTTGGTGCAAGGCTGGCTCTCGCTTCCTGAGGGAAAGGACCCGTTTCCTGCCGTGATTGACCTGCACGGTGGGCCGCACCAGGTGACCAACCAGAACTACGGGATGGGTGCACCCTATGTCGAGAGTGGCTTCGCGTATCTCTCCATCAACTACCGAGGCACCCCCACGTTTGGGCGGGAGTTCTTACAGAAAATCTGGGGCGATGTGGGGCACTGGGAGCTAGAGGATATCGCTTCTGCTCATACATTTCTTGTCCGTGAAGGCATCGCCGACCCGAAGCGCATTGCGATTACGGGTGGCTCGTACGGCGGCTACCTCACGCTGCTTGCTCTCGGAAAGCGCCCAGAACTCTGGGCGGCGGGTGTGGCGCATGTCGCGCTTGCCAACAATGCCCTGGCCTACGAAGACTCTTCGCCACTTCTCCAGGGGATCATGAAGGCAAGCTTCGGCGGTACTCCGCAAGAGAAACCGGATCTGTGGGAGCGCAGCTCGCCGCACACCGACGCCGCGAACACTCAAGCCCCGATTCTGGTGATCCAGGGCCTCAATGACACGCGCTGTCCCCGACGTCAGATGGAAGTCTATGAGGTGCACTTAAAAGAGCTGGGCAAAGATATCGAGGTGCTCTGGTTCGATGCAGGGCATGGGGTGGGCAGCACGGAGCAGTCCATAGGTTTCACCGAGCGAATCCTCACGTTTTTAGCTTCAGCACTTCTTCAGGAGCAGGCGGTAGACTGAGCGCTATGGACACCCGACTCACCGAGATTGAAAGACGCTTTGTAGCAGCGCGGCCCACAGGCGCAGCACTCGCGTTCTACACCATGGACTGGGCTCCTGACCTCGCAGCGGCGCAGGCACGGGCAAAGAAAGAGCAGCGGCCCGTCTTTTTGATCTTTGTCACCAATATCTCCGCCGCGACCAGCTTTTACCAAGGGCACTGCTGAGCCAATGCGGATCACTTGCGGGGGAGTTCCCTCGCCGCGCCCGCTGTGCTAGAGCTTCTGAAGCCCTTTATTGTCACGTCCTGGAATGGCCGTCGCCTCTTAGACATGCCTGCGAATGTCAAGAAAGTCTTCGGACAGGGGGATCTTGGTGGCGACAATGTCAATATCGCGTTCTTTGTGCTCTCCCCCGAGGGCGAAGTGCTCCGCGCGGGTGTCCCCTTTGTCCAGCCTGGCTACTTCCGTATGAACCCTGAAGCAATGGGCGCGGACATGGTGCGCCAGCTCAAGGATTTCTTCAAGGGTTTGCTCCTGCCGTCCGCCCCGAAAACTCCGCGCGAGCCTGTCCTGCCCGATCTTGCCGCGCCGGGTTTTCGTATTTTTCTGACCTTCACGGGCAATAACATCAACCACTACCGCACCCCGACCATTGAAACCGTCCCACTCACGCCTGATCTCACCGCCGCGCTCGCACGTCCCAAGACCACGAAGACGCTCGATGCCGCCGTGCTGAAATCTCTTCTCGCCGTGCTTTACCCACCCGCCATCATGGACGGTAGGGGTGGCTTTCGCACGATCACGGGCCGCTTCACGCTGGAGCCCCTCCCTGGAGAAGCCGCCGCGCTTCTCACCGGCACGCCGACGCTCGTACTCGATGACCGCAACGCGACGCGCTACACGGGGCCGCTGGAGCTGGCCCTGCACTACCCGCCCGGCAGGCCCCTCACGGCACGCGGCACCTTCACCGCCCCGTTCCCGCGCTACCGCCCCGATGGCGCAATCGCCGAAACCGTGGCTCTCACGGCGGCGTTTGAAACCCGGCCTGCGTAGCTACAGCGTGCCGCGTCGCTCTTGTTCGCGCTCAATTGCCTCGAAGAGTGCTTTGAAGTTCCCCTTGCCAAAGCTGCGGGAGCCGTGGCGCTCGATGATCTCGAAGAACACCGTCGGGCGGTCCTCGACGGGCGCGGTGAAGATCTGGAGCAGATAGCCCTCGTCGTCGCGATCCACGAGAATGCCTAGCTCCGCGATCTCTTTGAAGTCCTCGTCAATCTCGCCCACGCGGGCCGGAAGGGCATCGTAGTAGGTTTGAGGAACGCGCAGGAAATTCACGTCGTTGGCGCGGAGCTGGCGCACGGTCTGTAAAATATTCTTCGTGCCCATCGCGATGTGTTGGACACCGGGGCCGCCGTAGAACTCTAGGTACTCCTCGATCTGGCTCTTCTTCAGGCCATCTGCGGGCTCGTTTAGCGGGAACTTGATGCGCCCGTTGCCGCCCTGAACCACTTTACTCATCAGCGCTGTGTACTCGGTGGAGATATCTTTCTCATCAAAATGCACCAACTGGGAAAAGCCAAGAATGCGCTCGTAGAAGCTCACCCACTCGTTCATCTTGCCCTCTTCGACATTGCCGACGATGTGATCTATGGCCTCCAGACCGCAGCCCTGTGCAGGGGTGTGGTAGCGATCCGGGTCGAGCGGCGCGTAGCCGGGCGCGAAGACACCGGAATAGTTGTCGTGGTTGACGAAGCTATGTGTCGTGTCGCCATAAGCCTTGATGCTGGCAAACTCAACACTGCCGTTTTGGTCCGTAAGCGTGGTCGGCTCCATAACCCCCGCTGCGCCACGCTCAATCGCGAGCCGGTACGCTAGCTTCACATCGTCCACCTCCAGTGCAATGTCTCGCACACCGTCGCCGTGGAGCCGCAGGCGGTCAGACTCCGGGTGCTCCGCGCGGAGCGGCGACTCCAGAACGAGGGTGATATTGCCCTGGCGCATGACATAGCCCGCCTCGGTCTGGCTGCCCGTCTCCAGTCCTTTGTAGGCTGCGATTTCAAAGCCAAAGGCATTGCGGTAGAAATAGGCGGATTGGCGTGCATTACCCACAAAAAAGCGCACGTGGTGAACGCGCCGCAGAGAAATATCCTGAATCATCTTCGAACCTCGTTGGTATCATACCCTAAATAATCAGACAGTCTGCATCTGTAGATAGATCCTAGCAGAACCATCGTCCTATGACCCACTCTAAGAGGCGGGGTACAATTAGAGTAATGATTCGCAAGCCACACCCGCCCGAATGGCTCTTTCTTCTTGCTCTCTGTGCCGTTTCGGCTTTGGCGGAGCTAGGCTTTGTGATTGTCAATATCTCCGCCCTACCGTATTTTTTGAAATTCGGCATCCAGCTACCGAGCTTGGCTGCGCTGGCGCTGGTTCCGTACTACCTTGTGGAGGCACTGGCGGGCTCGCCGATGGGAGCACTGGCCGACCGTGTGGGGCGACGGCGGCTGATGGTAACAGGGGCCTGTGTCTCCATTGCCACCTGCCTGGCCACCTCCCAAGTTCGTGTCCCGCACGGAGCGGCGGCAGTTCTTGGTATAACGGCGCTGGTGCTACTATTACGGGCGCTGGATGGCTTCGGGGCGGCGATGCTCTGGCCCAATGTCTATGCAGCCGCAGCGGATAGAGTCGCCCCTGAACGGCAAGCACAGGCCAATACCCTGATCACAATGGCCTACATGGCAATGATCGCGATCGGTCCCAAGGTAGGTGGCTGGCTCAATGATAGGTTTGGTGTCGCGTACCGGCTGGATCAGCCAGAGCACTATGCCCCTTCTTTTCTCTTTGCCGCAGGGTGCTTTGCGGCGACGGCGATCCTGTCGTACTTCATTGCGCCGCGTCGGAACACTCCCACTCCAGGTCATGAGGAGCATGCTCCCATCAATAAAACCGCTCTGCTACGTGCGTTTCACACGGCTCCGTGGTTGCTGGGGCTCATCGGAATGATCTTTGTTGCAATTGGGCTGATTGGGACACAGGCAAAAATTTACTTAATGGCTCGGTTTGGTTTTACAAGCGAAGAGAGCTTTGGTAATTTGTTCCTCGCCCCCGCAGTGCTAATCGGAATTGTCGCTGCGCCTCTGGGACGGCTCTCTGACAAGTGGGGCAAGACCCGTGCTATTCGACTGGGAACCGCACTGTGTGCAGCCTCTATCTGGGGGCTCCTGTATTCGCCTTATCAGAGCGGGGTTGCCCTGTTTGGTTCCATTCTTGGGAGTGGGTTTGTTCTGGCCTTTCCGGCTTACATGGCCTATATCGCGGAGATGGCTCCGGAGAACGAAAAAGGGGCGATGATCGGCTCGGTGCGTATGGTGCAGGGAGTCGGAGCCGGGCTCGGTGCGCTATTGAGTGCATTGCTCCTTGCACAAGGAACCAGTGTTCACTCTCTTTTTCTCGTGGCTGCCAGCATCCTGACCCTGGGTTTCTTCTTGTCGCTTGTGGTGGTCAAGGTGCGGAAGCTCACATCCTGAACACGCCGAATCTCGTGGCGGGAGCGGGTTGGGCGCAGGCGGCGGCGAGACCCAGCCCAAGCGCGCGGCGCGTGTCGCAGGGGTCGAGAATGCCATCGTCCCAGAGGCGTGCCGTGGAGTAGTAGGGGCTGCCCTCGCGCTCATAGGTTGCGATAGTCGCCGCTTCTTCGTCGGCGCTCATGGCAGCGCCCTTGACCGTTTTGAGCACAGCGGCAGCCTGCGGGCCGCCCATCACCGAGATACGTGCGCCCGGCCACATCCAGAGCTGGCGTGGGCCGAACGCGCGGCCACACATGCCGTAGTTACCCGCCCCGAAGCTCCCCCCGACAATCACCGTGAACTTAGGGACGCGTGCGCAGCTCACCGCCATCACGAGCTTTGCACCGTGCTTGGCGATTCCCTCGTGCTCGTAGCGGCTGCCAACCATGAAGCCGGTGATGTTTTGCAGAAAGACCAGTGGAATCCCGCGCTGGCAGCACAGCTCGATAAAGTGCGCCCCTTTGAGCGCGGACTCGGAGAAGAGCACCCCGTTGTTGGCGATAATCCCCACCGGCCAACCTTCCAGGCGTGCAAAGCCACAGACCAGGGTCGTGCCGTAGCCAGGCTTGAACTCGTGGAACCGGGAGCCGTCCACGAGGCGAGCGATCACCTCGCGGATCTCAAAGGGCTGGCGCAGGTCCGCGGGAAGAATGCCGTAGAGCTCGTCGGCGGGATAGAGCGGCTCTTCGGGGGCATACGGCGGCGTGATTGAAGCTTGTGGCAGGTGCGCGACGGCCTCACGGAGCAGCTCTAGCGCCTCGTCTTCGTTCTCGGCCAGATAATCGGCGACCCCGGAGAGCTTTGTATGCACCTCGCCGCCGCCCAGCGCTTCGGCGCTTACTTCCTCGCCTGTCGCGGCTTTCACCAGCGGCGGGCCGGCCAGAAAGATCGTCCCGTTTCCCCTCACGATCACGCTCTGATCGCTCATCGCCGGGACATACGCGCCGCCCGCCGTGCAGCTTCCCAGAACCGCGGCAAGCTGGGGGATCCCCGCAGCGCTCATCTGGGCCTGGTTGTAGAAAATCCGCCCGAAGTGCTCTTTGTCCGGGAATACCTCGGCTTGAAGTGGGAGATACGCGCCGCCGGAGTCCACAAGGTAGAGGCAGGGGAGCCTGTTCTCCAGTGCGATCTCTTGCAGGCGCAGGTGCTTCTTGACCGTGAGAGGGAAGTACGTTCCCCCTTTCACCGTGGCATCGTTGGCGACAATCGCGCAAGGCTGACCGTGGATGGTTCCTATCCCTGTGACAATCCCCGCGCCAGGGGCCTGGTCTGCGTAGATACCGTCGGCGGCCAGTGTCGAGAACTCCAAAAAAGGCGCACCAGGATCGAGCAGCGCGGTGATGCGCTCCCGTGCTAGCTTCTTACCCCGGCCATGATGCTTTGCGACTGTCTCCGCTCCGCCACCTTGGCAGACGTGTGCTGATTTCTGGCGCAGCGTGGCGATCAGTGTTTTGTAGTGTGCCGCGTTCTGCCCAAAGGTCGGCGCGGCGGTGTCAACGGCGGTGTCGAGTAGCTCCATAGACTGATTGTACCCGCCCTGAGCCCCTCTTACTGCGACGAAGGAGTGAACCAGACAAGAGGGGTGCCCGAGGAACGAGGGAGGAGCACGGCTATTCAGTTTTTGCCTCCCCCCGGCTTCGCCGACCCCCTCCGGCTCCGCGAAGGGGGTACAAGAGATCAAGATGGTAAAGTCAGATTCCT
>NZ_JAYVPL010000160.1:0-11499 GCF_043757465.1 Armatimonas sp.
AGTTTGTGGCTTGGGCTTCGTCGTTTAGATGGTTTGGAAGAGGGCTGGCAAATGGCGATGTCAGCCCTGTCGGGAAAAGATATGGGACAAGATTAGCGCCTAGCGGGGGTTAGGGGATAAGTTATGAATGTCGTTCTTTTAGCCATAGACACCCTGCGGCCCGACCACCTCGGGTGCTATGGCTATGGTAAAAACACGTCGCCGCAGATTGATGCGCTGGCGGCGGAGTCGGTGGCCTTTGAGCAGGCGATTGCGGCGGGCATCCCCACCATGCCATCGTTTACGACGATGCTCACCGGCTTGCATCCGTATCGGCATGGGATTGTCGCCCATATCGGAGAGAAGCAGCGTGTGGCGGCGAGTGTTCAAACTCTGCCACAGCTCGCGCAAAAGGCGGGCTGGACGACAATTGGAATTGATAATCTAGTTATTCAAGGCGGCGGCAAGGGCTCCTGGTTTGCACGGGGCTTTGATCACTACTCTGGGTTTCTCTACGCGCCTTTTACCAATCAGAGCGAGCAGCTCGTAGATCGGGCGATCCAGTTTATCGGCGAGCAGGACAAACAAACGCCGTTCTTTCTCTACTGCCACCTCTGGGATCCGCACACGCCCTACGGCCCGCCCGCGCCCTACAACACAATGCACTACACTCCCGGCAGCACGAACTACACAATGGACGAGGTCTACGCCCATGCGCCCGAGTACTACAAGGCGTTCTTAGGCGAGATGAAGTGTGAGCACCCCGACGACTACGCCGCTTTTGTGGCGCTCTATGACGGCGAGATTTCCTACGTGGATGTACAAGTCGGGCGACTGATCGCGCATCTGAAGCAAGAGAACCTTTGGGACGACACGATCTTTGTCTTGATGAGCGACCACGGCGAGGCGTTTGGCGAGGGCGCAATTCACTTCGACCACCACGGCCTCTACGATGCCGTGACCCGTATCGCACTGATGGTAAAAATCCCCGGTGCTGCTCCAGGCCGCACACGGACTCTCGTCTCCACCGAGGATATTTTACCAAGCCTCGCCGGGCTCTGTGGCTGGGAGCTTCCGACACGCTACGAACTCACCGGCCAGAGCTTCGCACCGGCGCTACACGGCGAGGAGTTTGCGGGCAGGGAGCGCGTTTTTTGTGTTGAGTCGTCGCGGCAGGCATCGCTTGCCATTCGCACGCCGAAGTGGAAGCTCATCCAGCCGATTGTGGAGGATGCCCACGGCAAGCCCCTGCCCCATCTACACGGCACGCCACGCGATCCCGAGCTGCTGCTCTTTGATCTAGAGAACGATCCCTGTGAAAAACACAATGTCGCCGACGCACATCCCGAGGTGCGCGAGGCGCTTCTGAGTGAGCTAGAGGCGTGGCATGCCAGCGAAGTTGCCCTACGTGGGGGGCACGATCCCATCAAGGAGAATGGTTTAAGCTTAAGCTACGAGGTCTTTATGTCACGACTGCGGGCGCGGCAACAGAAATGAGCTTCGTTATCTGGCTTACGGGTATGAGTGGCGCAGGCAAGACCACAGTCGCGCGTGGGCTGGCGGAGGCGCTACGGGCACGGGGTGTCGCGAAACTCGAGGTGCTCGATGGCGATGCGGTGCGCGAGAATCTCTCAAAGGGACTGGGGTTCTCCAAAGAAGACCGGGACACCAATGTGGCACGGATCGCCTTTGTGGCGCAGCTGCTCGCCCGCAACGAGGTCAATGTGATCGTCGCGGCGATCTCACCCTACGCCGAGGCGCGGGCGGCGGCGCGCGAGCGGATTGGCGCGAGTTTTGTGGAGGTGCACGTGGACTGCTCACTCCCGGAGCTGGTACGCCGCGATGTGAAGGGGCTTTATGCCAAGGCGCTCGCGGGAGATCTAGCGCACTTTACGGGGGTCTCAGATCCCTACGAAGCCCCTGAAAACCCCGAGATTCGTGTGAGCAGTGAGAGCCAGAGTGCGGAGCAGAGTGTGGCAATGATACTGGCATTTTTGGAGGCGAGGGGGGAGCTGTGACACGCAGTCATCTGGATGAGCTGGAGTCGGAGAGCATCTATGTGCTGCGCGAGGTCGCAGCGCAGTTTGAGAACGTCGCGTTGCTCTTCTCAGGCGGAAAGGACTCGATTGTACTGAGCTATCTGGCCCGAAAAGCCTTCTGGCCCGCGCGGATTCCCTTTGTCTTGATGCATATTGATACGGGGCACAACTTTGAGGAGACGCTGACCTACCGTGATGCCTGGGCCGAAAAACTTGGGGCACGGCTACTCGTACGCAGCGTCCAGGACTCAATAGACACGGGACGGGTCACAGAAGAGAGTGGCGTTTATGCCAGTCGTAATGTCTTGCAGACAGTGACCCTGGTGGATGCGATTAACGAGCTAGGGCTGGATGCCTGCCTGGGGGGAGCGCGACGTGATGAAGAAAAAGCTAGGGCTAAAGAGCGTTTCTTCTCGCACCGCGATGCGTTCTCGCAGTGGGACCCTAAAAACCAGCGCCCCGAGCTCTGGCACCTCTTTAACGGTCACAAAGCCCCCGGCGAGCACTTCCGGGTCTTCCCCATCTCCAACTGGACGGAGCTGGATATCTGGCGCTACATCCAGCGAGAGAACATCCCCATGCCTTCGCTGTACTTCACGCACGCACGCCCTGTTTTTGAGCGAAGCGGCATGGTGCTCGCCGCCAGCGAACTTCTCCCGCGCCTGCCCGAGGAGACGGTCACTGAGCGCCGGGTACGCTTCCGTACGATTGGCGATATGACCTGCACAGGGGCCGTGGACTCGCCCGCCTCCACGATTGCGGAGATTGTCGCCGAGGTTGCCGCGGCCCGCACCACCGAGCGCGGCACCCGCGCCGACGACAAGCGCTCCGAGGCGGCGATGGAAGACCGAAAGCGCACGGGGTATTTCTAAGCCATGGAGTTGTTAAGATTCACCACAGCCGGGAGCGTGGACGATGGGAAATCCACGCTCATTGGCCGCCTGCTCTACGACTCAAAAGCCATCTTCGACGACCAGCTGGATGCGCTGCACCGGGCATCTTTGCGGCGCGGCGAGGAGCAGGTGAACCTTGCGCTACTGACCGATGGCCTGCGTGCGGAGCGGGAGCAGGGGATCACCATAGATGTCGCCTATCGGTACTTTGCGACCCCACGGCGCAGCTTTATTATCGCCGATACGCCGGGGCATGTACAGTACACCCGCAACATGGTCACAGGTGCGTCCACGGCACAAGTCGCGGTGATCTTAGTGGATGCGCGGCAAGGCGTGGTGGAGCAGACCCGGCGGCATGCCTATCTCGCAGCGCTGCTTGGACTCTCGCACCTAGTGTTTGCGGTCAATAAGATGGATCTGGTCGGCTACGAAGAAGCGGCCTTTGCGCGTGTGAAAACGGCGCTGGAGCAAGTGGCAACCCGGCTGGCTCCCACAGCGCAGGTGCATTTTCTGCCGATAGCCGCACTACACGGCGATAACGTGGTCGAGCGTTCCGTGAGGCTCCCCTGGTACTCCGGCCCGTCGCTGCTGGAGCTGCTTGAAACCCTCGAAGCCCCCGAGCAAGCCGGCCCCGCGCGCTTTCCCGTGCAGTACGTGATTCGCCCCCAGAGCCCCGACTTCCCGGACTACCGAGGCTACGCAGGCCGCGTGGTCGGTGCAGCACTCCGGGTTGGGGAGCGTGTGGTGGCGCTGCCCAGTGGAATCGAGACGGAGATTGTTGGCATCGAGACCATGGATGAGTCGCTCGAAGTCGCGGAGCCGGGGCAGAGTGTCACGGTGCGGGTTAAAGACGACCTCGACCTGAGCCGCGGAGACCTACTCGCGCCCGTCGCCGCTCCGCCCACCGTGGCGCAAGAGCTCACCGTCACCCTCTGCTGGCTCGCAACCGCGCCGCTGCAGCTCAATGCCCGCTACCGGGTGCGCCACACCAGCCGTGAAGTGCTGGGAATGGTAACAGGAATTGACTTTGTGGTGGATATTGAGACCCTGGAGCATATTCCCGCCACGGGGCCGCTTACAGCCAATGGGATCGCGCAGGTGCGCTTGCGGCTGGCATCGCCGCTCTTTGTGGATGCCTACACAGTCAATCGAACAATGGGGAGTTTGATTCTCATTGATGAGGCAAGCCATGTCTCGGTGGGGGCAGGTATGATAGTAGCACCATGACAGACTGTGCCTTTGGGCTGGGTTTCACCGACCGCGCCCTCACCGAAACCGAGGTGGAGCAGATCGTCGCGCAGACCCTAGCGACACTAGAGCTCTCCGGCAAGCGCCTGCTCTTGATCGTCCCCGATGCCACCCGCACCGCGCCGGTCGGCTGGCTCTTTCGCGAGATCTACACCCAGACCCACGCCGCCGGAGCGCACCTGGACATCATGATCGCCCTGGGCACCCACCGCCCGATGAGCGAGCCCGAGATCTGCCAGCGGCTGGAGATCACGCTAGAGCAGCGCCACGAAACCTACGGCTCGGTGCTGTTTTTGAACCATGCCTGGGACGATCCCAATGCCCTGGCGTACCTCGGGACAATTCCCAGCGAAGAAATCTCCACTCTCTCCGACGGGCTCTTTGCGATGGACGTTCCGGTGCGCATCAACAAAATCATCTACGATTACGATCGCCTGATGATCTTGGGCCCCGTTTTTCCACACGAAGTCGTCGGGTTTTCCGGGGGAAACAAGTATCTGTTCCCCGGAATCTCCGGCCCCGAGGTGCTGAATTTCTTCCACTGGCTGGGGGCGGTGATTAGCAACCCACTCATTATCGGACACAAGTGGACTCCCGTGCGAAAGGTGGTGGATCGGGCTGCGGCGATGGTGCCGACTCCGCGCACCGCGTTCTGTATGGTGGTGGAAAAGGGCGAGTTGGCCGGACTCTACGCGGGCTCTCCCGAAGCGGCTTGGGATAGCGCCTCGGATCTCAGCGACGCGCTCCATATCACCTACATGCCCCGCGCTTTTCACACCGTGCTCTCCTGCGCCCCGCCGATGTACGACGAGCTCTGGGTGGGTGGCAAGTGCATGTATAAATTAGAGCCCGTGGTTGCCGATGGCGGCGAGCTGATTATCTACGCCCCCCACATCCACGAGATCTCCGCCACCCACGGCGAGCATATCGAGCGCCTTGGGTACCATGTCCGCGATTATTTTCTCGCGCAGTGGGAGACGTTCAAAGACGAGCCCTGGGGCACCATGGCGCACTGCGTCCATGTCAAAGGTGTCGGCACCTACGAAAACGGTGTCGAGACGCCCCGTGTGAAAGTCACCCTTGCCACCGGCCTCTCGGAAGAACTCTGCAAAAAAATCAACCTCGGCTACCGCGACTGGCGCACGATCAACATAGACGACTACAAAGATAAAGAAGACGAAGGCATTCTCTATGTCCCCAAAGCCGGAGAAATGCTCTACCGGGTAAGGTAGTCCCGGCCATACGCGCCGTTTTCCAGCTCGCGGATCAGTACGGCGGGAATGTCTTGCTTGTACTCGATGAAGCACGCGGAGCATCCTAGGGCAATCGCGGCCACAGAATCCGTGTCTCCGGTGAAGGCAATAGCAGCACGAAGCAAGTCCGACTGCTTACGGCAAGCCAGAAGCGCGGTGAGCGCGGCGCGGGCTGTGGAAACCCCGTGGAGAGGAACCGGGCCACGCCAGGGCTCGCTCCAAGGCGTCCCCGGAACGTGTTTCTCTAAGAACGCCGCCAGCTCGCGGAGCTTGCCGAGCCGCTTGAAGCCAAAGTGCGCTATCAATCCCACGGCCTGCGATGAGGCGATCCCGCCGGGCGTGTTGTGCGTGATCGCCGCCTGGATTTTAGCGTAGGCTTTGACTTTCGCGACACTCGGCAAGAGCCCCAGTGGTACCGAGCGCATCGCCGCACCGTTGCGGTCGCTGGTCGGTTTTAGCTTCGCAAGTAGCTCGGTGCCGTTCTTGCACTCTTTTAGGACGCCTTCAAAGCCGCGGGCATAGCCTGGACGGGGGTCGCGGTGGTAGACGTAGACAAATCTATCGGCTAAGTAGCGCGGTGTCCAGGGCTCACCCAGGCGCACAGCTTCCCAGATTGCCAGCGTCATCTGTGTGTCGTCGGTGTAGTGCCCCGGCGTAAACCCCACGCGCTTGCGGTAGTGCTTGCCGTCGTTCTCGCTCTCGACGACCTCGGGAGTCTCAAACTCGAAACCCGCCCCGTAGGCATCACCCACGGCAATCGAAAGAAGAATTCGAGAAGTGGTTATTGCATCGCTCATAATAATTGTCATAATAACACATATATTAAATTTCCGCCGATTTAAAGCGACAGAAAGTTGAGGTATTTCTTTTGTTCGGGCATAATAGACACGTGCAATATGAACGCAGTCGTTTCAGGAGCTGGATAGGTGGGCTGATGCCACTCTTGCTTCTGGCCGGTGGGCTGATCAGTGCGAGTCGTGCGACCCTGCAGGCCGCACGTCAGCCTTCGCCGGTCGCGCTAGCGCCCTTTGTCCAGCAGTACTGTGTCGCCTGCCATAGTAGCCGCAACAAGTCGGGAGGGCTGGGACTGGATGCCCTCAGCAAGCAGGCGATTGACCGACACCCCGAGGTTTGGGAGCGTGTCGTTCGCCAGCTTCGTGCACGGCAGATGCCGCCCGTTGATCAAAAACGTCCTGATGAGCGCAGCTATGAAGCAGTTGCTGTGGGGCTGGAGTCCGCGTTAGACCGAGTCGCGGCAGCGCACCCCGAGCCTGGCCGCACCGAGACCTTTCGGCGTTTGAACCAGACCGAGTATCAAAACGCCATTCGCGATCTTCTGGCGCTGGAAATTGATGGTGCCGCGCTTCTGCCGCGTGAGACCGCGAGCAATAAATTTGATAACGTGGCGGTCGGCGATCTCTCCCCCGCTCTAATGGACCGCTATCTGACCGCCGCGCAGAAGATCAGCCGCCTGGCCGTGGGATCACCGGGACGCACTCCCGGCGGCGACACGATTCGGCTTCCCGCGGATCGCACACAGGAGGAGCATGTTCCTGGCTTGCCGATTGGCACGCGTGGCGGGACACTTATTCCCTACACTTTCCCCTCAAGTGGTGAGTACGAGGTCGCCGTTCGTCTGAGCCGGGATCGCAATGAAGAAGTCGAGGGGCTACACGAGCCACACGAGCTGGAAATCTTGCTGGATCGTGAGCGACGCGGCCTGTTCACGATTCGCCCGCCGCGTAGCGGCGAGGGGCACACACAGCTAGATCAGCACCTGAAACAGCGCATCACCGTGACCGCAGGGCGACACCTGCTGGGCGTGACATTTGTGAAGAAACCGTCCACGCTTCAGGAAACCAAACGGCAACCCTACCTCGCCCACTTCAACCTGCACCGGCACCCGCGCCTCGCCCCCGCCGTCTTTCAAGTTTCGATTACCGGGCCCTACGATGTGAAAGCGCTAGGTGACACACCCAGTCGCCGCCGGATCTTTATCTGTCGCCCCAAGAATTCTGGTGAGGAAGACGCGTGCGCCCGCCGCATTCTCTCTCAGCTCATGCGACGAGCGTATCGGCGTCCGGTCGCCGCGGAGGACTTGAAGACGCCTCTGCGGCTCTTCCATCAGGCTCGCACCGAGGGCACGTTCGACAGTGCGATTGAGATGTCGCTCAGCGCGATTCTGGTCTCCCCGAGCTTTCTGTTCCACATTGAGCAAGATCGTGTCGGGGCCGCACTCAAGACCGCCTACACGATCAGTGAGAGTGAGCTTGCCTCTCGCCTCTCGTTCTTCTTATGGAGCAGCATTCCCGATGATACGCTCCTCACTCTGGCGGAGCACAAGCAGCTCAGCCGTCCGCAGGTGCTGAAGGCTCAGGTGCGGCGCATGCTGGCCGATCCCCGTGCGAGTACGCTCGTAACCAACTTTGCCGCCCAGTGGCTCCATCTGCGCAATCTGGACTCGGTGACCCCTGACTTGCGCCTCTTCCCCGACTTTGATGATAACCTACGGCAGGCGTTTCGTCAGGAAACGGAGCTGTTTTTTGAGAGCATCCTGCGTGAGGATCGCAGTGTGCTTGACTTGCTGAGCGCCAACTACACCTACCTCAATGAGCGCCTCGCCAAGCACTACGGCATTGCATATGTTTATGGCAGCCGCTTTCGCCGTGTCACGCTGGCCGATAACCGTCAACGCGGCGGGCTACTCCGCCAGGGGAGCATCCTGACGGTCACGTCCTACGCGACGCGCACCTCCCCGGTGATCCGTGGCAAGTGGGTGCTGGAAAACCTGCTGGGCGTGCCGCCGCCGCCGCCACCTGACAATGTGCCTGCACTGAAAGACAACACCGTGGCGGCAAATCTGACGGGGCGCGAGCGCCTCGCTGAGCACCGAGCCAACCCCGCCTGCCGAAGCTGTCACAGCCGGATGGACCCCGTCGGTTTTTCGCTGGAAAACTTCGACGCGATCGGGCGCTGGCGGGAGCTTGAAGAGGGTGTCAAGATCAACACGAGCGGCGGTCTACCCGATGGGAGCCAGTTTAACGGGGTAACCGGTCTAGAGAAGGCGCTTCGCAAACGCCCGGAGCTGTTTGTCCGCACCCTGACAGAGAGACTCTTGATGTTCGGTCTGGGGCGCATCGTGGACGAAAAAGACGCGCCCGCAGTTAGAAATATCGTTCGCCAAGCAAAGGTGGACAACTACCGGTTCTCGTCCCTTATTGTGGAAATTGTGAACAGTCCCCCCTTTCGAATGAGGAAAATGCCATGATCATTACAAAACGAGCCCTGCCCCGCCGGGCGCTACTGCGTGGTGCGGGAGCCACGCTGGCACTGCCGCTACTCGATGCGATGGTAGCACCGATGACGGCGCTGGCAACAACACCCGCAGACCCCGCGCGCCTGCGCCGCCTGGGGTTTGTCTTCATGCCAATGGGCTCGGATATTACGCGCTGGACGCCACCTGATGCCACGCGACTCGACCGTCTCTCCCCGACTCTGAGCCCTCTGGAGAAACTAAAAGACGAGGTTTGCATTATCAGTAACCTGGAGCTGCTCAATGCCTACCCGGGCACGCACTCGTCGTCCAACTCCGCTTTTCTGAGCGCCGCCAAGGCTAAGCACACCGAGAGCACCGACTACTATCTCGGCACGACGGTGGATCAGATCGCGGCCAAGCAGCTTGGCAAAGAGACACAGCTGCCGTCGCTGGAGCTCTCGATGGACCTGCTGGCGACTGTCGGCCAGTGCGACAATGGCTTTGCCTGCGTCTACCAGAACTGCCTCTCGTGGTCGTCGCCCACAACGCCGCTGCCCGCCGAGGCGCATCCTCGCATTGTCTTTGAGCGCCTATTTGGCGAGGGAGGAAGCCTGGCCGAGCGCCGCGCGGCACTGAAAAAACGAGCGAGCCTGCTCGATGCCGTGAGCGAGGACTTCACTCGCCTGAAACGCCAGCTTGGCCCCGCCGACCGTGCCCGTGTGAGTGGCTACCTGGAGAGCATCCGCGAGGTCGAGCTGCGAATCCAGAAGGCCGAAGGCGATGCCAAGCAAAACGCTTTGCCGGACCTGGATCGCCCGATCGGGGTGCCCACTGCCTACGCCGACCACGCCCGACTGATGTTCGACCTGCAGGTGCTAGCGCTTCAAGGCGACATCACCCGCGTGGTCACCTTCCAGCTGGCGCGCGAGACCAGCAATCGCACTTATCCGGAGATTGGCGTCCCCGAGGCGCACCATCCCCTAACCCACCACGGCAACGACCCGGAAAAGATCGCCCGCATGGCGAAGATCAACCAGTTTCATGTGTCATTGTTCGCCTACTACCTGGAGCGACTGAAGGCAACACGGGAAGGCGACGGCTCACTACTCGACCACTCGCTGGTTCTCTACGGAAGTGGGATGGGCAACCCCAATGTCCACGACCATCGGAACCTGCCGATCATTGTCGCGGGTGGTGCCGCAGGTAAGATGCAGGGTGGGCGGCACATTAAGTACGACAAGCCCACGCCGCTCGCGAACCTGCACTTAACCCTGCTCGATAAAGTCGGGGTTCGCCTCAACCAGTTTGGCGACAGCAACGGCAAGATGGACGCGCTCTTCGAGCCGCTGGCGGTATGAGAAACAAGCGAGACACGCCGCTGGCCGATGCCGTGGAAAGGCTAGACCGACCGCGCATTCAGGCTCTGCTACAGCGAGGCGCTCAGGTCAATGCGGCTCAGGCCGACGGCATGACGGCTCTGCACTGGGCTGCCCACCACGGCGATCTAGCGACGGCAAAGCGACTACTAAGTGCCCATGCCGACGTGAGCGCTGCCAACCGCTACGGCGTGAAGCCGCTTTCCCTGGCCTGCACGACGGGCAACACGGAGCTGGTTGAGCTGCTGCTACAGGCGGGAGCAGATTCCAACACGACGCTCCTCGGTGGCGAGTCCGCGCTCATGACCGCCGCACGCACGGGCCAAGTCGGGCCCGTGCGGGCACTGCTTGCACGCAAAGCGAACATCAATGCCAAGGAGCGTAGCGGGCAGACCGCGCTCCTGTGGGCGGCGGCGGAGGGACACACAGCAGTGGTGCAGCTCCTGATCCAGGCCGGGGCGGACTTTCGCACACCGCTCCCCTCGGGCTTTACGCCGCTGTTTTTCGCCGTGCGGGAGGGCCATCGGGACGTGGTGCAAGTGCTTCTGAGAGCAGGTATTGACGTAAAAGACGTCATGCAGACGCAGCGAACCGGCGGCAAAGCCCCGCGCAAAGGAACCAGCCCGCTCCTGCTGGCGGTGGAGAACGCGCACTTCGCCTTAGCCGTAGACTTGCTCAGAGCCGGTGCCGATCCCAACGACCAGCGCTCGGGCTATAGCGCCCTGCATGCCCTTACCTGGGTTCGCCGACCCAACACCGGCGACGGCCCCGATGGCGACCCGCCGCCCCTCGGATCGGGCGCAATCAGTGACCTCCAGTTTGTCCGAGAGCTGGTCGCGCGCGGCGGTGATGTCAACGCCCGACTCACGCGCGAAGACTCCGGGCGCGGCAAGCTCAGCGAGATTGGCGCTACGCCGTTTCTCTTTGCCGCTCACACCGCCGATCTAGCTCTGATGCGTCTACTAGTAGAACTCGGAGCCGACCCGAAAATTCCCAATGCGGACAACTGCCCGCCCTTGGTGGTCGCCGCGGGGTTTGGCACCCAAGCACCGGGCGAGGAAGCGGGTACGGAAGATGAGATGATGGAGGTGCTGGCGTACTTGCTGAAGCTCGGTGCCGATATCAATGCGGTGGACAAGAACGGCGAGACGGCGATGCATGGGGCGGCCTACAAGAACGCTCCGAAAGTGGTCGCGTTTCTGGCGAGCCACGGCGCGGACAGCAAGATATGGAACCGCGCCAACAAGTACGGCTGGACCCCGCAGCAGATCGCGGAAGGGAACCGACCGGGTGCCTTCAAACCCTCCCCCGAGACCCTCGCGGAGCTCAGGCGTGCTTTAGCCCCCCTTTGATGGTTCTAGTACAGCTCGGCACAAATTTTGATAATATTAGGTAGTCAAAACCTTCCCGGTATAAGTCCAACGAAATGGCTTAGCCATCGTCGCGTTAAAGTAA
>NZ_JAYVPL010000161.1:0-38849 GCF_043757465.1 Armatimonas sp.
TCTGAAACTGGGTTTAGGAGAAAGTGGGAACTCTTGAGGCTTTTGCGGTGTCCGCTTTCAATAAAAAGCTCCGGCCTTTAGGCCGGAGTATTTTACTCGTCGGTGGGTGAGAAGAACGCTCGGGCGAGGCGCGCTCCCTCGGGCGTGAGCTGGTAGACCTTGCCCTCGACGGTGGCAATGCCTGCTGCGACAATCTCCCGGAGGTGGTGGTAGAGCGAGCCCGTCGCCAGTCCGCAGGTGTCGCCAAGCTGTGGAGGGGGCTGTGGCCCCTGGGTGAGGAGTGTCTCGATCAGCCGTGCACGGGCTGCGGGGGAGAAGGCGCTGGCTTTGCGCGCGACTTGCTCGGCAGTGAGTACTCTGCCCACGATCGGCGCTGGCTCAGACAACTTGAGCGCTTCGACATCCTGACGCAACGCAGCGAGCTCCGCCAGAATCTCTGAGAGCTCGCTCTTGCTTTTCTTGTTTTCTTTACCGGATTTGCCTGCCATAGCAATAAGTTTAACAGAGACTTAATGCCTTTGGTAGGTAATGCGGGATAATAGAGGCATAATGGCCCAAGAAACCATCCTGGTCGTGGACGATGAGCCGACCCTGATCGAGGCAATCCGCTACAACTTGAAGGCACAGGGCTTTACGGTTCTGACTGCTGGAGATGCGGACGAGGCACTCCAGCTTTTTCGTACCCATCATCCTGACTTAATTGTTCTGGATGTCATGCTGCCCTCCGGAAGCGGCTTTGATATCTGCCGCCTGATCCGCCAGCAAGGGGAGCGTGTGCCGATCTTGATGCTCACGGCGCGGATTGCGGAGAGTGACCGTGTGCAGGGGCTGGAGATCGGAGCGGATGACTACGTGGTCAAGCCCTTTGGAATGCGCGAGCTGGTGGCGCGGATCAAGGCGTTGCTGCGCCGCGCGGGAGTCGAAGGGCAGAGTAATGTGGTCGGGCCACAGCTCGTCTCCGCCGCGCTGGAGCTGGTCGTGGATCTGGAGAAGCATGAAGTCACACGCAAGGGCACTCCCGTGAAGCTGGCACGCAAGGAGTTTAATCTGCTGGTGCTCCTCACGGCGCACCCAGGGCGAGTCTTTGACCGGGCGGCGTTACTGGACCGGGTCTGGGGAACTGATGAAGTGGTCGAGGAGCGCACAGTAGATGTGCATATCCGCTGGCTGCGCGAGAAGATCGAGCCTAACCCCTCCAGCCCCGAGCATCTTTTGACAGTACGCGGCGTCGGATATAAGTTCCAGCCATGAGTAAACGCTTAGAGCAGATGGCGCTCCTGGTTCAAGATGGCCTCCTACGTGTCAATGACAATAATAAGATCATCTATGCCAACGAGACAGCGGTTGGCTATCTGACAGCGGATAGTAATGCGAAACGGGTCGTGGGGCGCTCTCTTTTGGAAGCAACACACCAGCGTACTCTGGTCGAACTCGTTGAGCTGGCGCGAACCACTAAGCTGCCACAAGAGACCGAAGTGCGCCTCGTCAATGGGAAAGAGCGCTTTGTGAAAGCCCGGGCGTTGGGGCTGTCGGCAGGGGGGGCGATGATTCTTTTTTCGGATCAGACCGAGCTGACACGGCTACGGACGGTGCGGACCGAGTTTGTGATCAATGTCTCCCACGAGCTGCGCACCCCGCTTGCCTCGATCCGCGCTATGGCGGAGACTCTACAAGACGGTGCCTTGAACGATCCCGAGGTCAGCGAGAAATTTCTGGGTAATATTGTCCGTGAGGTGGATCGCCTCGTGCGCCTCTCCGAGGATCTGACTTTTCTGGCACGCTCCGAGACCCTGCCGCCTGCTCGGGAGCGCTTCGGTCTGGGCGATTTGCTGATGGATATTGCGGAGCGCCTTGAAACCTACGCCGCCCGTCGCACTGTGCGTATCTCGCTGCCGGAGACGATGCCCGCTTTGGAGCTTGAGGCGGACCGGAGTGAGCTGGAGCAGGTTTTCTTTAACTTGCTTGATAATGCCATTAAGTACACCCCCTCAGGTGGCAGTGTGGCAGTGGCAGTGGTGCGCGAAAAAGCAACTCTCACGGTCACGGTTGCGGATACGGGAATTGGGATTTTGAAAGAGGATCTGCCACGCATCTTCGAGCGTTTCTGGCGGGCGGATCGGGCGCGGAAATTTCTGGGTGAAGCGGGAACGGCAACGGGGGGAACGGGACTGGGCCTTTCTATCGTAAAGCATATTGTTGAGGCCCACGGAGGAACCATTGTCGCAGATAGCGAATTGGGTAAAGGGTCTCGCTTTATTGTGACCTTGCCCCTTGCCAAATCGCTATGAATGAACAATCTATCCCTCTTTCTGACCAGCTTGCTAATATTAGCCCGACCATTGTGGTTGCTGTCATCGCCGGTTTCACGATTCTACGCCTTGCGCTCGTAAAGCTCTTGCGTGATAATTGGGCGCGTACGATCTCCGAGACCTGCGACACTGTCACTTTTGTGCTGGCGCTGGCGTTCTTGCTCATCCGCCCATTTGTGGCGCAGGCGTTCTATATTCCCTCGGAGAGCATGGTGCCGACCCTGGAGATCGGGGATCGCCTGATCGTTGACAAGATGTCCTTCCGTTTTCGCGATCCGCAGCGTGGTGATGTGCTGGTTTTTGCGGCTCCGCCGTTGGCGACGGGCAGCCCGACACTGGAGCAGGACTACATCAAGCGCTGCATCGGTCTGCCCGGCGACAAGATCGAAGTACGTGGAGCCAAGCTCACGGTTGGTGCTGAAGTTTTTGAGTCGCAGGGAGCGGACAGCAATGCGCATGCAGCTCCGCAGGAGCTACGCAATCGGCTGGGCATTGACGACAGAAAGTCGGTGAAGTTCTTCAAGGACTATGTCCTGGTGAATCGTACCGAGAAGATCCTGCCCGCCGATATCGCCCGGCAGTTCGGCCAGCCCGGTGCCAAGGTGGAGATCACTCCGGGCGAGGTTCTGATTAACGACAAGCCGCTTGATGAGCCCTACACTAACGAGGATCCCGGCTACAACATGACCGAGATTCCCTACCTGGAAAACGGGGGGAATGTACTGCCACCGGGCCACTACTTCATGATGGGCGACAACCGCAACCACTCCGCCGACTCGCATGTCTGGGGCAAACTCGAAAAGTGGCGCATTGTCGGGCGTGGCATTGTCACCTTCTGGCCCATTACTCGCCTCGGGCGACTCTAATACTCTAAAACAAACAAAGCCTCGCCCTTCGGAACTCGAAGGGCGAGGTTTTGTTTTGTCTCTCTACCGGTTACCGTCCTCGGAAGTTGTCCGTGGGCTTGGCGGTGCCCACATTAGGACGGCGTCCTCGGAGCTTGGTGTTGCTCAGCGCGGCCATCACCTGCTCGGCGTGTGCGGCAGGAACCTCGAAGAACGTCACCCGATCCAACACATCAATCGTCCCGACGGATTTAGGGGGCAGGCCGGTCTCATTGAGAATCGCTCCTACCAGATCCGACGGGCGGAGCTTGTCGGCGCGGCCCATGCTCACAAAGAGGCGCACCATTCCGGCCTCGGGCTGCTCGCGCTGTGCGGCCAGCTCGTCATCGCGCGAGGAGTCGCTGGAGGCGCCCGCTGCCGTGGCTTCCCACAGGAGCTGGAGCGCGGCGGCGGCGATATCAGCGATGTCATGCGTCTCCGAGAGCTCGCTGACAATGGGGTACTGTCCGTCGAAGCTGCCGCCCGTCTCCAGGCGTTCGGCCAGTTTGGTGGCAAACACTTCACGGCGACGCACGGCGATATCGGCGGCGCTGGGAACCCGCAGAGGCGTGATCTTGGCCCCGATCTGGTACTCAAAGCGCATGAGATTACGGCGGTCACGTGGCTCGATCAAGCTCAGCGCATCGCCCTCACGGCCCGCACGCCCGGTGCGCCCGATGCGGTGGATGTACTGTTCGACATCAAAGGGCAGGTCAAAGTTAATGACATGGGTCACGGACTCAATATCCAGCCCGCGCGCCGCCACATCGGTGGCCACGAGAATATCCGCCTGGCCGTCCTTGAACTTCTTCATCACCCGGTCGCGCTCGGACTGCGCCATGTCGCCGTGGATCGGTTCGGCGGAGTAGCCTCTCACACTTAGTGTTTCTGCGAGCTCTTGAGTCTCCATGCGGGTGCGGCAGAAGACAATGGTCGGGCCAGGGGTTTCCATGTCCAGAATCCGCGCCAGCGCCTCGCGCTTCTTACCGGGAGCGACCTCGTAGTAGACCTGTCGTACGGTGTCCACCGTGCGTTGCTTGGCCGTGATCTCCACCTTTTGGGCGTTGGGGAGGAACTTCTTCACCAGCGAGGCGATAGCGGGAGGCATCGTGGCGGAGAAAAGTGCCGTCTGCCGCGTCGTGGGCAGTGCCGCAAGAATCGTCTCGATGTCCTCAACAAAGCCAAAGGCCAGCATTTCGTCGGCCTCGTCAATGGCGCAGAAGGAGACTTTGTCTAGGGCGACCGAGCCGCGCCGCATGTGGTCCATCAGACGCCCTGGTGTGCCCACCACGACGGCGGGGGGCTTCATCAGGGCGCGGAACTGTCGGTCAATGGGCTGTCCACCGTAGACGGGAACCACACGTAGCCCCGTCTTGCCAGCCAGCTTATGGATCTGCTCCGCTGCCTGAATCGCCAGCTCACGGGTGGGAACCAGCACGAGAGCTTGTGTCCCTTGTGCATCGGGATTGATCCGTGCGAGGAGCGGGAGCGCAAACGCTGCCGTCTTTCCCGTGCCGGTCTGTGCTTGGCCGATCATGTCCTTGCCCTCAAGCAAGATGGGAATCGCGCGTGCCTGAATGGGAGTGGGGGACTCAAAGCCCGCGACTGCGATCGCTGCGAGCAGCGCTTCCGGCAGGCCAAGGTCCGCAAAACCGGGAAGGGGTGTCTCGACAGCCTCGACGACGGCAGCCGGCTGGACTTTAGGCTTAGGAGCGTCGTGCGGTTTTGGAGCTGACACGCGTGGCTTGGGCTGGGGGGGCGTCGTTTCTACAGGGGCTGCTTGGACAAGCTCCGGTTTGGGTGGGCGCGGCGTCTTAGGAGCAAAAGCAGGCTTGCCGGCAAAGTTTGGTTTGTCGCCCGTGGGCTTTTTTGCCGTCGGGTGCGCACCTGGTTTGAGAGAGTTCGGCTTCGCGCCGAAGGGCAGGGGTTTCTTCCCTGGTTTAGGATTATCGTTTTTCTTCACGGAATGGTATATCCCTAAACGAAGGGAATCGCCACTAATGGCTTCTTTTTCGTCAGAAACCCTAGTGTAAATCGGAGTAAATCGGAGCGCCTAAGCTCCTCGGAGGAATTAATTAATTCCAAAAAAATAACTATTTGCTCTATGGCAATCAAATTGCATAGGCTTTTCATACATGTTCGATAGGTATTGAAAGGTCAAATTGATGAGCAAACCAGTGGCGGTGATTGGAAGTGGGCCAACAGGAGCAGTGGCGGCCCAGGCGCTGATTCAGCAAGGGATTCCGGTGGTGATGCTGGAGTCGGGGGATCGGCTTCCCCACGGCGTCATGATTCGTGCGATGGGGCGAACAATCTTTCGGAAAAAGCCAGCACTTGACCCACGCGGGGCGGCGCTCTCTGTGGGGCGTAACCCTGAGATCGAGTGGTGGGTGCATCTGGATCCGGGAGGGCTCTCTAACCAGTGGACGGGTGGCGTGCCGCGTTTCTCCCCCGAGGACTTTACGGAAGGCGAACAACTGGATCCCTGCTACCGCTGGCCGGTGGACTACGCAGAGCTGGTGCCGTTTTATGAGCGTGTGGAGCGTCTGCTGGAAGTGAGCGGGGGACGCGTAGATATTGCGACGGCACCACGCGGGGAATTTCGCTATCACTCCGGTCTGCCCCGCGCCTGGCAGAGAGTAGATAAAGTGGCACGAGCACGGGGGCACGCTCTGATTCCCGCCCCAATCGCCCACGGGACTCCTTGGATGGCAGCGCGGCGGGGAACGGCTTTCAATAGCTTCCTTCAGCTAGTCGTGCCACTCATGAGCTCTCCAAACTTTCAGCTTCGTACGGGGGCACATGTCCTTCGACTGGAGCACGATGCCACAAAGCAACGTGTCAAGTCGGTGCTCTACCAGGATCGAGTGACGGGAGAGCAGCATAGGATCGAGGTCGGAGGAGTCGTGGTCGCCTGCGGGGCGCTCAACTCGACCAAGCTCCTTTTTGACTCTGCCTGCCCGGACTTCCCCGAGGGGCTGGGCAATAGCGATGGGGTACTGGGGCGCTACCTCCACGACCATCCACATGAGTGGTTTACGCTGGAGCTGAGCAAGCCCATCGCACGCCTTCCAAATAGTATCTATCTGACCCGCCGGCCCTTTGGCTCTCCTGCACTACTGGCGGCAGGGCTGACACTGGGGGCTGCATCCCCCAAGGAGCAGATTCTTGCCAGTCTTCCTTTGCCGAGCAGAGCGCTGGGAGTGCAGGTAATGGGAAGCATGATCCCTACTCCGGACAACTTTGCCCAGCCTGATCCAAATCAGAAAGACCCGTTCGGGAGCCCACAGCTTCGTGTTTGCATGGACTACGACAAAGATATCCGAGCCAATATGAACCTCGCTCGCAAGAACCTGCAAGAAATTCTTTCCGCAGCGGGCTACGACAACAAGATCATCCACGAGCCCAATGTCCTCCGCCCGGGCTCGTCGGTACACTACGGCGGCACAGTACGCATGCACCACTCCCGAGAATTCGGGATGCTCGATGGCTGGAACAGGCTTCATGCGGTCCCCAATGTCCTGGTTACCGACATTAGTTGCTTTACGACCTGTCCCGAGAAACGGCCTACATTGACCGCTATGGCACTCTCGTGGCGCGCCGCCGAGCGCCTCGCGTCTGACTTGAAGCGGGGGACTTACGAAGAATAAAGATGGCTAGGGCATGGACTCAAATGAGCGCTTAGTGTTGTGAGAGCGTGTGGTCGCGACGCAGGAATTCCCTCTGCGGGTGCCGAAGGGGAGAACATGCAAGAGGGCAAAGGGCTGGCGGCGATGTTCCCGGGCGATAAAGGCATCGCAAAACACGCATCGGTAGTCTTGACCGAGGACTTTGAGACCGGGGATATTGCCGCACTCAAGGCAAAATGGTCGGATATCAGCAACAAGGCGGGGAGGCCTCTGGCACTGGAGACCGACAAGAGCACGGGCAGGCGCGCGCTGAAGATCACGGCGACACTGGGCGAGGACAATGGCGGGCATCTTTTTACTCTCCTACCGCGTGCGAGCGAGACACTCTACGCCCGCTTCTATGTCCGCTTTGAGCCCGATGCAGACTACATCCACCACTTTGTCTGGATGGGCGGCCACAATCCCCCTCAGCGCTGGCCCAACCCGCAGGCGGGCAATAAACCAAGCGGCGACGATAGACTCTCGGTGGGGATCGAGCCACACGGTGGCAATGGGCGCTTTGCGGCCCCCGGCGCGTGGAACTTCTATACCTACTGGCACGAGATGAAAAAAAGCGCCGACGGCAAGTTCTGGGGCGCAGGAATCGGGCCGACCACGCCATTGCTCGTCCCTAAAGACCGCTGGCAGTGTGTCGAGTTCATGACCAAGCTCAACTCCACTCCCGAAAAGTCCGACGGTGAACTCGCGCTCTGGCTGGACGGCAAGCTCGCGATGCACATCGCCCCCGGTGTGCGACGCGGTCCCTGGACGGGCCTGGGGTTCACGCTCCCCGAGACCGGCGGCGAGCCGTTCGAGGGCTTCCGCTGGCGCACGAGCAACGCGCTCAAGCTCAATAATTTCTGGCTGGAGCACTACGTCACTGAGGAGGCACTGAAGCGTAATCGCAGCCGCCTCAAGCCGACGAATTCCGTGTGGTTCGATGATATTGTGTTGGCGACGGAGTACATCGGGCCAAGAACTGGGTAGTGCTTTCCGTTACGGGAGGATAGTGCAGAGTTCCGGTACCATAGACAAAATCGATATGGAACCACAAGATCATTTGACTGAAGCAGATACCTGCCGTTTGCACGTCACCCCGGCGATTCAGGCAGCCGGTTGGGAGATCGCACCACACGAAATTCGTGAGCAATACTTCTTCACCGATGGACGCATCCGTGTTCAGGGCAGTAGTGCCCGGCGTGGTGAGCGGAAGAAGGCCGACTATCTTCTCCGGTACCATCGAGACTTCCCCCTTGCCATTGTTGAAGCTAAGGCAATCAATGAGGCAGCAGGTAAGGGACTGGGGCAGGCAAAGGACTACGCGGAGATTCTTGGACTCAAGTTTGCCTATGCCACCAACGGTACTGAGATTATCGAGTACGATTACCTAGAAGGGACAGAGAAGACGGTTCCCGCCTACCCGACTCCTGAGGAGCTATGGAAGCGGCTGAAGGGGAAAGAGCACATCACAGATGAGGCGGCGAAGACCTTGCTGACTCCTTCGTACCATTAGGGCACGTCCTCTCCGCGCTACTATCAGGAGATCGCTATCAACCGCGCTATGCAGGCGATTCTGGCAGGGAAGCAAAGGGCACTTCTGACACTGGCAACGGGGACAGGGAAGTCCTTTATCGCCTTTCAAATCACCTGGAAGCTCTGGAATGCCAAGTGGACACGCACCGGGGAAAAGCAGCGGCACCCTCGGATTCTCTTTCTAGCAGATAGAACCGTTCTGGTGGATGATCCACACGATAACGAGTTCGCCCCCCTGGGATCAGCACGGCACCGGATACAGGGTTCAGTCGAGCTTGGCCGCGAGGTATATTTTGCTACTTACCAGACCCTGACCAGCGAAGACGCTACCGGGCCGCTGTTCAAGAAGTACCCTGCTGAGTTTTTTGATCTCGTGATTGTGGACGAAGCGCACCGGGGAAGTGCCCGTGATGATTCAAGCTGGAGAGCGATTCTTGAGCACTTCTCCCCCGCGTATCAGCTTGGCATGACCGCGACTCCGTTGCGTGAAGACAGCCGAGACACCTACGCCTACTTTGGCAATCCGATCTACCAATACTCTCTGCGCCAGGGGATTGAGGATGGGTTCCTCGCGCCCTACAAGGTCTTCCGTGTCAAGACGGAGTACGACGAGTTCGGGTACCGAGTTAAGAAGGGGATAACGGATAAGCGCGGCAAGGAGATTCCTGAGGGCGTTTACCAGACCAAGGACTTTGAGCGGTTCATCGTTTTGTCGGGAAGGACTGAGGCAATCGCAAAGCACCTGACAGCCTTCCTGAAAAAGACGGATCGGTTCGCCAAGACCATTGTGTTTTGTGTGAATCAAGACCATGCTCTTGCTATGCGTCAGGCGCTGGTGAACGAGAACTCCGACCTGATGAAGCAGTATCCCGATTACGTGTGCCGCGTGACGAGCGATGAAGATGATATTGGACGGGGACACCTGGGACGCTTTCAGAAAGTAGATACCAAGGTGCCTACGATCCTGACAACCTCTCAGATGCTGACCACCGGGGTCAATGCGCCGACTTGCCGAAACGTGGTGGAGTTCAAGCAGATCATCGGGCGCGGAACTCGCGTTCGGGAAGACTGCGGCAAGCTCTTCTTTAATATCTTGGACTATGCCGGTAGTGCATCGGAGAGATTTTCTGACCCTGAGTTCGACGGCTACCCTGCCTCGATCAGTGAAGAAGTTATAGACGGTGAGGGTGAGACGGTCACAGGAGGCGCTGAGGAGCCAGGTGAGCCGCCCACGGTGTCACCGCTTCCACCTTCACCTGTCACGGGTGAGACTCAGGAGAAGTATTTCCCTCACGAAAAAGGCGGCGTAAAGATCGTTGCTGAGATCGTGCAGGAGCTTGATGTAGATGGGAATGTCCTGCGAACCGTCCAACTAACCGACTATGCCGCTGAGAAAGCCCGAACCCTCTGTACCACCCCGGAAGACATGAAGGCCGCTTGGACAGATGCCACACGCCGCAGAGAGATTCTGGAGGCGCTTTCCGAACGTGGGATTGACTTTCACGAACTGGCCGAGGTGATGAAACGCCCGGATGCAGACCCGTTCGATTTGCTCTGTCATGTGGCTTTCAATCAGCCGTTGAAGACGCGCAAGGAACGAGCCGATGCGGTTCGGAAGCAGAGCAAGGACTTCTTTGAGGAGTACGGCCCCACGGCGCGGGTGATCTTGGAGGGGCTTCTGGAGAAGTACACCGACCAGGGGCCAGGCGAGCTACGGTACCCGGATGTTCTCTCACTACCTCCCCTTGACAAGTACGGCAATAGCTTTGAGATCATGCAGCAGTTCGGCGGAAAGACTAAGTTTCACACGGCGGTTCACCGTCTGGAATCGCTTCTCTACACCAGCGTCTGACCCCGCTTGCGCCTGTCCGGTATCATAGGGGCTTATGGCTCGAAACCAGAGGGAAGCGCCCCCCGTCACGACGGCGCAGCGGTTGGGTAGCATTGTCAAGTCGGTGCGGGATATTATGCGGCGGGACAAGGGGCTGAACGGCGACGCGGATCGTCTCCCCATGCTCACCTGGATTCTCTTCCTCAAGTTCCTGGATGACTTGGACTACCTGAACGAGGAAACCCGAGAGACCTACGAACCGATCCTTTCTGCTCCCTATCGTTGGCGAGACTGGGCGGCAGAGCCAACGGGTATCACCGGGACGATCCTTCTGGCTTTCCTGAACGATCAGACTGCCCTTCATGCAGATGGCACTGAGGGTATGGGGCTGTTTGCCTACCTGCGGAGCCTCAAGGGGAATGCTGACCCTCGGCGACAGGTAGTGGGGAATGTCTTTGCTAACCTCCAGAACCGGATGCAGGACGGCTACCTGCTCCGTGAGGTGGTCAATAAGGTCAATGGCATTCATTTCTATTCTACTGAAGAAGTGCATGTGCTGGGCAATCTTTACGAGTCCTTGCTGAAGGAGATGCGCGATTCTGCCGGGGATGCCGGGGAGTTCTATACGCCGCGTCCGGTAGTCAAGTTTATGGTGTGGGCCACTAATCCGAAGCTCGGGGAGCATGTCCATGACCCTGCCTGTGGAACGGGTGGCTTTTTGGTGGAGTCGTTTTTGCACCTCAAAGAGCAGGCGCGGACGGTTGAAGAGCAAGTTGTCTTACAGCAGAGCGTGAGCGGCGTAGAGGCGAAGGGATTGCCCTATTTGCTGGCACAGATGAACCTGCTTCTACACGGGATGGAATCGCCGCAGATTTTCGCCGAGAACTCTCTTCGCCCGGTGAGCTATCTCGGGGTGAACCTGGATGGTATCGGGGAAGCGCAACGGGTGGATGTGATCCTCGCCAATCCGCCGTTTGGTGGGGAAGAAGACCCCTCGGTACAGAAGGAGTTCGACGAAGACCTACGCACCTCGGAAACGGCGCTCCTGTTCTTGCAGCTCATCATGCGGCGACTGAAGCGTAGGGGGACGTCGCTAGGTCGGGCCGCGATTGTGGTTCCCAATGGCACCCTCTTTGCGCTGGGAGTGGCAGCACGGATCAAGGAAAAGCTCCTCACGGAGTTCAACCTGCATACCATCGTCAGGCTGCCCAACGGCGTTTTTGCCCCGTACACGTCTATCCCGGCGAACCTCCTTTTCTTCGACACGTCCGGCCCGACCGGCACCACCTGGTACTACGAGCATCCCTTACCGGAAGGCCGTAAGAACTACTCTAAGACTCAGCCGCTACAGTTCGAGGAGTTCGCTGACCTTCAAGCCTGGTGGAGTGAGCGTGTAGAGAGTGACCGTGCCTGGAAGGTGGAGTTTGGGGAAATCTACGATGCGGCGAAAGAGAAGGCCGATCCCCTGCGGGAGATCATCCGTACCGCCGATGCGGCGATTATGGGACGCGCCAATCATATAGCCCAAGTGGACAAGGAGATTAAGGAAGCCGAGTCGGGTTCGTTGTTCGCGGCAAGTGGGAATGTCAAGGAGCTACGGGAAGAACGCCGTGAGCTTGTGGCCGAGCGGCAGAAGTGGGAGGCGAAGCGCACGGCGGCAAAGGAAGCCTTCGATGCCCTCTGGTGGCCGTTGTTCAACCTGGACTTGAAGAACCCCGTGGCTCAGGAAGAAGCCGCCCACGTTCCCCCGGAGCAGCTTGTCGCGGAGATTATCGCCGGGGAAAAGCGTATTCTTGAGATCATGACAGAGATAGAGTCGGCACTTGTAGGGGGAATCAAGTGAGTGCTGATTGGCCTAGCGTGCCCTTGCGTGGTGTTCTGAACCATCGCAAAGAGTTCATCCAGATTGACGATACACAACGGTACAAGCGGTGCCGTGTTCAACTACACGCCCAGGGTATCCTTCTCCGTGATGAGGTCTCAGGATTAGAAATCAAGACGAAATCTCAGCAAGTTTGCCAAGCCGGAGAATTTCTCGTCGCTGAGATAGATGCAAAAATGGGGGGCTTTGGGATTGTCCCGGAGCAGTTGGAAGGGGCGGTCGTCAGCAGCCACTATTTTCTTTTCCAAATTGACGAGAGCAAATTGGAGCGCCGGTTCTTGGATTGGTATTCTCGCACCCGTACCTTTCGCGATCAAGTTACCGCTCTTGGTTCGACGAACTACGCTGCGATTCGTCCGTCGCACGTTATGGGCTACACCATTCCCCTCCCGCCACTTGCCGAGCAGCACCGTATCGTGGGGCGGATTGAGGAGATTGTCGGGAAGATCGAGGAGGCGCGGAGGATTAAAGATTATACAAATCAGTTAAGCCGAGATATTATCACTGCTTCAATAAACGCAATTGAGTTCCCCGAAACTTCATGGGGAAAACTAAATTCTGTTGTAAGTAATACTGAAAATGCAGTACGGAGTGGGCCTTTTGGAAGTCAACTCCATCATGGCGATTTTGTTGACAAAGGCATTGCTGCTATCGGGACTAGAGATGTTCAAACTAATCGTTTATTGTTACAAAGCGGTTGGTTTGTGACTAAAGAGAAATTCGAGGAAGTGAAACGCTACCAGGTTTTTCCTGGTGATATTCTAGTGACAATTGTTGGAGCGTCTATTGGAAGGTTTTGCGTTGTTCCTGATGATGTTCCCTTAGCTTTTACAACAAAGCACATCCAAGCGGTCACCGTTGATAAACGAGTCGCACGTCCTAAATTTCTCTCGCTAATGTTGAATTTTCACAACAAATGTCGGGTTTCCATTTTTTCTCAGACTCAAGGTTCGGCCCAGCCCAGCCTAAACGCATCTAAGGTTTTGGCAATAGATATTCCGTTAGTAGAGTATTCAGAACAAGAGGCGATAGTGGCGTATCTCGATTCTCTTCAGGCAAAAACGGATGCACTGCGGCGGGAGCAGCAGCAGACGGGGGAACGGTTGAGGGCGCTACTTCCTGCGGTGCTGGATCGGGCGTTTGGGGGAGAGCTTTAGGTGGCCTCCTTTGAGATCATATTTGTTCAGGAGAGCTGGCCTCAGTCTATGGAGCAGATGGGAACCAAGGACAAGTTCTGGTTCGAGGACAAAAGTGAACAGCTCTGGCTCTTCAAGTATGTTCGCGAGAACACCGGTTAGGACTGGTCAGAGAAGGTTGCCGAGTGCCTGTGCAAGTGCCTTGGGCTTCCTCATGCCACCTATGAACTGGCAATTACCTGGAAGAGTGGGCGTGGCGTTGCCTCGTTGTCTTTTCTCCGACGAGACGAACAACTCATCTTGGGAAATCAGCTTTTGGGAACGATAGACCTGGACTATCTTCAGAAACGTAAAAAGTACAGAAACTCCTTTCACACGGTTGATGCTGTGATGCAGTCGCTAGAAAAGGTGGCACCACCACGAGGCTGGAACTTGCCGCAGGGCATCAAGACGGCCCAGGAAGTTTTTGTAGGGTATCTTATGCTAGATGCCTTGATTGGTAACGGAGATCGGCACGACGAAAACTGGGCTGTTGTTGAAGGGATTTCTGGTATACAACAGGCACTGGCTCCTACCTTTGACCATGCCTCTTCTTTAGGAATGCTCCTTGGTGACGAGGAACGACGGCAACGATTGACGACAAAAGACCAGGGATACTCCGTGGCAGTTTACGCCAATAAGGCGACTTCGGCTCTGTACCAAGGTGTCAGCGCCTCGAAACCTTTATCAACCCTTGCCGCGTTTGAAGAAGCGGGAAGTATGTATCCGCAAGCTGCACACCTCTGGCTCGCTCAGCTCTCTTTGGTAACGATAGAAGATTTTGAGGAAGAATTGGGTAAGATTCCTAAGAATCGTATCTCGGTGATGGCTACTGATTTCGCCCTACGGCTCTTGGCTCATAACATGGCCCGACTGCAAAAAACACTATGAAAACTCTTTTTCTTGCCTGGCAAAATGTCAACACGCGCCGCTGGTTCCCTGTCGGTCAGCTACAGAGACGCGGGGAAATTTTCCAGTTTCGCTATCTCAAGGGGGTCAAGGTTGCCCAATCCGAAGGTGGCTTTGGCTCCTTGTCCGAGTTCCCTAACCTGGAAGCCGTCTATGAATCCGAGGTGCTCTTTCCCGTCTTTGCCAACCGTGTCATGCCTGCAAGCCGCCCGGATTTTCCCGAGTACATTGCCTGGTTGCGGTTAGAGGGACAGGAAAAAGACCCGCTGGCGTTTCTGGCTCAGACCAATGGACGGCGGCAGACGGACAGCCTAGAGGTCTTCCCGGATGTGGAAGTCACTCCTGAAGGCGGATACAGGACTACCTTTTTCGTACATGGGCTGCGCCACATGTCCGTAGGGGCTTCTGCCCGCGCAGAGAGCCTGGAGGTAGGGGAGCAACTGCGTCTCTTTCTGGATGTGCAGAATCCGGTGGATGTAAGGGCCGTCGGACTCAGGACGCATGGGCAACTTTCCAGGGACGTGATGCCGTTGGGGTATTGTCCGCGCTACCTCGCCGATGCTGTGTTTACCGCGCTTCTGAGTGATAGAGAGAGTGTCAAGGCAACTGTACGAGCCGTAAACCTACCACCGGTTCCCTCGCAGTACCGCATCCTTTGTGATCTCGTGGTCGCGCCAGGGAGTGTTCGCCCTTTTTCGGGTGAGGAGTTCCTGCCGATATAATGGACGGGATTAGCGAGGATCTGCGGGCTATAGGCGTTCCCGAGGACGATTTTGCTCTTGCCTTCAACCCGCCGCAGGTGCGTGGTGTGCCGTCTGCAAAACTGGTGGCATAGTCCCGCCACGTTGCGCAGTGGAATACAAGTTCGTTCGGGTTAGCCCACAGGATTGTGGGAGGTTTATCGTCTGGTGCTCACAAAGCAAAGCATCTCGTAGCGCTTCTGGCTCCGCATAAACAAAAATAAACTTTTTGAGAGTTTCGCGCAACTTTTGCGGGATGGGACTGTCTGAGGGGAGACGAGAGGGTTGTTGTGGAGAGAAAAGGAAGAAAAGTGGCCTCGAAGGGACTCGAACCCCTGACCCTCGGTTCCGAAGACCGATGCTCTAATCCGCTGAGCTACGAAGCCAAAACTCTAGTCTCGCGACTAGTGCGCCGATTATATCACGACAGGAAAAAATAATCTTATTCTGATAGCAATTCGAGGGAACTTTATTTCTCTTGCACCGTACTATTAGGGAAGAATTTAGCGGGAGGATTGTCTCCTGCAATGGCCGAGAAACCCATGGGGGGCACGCAAATGTTGGCGATGGAAACACAAATACAAGAAGAAGAGATCGTTCTGACCGCACAGGGACGACAGCGTATCGAAGAGGAGCTGGATCGCTTGGTGACAATAGACCGTCACGAGGTGGCAGCGCGAATCAAGGATGCGAAGGACTACGGGGAGCTCACGGAGAACGCGGAGTACGAGGCCGCCAAGAATGCTCAGGCATTTGTCGAAGGGCGGATTCTCGATCTCAAGGGAATCCTATCACGTGCTCGTCTGCTTCGGTACGATGACATCCCAACGGACTGGGTGGGCTTAGGGGCAGTGGTGACGATTCAGGACAAGGACTTTGGCGATGACTGGACCGTCACTTTGGTGTCGTCCTACGAAGCCGATCCCGACCAGGACTTTCTTTCCAATGAGTCGCCTATTGGCAAAGCACTCATGGGAAAACGCATTGGGGATACGGTTGAGGTAAAGACACCCGATGGCATCATCCGCTACGAAGTGATCTCGATTACGAAGTAGCGTTTGTTAGCTTCCCGATCCCGTACCGCTCAGGCTGGCAAGAATGCGTGCCTGAAGCGGTGTGGGGCGAGCAAGAGGGCGCAGACGATAGGAGTGCTCAGTTTCCTCTCCGAATGTCAGGCTCCCCTGCTGTAGGGCACCGTCGCGCCGGAAGGTCAAAATAACGCGCTCACCGGGTTGGTAGCGTGTTAGAGCGCCTCCCAGCAGGCTATCGAGTGCCTGGCCTCCCAGGCTGAGCACCACATCTCCGCCTTGCAGGCCCGCCTGCGCCGCGGGGCCATTGGGTTCCACAGAGGCGATCCGAGCCTGACTGGGATTGGAGAAATCCCAGATCACTCCGAGGGTCGTATTTTTACGGACACTCTCGTCCACCTGAATTCCCCCCGCCGCCAGCAGTTCCACAATCGGAAGCTCGTCCGTGGAGCGGAGCGCACGGGTAAAGAAGGCCGAGAGATCTGCCCCGGCGAGCCGTGTTGCCACGCGCTCGATCTCACCATCGCTGTAGCCTTTGCCCGTCTTTATGCACTGAGCCAGGAGGGTCTTCAGGACATCCTCCAGCCCGACTTTGTTATTGGTTTTCTGCCGTAGCTCGATATCCAGGAGCAGCCCTACCACAAGCCCTTTGTTGTAGTAAGAGAGCCCACCAAACCCCTGGGATTCGTCCTGGCTCTCCCACACCTTCGAGGAGGCATCTTCCAGTGTCACCCGCCGCCGCGCGGGGTTCGTCATGAGCTGGGTAAGCTGCTCGGCCTGATAGCCTAGCCAGAACCGCTGTGACGCCAGCCCGGCTTCGGTCAGAACACGCGGTGCGAAGTAGTCGGTCACTCCCTCGGCAAACCAGAGGTCTTTCACCCGGACGGCGCGTGTGTAGTCAAAAGGGCCGAGTGCCGCGGGACGAATACGCTTGACATTCCAGGCATGCACAAACTCATGGGCGACAATAGAGAGGTTTTCCGGGTCTGGCTGTCGCAGGTTATTGGGATCTAGGCGTATCACCGTGCCGTTTAGGTGCTCCAGTCCGCCGGTGAAGCTTTCGGTGCGCGCAAAGTGAAAAAAGAAGATATACCGCTCAAAAGGTGCGCCCCCCAAGAGCTTGATTCCCGCTTGAGCAATCTTAAAGACACTCTCTGACCAGCGTGCGTAGCGTGTGGAATCGCCTCCTACAATTACGACCGAGACCGGCACCTCTCCCAGAGTACGCTCTATCCGTGTGAACTTTCCAAGCTCGGCGGGCTGATCTGTCAGGGCATCGTAGTTGGGCGCGGAGAAAGTCGCAGGCTTTCCAGGAACGGGCGTGTTTGCACTGGCGACTTTCCAGCCCTCCGGCACCTGGTAGGTAATGGTGCAAGGAGACTCCTTGCTCTCCGCGATATAGGCCAGGGTCGCGGGGCCGGGCACAAACCCATGCTCACTATCAAGATAAGGCTCGAAGAAACCAAAGTCGGTGTCCGAGGCGCGCACATCGTAGGAGAAAGTCACACGGGAGGCTCCCTCCGTGGTAACCGTCCAGGTGCGGATACCAGTTTGCTGGAGGCGTAGTGGTTTCTGGGAAGGGCCGCGTGCGGAGAAGTTACTAAGATTCCCCTCGTTACTTCGCAGGACATACCAGCCTGGTGTCCAGGCAGGAAGCTGGAAGGTAACCGTGTCGCGGCGTAAGCCCTCCGCCTGTACCTGGATATGGTAGCGTTTCTGGCTCACCTCCGCGACCTGCACTGTGTACGCTATCTGTGCAGCCGGGGGCGTGCTCAGCGGGGGCTGCGCTTGCATTTCCGGGAAGAAGGCGCTAGCGGCTCATCGGCGAGTAGGTCGCGCAGGTGGAGCAGGGCGCGCTGCTGAAGGCGCGAGACATGCATCTGCGAGATATTCAGGCGGGCAGCAATCTTCGCCTGGCTGAGGTCATCGTAGAAGCGTAGTGCGATCACCTCGCGCTCCCGCTGCCCCAGAGCATCTAAGGCACCGCGCAGATCCCCGAAGTGCTCAAACTCGCAAAGAAGACGATCTCTCTGGCCGACGATATCTTGCATCGAGGTGCTCTCTTGTAGATAGCGTCCGTCTAGGTGTGTGTCCAGAGAAAGAACGTTGCCTGCCTCCTGCGACTCTATCGCCAGTAAAATATGCTCCTCAGGGACATCCAGGGACTTTCCCATTTCGGGGGGAGTGGGGGCTCTCCCCAGCGTGGACGTGAGCTCGGTGTTTACCCGGCGTATAGCCTGCTGGAGCTCCTGGAGCCAGCGTGGGATCTTGATACTGGCGGATTTATCTCGGAAATGACGGCGAATCTCCCCGTTGATAGTAGGCGTTGCAAAGGTAGAGAAGCGAGTTCCCTGGCTCGGGTCGTAGCGATCCAGCGCATTGATTAAGCCGATATTGCCGACCTGAATCAGATCCTCCAGAGCCTCTTCGCCCCCGACAAAGCGCACTGCTATGGAGCGCACGAGCCGCTGATGGTAGAGGATCAGAGCTTCGCGTATCTTTGGATCACGCGTCGCGGCGTACGCACAGTAAAGCTGTTCCAAATTGAAAGCAGGATGACTTTCTCGAATGGGAAATCGAGCCCCAGAACCCCTAATAGGTTCTGTCGTGTTTTCCAGTATGCTGGTCATCACCATATTTAAGACAGATTGTATCCTACACTAAAAAGTTCTATTTTATAGAGTTTACTTACTGACAACTATTGCACACCCCGTAATTATTCCTGGTTTTAGCGCATGTCAGATGAGTGCCCCGGGAAGGCTTTAGAACCCGGGTCGAGGTAGGTCTTGGCGAAGTTTGCCGCCGTCCCGGCCTCTCCGACTCCTGTTGCGATCAGCTTGAGCTTGCCGATATAGCTACAGATATCACCTGCAGAGTAGACTCCTGCAATATTCGTGCGCATAGTGCTGTCCACACGAATCGTATTTTTCTCTATTTCTAGGCCCCATTCCTTTATTGGCCCGAGATTTGTCAGAAAACCCAGGTTGAGAAGTAGCGCATCGCACTCGACTCGCTGCTCCTCGCCGGTTCGGTTATCGAAGATCGTGACTGCCTCCAGGTGCTCTTCGCCGTGAAGGGCCTTGAGCTCGAAGAAAGTCCGCAGCTCGACACTGTCTAGCTCCCGCACTTTCTTGATTGTGTCCTCGTGGGCACGGAAGCGGTCCGTGCGATGGAGCTGGAGACAGGATACTGCTTGTGGGCCGAGCGCCATCGCCCAGTCAAAAGCTGAGTCGCCGCCGCCCACAATCACCAGACGCTTGCCCGCAAGAGCGGCGGGATCGGTGACAAAGTAGTGGACACCCAGCCCTTCCAGGCGATCTAAATCGGGAATATCCATCTTGCGCGGCAGGAACGCGCCCACGCCTGCGGCAAGAAGTACGGTGCGGCTGTAGTGGCTTTTTCCCTTGTCCGTGGTCAGTATCAGGTGCCCTCCCGCAGCAGTGTCATCGCCTACCCGCTCCAGCTTGACCACTTTCTCACTGAGACAGACCGTTGGGCTGTACTGGAGCGCTTGATCGGCAAACTGCGCCACGAGATCCTTGGCCAGCACCTTGGGAAAGCCCCCTACATCATAGATGTACTTTTCGGGGTAGAGCGCCGAGAGCTGCCCTCCGAGCTGGGGCATCGAATCAATGAGCTTGGTGCGCATCTCGCGCAGACCGGAGTAGAACGCTCCAAAGAGGCCCGTCGGTCCGCCGCCAATAATCGTAAAGTCGTAGATATCCATAGGTTAAAAAGACACAAAAAGCCGCGCATCCTAACTCATTGGGTGCGCGGCTCTGCTAGCCCTAATTATACCACGGCTAATATCTACCAGCGACGGTGTAGTAGGCCAAGCCCTCCCAGCACCAGCAAGCCGAGTGTGCCCGGCTCTGGTACTGATTGCGAGCGTGACCGATGGGTTGCCGTGGCGGTGCTAGTGTTTGTGTTTGCAAGCAGGAGAGAGGGCGGAGTGGGATCTTGTTTCTCTCCCCACTGAACGCGATCACTCGGATCTGGCGTTGGCGTAGTGCTTATTGTACTGGTAGCGGCAGGCAGCTTCTTGAGCGATTTTGCCCCGTTTAATAGAGCCTGAGCATGCGCGGTAGGAGTCGTGGTGAACAAGAGTATTCCCAGGGCAATGCTAGTGGCGATGAGCAAGCGGATGCAGTTCATTGGTTCAGTGTTCCTTGAAGGGATTCTGTGCCGTGTACTCTTTTGCCTTCAGGGGAGGAGCCCCTAAACTCGTATTTTTGCTCTAAAGTCCACCCCCGATAGGGTTAATGGGGCTGCCATTGCGGCGCACTTCAAAGTGCAGGTGTGGCCCGGTTGCCAGACCTGTCGCTCCCACTTGTGCGATGAGCTTACCCTGCGCCACACTCTCCCCCTGGATGACGAGAAGAACGGAGCAGTGCGCATAGAGAGTCGAGATACCACCGCCGTGATCAATGACCACCACATTGCCGTAGCCTCGCATCGTCCCAGAGTAGGCCACCATCCCTGCGGCTGCGGCGACAATGGGGGTGCCCGTGCCCGCGCCAAAGTCAACGCCCGCATGGAGACGATTGATCTTGAGAATCGGGTGAAAGCGCATTCCGAACGAGGAAACGACTCTGCCCGCCACGGGCTGTATTAACTTTCCTGAAAAACTCCCAGGCAGTGGTGCCCCTTCCAGAGCCTGGAGCCGCTGCGAAATCTCGTTTGAGTCGGCGGCGAGCTGGGCGTACTCGGCCTCGATCTGGGTGCGCTTGGCCAGGGCTTCTAGCAGCACGAGGCGTCGCTTCCGAACGAGCTGGGCTTCCTGGTCCTGTTGACCACCTAGCGCCAGCTCTTGCTTGCGAATTTCACTCGCCTTCTGGTCCAAGAGACCCTTCCACTTGATCACTTGCTCGCGCCCTGCTTTAATCTGCGCAATCAGGGTGGACTCGTACTTGACAATGGAGCGCACGAGCTCCGCACGGCTAACAAGCTCACCCATGGTGTGTGCTCCGAGCAGAACCGAGGCATAGCGCACCGGCCCCTGCCGGTAGTTGGCCGCCATCCGCTGTGCTAGGCTACGCTGTGCCTGTGCCAGTGTCCCCTGCGACTTTGTCAGCAGAACCGTCACTTTCTGTTGCTCTGTATGCGTCCGGTTGAGGCGTGCCTTAACCTCCGTGAGTTTCTGGCGGGTAGAGGTAAGCTGACTCTCGATACCGGTTAGCTCTGTTGCGATTGCTTCCTCAGAGCGCTTGGCCGCCGCGAGCTGTCTTTGGACGGTGGCAAGCTGCTGTTGCGCGGCAGTCAGCTTCTTTTTGAGCACCGTTTTTTGTTGTTTTTTGGTGGGTTGCGGCTTACGCATCCCAGAATTGTATCGCGCGGTACAATGAAGTTTCATGCGCTTTGTTTTTCTTATTTTTTCTGCTCTGCTTCTCGCGGGCTGTCCTAAACCCACGCGTTTGGGTAACGAGAAGCTTTCCTCACCCGCAGCGGGTTATGTCCGCCTGATCCCTGCGAAAGTGAAGGTAACTGTTGACACCGTGCATTATCAGTGGAGCTTGCTGGGGGAGCGCAATTGGAGCGTCCCGACAGTGGCGGGTGGGAAAGCGAGTCTCGCCGATGTCTACAAGCTCAACGATCCGAAAAAAACGGGGGGCTGTCACACCTGGCTCTGTGATGTGATCCTGAAGAAGCAGGGAAGTGACTGGCAGTGGGAGCTCCGTTTGCACGGCTCCAATGGCAAGACCGCCACTGAGTCGGGTGTTGCTGTGGGCACGCCGGAGATTCTCGCCCCGACCGATCAGGACGTGCGGCTGCCCGCCGAGGTGACGTTGGCAAAGATCGGTGACAAGAGCCTCCGCCTAAGCGTCCCGCAGTAGCCTCGGAAAGGCGCGACGGGCATTGGTGCTCGTCTGTGCTGTGAGCGCATCGGGTGGTGTGTCGCGAAGAGCGGCGATGGTGTCTCGAATGTGTGTGAGCCGGGCAGGCTCGTTAGGGAACTTGCCCCGAAAGGGCTCGGGTGAGAGATAGGGCGCATCGGTTTCGAGAAGCAAAAGCTCGGCAGGTGTCGCTTTGACTATCTCCCGAAGTGTGTCGTTTTTCTTATACGTAATCGGGCCGTCCACTCCCATAAACCAGCCGCGCTTCCAGCAGATCTCCGCGTGGTGCCGCTCTCCGGCGAAACAGTGGATAATCAGCGCAATGTCCGCCGCCTCGGTTTCTAAGAGCGCGAGGCACTCATCGTAGGCATCGCGGCAGTGGATGACAACAGGCAGCGCAACCTCTCGGGCTAGCGCGAGCTGCGCTCGAAACGCTTCGTACTGCAAGTCCCGTGGCGAGAGATCCCGGTAGAAATCCAGCCCGATCTCCCCAATGGCTAACACTCTGGGATGCGCCGCCCAGGTGCGTAGCCGCTCGGCGACACCCTCACTCCAGTGCTTGGCATCGTGTGGATGCACCCCGACCACTGCCCAGATTCGAGCGTCTGTCTCAGCCAGCGTGACAGCTTTTTCCGAAGATGCTTCGTCAAAGCCGACAACCACAAAATCCGTGACACCGACGGTTGTGGCACGTGCTAAAACACCGGGCAGGTCGCGCTCCAGGGTATCGTTGTTAAGATGAACATGTGTTTCAATCATAGAGTTTCGATTACTGTATCGCGTGGCAGTAGGAAAAAGAAAGGAACTCGGAGCGTTCGCTTTGCATACGAGAGTGCTATGAAGAAACAAGTCGGCCTGTGGATTGATCACAAAGAGGCTTTCGTTGTGTTTAATGGCGAAGGAGCCGAAGCGATGCGGCACATTGAGTCAGGAGTGGAGAAGCATGTCCGGTTTTCGGGGCGTCACACCGCCGAGGATGGCTCCGCAGACGACCAGCGTGACCGGCAGTTCGCCTCGCATCTCAGCAAGTACTACGATAAGGTGATTGCGCAAATTTGCGAGGCGGAGTCGGTCTTTCTCTTTGGCCCGGGCGAGGCAAAGGGTGAGCTGAAAAAGCAGCTTGTGGCGCGCGGACTCGGGGAGCGGATCGTTGGAGTGGAGACCACCGACAAGCTCACCGAGAACCAGATCACTGCTAAAGTTCGGCTGCACTACCAGCTCTAAAACGGCACTGCTGGCCCTGAAAACTTCTATCGGAGCGCGGCGAGCAGTGCCTGCATGGCCTTGGTGTCGGGAACCGGTACGACGCTCTCTATGGTTGCAGGAACCCCCTCGACGCCGCACGCCTTGGGATCGTTGAGTGCGCCCGTCGCGGACCGAAAACCGTGGCGCTCCCAGGCGAGTTTCTGAATCTCCGGGTCTTGGAGCGCCACGATGAGCTTCTTGCCATTTGTGGTGAGGGCCAGCACGGGGTGGCTACTCCAGACCGTCGGTTTTGGGTAGAGCACCCGGAGCTGGCTCTTCTGTGCGGCGTACTGTGCGGGTGAGGTTCGGGCAAAGTCAATGAGCTGGGCTTCGTAGCCTAAAATAACCGGCTTGTCGCCGATGCCCCGGCTCACGTACTGTGTAAAAAGCGTGTCCGAGCTGCTCTCCTGAAAACCCTGCGCCGTGATGAGCGTCTTGACTTTCTCCGTGCTTCCCGTGCCCAGAACCGTCTGCAAAAGCCCGGCGTAGAGATTCCCCGACGACGACTTCAGCGGGTCGGTGGTGTAGATCACCACTTTTCCATAGAGCTCGGGGAGTCCCAGCTCTTTCCAGGTCTTGCCCGCTGCTGCTGCGCCCACGAGCCGTGGGAAGTCCAGCTTCTGTTGCGTGAGCGTCTGGGCCACTTTGGCCCAGGTGTAGAGCACCAGCGGCGAGTTCAGCACGTTCTCGCTCGCCACCAGCGGCTTACCCGCGTCTTTGTAGAGTGCCAGCGCCACTGATGACGACGGCCAGAGAAAGTCTTTGCCGCTCGTATCAGACTCGGTGACCATTTCGAGTGAGCCGCGCTTGTCCGCTTCGAGCACTAGTCCGTGTCGCTCCTTGAGAAGCTTCTGAAACTCTGGATCCGCCAGAAGTGTGGTCTTCTCGCCGCCCACAAAGCCGCGCAGAACCGTGGGAGCGGTGCTGGATTTTTTTGCCGTCAGAAACGCGGTGGCACCCACCACGGCGAGCAATAAACTCAATCCTATAAATTTTTTCATCTGTGTTTGTTCTCCATTTTATGTTCTGGGACAAGCTCAAGGAGCGTTTGTCGGAGGGCAATAAGCTCGCTCGCAAGCGCCCTGTCGTCGTTGCGGCGGTGGGCTTCGGCGAGGCGGAGCAGTCGGCCCTCGACCAATTCTAAGAGTGTCAGCAGCTCGGTGCGGGCCTGACCGGTGGGAGTGGCTCCGAGTCTGTAGGGCTCGCAGGCGCGTTTGACATAAGCCAGATGCTCGTCCACGGCAGAGGTCAGCTCGGATTGCTGGCGCAGGCGCTCTGTGAGGCGCACGAGGGAGGCTAGGCGCTCGCCTTCGTCGCGGCCCGACCAGCGCGTGGCGAGGGGCTCCAGCCAGGGCTTTTCTGTAGGGACGGTCTTGGGGGCGAGAAGTAGCCGCACTCCGAGATAGGTGCCGCCTGCCAGTGCCGCGCTCACGAAGATCGGCTGTTTGGCGGCGAGCAGCAAGACAATAAAGATCAAAGTGGCGGTAAGGCCCGCCTTGATGTCAGCCATTGTAGCCCCTTGCCTCTCGGAACGCCGCGCTCAGATCGCTGCGCCCCTCAAACGTCCGGCCCGATGTTGCCTTTGTCAGTGCCTCCAGCTGATCCGACGATGCCTCGCCGAATCGTATCGCAAAGACGGGGATATCGCGCTTTTCGCTGAGCACCGCGCTCAGGCTCGCCCCAGTGTTGGACTCACCGTCGGTGAGTAGGATCACGGCGGGGAAGTAGTCCTCGTAGCCCGGCTGCTGGCGAATCCGACGGAGTGCTTGCACCACGGGGCTGTAGATATCCGTGCCACCCGCGGCCACCAGCGCCTGAATCTTCGCGCTCAGTGCTGTCAGCGCCGCCGGATCGTTGCCACGCACCTGCCAGAGTGCTTCTGGTGTGCTGCTAAAAGGAATCACTACGGTAATATCTCTCGCCGATGTTTGCAGGAGGCTACGGCGTGCTAAATTCTGATCGAGCAAGCCCCGCATCGCGCTTTTTAGCTGCTCCAGCCGCTCGCCGCGCATGCTGCCGGAGACATCCAAACAATAGACCGTGAGCGAGGGCTTGCGCAGGCTGGTCTGATAGAGATCCAGGGCTTGCCGCACCACTTCCGCACGAGGCAGGCGTAGCTGATTGGGAAACGCATCGCCGATGGGGCCCGTGCGCCGCCCCGTGGCCGCAATCTCGCGCTGAATCGTGGGTGAGAGAAGCCAGGTCTGGAGCTTTGCAAATGCCTGACGCTTGCCTGCACCCTGTCCGTGCTCAACATAGCCCAGGGGCGCATCGGCGATGGCGACTCCGTCGGATGGGTAGACCACGGTGAGTTTCTCACGACCTTGCGCGGCAAGTTTTGTGTTGGCCTCCATCGCCATGACCTCGTAGTTAATCATCGCATCGTAGTCGTCGTAGCGGCTCAGAAAGAGCTCCGTCAGCCAGCCTGAGCTTCCCGCCGACCGATTGACTTGCCCTAGAAGCGATGCCACGCCGCGCTGGACATCTGGCCTTTGCAGGTCACTCTCCGTGAGCACCTGCGGCTTTCCGGCAAACGCGGAGAGAAAGGCTAGATAGGCCGCTGCGCCGCTGTTGCTCTGGGTGGCGGAGGTCATTAAAAAACGAAGGCGGCCCGCTTGGGCCGCCTTCCTAATTGTCTGTGTCGTGACGCTTTTTTTATCCGTCCAGCCTAGCTTTTGGGCCACACTCTCTTTCAACGCCAGCCCCACGGGTGACCAGTAGATGCTCTGCGCGTCTTTTACACGCCGCTGTGAATCGCCCATGCTTGTCCAGAGCGACTGCGCAGGCCAGACCGCGTCAGCAGTCCCCCCGCCACCTTCGAGCTGACGCATTATCTCAACGGAGCCTTTGTACTCGAAAGTGACCGCGATCTGATTTTCCTGGGCGAAGCGCTGCACCAGCGGCTCCAGGCTCTTGTTCTCGCTGCCCGCCACAATCCGCAGGCTCTCTTCTGGCGCTGTGAGTGGCTGGCACCCTGCCAGCAGGCTTCCTGTTATCAGGAGTAGCACGAACGCATCTCGTGTTGTGTTTATTTTTCTTATCATTGCCCTTATTTTCGCACCCTAAGAGGTAAGAAATGTTAAGAAGGGATGATGAACACGCCAGGGCAGGGGCTACTTACCCCGTTTCTTCGCGAGCCAGAGGCCACGGAGCCGCAGTTGCTCTGCCGTGGTCGCGGCGAGGGGGCGAATCTCGTTTTTATTGGTCAGCTCCAGGCCAACATGAGCGAGGGCCTGCTCGACGGGAAGCTCACCGGGCGTAAGAACGAGCTTGTCGTAGAGCGAACCGAAAGCGTCTCCTCCCGCCACGATGAGCTGCTTGCGGATCTCGTCCTCGGCAAACCCTGGCTGGTTGTTGCGGCACTTTTTCCAGAGCGCAAGCTCCACATCGTCTAAGCTGCGCTTGCCACCCGTCTGAGCAAGTAGCTCTAAATCGAGGCAAAGCCCGACGACGTAGACATAGGCCGCGATCCCGCTATAATGCCCGACGCCATTTTGAAATTCCAGTGGCGCACTGTAGCGCAGCGTGACTTGCTTCGTCCCCGCACTGTTGATCTTCCAGGTGTGTTCGTCCACCACGGAGAGCTCCACAGGCTTGTTGCCCTCGCCCGTCGCTGAGAAATCCTTGAGGCGTGCCCCGTAGTTCTGGAGCATGTAGAACCCTGGCATCCAGCGTGGCGCTTGCACGAGGGTCTCGGCGGTATTTGTCGGGATCATGACGGTGATCGCGAGCTGCTTGGTGTCGGGCTAGCGTGTTTTTTATGCGAAATATTCCTTGATAGCGTTGATGAACAGAGTGATTCCCTCAGAGTTTACATCAAGATGAGTGACAAAACGCGACTCGGGGGTGATGAGAGCCAGCATTCCGCGCTCCGCAAGTGCGGCTTGGAGGGGGGCGCAGTCTTCCTCGGGGAAGGTGGCGAAGACCATGTTGGTCGCGTGTCCGAGAACCGTGACTTGTGGTATTTGTGTCAGCTCTGTTGCTAAGAACGTGGCGTTTGCGTGATCGTCTGCGAGGCGGTTGATATGGTGCTCCAGTGCATAGAGGCCCGCCGCTGCCAGAATCCCCGACTGCCGCATTCCACCACCCAGCACTTTTCGCCAGCGGTAGGCGCGTTCGATGAGCTCTTGTGAGCCAACCAGAACCGAACCAACGGGCGCACCCAGTCCTTTGGAGAGGCAGATCGAGACCGAGTCAAAGCCGTCGCACGCCTCCGCCAGCGTGATGCCCTGCGCCACCACGGCATTAAAGACCCGTGCGCCATCGAGGTGCGTCGCGAGCCCCCGGTGGTGCGCTAGCTCCGTCGCGGCTTTGAGATAGTCTCTGGGAACAACCTGGCCATTGAACGTATTTTCCAGCGCCAGCAATTTCGTGCGGGCAAAGTGCGCCCCCAGTCCCGGCCCATGGCGCTTAATCGCCCCCGTGATCTTCTCCAGCGGCAGCGAGCCATCGTCTTCGTTCTCAAGGGGTTGCGGGACAATGGAGCCCAGCACCGCCGCACCGCCGCCCTCATACTTGTAGGTGTGGGCAAGCTGCCCGACAATGTACTCATCGCCGCGCTCACAGTGCGCCATGAGTGCGGCAAGATTGCTCTGGGTTCCCGACGGCAGAAACAGCCCCGCCTCTTTGCCCGCGGAGCGTGCCAGGGAGTTTTGAAGCTCTAGCACCGTGGGATCATCGCCCCACACATCGTCCCCGACGGCGGCGTGTACCATCGCCTCCCGCATCGCAGGCGTCGGGCGGGTTACCGTGTCGCTTCGTAGATCCATCATAAAATTTCGTCCCAGCGCAGTAGTACCCCCTGGGTTTTTAGGCGTGCCTGGAACTCGGCCAGAAGCGCGGGGGAGTCGTGGACGGCGCTAGGGTCGCGGAGGTCTTTTTCGAGGCAGAAGGCGGCCAGCGATCCCGCTACTTCCCCTGCGAGAAACTCCGTGGGGTGCATGCGTGCCGATGCCAGCGCGAGGCGGCTGGCACCGAAGTTCTTGGCAGCGGGCAGGATATTCACCGGACCGGAGGTGGGCAAGAAGGCACCTAATGGCAAGTGGTAGGGAAGCGCCACCGAGAGCAGAGGAGGCTCGCCCTTGCTGGGGTGAATGTCCATGGCGTAGAGTGCGCAGCCCACGGAGTCGGGGAATATCTCGCCCCACTTGGCGCTAGGGTCGGTTGAGCGTAGGTGGTTTTGGGTAAGCATCGTGCGGGCCTGCAAACGCCGCGACTCCCGAATGTAAGGGTGAATCGCCCAGCCATTTTCGGGGATTTGCAGCTCGGGATAGCCGATGCCACTGCCGTTATCTCGGGGGCACTCGGTCTGGAGCCAGTGGGCAAAGCCCTTGGCAAAATTCAGGCCACGCTCTAGGATCCGCACTTGCTCGTCCACGGGCTTATCAAGATAGCTCTCCTCGTGGAAGTCATTGCCGCGCCAGTTAATCAGCGCTAAATCACCCACGGGGGACTGCTTGTCCGTGAAGCTCGACGAGGCGATCAGGCGACGGTACGTCCAGAACGGCAGGTAGCTGCGATTATTTACTTGCGCTTTTTCAAGCACTTTATAGGTCACAGAGTACGGCTCGGCTTTATCGCGGTAGATGTAGTCCAGCGTGTACTCGCCCAGGCTCTTAAAATAATCGTACTCGGCGGGTTTTTCGGGGATCGGGCCGGGCGCGGCTTGCCAGTCCATGAGAAAACAGTACGTGAAGCTTTGCACCCAGCTTGGGTTTGCCGTCTCGGGCGCGAGCGACTCACTGAACTCGGAGAGCGCCTCCTGACCGACGCGAAACGGGGAGCCCGCGAGGGCGAGCGCCGCGCCGTCCTCGGTGGCATCGAGCAGAAACCGACAGCCGATGCGCGTGATCTTGCCTGTCTCTAAGCTCGCGACATCGGCGTAGTTGATGCGCTCCTGGCCCGAGTACTGGGTCACGGAGCGTAGCTGATGGCGCATCAGTACGCGGCGGATCGCACCCGACTTCTCGTAGGGAGCCAGTCGGTCGCGGATCGCCTTCTCCCAAACTTCTGGCAGGCCCGAGACACGGCTGACCCAGCAGTCGCCGATATTCTTTCCTACGCCAGGTTTTACGCCCGGCTGAGCACTGTAGTGGTCTCGAACGGCTTGCCGGAGCGCTCGGTAGGTCTTGGTAGATGGCCCGGGCTCTTTTTCGACGTGGCTATTCTCATCGGGAACCGGCACAAGCTGGCTGGTGAGCTGACCGCCCAGCATCCGGGTGGGCTCGACAATCACCACGGAGAACCCGCGCCGAGCCGCCGCTTCGGCTGCCGCAACACCGCCGAGCCCGCCACCGACTACTAGCACATCACAGCTTAAACTAACATCGGAGGGCGCGATGGCGACATCCACAACGCGGCGCTTCTCAATATCTAAGACGCGGGTCAGCTCAAAGGGAGCGGGCACGGTGGGCACTTGGGCGTGGGCTTCAGGCATGGTAAGGCTCTGCGAGGCAAGGAGGGCAAGGAGAAGGGTGAGGGAGGGGCGCATAAATTCGTGTCGCTCCGTTCTCTCGCCCCGGTTTATCGGGGCGATCCATTAGGGCGGTTCTATTTAAACGTAGTCTTCATCAGTGCGACAAGCTGTGGAGGGACGATTTTGAGCACGGAAGTGGCGGCGACGATATCCACACCCTTGACCTCGGTGCCCACCAGTGCGGCCATCTGACCAAATTGTTTCTCATGGACGAGCTCAGCGGCTTTCATCCCGACGCGCATGCCTAGCACGCGGTCAAAGAGGGTGGGCGACCCACCACGGTGCACATGACCCACGACGGCATGGCGGCTCTCCCAGCCGGTCTTCTCGGTGATCGTACTGGCGACAAACTCCCCGACGCTGCGATCCGAGAGCTTGACGTGCCCGAAGTCGTCCACCGCTTTTTCCGCGCCAAGCAGCGCCGGAAGCTCCGTGCCCTCGGAGCAGACCACGAGTCCGTACTTCTTGCCACGCGCCCGAACGGCGCTGAGATGGGCGATCATGGCGTCCACATCAAGCGGCTCCTCAGGAAGGGTTACCCAGTCCGCGCCACCTGCCACACCCACATACCAGGCCACCCAGCCCGCATGGCGACCCATCACTTCGAGCACCATCACGCGGCGGTGCGAGCGCGCCGTGTCTCGCAACCGATCAATGGCATCGAGTCCAACGGAGGCTGCCGTATCGAAGCCGAACGTGAAGTCCGTGCCGGAGAGATCATTGTCCATGGTCTTGGGGACGCCCACCGTGGGAACCCCGTACTGCGAGTAGAGCTTGGCCGCCACACCCAGCGTGTCCTCGCCGCCTAGAGCAACTATCGCATCGAACTTGGCGGCCTTGATATTCTCCAGAACGGCTTCTAGATCTTTCTCTCCGCCCTTTTTGAAGGGATTCGTGCGTGAGGAGCCCAGCATAGTGCCCCCCTGGTAGATAATCTCCTCCACATCACTCAGGCCCAGGGGACGGTACATCCCTTTGACGAGTCCACGCCAGCCCTCTTCGATTCCGACAAACTCGAAACCAAAGTCCATGCCACGGTACACCACGCCCCGGATTGCGGGGTTGAGGCCAGGGCAGTCGCCCCCGCCGGTTAGAATTCCAACTTTCACAAGCAAGCTCCCAGAAAAACGGCCCCGGATTCTGTTGTCCGGGGCCGCTTCGTTGCGTTATCGTTCGGGCTCTAGGATACCGTAGTTTTTATCCGCCCGTCTATAGAGAACACTTACCTGGCCGGTGTCGGCATTCTCGAAGACAAAGAAGTCGTGGGAGAGGAGCTCCATGTGGGCCACTGCCTCAAGTTCTGTGAGAGGTTTGATCGCAAATCGCTTGCGTCGCAGAACCTTGCCCTCGTCGTCCGAATCGTCTTCATCGCGTTCATTTTCTGCGGGCATGTGGCGCGGGCTGTCGTGATCGTGATGGGCACCCCGGTGGTGCCACTTATGGCGCTCTTTATACTTGGACATCCGGCGCTCCAGCTTGTCCACCACATGATCTATCGCGACATACATGTCTTCGGCGCGATCTTCGCCTCGTAGCAAGATTCCATCGCCTTCGAGCTGAACCTCGACCCGGTGTACTTTTCCTTGAATGCTCTGTGTGACCGTGGCAGCCTGGAGAGTCGCAAAGTGCTTGGAAAGCTTGTTGACCCGTTTGTCTGCGTAGTCTCGCAGGGCATCAGTAATCACGACTCCTTTGCCGCGTACCTGAACTTGCATAGTGATAAACCTCCGTCACTAATCTTCGGCAGAAACGAGGCTTATTCCTCCCGGTAAATTAGCGCAACAGCATGGGCGCAGATTCCCTCGCCCCGCCCGACAAAGCCCAGCCCCTCGTTAGTCGTAGCCTTGATTCCAATGGCATCCGGGGAGATTTGGAGAGCAGGGGCGAGCACTATTTTCATCTCGTCGGTGCGCGGGCCGATCTTGGGAAACTCCGCGAGCACCGTCATATCTACGTTGCCGATACGCCAGCCCCGCTCTGCAAGAAGCGCACGCACTTCGCAGGCAAATTCAATGCTCGGGCGATCTTTGTGGCGTATGTCCGATGGCGGGAAATATTTTCCGATGTCCCCGAGCCCGGCAGCGCCCAGAAGCGCATCGCAGAGGGCATGGAGCAGTACATCGGCATCAGAGTGACCAAGCAGCCCAACAGGGGAGTTTGGGAAGAGGACACCGCCCAGCCAGAGGGGGCGCCCCTCGGCAAAGGCATGCACATCGTAGCCGTGGCCGACGCGGAATAAAGGAGTCATGGATAGGATCAGTATAGCATGGCCCGAAACCGCTTTTATGCTACTTGAGCGCGGCCTCGATAGCCTCGATTTCATCGTCGGCGAACTTGGTTTTTTCTGCCGCTTTAACGTTTTCCAGAATCTGCTCCGGGCGGCTGGCTCCGATCAAGGCCGAGGTCATCCGGGAGTCGCGCAGAACCCACGAGAGTGACATCTGCGCCAGGCTCTGGCCACGATCCCCCGCAATGGTGTTGAGCTTGTTCAGCTTAGCGACCATCTCGGGAGTGACCGCGGACTCCTTCAAAAAGCCCGATGGCTGCTTGGCGCGGGAGTCCTCGGGGATGGTGCCTCCGAGATATTTATTTGTCAGCAGGCCCTGCGCCAGCGGACAGAAGGCGATCATACCGATCCCGTGCTCGCCGCAGGCGTTGGTGAGGCCATTCTCGATCCAGCGGTTGATCAGCGAGTAGCTCGGCTGGTGCAGAACCGGCTGGACGAAGCCATTGGCTTGACAGATAGCGTGGGCGAGGCGGGTCTGTTCGGCGGAGTAGTTGGAGATCGCGGCGTAGAGCGCCTTGCCAGAGCGCACGGCGGAGTCCAGTGCTCCCATTGTCTCCTCTAGCGGCGTATTGGGATCGGGACGGTGGGAGTAGAAGATATCCACATAGTCTAGCTGGAGACGCTTCAGGCTGGCATCCAGGCTTGCCAGTAGGTACTTGCGGCTTCCCCACTCGCCGTACGGCCCCGGCCACATCCGGTAGCCTGCCTTGGTAGAAATAATCAGCTCGTCGCGATAGCCTGCGAAGTCCTCTTTCAGAATGCGCCCAACACGGCTCTCCGCCGCGCCGGGAGAGGGGCCGTAGTTATTGGCGAGATCAAAGTGCGTGATGCCATTGTCAAAGCTGGTAAAGAGCATCTGGCGTGCATTTTCGTGCAACGAGGCTTCATCAGTGTGGCGGCCCGCATCGGTTCCAGGATCACCAAAGTTGTGCCAGCAGCCGATCGAGATGGCGGGCAGATGCAGCCCTGAGCGTCCACAACGGCGGAACCAGCCCGGTGTGTTTTCATAGCGTGTTGCGGAGGGAGTGTAGTCAGACATAACAACCATTATTTCTACAGAACCGAAGTGCTTCCCTGCCCAAAAGGAAATTCATGCTATAATTAGCTCATATGAGTCAGGCAGAGGACAATACTAGTAGCCCACCCGTGGAACCTCCAAAGATGGTGGCCGTCAAACGACGGACCCGTCGCCGCAGTGCCGTCACTCCCGTAAAACGCAAAGTACTGATGGTTCTGGTCACGACCTTTGTGGTGCTATTGTTTTTGATTCTCATTCCGGGAGCGAGTAACACGGCTCGGAAGTTTCTGCACACACTTTTTCGTGGGGTTCATATTTCACCGGAGCTGGGTGCCTTGATGATTGCAGGAATCGTTTTGCTTTTTTTGATCCCTGGCGTGGACGAGAAAATCCTCACTATCTTAGGCTTTCGAAAGAAGAGCCGTAGTCGCAACAGTCACCGCTAGAGTGCTTACAGTGTGAGAAACGGCTGCATTTTCGCGAACTTTTTCTCCCCGATCCCCCGGACTTCTTTGACTTCCTCCAGCTCTTTAAAGCCTCCGCTCTCTTTTCGATAGTCTAAGATACTCCGCGCTGTGCTGGGGCCAACTCCGGGGAGTTTTTGAAGATCCTCTAGTGTTGCCGAACTCAATTTTATTTTGCCATCGCCTGGGTTGTGGAACTTGGACGACGCACTCTCTGGTCGAGTGGTGGGCGATGTACTCTGCGCTCTTCCGAGCACTCGCACCCCGGCGAGGTGGGGAGCTGTACTTGGTACGGTGGTGGCGGTCGTGCTGTGGAGGGGGACATGGATCTGGTCGGCGTCTTGTAGGTAGGCCGCCAGGTTCAGTGCATCTTGCTGGGCACCGCTTTTGAAGCCGCCTGCTTTCTGGACAGCGTGGTAGAGCCGCTGACCGGGGGGCAGACTATAGACGCCTGGGCGCAGTACCGCACCACTGACATAGACCACCACACTACGAGAAGGGGCCTTGGGAGTCGGTTTCGGGCTGGCAATAGGTGTCTGTGGCGCAGAAGGCACCAGGGGAAAGACCGTGGGCTGAAGTGGGGCGGCGCTGGAGCGGTAGAGGGTACTTCCCACCCCAAAGAGGGCCAGAATACTGACCGCCACCGCGAGTCCCGTGCGCTCGCGGTGGGTAAGTGAAGTAAGTGGGTTTTGCATTGTTTCAAGAGTTCCTTTCGTCACCCTTAGAACGGTTGAGATCCCCCGAATCTTATAAAATCTGCAAAATTAATTTTGGGGTTTGAGTGTAGTGGGTTCTAGTGCCTTCTTGCGACGGAACATATCACAGATGCTCTTGAGCTCATCCACACGTAGGAGAAGGCAGGCGAGTACATAGACGGCGAGGGCTGACCCACTTGCCAGAAGCGTGACGAGTACGCCGTGGAGACGGGCCGTTTTCTGCGTGGCCTCTAGGGGCAGTTGCCAGAAGAAGTGCAGAAAGAGGAGCGCTATCCCGCTGGCCGCCAGAGCCGCCACCGTGATCTTCAGGGATGCCTTGAGCAAGCCGCGCAGATTCAAGCCACCCGCATCTTTCTGGAGTGTCCGGAAGAAGATCAGCATATTGAGTGTCCCCGCAATCGAGAGCGCCAGCGCCAGCCCGTAGTTCTCCAGCTCGGCCACTCGGGGTAAAAATGCGCAGAGGCCGGTGAAGAAGAACACCATGCAGGTCGTGATGACCACCGGGGTCTTGCTGTTTTGCATGGCGTAGAAGCCGCGCGCCAGAACGGCTTGCGCGCTCCAGGCAAATGTCCCCAGAGAGTAGAGCCGCAGCGCCATCGCGGATGCCAGGAGATTACCCGTGGTGAAAACTCCCGCGGCGTCTTGCGTGAACTTGCCCTTGAAGTAGATCGCCGTGATAATGGGCTCCGCTAGCGCGGCCATCAAGAGCGAGGCGGGCAGGGTCAAGAAGAGGATGCGGCGGATGCCAAAGTGGATCTCCTTGCGGAACTCTTTCCAGTTTTTATTGGCGGCGAGCGCGGAGATTGTTGGGAAGATCACAATCGCCGATGCCTGTGCAAAGATCCCAATCGGGGCCTGCGTTAGGTTATAGGCATTGCGCAGCGCCGAGAGTGTGCCTTCCCCTGAGGCAAACGAGCCGGTGATCCAGAACCCGAGCTGCGAGAGTGAGAGGCCCAGCAGCGCGGGAAGCATGAGCTTACCCACTTTGCGAACGCCCGGATGGCCGACATCAAAGCCTAGCCAGAACCTGCTCCCCGTGCGCTTGAGCTCCCAGATCGGCAGCAAGAAGTTCCCTGCGACGGCTCCAACCAGAGCGCCCCAGCACATGGCGGTGATACTGCGCTGGTTCTCCGTCACTAAAAGCTGACTGAGCCCCCCGATAATAATCAGCCCATTGTAGGCAATCGGGCCCAGTGAGGGAATCAGAAAACGGTGGCGGGCGTTGAGGGTTCCCATCATCAGGCCCCCCACAAAGAAACACCACTGTGCTGGTAGCAAGATTCGCGAGAGCTGCGCCACTTGTTCCCAGGCTTGGCGCTGCTCCACCGGCGCGTTCTCCGGATGCAGCAAGACTCGCCAGCCGTCCCAGAAGCTCACTACGACATGCTGTTGGAGCCCGAGCCCCGGGTTCATGAAGCGTGCCAGCGGCGCCGCAGCAAGCTCCATGACGATCACGAGCCCTAGCGCAACGCACGCGACGATGCTCATGACGCTCCCGAAGATCTTCCAGGCATCGCGCTCCTTGCCCGCACTCCAGTACTCCGTGAAAACGGGCACAAAGACCGTGGCAAGCGCCCCACCCGCAACCAGGTACTGGAGAATATCGGGGATACGAAACGCGGCGGTATAGATATCGGTGGTCACGTTTTGGCCAAAGACCTGGTTGATCACCATATCCCGCACGACGCCTAGCACCCGCGAGAGGAGGACAAAGGCCATTACAAGCAGGGTATTCTTGCCCGCCGAACGTGTCATATTGGCTTTATCCTACCACAAGCCTCTCTACCCGATTGCTCTGCATACGGCAAATGTAAAAGCTACGGTATCATTGGAACGTGCCACCCCCCAGGAAAAAGCCTCCGCCTCCGCCGCCTCGCCCGAAGCGTCGCCAAGCCCGCCGAAAACGCCTGGGGGACTTGCCCCTCGCCTTACTCTTTCTCCTGCTGCTCGTCTTTGTGGGGCAGTGCCGTCGCCGGACCGTAGTTTCCCGACCTGCCCCCGCAAAGCCAGGTGCCAATCTGTTTCTACAGGGAGTGATTGTCGTGCTGGATCCAGGGCATGGGGGGGCAGATCCGGGCGCAACGCGACAAGCCATGAGTGAGGCGCAGCTCACCTACCGCATGGCCGCCACCCTTGCCGCCTCGCTCCAACAGGCTGGGGCGGAAGTGATTTTCACGGTTCACAGCAAGACACTCACCACGCTTCCTAAAGAAAATCAGCCAGAACCTCCCCTTGAGGCGCCGCGCGATGCACGTTTTGCCTTGGATAATAAGTATGTGGGTATCCGCCGCCAGGAAAGCCCTGAGGATCTCTACCGACGTGCGGGGCTCGCGGCGCAGGTCTGGCGTGCCCAGGGAGCGCACCACCCAGTTTTCTTTCTCTCGCTGCACTACGACGCGCTGAGTGCGAGCCGCTGGCGTGGTGGGCTCATCTGCTACGACACGCGCCGAGGTCAGCCCCCTCCGCTCGCTCAGGAGCTTGCGAATCGCTGGCAAAAGACAGGGCTGGGAGGACAGCGGCGCGCGGGTGCACCGAAGCCGCGCGAGCTGGGCGTGCTCAACCCGGAGCACAACCCCGTGCCCGAAAGTGTGCTGATCGAACTGGCGACAATGTCCAATCATCAAGACCTGCAAGCGGCGTGCACACCCGCCTGGCGCTGGAAAGTAGTCCGACTGATCCGTGAGGGGATCGCGGCAACACTGAAAAAAAACGCGGCAACACTGAAAAATAAATGGCACCCGTGACTATCTACCACAACCCCGCTTGCTCTAAGTCGCGAGCTGCTCTCGGACGTCCCCTGGAAGCGGTTACTGCTCTCTTCGAGGAACACTGACACGGAGCAAATCGTGAGCGAGGCGGGTCTCCGGGAAGATCGCACGGGCTTCCGCGAGCAATGTTTCGAGGTTAACCTCGCTCTCACCCCCTTCGTAGCGGGCGGAAAAATGCGTCAGGAGCAGCGCGTGCACACCGGCATCCCGAGCCGCTTCGGCAGCGATTGTCGCCGTCGCGTGTGCAGCACGATCCGCGAGGCTGCGATCTTGCTCCGAGTAGGTAGCTTCATGAACCAACAGATCCGCACCCTGTGCCATTAAAACAAGCTCGGGAGCCGGGCTCGTGTCGCCCGAAAAAACAATGTAGCGCCCCGGCCGTGTGGGGCCAACCAGGCTCGCTCCCTCGATCACCCTACCATCGGCAAGCGTGACACTCTTGCCCGCTTTTAGCTGACCGTAGAGCGGCCCCGGCGGGATTCCCAGCGCCGCCGCCGCCTCTACCTCAAAGCGCCCGGTTTGCTCGGCTTCTCGGATAGCATAGCCGTAGGCCTCGATGCGATGGCGCACGGGAGCTGCCATCACCGTGAACTCACCGTCGGTGCAGATCACGCCGGGCTTGACGGTCACAACATTCACAGGAAACCCAAAGCGCATCCCGGCAGCACGCAACGTCGCCTTGAGCCAGGCTTCGACCCCCTCCGGGCCGTAGATCGTGACTGGCCCCACGCCGCCTTGGGCAAGCGCTCGCGAGGCGAGTAGACCCGGTAGACCAAAGAGATGATCGCCATGGAGGTGTGTCAGGAAGATGCGTGTGAGCTGCGATAAACGAATGTGGGAGGCGCGGAGAATCTGGTGCTGCGTGCCCTCGCCGCAGTCAATCAGCCACCACTCGCCGCGCTGCGGCAGGTGCAAGGCCGTCGCCGAGACGTTACGCGCCCGCGACGGTGCGCCAGAGCCTGTTCCCAGAAACGTAATTTCCACGGCGGTCATTGTACCGCATTGGTGTTTTGTTGCTCAGCTCCACGCTTTCTGTCCGCTGGTTTTCAACCGGCGACTCGCCCCGACCCACGGGGATCGCTCCCTCCCGTCACTGTGCCGTCGGGGAACCACTGGTGGTGTACCCGTGAGGCAGCGATGGCATCGGTGATGGACTGGTGGTGATCCACGATATTTAAGATGACCTGAAGAACGGTGTTGATGATGGCCGGGCCACCGGGAGAGCCAATAATGAGCCGGAGCGTGCCGTCGGGGTGGGTGATGAAAGTCGGGGTCATAGACGAGAGCGGGCGCTTTCTTGCCTTCACGGCGTTGCTCTCACCCTGGATCAGGCCGTAGCGGTTGGGCTGGCCGGGGTTGGCGGCAAAGTCATCCATCTCTTTGTTCATCAGAATCCCCGTGCCTGGAATCGTCACGCCGGAGCCGTAGGGGCCATTGAGACAATCTCGTGGCCTCGGTAGCGCCCCGTGACCGCCTTGCGCTCCTTGACTTCGTAGCCGCGCAGATCGCTTGCATTGATCCAGCCGTGGGGCCGCATCGCACTTGCAATACGCCGTGCCGTCTTGCCCGCGTAGAACTCGCGAGGGCCGTTTTTCTGAATTCGCGCCAGTGTCGCCGCCAGCTCGGGCTGTTTAAAGCTCTTCCCTTCCACGATGCCCACAAAGATCGCCTTCGATGCCTCGTCGCGGGAGAGCAGCGCCGTATGAGCAGCAAGAGATTTTGTCAGCGACGCGGGAGCGGCAAACCCATCAGCGGCGAGTACCCGCGCGGGCTCGATCAGCTCCTGGCCGAGGCGCGCGAGAAACTTTCCGATGCAGAGAACCTGTTGCGTGAAGTCGTGGGACTGCGCCGCCAAGACAAGCAGATGGCGTCACAGGAAGACCGTATTGTGGAGAGTATTGCTACCACAAATAGCACCGCCGCACGCAATGTTCTCCAGCGCAAGCTAGATGGCCAGGCCGAGGAAGCCCAGAGACTTCAGCGGGAGGCAGCAACAGAAATAGAGCGCCGGATAATCCTTCGGGGCTTCGTTCACAAGGTGGTGGTTATATCCACCAAGCCTCTCGCGCTGGAGGCAGAAATC
>NZ_JAYVPL010000162.1:0-38301 GCF_043757465.1 Armatimonas sp.
GCTACGCTGTCGTGGTCGCTCCTCCCCTAGTAAGTTAACTAGGTAGCCTACGAAAAGCACCTTGGTACGCCTACAGCTAAACGTTATGCAACAAAGCCACTCGTCACCACACCGCCCGACTCATGACGAACCAGACGGTTCTCAATGTCGTAGACCATACTCGTCACGCCAGAAGGAGCCGCAACCTTGGTCATGTTGCCGTTGCTGTCGAACGTGTAGGTCGAGGGGCCGCTCCCATCCACGCTCGTCACCAGACGGTTTGCCGCGTCGTAGGTGCTCGTCATCACCGTACCGCCCTCGTTGCTCGTTAGCCGGTTGCCCACTGCATCGTAGCCATAGTTGTAGGTATGAGCGTTCACCACAGCCGTCGCGTCCTGCGTGAGCTGGTTCTTCGCATCATACGTGTAGGTCGTCCAAGCTCCCGCGTTGTCACGAACCACCAGACGGTTGCCCACCGCATCATAAGCGAACGTCCAGCGAGCAAGCGAGGAGCCACCTGTGCCCGTGTCAATGATTGAGACCGTCTGGCTGGCCGCGTCGTAGGTAAAACCACGAAGCAGACCAGAAGCGAAGGTCAGGCTTGTCCGCCGCCCTGCCAGATCGTACTGCATGCTCGTCACACGACCGCTCGGGTCTTGGAACGTAGCCAGGTTCCCGTCGCTATCGAAGGTCATCGTTCGAACCCCACCGCCCGGCTCCGTTAGCTTCGTTCGCTGCCCTGCCGCATCGTAGACATAACCCTGAGCCAGTGTCCCTGGATCAGTCTTGCCACTCATCCGATTCACCGCATCGTACGTCTAGGTAGTCGTACCGCCCGAGTCCACCACGGTCGTGCGGTTCCCCACGGCATCGTAAGCACTCGTTACACGAGTTGCATCCGCGTACTGAGCCACTGTCTGCCGACCCACCACATCATAGGTGTAGCTCGTCCTGTCGCCGCTGGGAAACTGCCGCACCGAGAGCCGCCCGACTGCATCGTAGAGGTAGCTTGTCACGAAGTTTCGAGCATCTTTCTCCGTTGCCGTCTCGCCCCGACTCGTGTAGGTGAAGCTAATCCGGTTTCCGCGAGCATCTTGAATCACCGTGTTCTGTCCGGCGGCATCGTAGACATAGCTGGTTCGATTACCCAGTGCATCCACCTGAGCCGAGGGCCGATTCGACGTGCTGGCATATAGCGATGTGCTCATGATCCTCACTATACCAATGAAAAAAGCCGCCTGCACCAGGCCAGACGGCTTGCCGAACTCTTTGCGAATCGCAGCGTTGTGCAAGGTTTGTGCACACAGCGGCAGCTCAGCGCAGAGCTTTTGTGAAGTAGAGCACTAGGCTATCGTCGTTGAGTGTGCTCTCGCCGTGGGCCAGCGTCTTGCCCTCGTAGGTGAGGCCGCGCCCATCGGGAACATAGCCGCGTGTGACATAGAGCCGCTGCGCTGCGCCGTAGTCCGCCGTCATCCCGACACCGATTCCCGCAACCTTGGAGCGCTCCGCGATACGACGCTCGGCATCGTCCATCAGCGCTGTCCCAATTCCGCGCCGTCGCCAGTTTGGCAGCACATTGAAGTCCGCAATTTCCGGGATACTCTCCGCAGCAAACGGCGCATAGTGCGAGTGCCAGACAATCGTAAGATAGCCCACAAAAACAGAGTCCCAGTGCGCGATGATCGTCACCCGCTCCCCCACCTCTTGCTCTTGTAAGTAGGCTTCGTACTGCGAGGTAGGCTTGTTCCAGCTCAGTCTCGCAAACGCGTCAGCGATCTCAGCAATATCGGCTTGTTGGAGATTCGTGAGAGTCAGCATGGGCTTATTGTACTGGCGCGGTATCATAACGGCATGGAAACCTTCGTCTCCGCTGCCGATAAGCTCGGTCACTTTGGCCCGTTTGGGGGGCGCTATGTCCCAGAAACCCTCATTCCCGCGCTGGAGGAGCTGGCGCAGGCGTGGCAGGATGCGCTGGCGGATCCTGAGTTTACCCGCGAGTTCCACTATCATTTAAAGAACTTCGTGGGCCGTGAGACGCCGCTGACTTTCGCTGAGGGGCTGACCCGCGAGCTGGGCGGGGCGAAGATCTATCTAAAGCGCGAGGATCTCTGCCACACCGGGGCACACAAGATCAACAACACGATCGGGCAGATCTTGCTGGCGCGACGTATGGGCAAGCCGCGCATTATTGCGGAGACGGGCGCGGGGCAACACGGCGTGGCGACGGCCACTGTCTGCGCGAAGTTTGGCTTCCCCTGTATTGTCTACATGGGCGCGGTGGATGTCGAGCGGCAGGCGCTCAATGTCTTTCGGATGAAATTGCTTGGGGCGGAGGTACGGCCCGTGACCAGTGGCACGGCCACCCTCAAAGACGCGGGCAACGAAGCGATGCGGGACTGGATCGCCAACGTGCGCGACACGCACTATATTCTGGGTTCGGCGGTCGGGCCGCACCCGTTTCCCTCACTCGTGCGGGACTTTCAGAGCGTGATCGGCAAAGAGACCCGTGCACAGGTGCTGGAGGCTGAGGGGCGCTTGCCCGATGTCGTGGTTGCCTGTGTGGGCGGCGGGAGCAACGCGATGGGGATGTTCCACCCGTTCTCTGGTGATGCCACGGTGCGCCTGGTGGGTGTCGAGGCGGCGGGGGCGGGCGTGAACACCGACAAGCACGCGGCGACCATCACTATGGGCCGTCCGGGGGTCTTTCAGGGTGCGAATACTTACTTATTACAAGACAAGTGGGGCCAGATTCAGGAGGCGCACTCCATCAGTGCAGGGCTCGACTATCCCGGAATCGGCCCCGAGCACTCGTCGTTCATGGCAAGGGGCCGCGCGGAGTACGTCGCGGTGACCGATCAAGAAGCGCTGGATGCACTTGGCTGGGTCTCACGTGTTGAGGGGATTCTGCCCGCACTCGAAACCGCCCACGCCTTCGCCCATGTCAAGAAGCTCGCCCCCACGCTCTCCAAAGACACGGTTCTCGTTGTCTGCCTCTCCGGGCGCGGCGATAAAGATGTGAACACGGTAATGAAGGCGCTGTCTACATGAGCATAGGGTGAGCGAAGAAAGCGAAGGTGTTATACTGAAGGCGTGATCATCCATGCCCTGAAAGCCCGACCAAGCCTCACCCAGTTCGTCAAGTTCTGCATCGTCGGCCTTTCGTCTACCCTCATTGATTTCGCGATCTATAACCTCTGTCTGAATGCAGGACTCTTGACCCCCATTGCGCTGACATTCTCATTTATGGTTGGCCTTGCCAATGGATTCTACTGGAACCGACGCTGGACGTTTCGTGCAGTGGGAGGCGACCGGCGCAAGCAGGGATCGAAGTTTCTGGCCTCAAATAGCGTTGGCTGGCTACTGAACCTGACAGTCACGACACTCGCTCTGGTGCTGGCGGCGCACTGGCACCTCACGAAGACCCATCACACTCCACAGGAAACGCTCAATCTTGTCCTTTTCCGTGCCGCAAACGACGGGCAAGGCTTCTCAAGGCTGGCTCTGAACGCCGCCAAAGCCTGCGCCACGGTAGTCGTCACCGCTTGGAACTTCACTGCGGCGAAGTTCTTCACCTTTAAGGATTAACAGGCGCTCCATGTCAAACCTCGAAACTCTCCTCCACGAGCTTGAAGCCACTGCCGATGCCTACTGGAACATTAGCCGCGAGAACGCCGTGTTTCTATCGTCGCTTCTCAAGGCGATGGGTGCAAAGCGCGTGCTGGAAGTCGGCACCTCCAATGGCTACTCCACGCTCTGGTTTGCGGAGGCGGTAGAGCAAAACGGCGGGGAAGTCATCACGCTGGAGTTCGATGCGGGCCGAGCGGCACTGGCGCGGGAGAACTTCGAGAAAGCCGGACTTGCGCCGACAATTACACTGATTGAGGGCGATGCGTGTGAGACACTCACGACGCTGGCAGGCTCTGCGCCCTTTGACTTTGTTTTCCTAGATGCCGAGAAGCCCGAGTACGCCGAGTACCTCAGGCTCGCTGTTCCGCTCACCCGCACCAACGGCCTGATTATCGGCGATGACACGATCTCGCTGGCCGCCCAGATGCCCGAGTACCTCGCGCTTGCATTTGCGCACCCAGAATTAGAGTCCGTCGCCGTGCCCATTGACGACGGCATTGTTCTCTCCCGAAAGAAACGAGGGTAGTGTATGTCCTTTTCACCACAGCAACAGCAGCAACCCGCTCTCTCCGCCATCGTCGAGCGTGAGGTGCAGCGCCGCCTAGACGCCGACCATCTGAAGATGCTCTCGGTAGGCTTTTACATTCAGAGTGGCATCTCGCTCCTGCTTGGGCTCTACGGTCTGTTCTATATCGTCCTCGGGCTCCTCGGGGGCTCCGCAGGGCAACCGAGTGAGCGCTTCCCCATGGTAGTTTTTGTCGGGATGGGGGTGGGTCTTTTGGTGATCGGGCTACTCATGGCCGCACTGAACCTGGTGGCCGGGCGCAGCATGACCCGCAAACAGAACGCGAATTTGATCCAGATTCTCGCAGGTCTGAGCTGCCTAAATGTCCCCTACGGCACCGCCCTGGGAGTGCTGACCCTCATGGTCATGAACCGCCCCAGTGTGAAAGCGCTCTTCGAGGGCCGCGATCCCTACGGCGATCCCAACTACCCCGCGCCTCCGACCGCCCCCGACGACGGCACCTGGTACCGCAGCCAAGGCGGGCAACTCTAAAGCGTCACGTCGAAGATCAGGCGCGTGTTGAGAGTGAAGCCGGGAAGCTCCGGGGCGCAGTCTGTGGTTTCGGGGTCAGTCAGAACGAGCGGCTCGGTACTCTGGCGGTAGACATGGACGGTGCGGGTGGTGGGATCGAGGAGCAGACCGAGGCGGACGCCACTCTCGCACCACTCGGCCATTTTCTCTTGCAAAGCGGGAAGTCGGTCGGTCTCGGAGTGCAGCTCGATAATAAAGTCCGGGGCGAGCGGCAGAAAGCCATCACGCTGCTCGGGGGTGAGTGTTGCCAGGCGCTCATGAGAAATCCAGGCCGCATCCGGGGAGCGCACCGCGCCATTGGGAAGCACAAAACCTCCACTGGATTCAAAGTTTGTGCCTAGGCCATTTTGCAGGTTCCACATCCCTAGGAAAGTGGTCAGGAGTGCATTGCGTTTACTGGTGAGAGATTTTGTTGGCATTTCGATGGTAAGCTCGCCAGTGGCGCTCCGCTCGATGCGAAATTCAGAGTTGTCCTGACAGAACTGGAAAAAATCAGCGGCGGCGGCCATGTCCAGCCGGGGACGTAGGCGTAGCTGCGTATCTCCGGCAAAGGGGAAGCGCAGGAGCAGGGGATCGGATTGGGTCAGTGCAGCCATAGTGCCATTGTATCGCCGCCGTTACTTCTCTCCCAGGTAGAAGCCCGGCTGAGTGGGCTGGTTGTAGGCCACATTTTGCCATGCAACACTGAGGCGATACTGCGGGTCGTGGAGGAGCGTCGTGAGGCGGTGGCCGGTGGGAATAGTGGTCGTGTAGATGCGGAGTGCCTTACCATCGAGAGTTCGCAGGATCACTTCCTCGCGCCAGTCTCCCAGAATATCGGCGCAGAGCGCGGGGGTGGACTTGGTGCCATTGTTGCTGGCGCAGTCTTCGGCGGTGAGGAGTGTTTTCTCCGTCTCGGTGCTCCAGTCCCACTTAGAGATACGGTTGCTGTCCAGTAGCTCGCGCAGGAAGTCACCGTCCCACCAGACACCAAAATTGCAGGAGCGCGGCTTGTTCTTGGAAATCTGCTCGCCCTTCACGTTCCAGACACCGCTCAGCCCCGCGCCGGAGGCCCACATCTCGTAGCCAGGGTGGCGCGGATCAATGTCAAAAGCAACGCCACGGCCTACATCGGGGCAGGGCTTGCCAAAAATAAGCGCACCGGTGCGGGCATCGCGAAACTCGACGCCGGAGGTGTGGTTGTTGTGCTCGTGGATATCAAAGACCTCAAGGCCGGGCCGATGGGGATCCATGTCAGAGAGGTGGAGTGCATCACCATGCCCTAGGCTCGTGGAATAGAACCCCGTGCCGTCATCGTCAATACACATCGCACCAAAGATAACCTCATCTTTACCGTCGCCGTCTACATCCCCCACGGAGAGATTATGGTTACCCTGCCCACGCCATTTTTTCGGGTCGGCTTGCTTCTCCGAGTCGAAGACCCAGCGCTGCGTCAGCTTCCCCGCACGCCAGTCCCAGGCGGCCAGCACAGTTCGGGTGTAGTAGCCTCGGCTAAAGATCAGGCTGGGGCGCTTGCCATCCAGATACGCTACGCCAGCCAGAAACCGATCCACCCGGTTGCCGTAGTTATCGCCCCAGTCGGCCACTTTGCCACGGGCAGGGACATAGTCGGTCGTGGCGAGAGCTTTGCCCGTCTTGCCATCGAAGACCGTCAGAAACTCCGGGCCATCCAAGACATAGCCTTTGTCGTTTACCCAGCTCTTGCTCGCATCCCCAATCACTTTGCCGACACCGTCCACGGTGCCATCGGCAGTGCGGCAGGCCACCTCAGCCTTCCCGTCACCATCGAAATCATAGACCAGGAACTGGGTGTAGTGCGCCCCCTCGCGGATATTCTTGCCCAGATTGATCTCCCAGAGAAATTTCCCGTCGAGCGTGTAGGCTTGCAGGATCGGCGGGTCTGTCTGCCCTGCCTGGGAGTTATCTTTGGCACGCCCCGTCATGTGAACAACCAGCTCCAGTGCCCCATCGCCATCCAAATCCCCCACCGACGTATCATTGGGTGTGTAGCCTGCCGGGGTCCGAAGTGGAATCGTCAGATAGGGCATCTCGGAGAGCGCCACGGGCTTACTCTGAGGCCAGCTTGCCGCCTGCACCGTGTAGTGCGCGTCTTTGGGAGCAAGTTTATCCACAAAACAAGTCGCCCCGGTGAGTGGCTTGGGCGTGAGTTTTTTCCCATCCCGCCAGAGCGTAAATCCTAGATTCGGTGCATCCGTGGCGAGCGAGCGCCAGCTCACAAAGGCATCGCCTGCCGCATCCCGCACAGCCACCAGCCCTCGATCCAGCCGCTCCAATTGCCGTGCCGGCACGGGTGCGAGCGCTGCACTTGCTAGCCCCAGCCCGAAGAGCCCCAATCCCAAAAGTACTTTCATGGACACCTCACAGAAAAACAACCGGTTTATTCTACCGCAGGATTTCACTCATAGCAGAGACTCCCCTCACTCGGAATGGATTTGAACCTTTGTGCTTCACGAGGGAACCAAAGACACGAAATAAACTATAATGGTGATCACAAGGGAACATCGAAGATGACAAGACGAAGCAAACGCTGGGTACTCGTAAGCATCGCGGTTGCTGCCAGCGCGGCAGGCGCGGCGTATCTGCACGGCAATGAGGTCGTGCAGGCGGCGGAGGCGGGCGACGAAATCGAGGGACTGCGCTTCCGGCTCTCCGCGGGCAAGCTCCCCGGCGGCGAGAATCCGACCGAGCGCAACCCGATCGCTCCCGCAGAGAAGCTCTCAGATACCGACGCCGATAAAATTCTGGCACGCGTCAAGGCTATCGGCACGCAGCCCGACGATGAGAAAGACTTCGCGCTCCGGGAGTCTTCGCTACCGGCACCACGTGCCGGGCAGACGATTACGGCTGAGTTCCCTCCGAAGCCCACCAAGGCCACCGCCCCCGTTGCTGAGACAGGCTCTCTAACTCTCCGCCGGTTCCAGCCCGAGGGCGAGGTTCCCCTCGCCGACCGAGTGAGCCTGACATTCTCACAGCCCATGGTCGCGGTTACGGGCCAAGAAGACGCCGCCGCGCGCGTTCCGGTCACACTCACTCCCGAGATACCCGGCAAGTGGCGCTGGCTGGGCACCCAGACTCTGATCTTCGATGCGGGCTCTGGCAAGCGGCTCCCGATGGCGACCGAGTACACGGTCAATATCCCTCCCGGCACAAAGTCCGTGACAGGCGGTGCGCTGGAGACGGCGACGACCTTTACCTTCAAGACCCCCGCCGTTCGCCTTCTGGGAAACTATGCTCCGCGCGGCGACGGCCAGCGCCGCGACCCGCTGATCTGGCTGCCTTTCGATCAGAAAATAAATCCTGAGGCGGTGCTAAAAACTGTCAAAGTGCTCGCGGGCGACAAGCTTGTCAGCGTTCGCCGCGCCACAGCAGCGGAGCTGGAAAAAATAATGGGCAAGGGCGAGACACCCGAGCGCTGGCTGGGCCTCAAGCCGGTCGTGCCGCTCCCGGGCGATACCACGATCACGGTTCAAGTCGGACCGGGAACGCCTAGCGCCGAAGGCCCACGCGTCACCGAAGCGCCACAAAGTTTCTCCTTTCGCACCTACGGCCCGCTCAAATTAGTCCGGCAGTCCCCCGAGCGCGGCCAGAGTGTCCCCCCGAGCTATCCCTGGTCACTGCACTTCACCAATGCACTCGATGCCGAAGCTTTTGATCCCGCCTGGGTGAGTGTCTCTCCCGCAGCACCGGGCTTACAGATCACGGCCAACGGCAACTACATCCAGCTCTATGGGGCGAAAAAAGCCCGCACGGTCTATAAAGTCAGTGTCTCGCCCAAGCTCAAGGATATCTACGGCCAGACACTGGAGGGCTTTGAGCCCGCGGTCTTCACCGTGGGAGCGGCGGAGCAGCAGCTCTCCGGGCCGTCGCAGGTGCTGCTCATTCCCGACCCTGCCGCCGCACCAAGAACCGTCTTCTCCAGCGTGAATGTGCCGAGTGTCAAAGTCAAGCTCTATAGCGTAGGCAGTGCCGACTGGGATGCCTGGCGGACGTGGCAGAGCAACTGGGAGGAGCGGCGCAAGGGAGCGACGCCGCCTGGCAAGCTGCTCAAAGAGATTGAGCTTGAGCTGAAGGGCACCGAGGACACGATTCATGAGAACGACCTCGCGCTCCCCGCAGGCGGCAACACGCTGGTCTGGTGGGAGGCGCAGGGCTGGAAGAAGCGTAACCAGTACGATGAGCCCCCGCGTGGCGCGGCTTGGGTTCAGGGCACGAAAATCGGGCTGACAGCATTCGCGGACGGCGACGATCTCTACGCGCTGGCAACCGAGCTCACCACTGGCAAGCCGATCTCGGGTGCCGAGATCACACTCGTTGGTGGTGGACAGAGCGCTAAGACGGGCCGCGATGGCCTGGTCAAGCTGGCACTGAGCGACAAGCCCGGCACGCTGCTGGTCGCCAAGCGCGGCAAAGACAGCGCCTTTCTGCCATCACGGTTCTGGCGCTGGGACGAGAGTAGCTGGCGCAAGCAAGGCCGTAGCACACAGAGCCTCTGGTTTGTCTGGGACGACCGCCAGCTCTATAAACCGGGCGAGAAAGTGCATGTGAAGGGCTGGCTCCGTCGGTTACCCGGCACCAAGCTTGCCATGCTCACGCTTCCTGCAAGCGCCCCGCTACGCTGGCAGCTCAATGACAGCCGGGGCAATGAGGTGAGCAAAGGCGAGACCAAGCTCAATGCCTGGGGCGGCTTTGATGTTGCCTTTGAGCTTCCCAAAACGATCAACCTTGGTCAGACAAACCTGACATTTATGGGTGCAGGCGGTGCGACAAATCACAGCTTCAATGTGCAAGAGTTCCGTCGCCCGGAGTTTGAAGTGACAGCCAAGAGCGAGAGCGCGGGACCGCATCTTATCGCCGATCCGAAGGGGGCTGATCTTTCGACCAAAGCAGCCTACTACGCGGGCGGCCCGCTGCCCGGTGCGCAAGTGAGCTGGACGGCAACAGCGACAGCGACCAGCTACACCCCGCCGGGGCGCAGCGAGTTCACGTTCGGCAAGTGGACTCCCTGGTGGAGCTACGGCGGCTTTGAGGACGGGATGGGCTTCCGAGGCCGGGGTGGTTTTGGTGGCCGGGGTGGTTTTGGTGGCCGCCCCGTGCGCCAGGCGAATCTCAGTCAGACTTTCGCGGGTGTCACCGACCCGACAGGCGTGCACCGCCTGCATCTTGACTTTGACGGTGTCAAACCCGCACGGCCCTACTCAGTGAGTGCACAAGCCGCCGTTCAAGACGTCAATCGCCAGACTTGGGCGGCGAGCACATCCGTTCTGGTGCATCCGTCGGCGCGCTATGTCGGCCTGCGCAGTAAGACGACTTTTGTGGCAACTGGCAAACCCCTGCTACTCGATGCCATCGTCTGCGACATTGACGGCAAGATCGAGGCGGGACAAGAGATCCAGCTTCGCGCTGCCCGCCAGGAGTGGGAGTGGAGCAAAGGGCGCTATCAGTCGGTGGAGAAAGACATCCGTGAGTGGACTGTCCGCTCCGCCAGCACCCCCGTGGAGACGCAAATTGCCGCACCAAGCGGTGGCCAGTGGCGCGTCTCAGCCACGGTTCGCGATAGTAAAGAGCGCCCCAATGAAAGCGAGCTGACACTCTGGGTGGCGGGTGGCAAGCCCAGCCCGCGCCGTGATCTGGCGCAGGAGCAGGTGACGCTGATCCCCAGCGCGAAAGAGTACACGCCCGGCCAGACCGCCGAGATTCTGGTGCAGGCCCCGTTCTTCCCCGCCGAGGGCGTGCTGACCCTGCGCCGCGACGGCGTGATCCAGACCGAGCGCTTCAGCATCAATAGCCCGACCTACACGCTCAAGATTCCGATTCGGGAGAACTATCTCCCCAATATCCACGCGCATATCGAGCTGGTCGGGGCGGCGGCCCGCACCGACGACGAGGGCAAAGCGCTGGCAAAACTCGCCAAGCGCCCGGCTTTTGCCAGCGGCGAGCTGGATCTATCGGTCTCGACGGCCAGCAAGAAGCTCACCGTCGTGGCAAACCCGAAAGTGGCCGCGCTGGCACCCGGCGGCGAGACCGAGGTTTATATCAGCGTCAAAGATAGCAATGGCAAGCCGATTGTCGGAGGCGAAGTGGCCGTGGCCGTCGTGGACGAGTCCGTCCACGCGCTGGCAGGCTGGAGCATGGGCGATCTCGTCGCCGCGCTGCATCCCCGCCGTGGCAGCGGCGTGAGTGACTGGCACCTGCGCAGCTACGTCAAGCTCGAAGATCCACTCAAAGTACAAGAAGCCCAAGGAAGAGAGATGAATGGGGCAGCCTTTGGCCGTTCTACGAGTGGGCCTGGTGGCTTCGGTGGTGGCGGAATGCGCGGCGGGGGCATGATGGGCGGTGGGGGCATGGACGAAAGCCTCGCAGCGAATCGGTTCTCTTTAGCAGATGCCCCCGCCCGTCCCATGGCCGCGATGAAGACAAGAGCCTTCGCCGATGGCGCGGTTGATAAAGCAAAAGCACCGGAAAACCAGTCTTCAGCGATTGCAGTGCGCTCGAACTTCGACCCGCTGGCGAATTTTACGCCCAGTGTCGCGACGGACTCCGATGGCACGGCGCGCGTCACGGTGAAGCTCCCTGACAACCTCACGCGCTACCGAATCGTGGCCGTGGCGGTGGCGGGTGCGGACAAAGGTGGCAGCGGCGAGGCATCATTGACGGCACGCCTGCCGCTCATGGCCCGGCCTTCCGCGCCGCGCTTCTTGAATGTTGGAGACAAGTTCGAGCTGCCGGTTGTCCTGCAAAACCAGACCGATACGCCAATGAGCGTGGATGTCGCCGTGCGTGCCACCAACGCCACCCTCACCGACGGTCGCGGGCGACGCGTGCAGATTCCGGCCAACGATCGTGTGGAGGTGCGCTTCCCCACCGAGTCCGCCAAGCCCGGCACCGCACGGTTCCAGTTCGCAGCGATTTCAGGCTCCCCCGCGAGCGGGGGCGGGGGGGGCGCAGACTCCGCCGAAGTATCTCTCCCTGTCTGGACTCCGGCCACGACCGAGGCGTTTGCGACCTACGGCGTGGTGGATAAAGGCGCGATTGTACAGCCCGTGCGGGCACCCAGCGACGCCAACCCCGCGTTTGGTGAGCTTGAAGTCACCACTTCCTCGACGGCGCTACAGGAGCTCACCGACGCGTACATCTACCTTGCCAGCTACCCCTACGGCTGTGCGGAACAGATCAGCTCGCGGGTGCTCACCACAGCCGCGCTCAAAGATGTGCTCTCCGCCTTCAAAGCCGCTGGAATGCCCAAAGAAAGCGAGATGAACGCGGCGATGGCCCGTGATCTGGCACGGCTCGGCGAGCTGCAAAATAGCGACGGCAGCTTCGGCTTCTGGAGCCGCACCGAGCGCCCCTGGCCGTATCTCGGGGTTCATGTTGCCCATGCACTCGTGCGCGCCAAACAAAAAGACTTCGCCGTTCCCGATGCAACCTACAAGCGCTCGCTGGCCTATCTCAAGGCCATCGAGACAAAGTTCGAAGACGCGAGTCTCTACTCACCAAGCTGCCGTCGCATGATCATCGCCTACGCGCTCTATGTTCGGCACCTGGCGGGCGATAGCGATAAAGTCCGCGCCAAGGGCTTGCTCAAGGAAGCCTCACTCGACGAGCTGGGGCCGGAGACAATCGGCTGGCTGCTGAATGTCCTGGCGGGCGATCCGTCGCTGACCGACGTCCGGCGCTGGCTGGACAACAAGGCCACGGAGACGGCGGGCGCGGCGCACTACACGTTCTCCTACAACGACGGTGCGTATCTGGTGCTTCACTCCGACCGACGCGCCGATGGCGTGATTCTCGATGCGCTGATCGCCGATCAGCCACAAAGTGATCTGATTCCAAAACTCGTGCGGGGATTATTAGATGGCCGGAAACGCGGCGCGTGGGGCAACACCCAGGAGAATGCCTTTATCTTGCTAGCGCTCGACCGCTACTTCAGAAAGTTCGAGGGCGTGACGCCGGACTTTGTCGCCCGGCTCTGGCTCGGTGAAAAATTCGCGGGCGAGGGCACCTTTAAGGGCCGCACCACGGATCGAATCTCAACCAAGATCCCTATGGCGACACTCACCGAGAAACCCGGAATGCAGCCACTCACGATAGACAAGCAAGGCGCGGGTCGGCTCTACTACCGAATCGGCATGCGCTATGCCCCGAAGAATCTTCAGCTTCCCGCCGCCGACTACGGCTTCTCGGTCAGCCGTACCTACGAGGCCCTAGACAATCCCAGCGATGTCAAGCACGACGCCGACGGCACCTGGGTCGTTAAAGCCGGAGCGAAAGTCCGGGTTAAAATCACCATGGTGGCAACCACACGCCGCTACCATGTCGCGCTGGTAGACCCACTGCCCGCTGGTTTCGAGGCCCTCAACCCCGAGCTACGTGGCACGGAGACAGCCCCCCCCGCCCCCGCAAGCGGAGGAGCTTTTAAAGGGTGGCGCTACTGGTCCTGGTGGAACTGGTACGAGCACCAGAACCTGCGCGACGAGCGAGCGGAGGCGTTCTGCTCCTACCTCTGGGAAGGGGCCTACGAGTACAGCTACATCTGCCGCGCCACGACTCCGGGAAGCTTCATCGCCCCGCCCGCCAAGGCCGAGGAAATGTACGCCCCTGAGACTTTCGGGCGCAGTGCTAGCGACCGTGTAAGAGTGGAGTAGGCAAGCCATCTCCCCGCCGCTGAGACGGCAACCCTCTTCCCGTGAGCTTGCGAACAAGGGGGAAGAGGGTTATTTTTTGGGAAGTAAGCTCCCGATGATCAGCGCGACACCAACCAAGCCCGGAATCCAGAGGCTCATGTTCAGGCAGACGCTCGTCCAGAAAGCGATACTGAGCAGGCCACTGGTGCGGGCTTCGGGAGGGGCTTCCTGCCAGTTCACGCCGCGCCCAAGCCACGCCCCGAGCGTACCCGAGAGCATCCAGCCGACGAAGTTAGAAAACGGCACCGAAAAATACGCCCCGCCCGCCCCGTAGCGCCAAAAGCCCTGCGCGACAGCGCCCGGATCGAGGCATAAGTCCACAGCGACCAGCAACGCACCAGAAAGAAAAATATTGCCTTTGGAGCGCCAGAGCGCACAGAGCGCCAGCGGTGTCCAGGAGAAGGGCACCGTCCACGGCACGGCATCGAAGAGCAGCTTCCCGATCTTGGGGCCGTAGGAAAATCGTCCGTAGGGCACACCCGTTTTCACCGCCACGGTTTCGAGCACCAGGGCATAGACTCCCAGGAGCACTAAGAGCCGCACGCCGCGCTGCACACCCAGCCAACGGACAATCGCCGAATAACTGGGCCAAGCGAAGACCAGCACAAAGATCGCGGAGACAGCCGCCAGCTCGGGCCGAACGGGAAAACGCGCGACGAAAAACCCACTGATAGCGGCGAATGCAAGCGCAGACGGTAGAATAAACCGTGACCTCAGCCCACCTTTGGCAGACCAGCCGCCCTCGTTTCTGGATGTATGTCCTTGGCCCGTATGCGGTTGGGCTGGCGGCGCTGAAGTCACCGTCGGTTTTTTACTCGCCACTCGCTCTGCTCTTTCTGATTTATTTCTTGCTACCTGCAAATTTACTCATCTACGGTATCAACGATATTTTTGACTACGAGACCGACGTGCGAAATGCCAAGAAACGCGGCTACGAGGGATTAGTCCCGCCTGATGCACGCAAGCCTCTGGTACGGGCCATTGCACTCACCAACCTCCCGTTCTTCGCCGTCGCCTGGTTTCTTCCCGGAGCGGCACAACGCGCGCTACTGGCCTTCGTCCTGCTCTCCGCATTCTACTCCGCCCCGCCGATTCGAGCCAAAGCTAGGCCGTTTCTGGACGCGGCGTTCAATGCACTCTATCTGTGCCCTGGCTACGTTGCCTATTTTCTCGCAGGTGGCAAGGAGTTTTCCTTGCCCACGCTCTTTGCGGGCTGGGCCTGGGTCATGGCAATGCAAGCCTACTCCGCCGTCCCGGATATTACCGCCGATACAGAGAGCCGCACGTTCACGGTCGCAACCACGCTGGGCCTGCGCGGGACACTGCTTCTGTGCCTCGCGCTCTACCTCACGGCGGCGGCCTTAGCATTTCCCGCGATTCACTGGCTCGCACTTCCCCTTGGGCTGGTCTACGCAACGCTCATGCTGCTCTCACTACGCGCCGGGACAGAAGAGGACGTGATGAAGCTCTATAAAAACTTCCCGCTGATCAATACTTTTTGCGGCATGGCGTTATTTTTCGCGGCGCTTTTGTAGGGTTTGCAGGTGCCCGGCGGTTCGATCCCCGATAATGCGCTTGTAGGCCAGCTCAGCGCTGATTAAGCAGATCGGCATTCCGATTCCGGGGTTCGTGCTGGCTCCCGCGTAGTAGAGATTTTTGACTTTCTTGCTCATATTATTGGGCCGCAGAATCGCGGTCTGGTTCATCGTGTGCGCCAAGCCCAGCGCGGTGCCACGGTCGTTGTTGTAGCGCTCAATAAAATCTTTTGCCCAGAAGATGCGCTGGTACTTGATACGCTGACGCAGGTTCGGGATGCCCATCTCCTTCTCCATCAGGGCCAGAGTCTTGTCGGCGTAGGCGGCAAGCTCACTCTCGGTGGCGTGCATTCCAGGAGCCATGGGCACGAGCACGAATAAGTTCTCGCAACCCTCAGGAGCCACATTGGGATCCGTGACACTGGGAGCACAGACATAGAGCGACGGGTCCGTGGGCCACTTGGGGTTGTCGAAGATCTCCGCGAAGCCACTCTTCCAGTCCGGGGCGAATATCAAATTGTGGTGGGTGAGGCTAGGAATCTTGCCCTCGACACCAAGATAGAGAATAAACGCCGACGGAGCCAGCGTGCGTTTTTCCCAGTAGTCCTCACTGAAAGTGCGTTCATCAGGCTCTAAGAGCGTCTCGGCGTGGCGGATGGTCGCGTTGCAGATCACTAAGTCCGCTCGTTTTTCTTCACCACTGGCGAGGCGCACCCCAACCGCTTTTCCTTTCTCCGTCAAGATTTTAGTGGCAGGGGAACTTGTGTGAAAGCGTGCGCCGTGTTTCTCACCAATTCGCACCAGCGCTTTGGGAATCTCATGGATACCGCCCATCGGATAATAAACGCCCATATTAAAGTCAATATGGCTCATAATATTATAAAGTGCGGGCGTATCGTAGGGCGAGGAGCCCAGAAACACGAGCTGGTACTCCATGATTTTTTGCATCTCATCCGTGGAGAAAAACCGCTCGACATACTTATTCATTTTCTCAAAAACGTGCAGCTTCGGGCCTTGAAGCAGAGTCTGTTTATTGAAGAAATCAAAGACCGTGTCGTAGTTCTTGTACATGAACCCAGCCAGCGCGATCTCGTACTGGAACTTGGAGCGCTCTAAATAATCACGCAGCGCCACGCCGCAGCCCGGCTCGATGGCCTCTAGTGTAGGAATATCGCGCTCTAGGTCGGAGTACAGGCTGACTTTCTTGCCCCGGTCTTTAAAGAAAATCTGGTACGACGGCCCGAGTTTAACCAGCTTGAGATGATCCTCAACTTTTTCGCCGAGGAGCGAGAAAAAGTTCTCAAAGACATCGGGCATGAGATACCAGCTTGGCCCCATGTCAAACGTAAAGCCCTCGGCGGAAAAAATCCCCGCCGAGCCCCCCAGGTTCTCGTTTTTTTCGTAGAGATCCACCTGGTAGCCCGCTTTTGCCAGCAAACAGGCACTTCCGAGCCCGCCGATGCCGCCCCCGATCACAAGGGCGCTCGGTTGTGAACCTCTCCCCAAGGAGATACGACTGCCCGGGGGAGGGGGCAGGGGGGAGAGGTTAGATTCTTTAGCCATTCCAAACTTTCATGGTGCGTTGTACCTTCTCTAGAGTGCTCGTGCGAGCACGCCCCGCAAAAGGATTGTAGCCCTGCTGTTCCAGCTTGGTAAGAATTGCCCGGTAGAGAGCACTTGCCACGCGAACCGCACGTCGCCCCTCGGGACGAAGTAGCTCAATCCCCGGGTCGGCTTCGTCGTAGAGCCGGTGGGCACGCTCTATCTGAAACTGCATCAAGGCCTGGAAGTTTTTATCGAAGCGACGCTCGGCAAACTGCTCCTCGCGCACCCCGAATCGCGCCAGCTCGTCCAGCGGCAGGTAGATGCGCCCACGCTCCACAAAGTCCTCGTCAATGTCGCGCAGAAAATTGGTGAGCTGCATGGCATACCCAAGCCTTTTGGCGTACTCCAGCGCGGCGGGGTCGGAGAAGCCAATTGCGTGGCTCATCATCAGGCCTACCACGGCGGCGGAACCGTACATGTAGCTCTCTAAGTCCGCATAGGTGCCGTAGCGCGTGTCGGAGAGATCGCGGAACATAGCCGCCAGAAACGCCTCGCTGTAGGCATAGGGAATCTGGTAGCGGTGGAAGACCTCCGCGTTGAGACGCAGCACCGGATCGTGCGAATTGCGCTGCTGGTAGGCTTGCTGCCAGTCGGCCCGCCAGCTCTTGAGAAGTGCACCCGCCTGATCCGCGCCCACCTGCCCAGGAGCCTTGCTGTCCACAAACTCATCGGGGATCCGGAAGAAGGCGTAGAGCGCAAAAGTGGCCTCGCGCAGGTGCCCAGGAAAAAGCAAAGTGGCGAAGTAGTAGCTCGTCCCATGTTTTTTGTTGAGCCGCCGTGCGACCTCGACATCGTCGGTGCGACAGGACGAAGTGGATTCCCTGGGCAAAGACGCTTCAAAAGAATTGGGGCACATCGTAGCTCTGAACGGTAGTCGTTTGAATAGGTTCCCGATTAGTTTTGGTACAATGCAAACCAATGCCCCGTCGTGAACTCCCTATCGCCGTCGCCCTGGTACTCCTGATCCTTGCTGTCAGCGTGGCTCAGCCGCGCTTTCTCTCCGAGTCCTCGATTCAGTCCGTGTTGCTCTGGCTGCCGCTGATCGCGGTCTGTGCGATGGGGCAGATGCTGGTGATCCTGACGCGGGGCATTGATGTCTCGGTGGGCTCGACCCTAGCACTAGCGGGAATGCTCACCGCGATGCTGCTGCGCGACCATAAAGAGCTGAATGTCTTTCTGGCTGCCACCATCGGGGCGGCAATCGGCGGTGGGCTGGGCACGGTCAATGGAGTGCTCATTGCCTACGCCCGTGTTCCGGCTATTGTCGCGACTCTGGCCACTATGGGCATCTACCGTGGGCTGGCCTTTGTGGTCAGTGGCGGCATTCAAGTCAACGACTATGAGATTCCCAAGGCTCTCGCGGCCTGGACCACAACCGGGCTTTTCAATAACAAGCTCCCCTGGGTCGTCTTAGTGGCCGTCCTAGTTGCCTTTCTCACCCATGCCTTTCTCACCCGCACCCGAACCGGCAGGAACCTCTACGCCATTGGGGGCAACCCGGACGCAGCGGCGCTCCGTGGCGTCCCCGTGCGCCCCGTGATTCTGCTTTCTTATGTCCTGTGTGGCGTGGGCGCGGGCCTAGCGGGTGTGCTCTACGCGAGTCGTTTTGGCAATGTGAACCCCGCGAGTATCGGCTCCGGCTTCGAGCTTCTGGTCATCGCCGCCGCCGTGATCGGCGGCACGAGTATCTTCGGCGGCGTCGGCAGCGCCACCGGCGCGTTTCTGGGCTGCGTTTTGCTGGGCGTGATCAATGTCGCCCTCGCCGTCCTGCAGATCGCCGACACCTGGCAGACCGCCGTCTACGGCCTCGTCATCCTTTCTGCGGTCCTCTTCGACGATGCCACGGCGCGGCGGCTCAGGCTCAGCGCCACGGGGGAAGAGTGAAAAAGCTCCGCGAGTTTATCCCTGAGCTGGTCGCCATTGGCCTGCTGATTGTCGCGTTTATTGTCAGTGCGGCCCGTGAGCCGCGCTTTCTGGACGTGGCGTATCTCTTCGACCGCTCGACACTCTACACCGAGACGGCGCTGCTCGCGATTGCGCTCACTTTGGTGATTGTCGCCGGTCACATTGACCTGTCCTGCACCGCAATTCTGGCGCTGGTCGGAGCACTCGTCACGACGCTGCACAGCAAAGGCCTGTCCTTCGGGTTCTGTGCCGCGCTCGCGCCCGTGCTGGGTGGGCTCTTGGGGGCGATCAACGGCTGGCTTATCGCCAAGCGCCGCTTGCCCTCGCTGGTGGTCACTCTCGGCACGATGGCGCTCTTCCGGGGCTGTGCGCAGATCCTGCTGGGCGACCACTCGCTCCCCGTTCCTGAGAGCTTCCAGCACTTTGAGAAACTGGCGATTCCGCACACTTACTTCCATGCACCGCTTTTTCTAGTCCTTGCCTTCGCCGTAGCAGCGGGTCTTCTGCTTCATAAAACCGTCTTTGGGCGCTATGTGGGGGCGGTTGGCACCAACACCGAAGCCGCACGCTACTCCGGCGTCCCCGTGCCCGATGTCTTGATGAGGCTCTTTATTCTTTCCGGGGCCGTCGCCGGAGTCGCCGCACTTACCCTGCTCTCGCGCCTGGGCGTCGCCCGCTTCGACCACGCCCGTGGACTAGAGCTCGATGCCATCACCGCCGTGGTCTTAGGCGGCACCAGTATCTTCGGGGGGCGCGGCACGATCTTCGGCTCTATCGCAGCACTGCTTTTGATTGGCGTCGTCCAGACCGGCATGGGTGTCGCCGGAGTCAAGGCCGAGATTCAAGTCACCGTCATCGGCATCTTGCTCCTCGTCGCCGTTCTCCTCGCGAACCTGACGGCACGTAAAAAGCGATAAAATGCAAGAGAGGGAGTTTTATGCCACAGACATTAGAAGAGCGCGTCGCCTTGATCGAAGAGGAACTCAAACAGCTTCGCCAGCTTACTCAGTCATCCCCTACTCCTAAACATAAAGGCTGGCGATCTCTCCTGGGAACATCTGATGACGATCCTGCCTTCGATGAGATCATCCGCCTGGGAAGAGAATATCGAAACGGCCAGATTCCCAACTACGAAGAAACACAGTCTTAGCAATGTACTTGCTGGATACCAATCACCTCAGCCAGCTACAGCGCCGTGGCCTCGCACAAGAGTATCTGAGTGCTCGGTTGGAGCAAGTGCCAACCGAGCAAGTCGGAACTTCCATTGTCTGCTTAGAGGAAGAATTTCGAGGCTGGATGGCGTACCTGGCATCGCTGCGTTCCGTGGAGGCACACGTTCAAGCCTATCAACGTCTCCAAAATCTTCTCAGCAATTTTGCTTCACTGAGCGTTTTACCCTTCGATCGGGCAGCCCTGGATGTTTTTCAAGAACTCTGGTTACGGCGAATACGAGTCAGCACAATGGACCTAAAAATTGCGGCGATTGCTCTCGCAACAGATGCGACTCTACTGACACAAAACACGGCTGATTTCTCCCGGATTGCCGAACATGCCCCCAAGCTACGATTTGAGGACTGGACAGTCACACCGTGAACCGCACCTAGCTCTGATGGAGTGTGACGTTTTGGTCTCACCACGCTAGAAGAAGCCGCCGAGACCGGTGTCGAGCGGTGTGCCGTAGCGACCTCCCGTGCTGGTCTGCGGCGAGGGGAAGGCTTTGAGGCGGAACGAGAGGTTGATGCCCTTCTCTGTACGAAAGCCAAAGGGCTGGTCCACGTAGCTGAGCGTGATCTCGTAGTCGTGGAACTCGCGGGTGAGCGCAAGGGAGTTGGAGTCGAAGCGGTGGGTGATGTTATTGTAGTTGCTATTGCCGATCAGCCGCGTGTCATTGTCCAGAAACTGGGTGCCCAGGATAGAGCGAACTTCCCGGAGCTTTTTAACGGTGGGATCGTAGCGGGCGCTGGTGTCCAGGATAAACTTATTGCCGCGCTGGAAGTGCCCGTAGTGGTCCAGCACGGTGAGCTTGCCGCTGTTAATATCGTAGGTCGTGCTCAAGCGGCTGAGGTGACTGTCCGAGGGGCGAAACTCACTATTCAGGCTTAGCTGGTTCCAGGGCGAGCGTCGCAGGCCAAGAATCGGCTCCTGGCGAGCCTGCAAAATATCGTAGCCCGTGCTGAGCCGGACACTGGCATGGCCGCCGGTTTTCTGGGCATTGAGGCTTAAACCATTGAGGGTCGAGGCGAAGTCGTTGCGGAAGCCGGGCGGTGTCCCGCCGTAGGGCCGCGAGTAGTTGTAGGCGAGTGAGAGTGCCCCGGCACTGCCGAGCGGCTGGCTCAGGTTGGTGGCCTGACTCACCACATACTGCGCCGCGTAGCCGCCATCGTAGATCGTCTGCCGGAACCCGCCCCCCGCATCCAGGCGCAACCCACCCTTTCCCAGCCGCGTGCTCTTGCGATTGAGATCTGTCTGAAACAGAAAGCGCTTGGTGTGAAGCTGGCCGGTGGTGCCCGACGACGAGATGCTCTCTAGAAAGTCGCCGTAGCCCAGAGTCAGGCCGGAGAAGTAGTTACTCAGTGGCCCCTTGAGCTGGTTGGTAGTCAGGGTTAGCTCGGGGAGCTTTTCGCTACCGCCAAAGAACGAGCCCCCGCTGCTGGTTCCCGATGTCGAGTTACGCAGGTTGCGATTCGCCACCAGCTCCGCCCGAAACGGCCCCAGTGTTGTCGAGGCACGCAGGTCCGCATTTTCCTGGATACGCCCCGTGCGTGTAGTCCCCGATGCATTCAGGTTATCCGTGCCATTGAAGCGGAAGCTCAGCGTGCCGTTTTTAGGGAGCGGGAGCTGCTGGGTGAGGCCATACGTGCTGGTGCGATAGACCGAGCCGCCAGAGTCCGAGCTATTTTGCCCCAGCGTGACTCCGGTGCTCGCCTTCCCGATCATGCGATTGAGGGTGAGATTGGTGTTCTGGGTGCGGGAGTTCTGGGTGGCGGCGAAGTAGGAGTTGCTCTGAAAGTCCGAGCTCAGCCGGGCATCAATCTCCCTGAAACGCTGCTCGTGCTGCACCTGGCCATTGAGGTTACGGGCATTGCGGCTCTTGTCATTGAGCGTGTAGAGATTCACGCGGCCCGCGGCGGCGTCCCCAAAGCGATAGGCCTGGTCGGTGCCCAGCCCGATACCTTTTTTCTGCATCCAGTCCACGCGCAGTAGGCCGGGCAGGGTCTTGGAAAGCGAGTAGCCGATCACGGCTTTAATAAAATAGCCTTCTTCTTGCGTCTTCCCCACATTGGGCAGGTAGCTGTAGTGGACATCTTCCATGATCGGAATGGTCAGGTGCTTGAGCCGCGCAATCACCGTGTTGTAACGGTAGAGGGTCACATCGCGCAGGGTGATGCGCTTCTTGGGAATCAGCTCGGCATAGCCAAACCCAATCTTCGCGTGGGGGTTGAGCAGATCACAAGTCGTCAAAAAGCCATCGGTGGCCTTGAGAATATCGCCGTCGCGGCGCATGCTCTTGCCCCAGAGCAGCAGCGGCTGAAGCAATCGGTTTCCCATGCGCGACGGAGCCAGAACCGTGTGCGCCTCTGTCGCCTCGAACTCACGGGTCTTGCGGTTGAAGCCGATACGCTCCGCAAAGAACGTCTCCTGCCCCGTCTCCATTTTCACATTCGACTCGAAGGTAATGTAGTCACGCTTCTCGTCGTAGGCCGCCCGATCCGATGTCACCACGTAGCCGTCGTACTCTAGGCGGACAGTATCCGTCAGGACGGCACCCTCGTTGGTCAGCTCCAAGGGACCTTTGGATGTGGGGAAGATATCTTTACTGCGGGGCTGGCCGCTCTCGCCGGGCGGCGGGCCAGCGGGAGCCTCGCGGGGCGCCAGCAAGCTCCCTCGTGGAGGTTGCTGTGCGGGGTGGGTGCGGGGTGGCTGACGGGGCGGCTGGTAGAGAAAAAACGGCATACCTGCTCAGACCGCCCGCAGGCTACTGCCCTTCACTTGAGACCGGGGCTTCCGAAGGAGTCTCGCCCGTGTCTTCGACGGCCGCCTGCGTCGTCTCGGGAGTCGGCTGAGCAAGCTTAGGGAAGAGCCGGAAGAGCACCACTTGAATGCTGCCCGCCGCGGGATAAGCCAGCAGCATTCCCCAGAGACCAAAGAGGGAAGCTCCCACCAGCAACGCGAACATTGCCACAATCGGGTGTACACCGACACCGCTGCCGACAATACGAGGGGTAATGACATTATCAAACGTAAAATTAAGCATCGCCAGCAACACCACACTGGCAATGACGGCGGGAGAGCCTGCCCCTGTCACCAGCGCTACGATCACCGAGGTCGCTGCCGCGCCTAAAAAGCCCACATAGGGAACGATATAGAGGGCGCCACTCACAATGCCAATCAGCAGAATGTAGCCTAGCATCTGAGGCGCTAAGATAAGACACAATAGAGCAAAAAGCAAGGTGGCGGTGGTCATGTAGGCCAAGCTCACCTGCATCATCCCCCGCAGATAGTTGCTAAAAACTTCCCCCACATCGCTAGCGACTCCCACAAAGTGCGTCCGCAGTTTCGTGGGGAGTAAGAAGATCAGCCTCCGCCGTAGTCGCCCAAGATCCATCAACAAGAAGAAAGTCAGAAGGGGGATCAGAATCACATTGAGCAACCCGGAAAATGATCCCACGACGGCACTGAGGAGCTTAGGGCCGACTTGCTTTGCCGCCATGGTCATCTGTCCTGAGTACTGCTGTACCAGGCTGTCAATGGAGCGGGGAAGCCGAACAGGGCCAAGCTTCTGATGACTTCTGAGCCACGTATTGACACTCTGCTGTGCTACATCAAAGCCACTCTGGAGCGCGGGAGCCGGACTCGGCGAGGGGCTAGGAAGCGCATTGCTAGGAGGGGGCGAGGCACTCGGTGCAGGAGGGGGCGGCGTGCCAGGATCCGTTGGGGTAAACCACTCCACCAGCTTGCCAATCTGCTCAATCAAGCTAGGAACTACCAGAACAACGAGGGCGGTGAAGCTGAGTAGAAAGAGTACAAAGACCAACGCCACCGCGGGGGCGCGCTTGCCTTTCGTGAAGCGAACTTGTTTCTGGAACTTATTCACCAGAGGATCACAAAGAAGCGCGATCACCAGGGCGGCAACAAAAGGCGTACTGACAGCGGTGGCGGCGAGCAGGAACCGATAGCCCAGAAAGAGTCCCAGAGCTGCAAGAGCAACCCCCAAGGCTCCGAAGAGTCCGCTCAGAAACGCCTCACGTCGTGCCATAGAAAGTATCAGGCGTCCAGCTGCGCCATGAGCTCCTCGCGCTTCTCTGAGTAGGCGACTTTACCTGCCTCCACAGAGTGCGCCAGGTTCTCTTTTGTCTGTGCGGCCAGCTCTTTGCTGCGGGTCACCAGATCGCTGGTGGCCTCTTGCAGCCGATCCATGGCCTCCTCAGTCTTGTCCTTGAGGTCTTCCCGCAGCTCCACACCGGGTTTGGGGGCAAAGAGCAGGCCCAGGATTCCTCCTACAGCCAGCCCGATCACCACACCGGTCGCGATATTGGTAAAGACGTGTCCGTCGTTCTCTTCTTGCATAACTATTGAATCGTTCCTCCGCCCAGCACCTGATCGGTCTGCGCACCCACTCCGTAGAACACGGCAGCCTGTCCGGGCGCGACAGCACGGAGCGGCTCGTCGAACTCCACGCGCACGGTTTCGTCGGCCTGGCGGATCAGCCGGGCCGGGCGCGAGGGCATATTGTAGCGTATCTTCACTTCGCAAAGCACGGACTCACCCACCAGCGGCGGTGCAAGCGCGACCCAGTTCAGATCCTCGACCGAGCACCCCTCGGCCAGTAGCTCCTCGTCCGTGCCGACCACCACCGTGTTGGTCTGCGCCTCGACCCGCAAAACATAGAGCGGGAGGGGGGAGCCAACATTGATGCGCTTGCGCTGGCCGACGGTAAAAAACGCGGATCCGTCGTGATTTCCCAGCGTTTTGCCGTCGGTATCCACAAATTTTCCGGTCTGCACGAGCTCGGGGGCTTCGCGGGCGAGGAACTCGGTGTACTTGCCGCCCTGCACAAAGCAGATCTCCTGCGAGTCCGGCTTGTTAGCGACCAGGAGGCCGTACTGCCGCGCCAGTGCGCGGGTCTCCGCTTTGCTGGCCAGCTCACCTAGAGGCATGGTCATGTGCGCAAGCTGGTGCTGCTTGGTAGCATAGAGCGCGTAGGTCTGGTCTTTGGAGCTCTCTGCCGCGCGTGCCAGCCCCCAGCGCTTGGTCTGTGTATCCTGGAAGACCTTGGCATAGTGCCCTGTGGCAAGCTTACTCGCCCCCAGTGCGAGTGTTTTTTCCAGAAGCGCGTCGAACTTGATGTAGCGATTACAGTTGACACACGGGTTGGGGGTGCGCCCGCGCCGGTAGTCCTCGATAAAGGGCTTGATGACGGCATCGGCGAAGGGCTGCTTGTAGTTCAGAACGTAGTGCGGAATGCCGATGCGCGCCGCCACCCGACGGGCATCTTCCACAGCACCGAGCGAGCAGCAACCTGCCCCCTTGGTTTCCGTGGTGCTCTCCTGCCATATTTGCAGCGTGATACCAATAACCTCATAGCCCTGCTCCACGAGCAAGGCTGCTGCCACGGACGAGTCCACCCCACCACTCATCGCCACGACTACTTTTTCACGAGCACTCACAGGTCTTAGTATATCGCGTCGCGCTCAGCGTTTCTTTTTCGTGAGGCTCAGCGGCTTGAGAGTCTTACTAGACTGGTCGTGCTCGCGGAGAAACTTCTCCACGAACTTAGGCCCACGGTCATCAACGAGTTTTTCCAGCACCAGCCGCGCTTTAGCAGCGTCCACGCTAATCTGGTTCGCTTCGGCCTGATCGGCAACGGCTTTTTCCAGAAAAGCGACAGATATCTTGGTCTGAGTGGCGAGCCACTGCTGCCAGAGCTTCTCGATGCGCTCGGGGGTTCCGTAGAGCTGGGCAAAGCGCTCCCAGACACTAACGAGAGGGGTATCGGTATCCGTCATGAGAGTATTCTATCGGATGCGCTCCTGCTGGGCTGCTGTCCCTATCAGAAGATAGATCAGCGTAGCAAGGAGTAGAAGAGCAAGAAAGCCACCCGAGATTCGCAGCAAATTCTGTTGTCGCTCGCGTCGGTCACGCTCGGGATCAGGCCACCCCGCAGCCTTGTAGGCACTGGCATAGGTATAGAGGGCGCTGTCCGCCGCCTGGCTCAGGGTATCGTAGGAGTTGGCAGCGATCTCGATGCGCACGCGCCCCTCCCGCCCTGGCTTCCAGGAGATCTGAACCGAGGCGGGTTCACCATCCACTTTGATGATGCCAGCAATTAGCGCGGCAGGCAAGTCGTGCTGTTCCACCTTTCCGATACGGCGAAAAGCGCGCAGCGCACGCTCTCCTACACGCTCCACGGTTCCATCTACAGAAAGTTCTAAGTACCGACTCATAGGTTTGCTATCTACTTGGACGCAGGAATCGAGCCAGGGTTTCGCCAGAGTGGGATTTCCGCCCGAGAAAATAGCTCCGCCACACTCCAGAGAGGCAGGCCGATCACGTTGGAGGGGTCGCCCTCAATGTGTGTCACAAACGGCATCGCTCCGCCCTGAATACCGTAGCCGCCCGCCTTGTCTAGCGGCTCACCGGTTGCAACATAGGCAGCAATCGCCTCCTCGGGCAGTGCTGCCATCGTCACGCGCGTCTCGACCACAAGAAGCTCCTGGGCGATGATCTCGCCCGGTGCCGCAACCGTCAGCAGAGCGACACCGGAGAAGACACTGTGTGTCTTTCCCGAGAGAGAGCGGAGCATCTGAGTCGCCTCAGCGCTATCGGCTGGTTTGCCCAGAATGATTCCCTCAGGCGCCACCACATCAGTGTCCACCCCAAGAATCCAGCCCGCCTGTCGCTGTGCGACCTCCTGCGCCTTGCAGAGTGCCGCCTGCTGCACATAAACCCGTCCGTCGGTGAGATGCCCCAAGGAGCTCTCATCAAACTGACTGACGAGAACCGTAAACTCGACCCCAAGCAACCCTAAAAGCTGACGTCGGCGCGGGGACGCCGACGCCAGATAGAGCTTAGGCAGCAGGAGTCTCTCCCTCAGGCTTTTTCTTTGTCCGCCGTGCGGCGGGCTTCTTAGGAGCGGGAGTCGGCGCTACTTCTGCCTTCGCCGCCGCTTCCACTACGACATCCGCTTTAGAGTTGGCCTGTGCGGGCGGCTCGTCATCCAGCTCCAGCATGGAGAAAGGCGACGGCTTTTCCACAGGCGCTGCTGCCTCGGCCACGGGATCGGTGCTGACTTGCTGCTCCAGCTCACGCACCCGGTTCTCCAGAGCCTCGATATCATCGAAAGCATTGGGGTCGCTCGGGGGAGTATCGCCAGAATGCTTTGCTTTGTTAAAGGCATCGGTGATACTAAAGCCCTTGAGACTCTCGGTGAGCTTCTCACGAACGGGGCGGCCCTTCTCTTCCATCTCGGTAAAAAACCCGGGCGCATCCTGCCGTATCTGACGCACCGAGTCATCGAGCTGGCGTGCCGCCTTATCAAGGGCATCTACCGCCGCTTTACCTAAGCCTAGCGTGATATCAGTGACGCGCTCCGCCGTCAGCGGGGGCACCGTCTTTTGCGTCTCAGAAGCGGCTTCCGCCTGTGCTTCAGCTTCCACAGTTGTCGTCTCCTCAGGAGTGGGGGTAGATTCGTCGTTCATAATGTTTTAGGACAGTCCAAATAGAGTTTCGGTTGCGTCTTTAGAAATTAGAGCGGTCCCGCATAGACATCACGCTTGAGCACCCCAATGTAGGGCAGGTTGCGGTAGCGCTGGTTCCAGTCGAGCCCGTAGCCAATCACAAAGGCATCCGGAATGGTGAAGCCCACATAGTCGGCCTCCACAGATGCGCCACGCTTAGCGGGCTTGTCAAGAAATGTGATGATCTTCACCGACGCCGGAGCGCGCTGTCGCAGGTTGCGTAGCACATAGCTCAGGGTGTGTCCGGTGTCAATAATATCTTCGACAATAACAACATGACGTCCCTCGATGGAGTCATCGAGATCCATCGTGAGGCGCACTTCACCGGTGGAGGCAATCCCGCTATAAGACGAGACTCCCATCAGGTCCATGGTGAGCGGCAAGTCAATGGCACGCATTAGGTCGGCAAGAAACGGCAGTGAACCCTTGAGAATCGTCACCAAGTGCAGGTCGCGACCGGCATAGTCCTGGGTGAGCTGCGCTCCCAGCTCGCGAACCCGCTGCTGGATCTGCGCCTCACTGTAGAGCACCTCTTGAATATCATCGTGCATCGGATGGGGCATGAGACTATTGTACCGTGACAAAAGCACATTCAGCCTTCGGTGCGCGTTCGGACGATCACAGGATTGCCACTCAGTAGAGTTCGAGCCACACGCTCCACCTCACTGCGTTTCACCGCCTCGATACGCCGGACAAACTCCAGCTCAAAGGCAGCTCCTAGTCCACTGCTCTCCGCCCAGACGAGAGTGCGGGCGCGGGTGAGGACAAGCTGACGCTGCTGGTTTCGTTGTGCCAGGAGAAGTGCCTTCGCGCGGGCAATCTCGATCTCCAGGATTGGCTTCTGGGCTGCCTCAGCGAGGGTATTGAGGAGTGCCTGCTTCATTAGAGCAGGATCCTGATTTCCCAGCAGATACGCACTCCAAAGAGTGGCATCACGCGCGGGGAGAAGCTGCGAGCGCACCTCGTAGGCCAGTGCCTGATCATCGCGTAAGCGAAAGAGGCGGCACGCTTTCCCCAGCCCCAGAACCGCATCCAGAACGAGCAGTGCGGCCCAGTCTGTGCGCGCGGTCGGCTGACTCAGACCCGGAAAGAGGTAACCAACGGCCAGTGCGGAGACCCCTCTTAGCGACGGGACAAAACGATCACGCAGGCCTGGCGGGATTGGCTCCGTGGTCGGGAGCAGCTCTTTCGTGCTAATAGAGCGCTGGCTCCAGTCGCCAATATTCAGGCTCGTCTCTACCCAGCGCCGCGCCACATCGGCCTCGAACTTACCCACCACCGCAATGGTTGTGCGCTCCGGTGTGCAGTAGCGCCCGTAGAACGCCTGGACATCGGCGACGCTCACACGGCGGAGGCTCTCGCTATCTCCTTGTACGGCCAGCTCCGTTCCCAGTGCCCGTGCCTGAAGCGCCCGTAGGAGCCGAGGAACAAGATCTTCGCTCCAGAGTGTCACGGCACGAAGCTGATCCATCCGCGCCTGCTCAAGTGCTCCCTCGGTAAAACGTGGCTGTGCCAGAGTATTGAGCAGCAAGGCCTGTGACGACTGCACCAGCGCCGCCTCCGTCGGAGGGCAGACACTCCAGAGAGCGAGCTGATTGCCATCGTACTGGGTTCCGAGCACCCCGAACCCCTCCACATCGCGCTGGAGTAGCTCCGGAGTGCGCCCCTGTGAGTCGCCCCCTAGCATACGCGCCAAGAGAGCGGCGATACCTGCCTGGCGTCTCTGCTCCACTCCACCGATCCGCACACTGGCAACAATGGCGGTGGCAGGCGCACTGGAATCAGGGACGATCACCAAGGTAGTGCCGCTGGGCAGCCGGAGGGGCTCAATAGTGTCCTGTCGCATCCGTGCTATCCTCCCCCATCAGGAATCGTGAGCGGCTGCGGCCCCAGGATCGCTACGGTGCGTAGGTTGGGGTGAAGAACCGTTCGGAGCAGGGCCTGCAGGGCCTCTCCCCGAACCAGGGGGAGCTGTTTCTCCAGCTCCGCCTCCAGCCCTGGTGCATCCAGAGCATCATGAACCGTCAGCCGATGCGCAAGTCCATCAACACTCGCACTCTCCGTCACCACCCGCCCTCGGACAGCCCGCCGCCCTGCCTCTAGCTCCTCGGCGCTAAAACCATCTTCGAAGATGCGGCGCAGCTCATCCAGCAACGCCATCTCCAACCGCCGGGCATCTTTGGGCAGCCCCGTGACTGCAATCGTGAAGAGGCCCCCACAGCGCTGGGGAGTCAGCTCAGCACGCACCCGAAGCGCCACCCCTTGCTTACGCACCAGTGCCACTCCCAGCCGTCCTTCATCGCCCCGTGCCAGAGTCTCCGCCAGCACCGCCAGCGCCGCCGACGAACTGACATCAGCGGCGGGAGGAACACTCCAGGCACACACCAAAGTAGTCACTCCTCGCATCGCGGCATCGCTCTCCTCAGCGGCACGACGCCCCAGCCCATCGCGTGTGGGTTGCACCAGAAGCACCTGTCGCAGAGGGCGCACGACGGGCGCTGCCTTCGGCCCGGCAAAGAGCCGTGTGGCAACGGCCTCAACTTCCGCCGCCACAACAGGGCCCACCAGACACAGAGTCATCCGCGCGGGGCGATAGCAGGCAATGTGCACAGCAGCCAGATCCTCGGCAGTCAGCCGACTGACAATGGGCCACTCGCCAAAGAGAGGGGCTGCGTAGGGCTCCCCCGGAAGATAAAGAACTTTTGTTGCCGCAGCGATCCCTGTACGGAGCGGATCCACACGCTCCAGTGCCATCTCGGCCTGCACGACTTTCCTCTCCGCCTCAATATCAGCAGACCGAAAGGCAGGGCGCAAAGTGAGCTCCGCCAGTGCTGTCAGCAGTGCCTGCCAGTTCTCGAAAGCTACCGTCGCCTCAAAGAAAGTGGCATCCCGGAGCGTCCGTGCCGCCACCTCGCCTCCGAGGTTCTCGGCCTCAAGATCCACGGCGCCCGGTAGCTTTCCCTCGGAGCCCTTAAAAACAAGATGCTCAATAAAGTGCAGCGTCCCACTGCGGGAGCGCTCTTCATCTCCACTGCCCACACGCACAGCGAGGCTAACCCCAACCAGTGCAGCCTCGGGGCGCTCAACCACGATCAGACGCAAGCCAGAAGGCAGCACACGCCGCAGAGGCGTGCCCGGCAAAACTACGGTTTTTTCAGCCTTCGCTTTGTCCTGTGCGGTAGCCACAAATGGCGGTATAATTGTATAAGCGCCAATGGCTGTGAGAAAGTGACGACGATTCACTCGTATTGATTCACCACAGTCGCGGCGAACTCCTGCCTGAGCCTGCCATGATTGAAGTCCTCCGAAGCCTGATTGAGCCCCGTCACCGTAAAAATATAGACTGGGTCGTGGTTTTCTGCGTGCTTCTCGTGATGTGTGCCAGTATCGCGACTATCTACTCAGCATCGGCGGGACATGCTAGAGATCTGGCTCAGGCAAACTCTGTTGGTCTCAAACAAGCCCTCCGTCAAGGCATCTTCAATTTACTGGGGCTGGGGATTCTTGCCTATGTTGCCACCCGCGACTATGTAGGAATGCAGCGTCATGCCAGCATCCTGTACTGGGGCAATATTGCACTGCTTTTGCTGGTGAAGATATTCGGGAAGGAGAAGAAGGGAGCCGCCCGCTGGATTGATATCGGCTCGTTCCAGTTCCAGCCCTCGGAGCTAACTAAGATTGTCATCATCTTGACGCTGGCAACTTTTCTGGTACGGGTGGGACCACGCATCAAAGAGTTCCCCGTCTTTTGCCAGTCGCTCCTGCATATCGCGCCCGCGATGCTTCTGATTAAAATGCAGCCCGACCTGGGAACAGCCCTGGTAGTCGGGGCGATCTGGCTGGGGATGGTGTTTCTGGCGGGAGCCGACTGGAAGCACTTGACAGCGATCTCGCTGGCAGGAGTTGCTTTGTTTAGTTTTGCCTGGAAGACCGGCAAGGGGCTAGAGGACTACCAACGCAACCGTATTGTCGTACTGTTCATGTCGCGGGAGAACATGACCCGTGAGCAGCGCGATATGGCCTACCAGGCGGATCAAGGCGTGGCGGCAATTGGGGGCGGTCAGGTAACAGGACAGGGCTACCGACAGGGCCTACAGACCAGTGGCGGCTTTGTGCCAGAAAACTGGACGGACTTCGCCTTCTCCGCCTTTGCCGAAGAGACGGGCTTTGTGGGCAGTGTGGCGCTCCTGGCGGTCTACCTATTGCTGTTGGCGCGGGGCCTCATCTGTATTGCGGAGAGTGAAGACACGTTCGGGCGGCTTATTGTTGGGGGGGTGATTACCTATATCGGCTTCCATGTTATCGTCAATGTGGCGATGAACTGTGCCTTTGCTCCGGTTGTGGGAGTGCCCTTGCCCCTCTTCAGCTACGGCGGCTCAGCGGCGTGGACCAACTGCGCCGCCATCGGCTTGCTGCTCTCCGTTCGTATGCGCCGCCGTAAGCTTCAGTTCTAAGGACGATATTTAGATCCCGCCACTCACAGTCACACTGGCACTGCCTGACTTACCCGTTGCGGTGTGAGTGAAAGTAATGAGCACGGGACTGCTCGTGATCGCCAGCCCCTTGATCTTCCCACTTGCATCCACCGAGACCTGTGTCGGTTGACTAGACGACCAGGTACCTGCCTCTAGGGGTAGAATCGTGCCGGAGCCGTCTTTCAGGATCGCCTGGAGGGTCGTCTCCTGATTGAACGCCAGCGAGGCGCTCGTCGGGTTGAGCGTGACACTGTTCACCGTGGCCGCACTGACCGTGACGCTCGCGGTTCCCACCTTACCACTCGCCGTGTGCGTGAAGGTAATCGTGGTCGAACCCACTTTGAGCGCGGTGAGCTTCCCAACACTATCCACGCTTGCCACAGTTGCATCACTGGAAGACCAGGTGCCGGGGCCAGAGGGGAGCGCCCCATTGGACGCATCCCGCATGGTCGCCGTGAGGGTCTTGGTCTGAGCCACTGTCATTGGGTTGGTGGTCGGGGTGACATCCACATGATCCACGGTACCCGCGACCGTACTGCTCACAATCACCAGCGACGTGCCGGACTTACCCGACTCCGTGTCCGTGAATGTGATATTGGTTGAGCCCTCTTTAATCGCCGTGACTTTCCCCGTGCTGTCCACACTCGCCACGCTCGCATCGCTAGATGTCCAGCGGGTCTTGGCGAGGGTGAGCGGCACGAGGTTACCGGCGGCGTCTTTGGCGACACCAGTGAGGGCTTGCGCGGAGCCCGGACGAACGCTCGCGCTCGCGGGGGTGACCTCGACTCGATCCACACTGCTAGCCAGTGCGATCTGAAGGTTGGTCTGATTGCCGCTGGAGACCGTCACTTTCACGTTGGTCTGCGCTAGGGCTACTCCCTGAGCATCTGCTGCAGGAAAAGCACGCGCCTCGACATTGAGATCCCCTGGCTTGAGGCCAAAGAAGACCAGAGTGCTAAAGCCGCCGCCTGCCGGTTTATTGGCCACACGAAACGTCTGAAAGCCCCCTGCATCCTGCACCTGAACCCGGACGCTCTGGGTGGCATCGGGAAGAAGCCGGGAGACATCAGGCCACTGGATACGCATCTGCAAGCCCGTCTCCGGAGCCACCGACGATCCTCCACAGCCACTCAGGCTCAGGGAGGCCACACCACAAGAAAGCATCAAAAATGCCGCTACCGTCACTCTCATACTCTGGCTATTCGGCGCGGAACCTGGTAATTCCTGCCTCTTGTCCCCCGTGACGGAAAAATCCGGTCTCTAGCCCGAAACGACCCGATAAAGCACTTCTTCGTGCCGAATCCAAATAGCCCCATCTTCCATCGTCAGCAGCATATTATCGGAGTAGCCCAGCCGTAGGGCATGACCATCCCTATTTGTAGTAGAAAAATGGGATTTTTTGTTGCCAAAGACGATTTCATGCTGCAATATGGAGCGCTCTTTATAATTCGGATAAACGAGTTGTGTGCCATCGGGTAGGCGTTCCACTTCACGAATGCTTGTACTCCCATCAGAAATAGTGGGGTTGTTAGGATCAACAAAAGTGGGATTCATACTGACAGAGATCCGCTTGAACTTTTTTTTCAAGCTGTCCAGCAGCGCGTCCTCATCCATCATCGGTACCCAAGCGGAGCGCCTCTTCACTGTATCTTGTACGAAAACGAAATACTCTCCACTGGCAACCCAGTAGAGCAACTTACCGTTCGATTTTTTGTAGATTGCGTCAAATTTTTTCAGGTAATCGGCTTGATGCTCGTCGCGCGTCATGACTGTTTCTTTCCAGGAGACATAGTACGAGTCATGGACAGGTATTTTCTCCTGAATGACCAACTGTGTCGTATCTAACACTAGAAACCAATCCCCCACTCGGATCATCAACCGCCCTTCCAGCAACCCAAAAGAGCCACCGCCCATCCAATCTGTGCGAAACATGTCGAGGTGCTTTTTTATTTTTCCCTTGGCATCTAGGCAGTACAGACGAAAATCTCTGTACTCGGGTGGGCCAGGCCGAGGCTCACCCCCTTCTTGCAGCTTGCCATCCTCGGAGTCTCTGACACTGAGCACATAGACATTTTTTTTGTCGGGCGCTATAAAAAAATGGAGAAGTCTAAAGTCATGATCCAAGATCACGGGCTCTATTTTCACTTCAGGGTTGTCCGTTCGGGGAAACCGTGGCCATGGTTCCGTTTTGCCGTCGGCTTTCGTTTCTTTTTTTCGATTACACCCCAAAAGAAGGGATAAGAAAGACATCATAAGTAGTTTATTTTTCATGGCAGGTTAGGATCTTTCATCCGTTTGAACGTCCCGTTTTCCGTAGACCTCTTTATACCTCTACGATACAATACCACTACACTATGGATAAGATTCTCCTCTCTCTTCCCAAAGGCGAGCGCGTCGGTATTGCGTTCTCCGGCGGTCTTGATACGTCGGCGGCGATTGCCTGGATGCGGCACCACGGGGCGATCCCCTACACCTACACGGCGCACCTCGCCCAGCCCGATGAAAAAGACTACAACGATATTACGCGGCGTGCTATCGAGTACGGTGCCGAGGCGGCACGCTTAATTGACTGCCGCGAGCTGCTGGTGACCGAAGGGCTTATCGCGCTCCAGTGCGGGGCATTTCATATCTCCACGGGTGGCAAGACCTACTTCAACACCACGCCACTGGGCCGCGCCGTCACCGGGACAATGCTGGTGAAGGCGATGCAGGAAGACGGCGTGAATATCTGGGGCGACGGCTCCACCTACAAAGGCAATGATATCGAGCGCTTCTATCGCTACGGTCTGATGGCAAACCCGGCGCTGCGCATCTACAAGCCCTGGCTAGACCAGGACTTCGTGACGGAGCTGGGCGGTCGGCAGGGAATGAGCGAGTGGCTCGTGGCGCACGGCTTTGACTACAAGATGAGTGCGGAGAAAGCCTACTCCACGGACTCCAATATCTGGGGCGCGACCCATGAGGCCAAGGAGCTGGAGTTTCTCAGCAAGGGCCTGCGCATTGTCGAGCCGATCATGTGCTTGAAGCACTGGGACCCGAGCGTGGAGATTCTGCCCGAGGAAGTGAGTGTGCGCTTTGAGGAGGGCTTCCCTGTCGCGCTCAATGGCCAGAGCTTTGAGAATCAAATCGAGCTGGTTATGGAAGCAAATCGCATCGGGGGGCGGCACGGGCTTGGGATCTCGGATCAGATCGAGAATAGGATCATCGAGGCCAAGAGCCGGGGAATCTACGAAGCCCCCGCGATGGCGCTGCTCTTTATCGCCTACGAGCGGCTGCTCTCGGGCATCCATAACGAGGGAACGATTGACAACTACCGCACCCTGGGCCGCAAACTAGGCCGTCTACTCTATGAAGGCCGCTGGTTCGATCCGCAGAGCCTGATGCTGCGCGATACGCTGCAAAAATGGGTAGGCCGCGCCGTCACAGGCGAGGTCACGCTGGAGCTGCGGCGCGGCGATGACTACTCGATCTTAGATACGTCCGGGCCACACCTTACCTACCACCCCGAACGCCTTTCTATGGAGAGAGTCGAGGACGAGGCCTTCTCGCCGCTGGACCGCATCGGGCAGCTCCAGATGCGCAACTTAGACATTCTGGACTCCCGCGAGAAGCTCGCCGTCTACCAGAAAGCAGGCATCCTGCCGCCCGGTGGCGGCATCGGGGGCTTGCTGGAGTAGAGATGAACACGCTGTTTTACGGAGACAATCTCGATATTTTGCAGAAGCATATTGCGGATGCCTCGGTGGACTTAATCTATCTTGATCCGCCGTTTAACTCAAACAGAAACTACAATGCTCTTTTTAAAGAGCAGAGTGGTAATGAATCCCCTGCACAAATCAAGGCATTTGGCGATACCTGGAACTGGGCAGGGGCAGCGGAGTCTTGGTCAAATTTTGCGGCAATTTGTCCCGTTCCCAAGGTAATTGAGTTAATGCAAGGCTTCCATGACGCAATTGGTGAGAATGATGTGTTGGCCTATCTCGTGATGATGGCTCCACGTCTGTATCACTTGCACCGAGTTTTGAAGCCCACTGGCAGTTTGTACCTGCATGTTGACCCAACTGCCGGGCACTACTTAAAGCTTATCCTGGATGGAATATTTGGAATTAAGAATTTCCGAAACGAAATAATTTGGCATTATCGCAAATGGTCGGTTGCACAAGAACAGTTTGTAAGGAATCACGATGTAATCTATTTTTATAGTAAAAGCAATAATAAAGAAAGAGTTTTTAATACTCTCTACATGGATAGAGCTGAGTCAACTAAAAAACGTTTCGGAAATCAAAAGATAAAATCTGGACATGATGAAGAGGGTAATAGATTGCCATCGGTCACTGAAGACGAAGAATCTTTAGGAGTTGCGATGGATGATGTTTGGGACATACCACGTGTCCCTCCCATAAAACAGCTTTATCCAACTCAGAAACCTGAGGCACTACTTGAAAGAATTGTGCAAGCAAGTAGCAAGGAAGGCGATCTGGTTCTTGATCCTTTTTGTGGCTGCGGAACAACGGTTATGGCCGCACAAAAGCTAAAGCGCCATTGGATCGGAATTGATATTACTCCCATTGCAACAGCACTAATTCAAAAACGTCTTGCGGATGCTTTCGGAGCTAAACCTGATTGGTTGAAGTCCACCGAAGATCCCGCAGCAACACCAACCTTTAAGGTAGAAGGACTGCCCACCGATGTGGCGGGGGCGCGGATGATGTACGCCGATCCCACTGACCCGACACACAAGAAGTTCGAGATGTGGGCTGTGGGGCTGGTGCCCGCCATTCCTCAGGAGAAGAAAGGAGCCGACGGTGGCATTGACGGGGTGGCGTACTTCTACGACGGCGGCAAGACTCCCGCAAAGGCGATTATCCAGGTGAAAGGCGGCAAGGTGGGCGCACCCGCTGTCCAGCAGCTTCGCGGCGCGATGGAAAAAGAGAAGGCCACCCTCGGGTTCTTTCTTTCGCTGGAAGAGCCCACGAAGAACATGGAGGCCGAGGCCCTCGCCGCCGGATACTACAGCCCTCCGCTCTACGGAGGCAAGCGCAAAGTCCGAGCACTGCAAATCCGCACGATTGGGCAACTGCTGACCGGCGATGGCTTCGACTTCCCGATTACCGGAGCCAATGTCACGTTTAAACAAGCCGAGCGGGTGCAAGAGGACAAACAGCAAGGGCTGGATTTGTAGAGGGTGACGTTGCTTTGAGCAAGGCAAAGTAAGAAATCAAAAAGGCAAGATAGTATCTCATCGAGGCTGGTGATTAGTTGCTCTAGGCTAGGTGAGAATTTGGCAAGGCTGAATTGAAGACTCTCTAGGCTGAGTAACTCTAACTCTCGGAAGGATAAAAACAATGCTAGTCTTAGAATACGATGAGCTTTACGCGCGTTTGCTTGCCACTCGCTCGGTACAGGAGCGGATTGCTTCGGAGTGGACGTGGGAAGAGAAGACGGTGGCGCAGTGGGACACGCTCAAGACGGGTCTTGAAGGCGTGAAGGCGGCGCTTGATGGGGCGGAAGCGGCGGAAGCCTTGAGTGTGGGGGCACTAGAGAAGGCGAGCATGACCCTACACGACGCGACCAAACAGGCACTCGGGCTGGCGAAAGTGCGCTTTCGCAAGACGCCCGAGACTCTAAAAGCGTTCACCGGGCTTCAGGCCAGCAAGAGCAGCCTTGCCGCCATCAAGCGCAGCGGCGATGACTTCGCCGCCGCCTGGCAGAAGGCCGACAGTGCGGGCAGCTACGCCGGGGTGAGCCTTGCCAGCTATAACGCAACTCGCAGCGCACTGACAAGCGCCGAAAGTGCCCGGAGCGCGGCAAAGGCCGCCACCAAACAGGCCAAGCAGCGCTTCCGTACCCAAAAAGAAGCCGTCTACCAAGACCTCATCGCCTGGTACGCCGCCGCCACACGGGTCTTCCCCGACTCCACCGAGACCGGGGCGCTGGTGCGAACACAGATACCAACGTAGCCTACGGCAAGAGCGTACTCACCAGCACCGTGCCCTGCGGCGCGGCGAGCGGTGCGACGGTGTCGTGGGGGAAGTGGATCGTCGTCTGGGTGTAGGTGCCATTCTGGGGAGCGCGGTGGATATGAAGCTGCCTGCCGCTGACGTCCAGCACCCAGTACTCCTCTATACTTGCCCGTGCATAAAGGCGTGCCTTCGCCCCCAGATCAAAGGCCAGCGTGCTATCCGAGACCTCGATCAGCAGCGCAATCTGCGAAGGGGTCGGGTTATCGGTGAGCTGACCTAGGGGAACCCGAAGCACCGTCACATCGGGCTGCGGCTCGCTGGTTGGGTTGTCCTCAGGCGAGACATCAATCTCTGCCTGGTTCTGGATATAGTCGCGCCCAAATACTTCTAGTGCCCAGGCCAGCGTAAAGGTCACCGCAGTGCGATGTGGTAGTTTCTGTCCCATCTTATCCAGAATGTCTCCCTCGATCAGCTCATAGCGATGCGTGAGAACACCTGCCGCTTCCAGAGCGGCACAACGCGTGCGTGTCCAGAGAATCCGGTGGGGAGTGTTGGGGCGCTCCCGCGTCAGAGTTTCCATTAAACGACCGAGGGGACTGTCTGCTTTAGCTGACAGGGGAATCGGCAACCGCACGGCACAGGTGCGCTGCGCACCATGCCGCATAGAAAAACGTTG
>NZ_JAYVPL010000163.1:0-38014 GCF_043757465.1 Armatimonas sp.
CCAGAACGCCGCTACGCGGCTTCAGTCGCCTCGGAAGGCGACAGGGCTTATATCCCTACGGCTGAAGCCGAGGGGCTTACGCCCTTATTCGCTAAAACGTAGAAAGTTTGGCGATCATGTAGCAGGTTTGGTGGTCAGGCTTGGCACCTTGGGAGGGTTGTGATTAAGTGAGACTGTATCGACTGCCGTCGCCCCGTGCATAGAAATTGCCCGCGTCGGCGCACCACGAACGAGAAAGAGGCTCATTGCCATGACACCAACAACGACAACAACGACGAACACCAAGACCGTTTTTCAGAAAGCACCTTTTCGGGTACTTGCCACCCTCCTGCTGATCCAGGGCGTGATGATCGGGCAGGTACTCTTACGACCCGCTGCGGCAAAGCCCGGCGCGTCAGAGGACTGCACCAAAATTAGTGTTGAACCGCAGCGAACAGCCTGTTGGTTAAAAAAAGCAAAGGCGGGAGACAAGAACCTGCGTGATTCTTGGCTCAACGGGGTGAATCTGAATAATGCGGATCTGAGTCATGCGGATATGACTGCGACGCGTGCGGTTAAGGCGTATCTGGGTAACGCGAATCTGACTGGGACGAATCTGGGTCTGGCGCATCTGGAGAAGGCGGATCTGCGTCAGGCGAATATGATTGGGGCGGATCTGCGTGGGGCGAATCTGACTGGGGCAAATCTGAATAGGGCGAAGCTGCATAATGCGGATCTGCGTGGGGCGAATCTGACTGGAGCGTCTCTTAATGGGGCGGATCTGACTGGCATCAAGAAAGACAAGGATACCAAGGGCCTCTAACCCTTGTCCTCGTCCACCTACCACATGGGCGGTAGGGACAGCGCGTCGTGGGGGTAGAAGCGAATTCTGCCCCCGCGACTTTGTCTTACCGCCGCGACTTTGTCTTCCTCCCACCACAAGGTTGCTTTATACTTGTAGGCAACGACTGCCGTCGCCCTGTGCATGAAAATTGCCCGTCACCCTTCCTCTCGGATGGGTAGTCGGCGCACCACGAACGAGAAAGAGGCTTATTGCTATGACAACGACAACGACAACGACAACAATGACGAAAACAAAGACCGTTTTTCAGAAAGCACCTTTTCGGGTACTTGCCACCCTGCTGCTGATCCAGGGCGTGATGATCGGGCAGGTACTCTTACGACCCGCTGCGGCAAAGCCCGGCGCGTCAGAGGACTGCAGCAAAATTAGTGATGAAAAAATGCGAAGCATTTGTTGGGCGAACAAAGCAAGTGCGGGAGACAAGAACCTGCGTAATTCTTTTATGCCCGGGAAGGATCTGAGTGGGAAGGATCTGAGCAAGGCGGATCTGTGTGGGGCGCGTCTGGTTGGGACGTATCTGCCTGGGGCGCGTCTGACATCGGCGAATGTGAGTCTGGCGGATCTGCGTGGGGCGGACCTGACTGGGGCGGATCTGAATCTGGCGGATCTGACTGAGGCGAATCTGAGTGGGGCGAAGCTGATTAGGGCGAATCTGACTGAGGCGAAGCTGATTAAGGCGAAGCTGGGTCGTCTGACTGAGGAGGGTATGGCTGGTGCGCCTCCGAGCGCTCTGACTGGTCTGACTAGGGAGGATCTGACTTGGACGTATCTGACTGAGGCGAAGCTGATTAGGGCGAATCTGAGTAAGGCGAATCTGACTTGGACGTATCTGAGTAAGGCGAATCTGACTGGGGCGAATCTGACTGGGGCGAATCTGACTAAGGCGAATCTGACTGGGGCGGATCTGCGTCAGACGGATCTGCGTCAGGCGAATCTGACTGGGGCGGATCTGCGTGGGGCGAATCTGACTGGAGCGAGTCTGAATAGGGCGGATCTGACTGGGGCGAAGCTGTCTGGGGCGAATCTGACTGGCATCATTAAAGACGCGAGTACCAAGGGCCTCTAACCCTTGTCCTCGTCCACATACCACCCGGGCGGTAGGGACAGCGCGTAGTGGGGGTAGGAGCGAATTCTGCCCCCGCGACTTTGTCTCGCCAACAACGACACCCGTAACGACAACAACGACGAACACCAAGACCTTTTTCAAAAGGCTCGATATAGAAATATATCCGTAGAACCTCACTATTGCTGACCGTTGCTTGGCTCGGCGATTTCGACAGGAGAAGAAAATTGATACAAGACAAGACAGACATTGACCGAAAGATCGATGCTCTTTTGGAGAGGGACTCGACTACGGGGGGGATGAGCGCTGCAATGATCGAGGGCTACAGACTCTGGGATAACGAACTTAATCGGGTCTACAAGGCGCTCTTCGCGAAGCTTCCCGCGCCGCAGAAGGGGCAGCTACAAAAGGAGCAACGAATCTGGATCGTTAAGCGCGACGCCAAGTTCAGGCTTATCGACCGAAAGTACGCGACGCAGGGTTCGATGGGCCAGGTGGATCGGCGCTCTGAGCGGATGGAGTTCGTCCGCCAGCGCGCTGTGGAGCTGCGTCGGTTACTCTCTCTAAGGACGCTGAATTAATCAAGCATCGAGGGATGACTTCCTCCTCCGGCTCGGGAGCAGCAGAGCTTGGCACCTTCGCCCTCCTCACTCGAGGTGTTATCGGCGGCACCGTAGCACGGCGCGCGTTGAGTGCCCTAGCGCCCGTTCCTAAAGCCTCATTCCCCGAGGGCAGGCTTTTTCACCTAGTCTACGCCCCTGCGATCCGTGCGAAGCGGGTTGGCTCACGGGCTATCTCGGCTTGGAGCCACTGCTCCATAAGCTGGGCTTTGATGAGCGCATACTCGGAGTCGGCGAAGCGGTTGTTTAGCTCGCCGGGGTCGTCTTGTAGGTCAAAGAGCTCGCCATAAACCTCGCCACGGTAGAGCGTGAGCTTGTAGCGCTCGGTGATAAACGTCCGCAGATGGAGCTTGGTGGGCTGGTGGCGGAACTCCGTAATCACCGAGTCGCGGGCGGAGGCTTCCTCGCCCGTCCAGACCCCAAGCTGACTGACACCCTGCATCTGACCGGGGATCGGAATTTCGCAGGCATCTAAAAAAGTCTCCGGCAGATCAATCAGCGCCTGGAGCGCCGATGAGACCGTGCCTGCGGGGATGTGGCCTGGCCAGCGGGCGAGAAACGGGAGGCGTAATAAATCTTCGTAGTGGAACGCCCCTTTGTACCAGAGGCCGTGCTGGCCAAGAAAATGCCCGTGATCCGTCGAGAAGACCACCAGCGTGTTGTCGGCGAGCCCGCGCTTATCGAGCTCATCCAGAATTCTGCCGATCTCGCGGTCCATCAGGCTGATCATGCCGTAGTAGATCGCGAGGTCTTTCTTTTGCTGCGCCTCAGAAGTTAGGTGCGAGTGAAAGCCGTGGTTGCCGTAGCCGCTCTCCTGCCAGTGCGAGAAATCCGGCGTCTCTTTCTGGGTCTCGCCAAAATGCGGCGGGTTTTTGTCGTGCTCGCCCGGGGTGAGCGTCCCTGGCGTCATGTCTTCGGGATCGTAGAGTGAGGCCCAGGGTTCGGGGACGACATAGGGCGGGTGCGGGTCGGCGAAGCTTGCCCAGGCGAAGAAGGGCTTGTCGTCGGTTTGGGCTCTGTCAATCGCCTCGATGGTCTTATCCGCCACAAAGACGGAGTAGTGCAGCGCCTCGGGAATATCCCATGCGCCACGCCGGGGCTTTGCTTTTTCTTTCTCCGAGCCGCCCCCCGCAAAGTACTCCTCCCAGTGAGCGCAGCCTTTCTCCTCCAGCCAGAGGCCGTAGTGCTGCCCCGCCCAGGCTTCGTCGCCATGGTTGCGGTTGATCTGAATCCAGTCAAAGCCGTACCAGGGGCCAGTGAAGCCGCGCCAGAAGGCTAAGTCGCGGAACTTTTCGGGCGTTTCGAGACTGATTTGAGTGCCCTCGGAATGCAGTGGCTGAAAGTGCGCTTTTCCCAGGAGCGCCGTGAAGTAGCCGTTCTGTCGAAAGACATCCCCGACCGTAGGCACGTCCTCGCCTAGCTTGACCCCGATTGTCCAGCAGCCGTGCCAGCTCGGGTACTGCCCCGTGATCATGGTGGATCTTGAGGGTGAGCAGACGGGATTATTACAGTACGCCCGCTCAAAGCGCATGCCTTCGTCGGCGAGACGATCCAGCGCCGGGGTCTGAAGCTTTTCATTGACACTACCAAGGCAGGAGAAGTGCTGCTGATCGCTGGTAATCAGCAAGATATTGGGACGCTTGGACATACGGGTTGTTTCGACACAGCGGCGTGGACGTCCTGCACAGTAAACGTGCAGGCGCAATCCCGTGTTATAATGCCGCCGTGCCACTTACACGACTTCCGGGCGGCTTGTTGGTCGCCATCGAGGGCATTGATGGGGCGGGTAAGACCTCGGTCAGCACGCTCCTGGCCCAGTACTGCGGCGAGCGCGGGATCGCCTGCCTGCTCTCCAAAGAGCCCACGAGCCTGAGATGGGGTCAGGAGCTGCGCCGCTCCGCCAGCACGGGTCGCCTGACGCTAGACGACGAGCTGGATTTGTTTATCAAAGACCGCCGTGAGCACGTCGAGCGCGTGATCACTCCGGCGCTGGCCGAGGGGAGCGTGGTGATTTTAGACCGCTACTACTGGTCCAACGCGGCCTACCAAGGCGGACGCGGTGCGGATAGGGCGCAGATTCTCGCCCGCAACGAAGCTTTTGCGCCCAAGCCTGATCTCTGCCTGCTGTTGGACGTCGATGCGCAGAGTGGGGGGGAGCGCATCCGGCGGCGCGGCGACACGCCCAATCTCTTCGAAGACCCGGCGGCTCTCACCCGCGCCCGTGCGATTTTCTTGACTCTGGCTGCGCAGACGCCCACGGCCCATACTCTGGACGCTTCAGGATCGCTCAAGTCCGTCGCCGCCGCTGCCCTGCGTGTCTTTCAAGAAACACTTCTGCAAAAGCTTCCCTCTGAGGGCGAGCTACGCGAGAGATTTCTCACGCTTCTGGTATAACTGGCCTAATGAATTGGGTCAGTCTTACTCGTGGCAAGCGAAGTGGGTTCTGGGATGGACTGAGCATTGTGGCAGGCTGTGCCCTAATGGCACTCGGCTTTCGACTCTTTATGAACGGCAACGATATTGTGGCCGGGGGCGTGGTCGGGCTCTCGACGTTGCTGGAGCGGCGCTTTGGCTGGGAGCCTGCCTGGGTGCAGGGGGGGATCAATCTCCCGCTGCTGGTGTTGGGCTTTTGGGGGCTAGGAAAAGCAGCGGGTGTGCGCTCGGCGCTGGGCTCGCTGGTTCTGCCGCTGCTGATGCTACTGACCCGGCCCGTTCCGACACTCACCCACAATCCCCTGCTGGCGGCGCTCTTTGGGGGTGTGGTCTATGGCGCGGGCCTTGGGCTGGTGCTCTCCGGGAGCGGCTCGGTGGGTGGCTACTCCTTGCTGGCCCGACTGGTCACCAAGCGCCTACCACTCTCAGTAAGCACCGCGATCTTCACGCTCGATGCCCTCACGATTCTAGGCGGCGGGCTACTCTTCGGAGCCGAGAAAGCCATGTACGGCCTGATCGCCGCCTTCGTCATGCGCCGCGCCCTCGACTCGGTTCTGCTTGGCTTCTCGCGCACCAAGCTCGCCTTGGTTATCTCCGTTGCCCACGACAGTATCCGTCAAGCCGTTATCGCTGAGCTGGATCGTGGCCTCACGATTCTTCCCGGCACCGGCGGCTACACCGGCGATCCTCGTCCCGTGCTCCTCATCGCCTTGGGCCAGGCCGAAGTTCCCCAACTCCGTACGCTCGTACGCACCCACGACCCTGACGCCTTCATCGTCCTCACCGATGCCGCCGAAGTCCTGGGAAAAGGCTTTCACCGCGAGGGCTAAAGTGACGTAGAATGCTTCTATGGACGATGAGATAGAGATCAGCCCGTGTGGTCAGTGGAAGCACGACCATCCGCCGGTGCGCGATGTCAACACGGAGTTTGCCAAGCAGCAGAGCACGGGCCAGCGTCTTGCCGATAAGATTGCGGGCGCAGTGGGCGGCTGGCCCTTTATTATTATCCAGTCCTGTCTTCTGGCACTTTGGATTGCGGCCAATGTTTACTTTGCCCTGCACCCGGCGCTACTCAAAGCCTGGGACCCATATCCGTTTATCTTGCTTAATCTCGTCCTCTCGTTCCAAGCGGCCTACACCGGCCCGGTCGTGATGATGAGCCAGAACCGCCAGGCGGAGAAAGACCGCCTCACGGCCCAGCGCGACTACGAGGTGGATCAGCGTGCCGAGACCGAGATTGCGATTGTGATGGAGCACCTCTTACACCAAGACCGACAGATCGCCGCGCTCCGGCAAGAGATCGCCAGCCTCCACCGGGCGCTGGAGAGTAAGAGATGACAGTCGCGGAGAAAATTGTGGCGGCGGCACGGGCACAAGTGGGGGATCGGTATGTCGCGGACTATGTCTCGCTCAAGTACCCCGGCGGCGATGTTCCCAAAGGCCAGGGAGCCTGCACGGATGTGCTCGTGCGCTCGCTACGGGCTATCGGTGTGGACTTGCAAAAACTTATCCACGAGGACATGAAGCGCAACTTTGGGCTCTACCCCAAGAAATGGGGCCTGCGCCGCCCAGACTCCAGCATTGACCACCGGCGCGTCCCGAATCTGCGCGTTTTCTTCGCACGTTTTGGCCAGCAACTGCCCTTGGGGAAAGACTTCCAGCCCGGCGATATCGTCACCTGGGATCTGACACCCACCAGCCTCACGCACTGCGGCATTGTCAGCGATAGGAAAAACGCGCAGGGCAGCTACTTCATCCTCCATAACATCGGCCCCGCCGCCAGCGAGGACGACCGGCTCTTCGCCTGGAAAATTACTGGACACTATCGGTTTCCGAAGCGATAGAGTTAGCTTGCCATGAACACCAAGATGCCGAGGATATTCTCCAGCTCCGTGATGGGATACTCGCGCAGGTCAAGCGTGGCCTGGGTGCCTTCGAGCTTCAAAAAGCGCCAGTCCGTGCCACTGGTCAAGACGCCATAGAGGATCGGCTGGCTCTTGCCGCGTTTTTCATTGAAGCGCTGTGCCGCCACCAATTCCGCCAGGCACTGCGCAATCCCCGAAGACAAGTCCTCGCGCTTGGCCTCGGCGACGGCAATCACGGGCGCTTTGATCTCAATGACGAAGGGATCACGGCTGATAAGAAAGTCGCAGAAACCATGGAGGCCACTCTTACGATCCACGTTGAAGGCAACGCCGGAAAAGAGCGAAATCTGGCCGTTCAGTAGCTCGCGAGCCTCCACCAAGATCGGGGCAATCAGCAGCTCCGAGCGCACTTTCTCCGTGCCCTTCCCGACCACCAGCGGCAAATGGCGTTTGAGTACCGCTGTGAGCAAGTCGCTGGGAGCGCAGAGAGGGACTGTACCAAAGAGATTATCTGACTGCGCCAGTGTCAGTCCAAACTGATTCTCCAGCATCTCTAGGGTAAATTGCTCGTAGGACATAACTGTATTCTACCGCGCAAGCAGAGCGTCTCCCAAGGCCCTCAGAGCTGCTTTGGTTGGCTCCAGCCCACACGAGGGTTGTCGTATTTCCAGATCGCCGCGCTGATCTTCTTGATCGCGAGCTCCGCCTCATTGGTGTCTGTCCAGCTCTCGTCCACGTTCTCTTTGGTCAAGAGGGCGAGCGTGATCTCACCCTGGGAAGAGCGAATGAGCCCGACATCTGAGCGGCTCTTGTTCACCGCACCACTCTTGGACGCCACCGAGACCCAGGGCGGGCACTGCTTGGCGATAAGGTCATTGAAGTACTGGTGGGTCAGGATCCGCCGCATCTCATCACAGGCGCTTGGGGAAGCGGCCTGGTTGTCGGCGATCTGCTCCATCAGCCGCACCATCTCACGCGGAGTGGTCATCCCAAGGCCCCACTTCTCCGCAAGTGTCTTAAGCGCCGTCTGCTCTGGCGGAAGCTGAGAGAGCAGGCGTGTCTGCATGAAGCCGTGGCGCTCCAACCAGCCATTGATCTCCATCGCCCCGAGCCAGCGGATCATCATCGCCGTGGCAGTGTTGTCGCTGACCGTGATCATCAAGTGCAGAAGCTCTTTCACCTCTAGCTTCGTACCCAGCTTGTAGTTCTGGATAAAGCCCGCCCCACCTCGCTTGTCCTGATCCGTGTACTCACGGGTATCGGAGTACTTCAGTGTCCCCTGGTCTATGCGCTCCATTGCAGTGCAGAGAATCGCCAGCTTAATCGTGCTGGCCGTGGGAAACGGCTCATCGCCCAGGCGTAGCGCCCACTCATCGTGCTTTCGGAAGTGCACCACGTAGCCCAGCACCCCACGGTGCGCCTCTGCCACTGTCTCCAGCTCCTTACGTAGCCGCGCGGAAACTAAACGCTCAAATGCCATGGCATAGATTCTACCTGACATCGGGGCAGGTAGAATGGAGAGGTGAGTAACGATATCTACGATGTAGCGACAAAGGCCGCCGGGCCTGTGGGGGAGCTGCCCCTCACCGAGGAGATGCTGCGGGAGCGGCCCTCGGGCGATTTATTCGGCCTCTCGATGAACGCGGGGATGGGCTGGGAGCCCTCCAAAGTGGTCGGGCGGGAGTTTTTGATTCTCTCGACACTCGGGGGGATGCGTGGCGAGGACGGGAAGCCAATTGCGCTGGGCTACCACACGGGGCACTGGGAAGTGGGCTTGCAGGTGCGTGAGTGCGCCGAGGAGCTAGCGCGGCGCGGGGCGATCCCCTTTGCGGGCTATGTCTCCGACCCGTGCGATGGTCGGAGCCAGGGCACAACGGGAATGTTCGACTCGCTGCCCTACCGCAACGATGCCGCGATTGTTTTGCGTCGGCTGATCCGTAGCCTTCCCACTCGGCGCGGCGTGATTGGGGTCGCGACTTGTGACAAAGGACTCCCCGCAATGCTCATGGCGATTGCCGGGATGCGTGATCTGCCGTGCGCGATTGTGCCGGGCGGCGTGACGCTTCCCCCCGAACATGGGGAAGATGCGGGCAAAGTCCAGACCATCGGGGCGCGTTTCTCCCACGGGCTCATCACCCTCAAGGAGGCCGCTGAGGCGGGCTGCCGCGCCTGTGCAACCCCCGGCGGCGGCTGTCAGTTCTTCGGCACAGCGGCAACGGCTCAGGCCGTCTCCGAGGCGCTCGGGCTGACCGTTCCTCATGCCGCGCTCGCGCCCAGTGGTCAAAAAATCTGGTTTGATATCGCCACCCGCACCGCCAATGCGATGCTGGCGCTCGATGCAAATGGCATCACGGGCAAGGATATTCTCACTGACAAGTCCATCGAGAACGCCATGCTGGTGCACGCGGCCTGCGGTGGCTCGACGAACTTACTGCTCCACATTCCCGCCATTGCGCACGCCGCCAAGCTGAAGCGCCCCAGCGTGGACGACTGGATTCGCGTCAATCGCTCGGTGCCGCGCCTCGTGGACGTGCTGCCCAACGGCCCGAACGATCATCCGACGGTGCGGCTGTACCTAGCGGGCGGCGTCCCCGAAGTCATGCTCCATCTGCGAAATCTCGGGCTGCTGCATTTAGATTGCCTGACGGTGAACGGAAAAACCATCGGCGAAAACTTAACCGAGTGGGAGAGTAGCGAGCGGCGCGAGAAAGTGCGGCAAGTTCTCCGTGACAAAGACGGCGTGGACCCCGACGACGTGATCTCTGACCCGGAGCACGCCCGCAAGAAGGGCCTCACGAGTACGGTCTGCTTTCCGATGGGAAATCTGGCCCCCGAGGGCAGCGTCATCAAGGCCACGAGTATCCACCCCTCGGTGGTGGGCGCAGACGGCGTCTACCGCAAGACCGGCCCGGCGAAAGTCTTTACGTCGGAGCGCGATGCGATTGCGGCGATCAAGGGGGGCAAGATTGTTGCGGGCGATGTCATCGTCTTAACCTGCCGTGGGCCGCTTGGGACGGGCATGGAGGAGACCTACCAGCTCACCAGCGCCCTCAAGTTCCTGCCCTTTGGCAAGCAAGTCGCGCTCATCACCGACGCAAGATTTAGCGGCGTCTCCACCGGCGCGTGCATCGGCCACATCGGCCCCGAAGCGCTTGCGGGCGGCCCCATCGGGAAAGTGCGCGATGGCGACACCATCGAGATTATCGTAGACCGGGTCAACCTCACCGCCTCTGTCAACCTAATCTCCGACCCCGACTTCGCCACCCGTCCCCTGCGCACAGATTTAGCCCCCGACCCCCAGCTCCCCGACGACACCCGCCTCTGGGCCGCCCTCGTCACCGCCAGCGGCGGCCTCTGGGGCGGCTGCGTCTACGACACCGACCGTATTCTCGCCAAGCTGAAGTAAAATGCCAACCCCTGCCTCAGAGCTTTTCCACCTCTACTGCCAGCAAACCAACCGGCGTGAGGAAACGCTTGGTCTCTCGCGGGACAACAAGCCCCCTGGAGGTATTACGGCTTTGGGGATAGAGCGCTCTGGGACAACACGCGCCTACTGTGCAACCTTCCAGCCCGACGGTACCGTTTTCTACGCAGGGGAAGGCTCCGGTTTGGAAGGCGAGCGCACCGGAAAGGTCGAGGTTGCACCGCTCTGGAGTCTACTTCAGCTTCTCGCCGAGTCCGATCTAAATTCGCTTGCCGATAGCTATCAGTATGCAGCCGACTTCATATATGAAAGCGGGACACTTTTCGATGCCTTTCTGCTCATCCAGAGCGGCGCGGAAAAGCGTGTGATTAAGAGTTCGGATGGTGCAGGAACATCTCTAGTGAAAGTAGCCTTAGACTTGCTAGACCTACTTCTGGATCAAGCGGTCTGGGAAAGGAAGCCGCTGATAATCAACCGTAACCCGCCTTTGCAAGATCCAAGACGCCAGAAACGGTAAAATGCTTTCATGAGTCTTACAATCACCTTGCCACCGGATACGGAGCGCCGTATCGTGGAAGATGCAGTACGTGAAGGGCTTCCCGTAGAAGAGCTGGCTAGCAGAGCGCTTCAGATTCGCTGGGCAACGGCTCCGATGCTCTCCGAATCACAGCTTCTGGCACAGATCAACGAGGGTTTTTCTGAGATGTTCTGGGAGCGCTACCACGCCCTCCAGAAACAAATGCGTGAGGAAACTCTGCCTGAGGAAGTGCGCCCAGCGTATCTGGAAATGGTCGCACAAGTCGAGAAGCGCCAGACGGAGCGACTCAGGCAGCTTTCGGAGCTAGCAAAGCGGCGCGGTGTCGGGCTGCTGGAGCTGATTCGCGAGCTGGGGCTGGAACCCGAGGCATGACCGAGGCGCTTCGGGCGCAGGTACGGGAGCGAGCAGGGCGGCGCTGTGAGTACTGTGGCTATCCCGATTTGATCCGCTCAGGGCCGTTTGCGGTGGAGCATATCCAGCCTCGGAGTGCGGGTGGAAGTGATGATCTCGAAAATACCGCCTGGTCATGTGACCACTGCAACGGGCACAAAGCCGCTGCCACGCAGGCAATTGATCCGGTAACGGGGACAATGGCTCCTCTCTACAACCCGCGCCGTGATGTCTGGAAGGATCACTTTCTCTGGAGCGACGATACCCTTGAGATTATTGGCAAGACACCAACAGGCCGTGCGACCGTGGAACGCTTAAAGCTCAATCGTGAGTCCACAGTCGAAGCCCGCCGTTTACTAGAAGTATGGGGAATGCACCCACCCCAGGCTGAGATAAGACCTATCCGTAGACGGTGAGGTCGGGCTCTGGGACGTCTTTACCGGGGTCGTCGGCGCAGTCGGTGAAGTGGGTGACACGGTTGCGACCCCAGCGCTTGGAGCGGTAGAGTGCCTGGTCGGCCTCGGTGATGAGCTGCTGATCGCTCTCGGTGGTGAGGCTCAAGGTGGCGACACCGACGCTGATGGTGACGGGGCGTTGGGGCCAGGGAGTGTGCTCCACTGCCTCCCGGAAGCGCTCCGCGATGATCTGGGCACCCTGATGGTCGGTGTGCGGAAGAATAATGACAAACTCCTCGCCGCCGTAGCGCGCCACCGAGTCGGTGCGGCGGGCCGACGTCTGCAGAACCTGTGCGATCTTCTTGAGCACCACGTCGCCCGCCGGATGGCCGTAGGTGTCGTTGTAGCGCTTGAAGTAGTCCACATCCAGCATGATCACCGAGAGGGGCTGGTGGTAGCGAACACTCTGGTGGTACTGGGCAGTCAGCTCCTCCTGGAACTTACGGTGGTTCTTGAGGCCCGTGAGGCCATCTACAGTTGCCTGGGTTTCCAGGTTCTCATTGAGCTTCGCAAGCTCTTCCTGCCGCCTCTCAAGCTGCTGGTAGAGATCGTTGAGCTGTGCAAGCTGCTGGCGTGACATCTCTTCGAAATTGCGCCGCGCAGTGATATCGTCGAAGGTGGTGACAACGGCGTAGGGCTCGCTCTCCCCATGATGCATCAATGGTGCGGAGTTGATTGAGATCCAACTGAGCTCGTTATTTGGCTTATGGACCCCCATGACCACGTCCTGCTGAGCGATTCCCTGCCTGAGAGAAACCATCGCCGGATGCTGCTCGCCAGGGAAAGGGCTGCCATCCTCGCGAACCGCCCGCCACTGCGGGTCAAGGGAGCTACGGCCCATCATCTGCTCCTGTGTCAGCCCCAGAATCTTTTCGGCACGCGGATTGCAGACCACGATCTTACCGCTCTTCTCCTGGATCACCAGACCGTCGTGCATTGCCTCCACAGCGGAGCGAAAGCGCTCCTGTGAGTCCTGAGCGACCGTCACCAGGGAGCGCAGCTCAAACTGTGTCATCACCTGCCGGGCCAGTTTTTTGAGGGCATCAAGCTGCTCGCTGCTAAGCGTGCGGGGAGTTCGATCAATAACACAAAGGGTTCCCAGCACCGCGCCGTTGGCTTTGACCAGGGGCGCACCAGCGTAGAAGCGAATTCGAGGCTCGCCCGTCACGAGAGGGTTTTGGGCAAAGCGTGGGTCCGCCAGGGCGTCAGGGACAACCATCACCTCATCGGGAGTTTTGATCGCATGGGCACAGAAAGCCCACTCGCGCGGTGTCTCGTGAGTGCCAAGCCCGTAGCACGATTTGAACCACTGTCGGGTCTCATCCACAAGACTCACCAGGCTAATGGGCGTGACACACAGCAATGCCGCCAGGCTCGTGATATCGTCGTAGGCACGCTCAGAAGGCGTGTCTAGGATATGCAAGTCCTCTAACGCCTGCAAGCGAGCCGCCTCATGGATAGAGCTAAGAGATTCGTCGTTCAATTGTGCTTTAATAGTCGGAGCCACGCGACCGCTTTTGAAGAGTAGGATGCAAAAAACCTTTTTGCTATTGAGCCGCTAGCCGCGCCAGATAGGCCGTCTCCGAGGCCGTCTGTTCCTGAAGCTCTTGTTTGATTTTTTGCTCCTCCGCAGCGACCAAGGGTAGAAGCGCAGCGTAGGCCAAGAAGAGGAGAGCGGCGACCGGGACGGCAGTGCGTGCCGCCCCTATGACTAAGCCCCGTGTTGCCGACACGCGGCGCACGACGCTGATCAGTGCCAGAGCGGCCAGCCAGAGAGCGGGCAGCAAGAGCACCATCCCTGTGCTGAACAGCCAGATCAATAGAGGGGAGGTGAGATCGGTGAGAGCTTCCTCGCCGCTGGAGAGCCCCTGGATCAGGCCCGCAAAACTGAGCCAGGGAGCCAGCCCCGCTTCCAGCCAAAGACCGAGTGCAAGCAAGACCAGAGGGGTAAAACAAAGTGCCAGTCTTGCTCTGCGCACACGCCAGAGTGCCAGCGGCAGAAGCAAGTAACAAAAAGTGAGGATCAGAATCCAGCCCAGCGCCTGTCGCTCAACGGAATCGCTCGTGAGGAAGCGGGTTGCCAGAGCACAAAGCCCACCGAGTACACCGATGATTACCAGCGTCACCAGGAGATTGACGCTCACGAGGTGCCGCGCCAGCTGCGCGGTTATCCGGGGCATTCCGTAGATAGAGCGATCCGTGGCTTGGAAGTAGAGGGATCTATCTTTCTCTCGGAGCGTCTGGCTCTGCTCCAAGTGCGCAATAAACTCGCTCGCGGCCGGATGAGCCAACGCAAACTCTCTCCACTGGCGCAAGTGGGCCACGTGGCGCAAGGCACTGCGCTTCTTTTCGTTGGCTTCTCTCTCTTTTTCGGAGCAGTCTTCGCCGCACTCGGGGGGAAGTCCCAATGATTTTGTGGTGACCGACGGCGCACCGCCTGGGCGCGTGAGCGAGATGGAGACCATGGCAGTGCCCACTAAGGTGCCGATATGGCTACTGGACTGGTCGCGGAGCTTCTCGGCAACGGCAAGTGTGTCGCGGCGCAGGGCAAGACCGCCGGTAATATCGCCCGACTTCTCGTGTTCCACGGCGTGCACCGTTGCCAGCCGGGCCAGAGCGCGGAGCAGGGAGTAGTGGGGGAAGAGTGTCGCCGCCGCCTGCGCGATCTCAGTAATCCCCAGCTGCGGACCACGTGCCAGCCGCCGGAGCTCTCGGACTCCCGTCACTTCGGTGCGAGTGCCATCGTCAAAATTTGGGCAGAGCGCCGCTCGGTGGAGTGCGATCTCGGCCTCGCTGTCGCGCTTCAGTCCGTAGAGCGTCACTGCCTCCATCGTGGGAAAAAAGCCGTTCTGGCTGTCCAGAGCTGCTCCCTGCCGGGCATCGGCCAGAGCGGCCTCCAGCACCACTGCGTCCACCTTGCCGTCTTTCGCCTCCTTGGGCTCCGACGAGAGCTTGCCCTGTTCCACCTCACGATTTTTCAGGCTAATTCCCTCCCGGCAGGCATGGCGCAGGAGCACCGCATTTCGCGGAGCACTCGGCGGGAGGACGCGTAGGGCGGTTAGCAACGCTTCGCGGCCTCTGCCACGGAGGGCTCCGGCAATCTGGAGCGTTGTGTCTGCTGGATGAGCCGCGAGGGCACGGGTGTAGGCGGCTTCGTTGCGCCCGGGCTGTGCCGGAGGAAGCGCCCAGGAGAGCGGGATATCCTCGTGTTTCAGCCCCAGATCGCTCAGCGTTTGAACCAGTGGCCGCGAACCGCTCAGTACTCCGCCGATATGGAGACGTGCCAGCCAGCCCGTCTCTGGGCGAACCAGCGTGAACAAGAGCACCGCTCCGGCAACGACGGCGAGAGCGTGACTGAGTTTTGGCTTCATAGACCATTGGACGCAGTTGCTCGGGCTGAGGTTACGGTACAATCCACCATGTCAATTCCCAACCCCAATAACCCACTTCCGTTTTCGAAGATGGCGCTGCTGCTGGCGCTGGGCTGGGGGCTGACTAATATTGCCTACGCCATCTACGATCTGCCACTGAAATTCGTCTTAAAAGACGAGCTTCACCTTGATGCACAGCAGATCTCGAAGTTTTTCGCGCTGGGCGTTTTCAGCAACTATGTCAAGCCACTGGCCGGAATTCTCACGGATAGCGTGCCGCTCTTTGGGACACGTCGTCGCTGGTATTTGATCCTGAGCCTGTTTTTCTGCGGCATTGGCTGGCTGATCTTAGGAAGCGTTCCCCGAAACTACACGACTATGCTGGCGGTTTTTGCCACGACCTACACCATGGTGATGATCATCTCCACCACGTTTGGCGGCGTCATGGTCGAGACAGCGCAGCGCTTTGCTGCAGCGGGGCGGCTCACGGCGCAGCGGATCGGAATGTTTCGTTTGGGGAGCCTGGCGGGGGGGCCACTTGGAGGCTTCCTCGCCAAATTTCCCTTACTTCTCACGCTGAGCCTCTCCGCTACCCTGCACTTTACTCTGATTCCGATTGTCTGGTTCTGGCTGAAGGAGCCGCAAAAGGCCACTCTCAACAAAGACCTCTGGCGCGAGGCGGGGGAGCAGCTCAAAGGGCTAGTGCAGAGTAAAGTGGTGCTGGCTGCCGCCGGGATGATCTTTCTCATCGCCGCCTCACCGGGCTTTGGGACGCCGTTGTTTTTCTATCAGACGGACACCCTGGGGCTCTCGAAACAGTTTCTTGGCAGCCTGACACTCATCGGGGCAGCGTTTGGGCTACTTACGGCGACGGCCTACCATAAGTTCTGCCAGAAAGGCAGTATGAAGACGCTCCTGATCGCCAGTATTGTGATCCACGCTCTCGGGACGCTCTTCTACCTTTTCTATAAAACTCCCGGAGCGGCCATCGCGATCACCGCGCTTGAAGGCATGACCCAGACCCTCGCTATCTTGCCAGTCTATGACTTAGCGGCACGAGGCACCCCGAAGGGCAGCGAGGCGCTGGGCTACTCGATCATGATGAGTGTCTGGAACCTCACCAACTCCCTCTCCGACTGGATTGGCTCCACGCTCTTCACCAAGTACAGCTTTGACTTCTCCCACCTCGTTTGGCTAAACGCCAGCACGACCGCGCTGGTCCTGCTGGTGATTCCCTTTTTGCCCAAAGCTCTGATGGCAAAAACAGATGGAAGTTGATTCTAAGGATTGGCTATGGTAGACTTTGCGCGGCAAGCTCACTTGGTTATTCTTTTATGAAATCTATTTTTAGGCACATCAAATCCGTCCCCATTTTAGGTGACTTTCTTGTCGGGATGAAGGCAAAAATCACTGGAAAATGGAAAGAGGATCCTTCATATTGGTTGGGATTAATGGTGCAGGCAAAGCAAGCTCAAGTGGTTCAGATTGGCTCGAATGATGGCACCTCTAATGATCCGATTCACCGATTATTGATGAAAAATCAGCAATGGAAAGCATTACTTGTTGAACCAGTTCCTTTTGTCTTTGAGCGTCTGAAAAAAAACTACGGAACGTCTTCACGATTTGCATTTGAGAATCTGGCGGTAGGTGAGGATGAGAGTCTGGATTTTTACTGGGTATCTCAGGAAGCAAAAGTTAAGTTTCCGACGATACCTTATTGGTACGACCAAGTTGGATCTTTTAGTAAAGATCATGTTCTTCATCACTTTAGCGAATTTGAAATAGAACCTTATATTGTTAGTGAGAATGTTAAAATTATTTCTTTTTCTAGATTAATTGAAATTAATAAAATTAATAAAATTGATATATTACATATTGATACAGAAGGTCATGATTATAAAGTGTTGTCTATGGTTGATTTTTCTGAAACGCAACCAATCTGTATTTTATTTGAGTTTAAGCACTTGTCATTTGAAGAAAAAATTGCCTCTAGTGAGTTGTTATCGCCTTTTTATGATCTATTCTTAATAGGCGAAGATGTTTTGGCTGTCCACAAGGGGCTTCCTATATCCATTCGTTCTAGGTTTAATATCCTTTCTACCCCTATATTGTGCGGGTCTGTTGTCTAAATTACTTAGTGTTCTTTAGGTAAGATGCAGGACGTCATTGGTCTGCCAGAGAAGTTTGTGATAAACTCCGCAGAGTCAGGCGGCAACTGTCGCCCGGAAAATATGTCATGCTAAACTCCTACATTCCGGTTCTGGTGATGGGGCTGGTCGCCGTTTTACTCTCGGCGGTCTTTATTCTGCTCTCCGCTGTCCTTGGGCCGCGCCGTCCTTCGCCCCAGAAAAACAGTCCGTATGAGTGCGGCGTGACTCCCATCGGCTCGGCACGGGAGCGTTTCCCGATCAAGTTCTATCTCATCGCCATGCTCTTTATCCTCTTCGATATCGAGACTGTCTTTCTCTATCCCTGGGCGGTGACCTATGGTACCAGTGGTGCCATGATGCTCTTTAACCTTGCGGAGATGGGGCTGTTTGTGGCGATTTTGTTCGTGGGCTACATCTATATCTGGCGTCGCGGCGCCTTCGAGTGGGGCTAGGAAGTTAGAGTTACTATGAGCCAGGAAACTGACCAGCCGTTTTTGACGGCGTCACTGAACAAGATGGTGAACTGGGGGCGTAAGAACTCACTTTGGCCTGCGACTTTTGGGCTCGCGTGCTGTGCCATTGAGATGATGGCCTCCACCGACAGTCGTTTTGATCTTTCTCGCTTCGGCTCCGAGGCGTTTCGTGCCTCGCCGCGTCAGGCAGATTTGATGATCGTCAGCGGGCGTGTCTGCAAGAAAATGGCCCCGGTTCTGCGCCAGGTCTACGACCAGATGCCCGACCCCAAGTGGGTAATCGCGATGGGCGACTGCGCGTCCAACGGCGGGGTTTTTAACAACTACGCCGTGGTGCAGGGCGTGGATCAGATAGTCCCCGTGGACATCTACGTCCCCGGCTGCCCACCCAGCCCCGACGCACTGATCCATGCCGTCATGGAACTTCAGAAAAAAATCGATAAAGAGCGCTTTAGCGAGAGATACTAACAAACAATGGTAGACGTTGATGTTCGTCTGGGACTATCTGGTTCAGATCTTGCGATTCGTGAGCGGACTTTTAAGGCTGACCTGACGCGCCTGGCTGAATCCAATCTCACGGTCGAGGACTCGGCGGAAGTCAAAGCACTCGTCGAGGCAGGCTACGGTGCGGAGATTGTCGCCAGCAAGCGCTTCCGGGGCCAGGATTTTTTGACGGTGCGTAAAGAGCGCATCGTGGGATTACTCACCGTTCTGCGTGATCACGCAGCACTAGACTACAAGCTCGTCTCCGATATCTTCGGGGTGGACTTGTTGGGCTTCGAGACAGAGCCACGCTTCGAAGTCGTCTACAGTCTTTACTCGCTCAAGACCTACCGACGGGTTGTCGTCAAAGCGCAAGTCAGCGAGGACGATCTGACCATTGATACGACAAGCGGCGTCTGGCTGGCGGCGGAGTGGGCCGAGCGCGAGATTTTTGATCTGTTTGGGATCACGTTCAACCACCACGCCGATATGCGCCGCATCCTCATGCCCGACGACTGGGTGGGGCACCCCTTGCGCAAAGACTTCCCCCTCGGCGGCGAGGAAGTTGAGTTTAGCCACAACGTCCGGGAGCAAGCGAAGTAAGCCATGAGTGCGTCTTTATCTTTAGAGAAAGTCCCACAAGCTGGGATTGAGATCGAGCGGTATCTGGATCCGGAGACGGCTCAAGAGACCATGACCATCAACATGGGGCCCTCGCATCCGTCTACCCACGGCGTGCTTCGCCTCGTGCTAGAGCTAGACGGCGAGACAGTGGTGCGCTGCACGCCGCATATTGGCTATCTACACACGGGCATCGAGAAGACCATGGAGAACCTGAGTTATTATAAAGCTCTGGTGCTCACCGACCGCGAGGACTATCTCTCGAATCTGTGCAACAACTTAGCGTACTCGCTCGCCGTCGAGAAGCTGCTGGAAGTGGCGATTCCTCCGAAAGCGGACTACATGCGCGTGCTGCTCAATGAGCTGGAGCGGATCGCCTCGCACTGTCTGTGGCTGGGAACGCACGCCCTGGATATCGGCGCGATGAGCATGTTCTTCTACACCTGGCAAGATCGCGATAGAGTGTTAGAGCTCAAAGAGCATCTCTCGGGCGTTCGCACTAAGACTAGCTGGATCTGTCCGGGTGGCCTGCGCGGCGATGCGCCGCAGGGCTGGCTGGAGCGCGTTCGGGCATTTATGGACTACTTCCCCGCGCGCATCGAGCTCTACGAGGGGCTACTCACCAATAACCCTATCTGGGTCGAGCGCACGCGCAGTATCGGGATGCTCAGCGCCGATGAAGCCATTGCCTTTGGAATGGCGGGGCCGAGCCTGCGGGCAAGTGGTGTCGCCTTTGATTTAAGAAAAACCAACCCGTACTCGCGCTATGAGGAGTTCGACTTCGATATTTGCGTGGGCCAGTACGGCGATGTCTACGATCGCTACCGGGTACGCATGGCCGAGTTCTGGGAGTCGCTCAAGCTCTGCGAGCAGGCGTATGCGAAAGTTTTGGAGATGGGCGAGAAAGCCCCCGTCCGAACGGCAGATCGCAAAATCGCCCCGCCGCCCCGCGCCGAGCTGGATACTTCCATGGAGGCACTGATTCACCACTTTAAGCTCTTCACCGAGGGATACCATCCGCCGGTCGGGGAGGCGATTGGAGCCGTTGAGGGGCCGCGCGGCGAGAAGGCTTACTATATTGTCAGCGATGGCTCCAACAAGCCCTATCGTGTGAAGATCAAGGGGCCGAGTTTTTATAATCTCCAGGCGCTCCCCAAGATGTGTGAGGGGCGCATGGTGGCTGATGTGGTTGCTATCATCGGCTCGATTGATATCGTTCTGGGAGACATTGACCGTTAATGGGCAAGTTCACGGCGACGGATAAGGCGCGGCTTGATGAGCTGATCTCGCGCTACCCCACCAAGAAGGCGGCGCTTCTGCCCGCTCTCTGGGTGGCTCAGGAAGTCTATGGTGGCTGGCTGCCGCTGGATGCGATGGAAGAAGTTGCGGTGCACTTAGAGCTGCCCACGGCGGATGTACAAGGCGTCGCGACGTTCTACACGATGTACAATAAAGAGCCGCGCGGCCAGCATGCGATTGAGATCTGCCACAATGTGAGCTGCATGGTCCTGGGGGCTGAGCAGCTTATCCAACACTGCGAGCGCCGTCTGGGAGTTTCTGCGACGGGCGAGACCACCACCGACGGCATTTTTACGCTGGCACGAGTCGAGTGCCTCGGGGCGTGCTGCAACGCTCCGGCAGTGCAGGTAGGCGGAACGTACTACGAAAATGTGAGTTTTGAGCGGATGGATGCGCTGCTTGAGACACTGAAAACGGCATCGAGCGAGGTTGTGAATCCACCGCAGGCGGGCTTGCCAGAGATGAAGGAGCTTTAGATGTCTCTTAAGACGATACTCAAGAGCATACTGCTCAAGGTGGCTCCACAGCAAGTGGAGGCTCTGCTGAGCAAACGCCAGCATGAGCATATCCGACGCTTCGAGGAGAGCCTGGGCCTGCCGGAGCTTCAGACACGCTACCAGAAAGAGCATCCTCTGTCGGTACAGCGTGGACCTTTTTCAGGGATGAGCTATATCGCGGAGGCAACAGGCTCGATGTTTATTCCCAAGCTGATTGGCTCCTATGAGGCTGAGCTAGCCCCCATTGTCCACGATGCCATTGCGCAACAACCCCGCGTGGTTGTTGACATTGGCTGCGCCGAAGGCTACTACGCCGTGGGAATGGCGCGTGCCCTCCCCGCCGCGCGCATATTTGCTTATGATATGGATCCTCACGCACGGACACTCTGTCGCCAGCTCGCAGAGCGGAACGGGGTACAAGATCAGGTCGAGATTCGGATAGAAGCAAGTCGTGCCGAGCTCAACACCATCCTCGTTCCGGGAGCCTTTGTCATCTGCGACTGTGAGGGGTGCGAGTCTTTTGTCCTGGATCCGGTAGCCTGTCCCGCGCTCGCCTCCTGCGATATACTGATCGAACTCCATGAGTTTCTCAGCAAGGGAACCACGGCTCGCTTGGAAGCCGCGTTTTCCTCGTCCCATACCCTTACTCGCCTATCACAAACCCTGCGTGATCCCCATAGCTACCCGGAGCTGAAGGGATTCACTGCGGAGGAGCAATCAAAACTAGTGCAGGAGTTCCGTCCTCCGGATCAGCAGTGGATGCTTCTGAAGGCCAGAACGAGATAATGAACTATGTCTGAACAACCCCAGCTACTCTACAAGCATCGCCACGTGCCGGGTATCAATACAATTGATGTCTGGTATCAGTACGGTGGCTACGAGAACTTCAAAAAAGCACTCGCTATGAAGCCCGATGCCGTCATTGAGGAAGTGAAAGTCTCTGGTTTGCGTGGGCGTGGTGGTGCGGGCTTCCCAACACACATCAAGTGGAACGCCGTACCAAAGAACCGGGATGTTGAGCACTATTTAATTATTAATGCCGATGAAGGTGAGCCAGGAACTGCCAAAGATCGAGATTTAATGAACGGTCTGCCACACTTATTAGTAGAGGGTTGCTTAATCTCGATGCACGCGATTCGGGCCAGCAAGTGCTACATCTACATTCGTGGTGAGTACATTGAGCCCTGGAAGAGCGTTCAGAAGGCAATCAACGAAGCCTATGCTGAGGGATTGTGCGGCAAGAATGTTCTGGGCTCGGGGCTGGATTTTGATATCTACACGCATCTGGGAGCAGGAGCATATGAGTGTGGCGAAGAGTCCGCGCTAATGAGCTCCCTGATGGGGGAGCGCGGGATGCCGCGCATGAAGCCGCCCGCCGCGCCTCTACCGATGATCTCGGGAGCATGGAAGCGGCCCAGTGTCGTTAATAACGTCGAGACGGTCGCAACTCTCCTACCGATTATTGAGATGGGGGGGACTGAGTACGCGAAAATCGGCTACGGCTCGCCGCGCTCACGGGGCACCAAGCTTTTCTCGATCTCGGGGCATGTGGAGAAGCCAGGTGTGTATGAAATTGTCTTAGGGACGCCGTTTAGTGAAGTACTAGAGCTTTGTGGCGGGGTTCGAAAAGGGCATACACTCAAAACCTATATTCCCGGTGGCTCCTCTATGGGTTTCGCGCCTCCTACTCCGCTGGACTATCCGTTTGACTACGAGGGTATTCCAGCCAATACGAAAACGCTCGGTTTGGGATCGGGGGGGCTGATTATCTTCGATGAAACAACGCCCATTGTGCCGATTACGCAGCGCTTGGTGGATTTCTATCACCACGAGAGCTGTGGCAAGTGCACTCCCTGCCGCGAGGGGCTCAACTGGCTCAGCAAAATCTACAGGCGCATTGTTGCTGGTGCGGGCAAAGAGAGTGATGTGGACCTGATCTGGGACATATGCGATAGTATCCGGGGAAAGAGTTTCTGTGCTTTAGGTGAAGGGGCAATATGGCCCGTAATGACGAGCTTATTGCTCTTTAGAGATGAGTACCTTGCCTACATTCGGGGCGGGAAGGACGCGATGGGCGACTTAACTACCATTGGTCTGGATACTATAACGATGATTAAGGAAACACTATGATTAAAGGCCAAAAGGTAATGGTGGTGATGCCCGCCTATAATGCCGCCAAAACTCTTGAGCAGACAATCTCTGAGATTCCCAGTGATGTGGTTGATGAGATCCTTTTGGTGGATGATTGCTCCAAAGACGAGACGATTGAGGTCGCAAAGCGTTTAGGAATCCCCTATGTTGTGCACACGAAGAATCGCGGCTATGGTGGTAACCAGAAGACATGTTATACCGAAGCCCTTAAACGGGGAGCTGATATTGTTGTAATGTTACATCCTGACTATCAGTATACGCCCAAGCTCATTGGGGCAATGGCGTGGCTTGTGGGGTCTGGCGAGTTTGATGTGGTTCTTGGTTCTCGAATTCTAGGTAGTAGTGCGTTAAAGGGAGGAATGCCTTACTGGAAGTACGTGGCCAATCGCTGGCTCACGGGTATCGAGAATATGCTTTTGGGGATGAAGCTCTCGGAGTACCATACGGGGTATCGTGCGTTCTCCCGAAAAGTGCTGGAAACTCTCCCTCTGGAGGAGAACAGTGATGACTTTGTCTTTGATAATCAGATGCTTGCTCAGACGGTTCGTTTTGGCTTTCAGATCGGTGAGATCTCCTGCCCAACGAAATACTTCCCGGAGGCATCCTCGATTAACTTCAAGCGTTCCGTTATCTATGGTTTTGGTGTGCTGGGGACCGCTATCGCCTTTCGGCTGCATGTGATGGGCATAAAGCACTCTAGAATATTTGAAGATAAGGGTAAGAAACTATCTGGCTTGGTGAACTAACATCCTCGCAAAAGCCGTCCATTGCAGCTTTTTAGGTTCGTTTTAAGAAATGAGTATTGGTCAGAATGAAAATTAATCTTCTTAAGAACTTCTTTTTTACTGTTGGGATTCCTATAGTATTACTGATTATTGCTCTTATTTTTGTCAATCCATTTTTTGAAGCAAGTATATTTGATGAATTTTCCTATTATTTCTTGGCTGTATCTTTTTATGAAAAAGGAATAATTGAATATAATCGATGGGGAGCTATGCCTATGATTTTTCAGTGTGTTTGGGCATTTCCTTTTCTGAAATTTCTTGGTGTTTCATTTAAGACATTAAAAATTGCAAACTTATTTTTTTGCTTTGGATCTATAGTATTAATATATTTAGTTAGTTGTGAGTATGGGTTATTTTCTAGATATAGAACAGCTTTGGTAAGTTGGGTTGTGTCAGTACCTTATTTTTGTCTGTTGTCATGGTCATTCATGACTGATTTGCCCGCTTTGTTTTTTTATACACTCTGTTTGTATATTTCTTTAAAGATTATAAGTACCGATAGGATTATAAGTACCGATAGGAATTTTGTAATAAGTATGGCTTGGGTTTTTATTTTCGGGGTTATTGGAGGGAGTATAAGGCAATCTCTATGGTTGCCTCAAATCTTTACTTTCTTGTTTTTTGCTTGGAAAAACAAGCATATTCCGTCGAGGCTGTTCTGCACAGTATTGTTATTATTTTTAACACTAATCTCGTTTCTTATGATCCATAAATGGTTTTATGGACAACCACAAGCAGATGCAAATTTTACGTCTATTGATTTATATGGATTCAAAAGTAAATTAAAACTTGGATTATTTTCTATTTATGAAATACTTTTGTCACTTTCGTTATTTCTATTTCCATTCATAGCAATGTTTAATTTTAATCGGATTTCAACTTTGAAAGCAAGTTCCTATATAAAGCCAATACTGATAACTATTGTGTTGCTAGCCATATCAAAGCATTGGTCGTTCTGGCCATATCAAATGGATTTTAGATTTCCATTTTTGAAACCAGAATGTTCATTTTTTGAAATTTGCCATCCTGATGGCGCGATTCCTAATTTTGAGATTAAATTTATAGTGAATATCATTTGTATAATTAACATGAGTGTATTTATATCAGTTATTTCATTTAAGTCTTTAGTATCACATATTTTAAAAAGGGACGATCTTTTTCTATTTGCGTTGTTAGTGATTGCTAATTTGATAGGGATATTTATTAGAAAAGTATTTTTTAGGGCGCCTGCGTTTGATCGCTATTTTTTACCATGTCTTTTTGTAATTGCGATTCCTATGATACAGAAGATTTCTGAACATAGAAAACAGTATGTAAATATTTTCATTTTTTGGGGAATTGTTTTTAACTTATGTTGTCTCTGCTCTGACCGTTATTTTTTTGCTCGATACAGAGCGCGTATCGAAACGGTGCAGGAAATCTCAAAACATTATAAACGAGAAGAAATTCTCTCTGGGATGGATTTGGATGGTTTCTATCAGATTGAAAAGAACCATGTTATTGGTAATAGAGAAATGAAAATCGGAATGAAATATGAATGGGTTGTTAATTTGAGTATGTTTAATCCTAAAATATTGATATCTATTGATCGTAAGCCTTATCGCGGTTTTTATTTAGTTCGAGAGATTGTTTTCGACTCAGGTTTTCCACTAGGTAAAGGGGCTTTGTACGTATATGCTGAGATCGAGAGTAAGTTTTGATTAGAGGCCAAAGGTAATGGTGGTGATGGTCATGAAACTTTGCCGGTTGTCGCTATGGGAGGCCTGATAGAGGGACAGGGCGTTTCCCATGTAGCTCCCCGCCGAAACCAGCAACAGGCAAAATTACATGACCCTTTTTTAAATCCGCCCACGCAGCAATCTGGTTTGAGCACGGCAAAATAATACTTTTGGGGTACTATGGGAAGCTGTAATTGATATGAGCGAAAAACGAGAACAAACACCGCAGGAAAAGGCCGAAGCGGTCAAGGCGATGGCGGATCAGAACACAGCGGCAGCGGCGGGAGTCCCGCTGGTGAACCTCATGGTGGATGGGACTTCGGTGGCAGTACCCAAGGGGACGCTAGTTATTGAGGCGGCGTTTCGCGCGGGAAGTGATGTGCCGTACTTCTGTTACCACCCGCGCCTGACCAGTGTCGGGGCGTGCCGCATGTGTTTGGCGAGTGTTGAGCTGGAGATGTTTGGTCAGCGCCGCGCAAGCATCATGGCGACCTGCACGATCCCCTGCTCAGAAGGCATGGTCGTCAAGACTCAGACGCCTGAGGTCAAAAAAGCCCAGAACGGGATACTGGAACTTCTGCTCGCCAATCATCCGCTGGACTGCCCGATCTGCGATCGTGGTGGCGAGTGCCCACTGCAAAACATGACGATCTCCTACGGTCCTCCCACCAGCCGATTCACCGAGGAGAAGCGTCACTATCCCAAGGCCAAGCCGATCTCTGATTTTGTGGTTCTGGATCGTGAGCGCTGCATTACCTGTATGCGCTGCACGCGCTTCGCCGACGAAATCGCGGGCGATGGGAAGCTTGATCTGATCAACCGTGGCGCTCAGACAGAGATCGGGCCCTTTATGGGGGCGAGCTTCGACTCCAATTTCTCTGGTAATACCATTGAGATCTGTCCCGTGGGTGCGCTCACCAGTCGCCAGTTTAGGTTTAAAGGCCGCCCGTGGGAAGTCAAGTCCGTGGACTCGGTGTGCTCCCAGTGCGGCAATGGCTGCAATATTGCTGTTGGCCATCGCTTGGGTGAGATTGTTCGGATCAACGGACGCATCAATGAGGATATCAACGAGGAGTGGACTTGTGACAGAGGCAAGTTCGGCCATGAGTATGTTAATAGTGCAGAGCGTCTGACGACGCCACTGATCTGTGATCTCGATGGCGAGCTTCAACCCGCGAGCTGGGACGCTGCGCTGACAAAAATCGTTGAAGCCCTCAAGTACTACAAGCCGGAGCAGATTGGTGGCATCGGTTCTACCCGTGCGACATTAGAGGACAACTATCTCTTTGCCAAGCTACTCAAAGATATTGTTGGGACTATAAATGTCGGGCATCAGATGCATCCGCATCCGCTGATCCCCATGCAGACGAGCATCGTCGAACTGGAGAGTGCGAAGAAAATTATCTCCGTGGGTATGAAGCTGGAAGATGATCAGCCAATTGTCTATCTGCGAGTCTACAAGGCTACGCGCAAACATAATGCAACCTGGATAAAAGCAGCGTCAATTGTCGAAGCCATAGAGAGCCTGAGCGAGGGTGCGGTTCTGCTCCTGCCTCACACCCTTTCCCCGACCGACTACGCCATCGCACAGACCGCGTGCGAAGCGAATAGCGCGAAGCTCAATATTCTTTTACCCGATGCTAACTCCTGGGGAGTTGTCAAAGCGGGAGTGACTGGTGGCGAGATGACGCAGATTCTCTCGGGTGAGCTGGAAATGCTCTATATTATGGGCTCCGACCCAGTTGTCAGGTACCATAACCCGGCAAAAGCGCGGGAAGCCGTGGCACAGGCTGAGTTTGTGGTAGTACAGGAACTCTTTCTGACTGAGACCGCGAAACTGGCCAGTGTGGTGCTTCCGGCGACTAGTTTTGCTGAAAAAGACGGCACTTTTGTCAATATCGAAGGCCGTGAGCAAAAGATTAAGCAGGCCATCGCGCCACGAGGCGACTCTCGTCCGGACTGGCGCATTTTTGCCGATCTCATGGCTCGCCTTGGAAAACCGATGCCGTATTTTTCGGCACGCGACATCTACCGCGAGTGGGAAAAGGCTCAAGGGTAGTCAGGGATTATGGATATTTGGCAGCAATTATTCGTCCTGCCGGGCGACAAAATTGAGTGGTGGGCGGAGGTGGTTCGCTCTGTTCTGCGACTGGTGATTGCACTAGTTGGTGGGTTGGGTTCGGTACCCATTCTTGTCTGGCTGGAGCGACGGCTTCTGGGCTGGTATCAGGGGCGGCAAGGGCCAAACCGCGTTGGGCCTTTCGGTCTTTTTCAGCCTCTTGCCGATGCACTCAAGCTCATCACCAAAGAGGACATCACTCCGACGAACGTGGATAAGATCCTCTACTACATGGCCCCGGGTGTGGCGCTTGCCCCTGTGATCATGTCGCTGACAGTGCTCCCGTGGAGTAGCTCTCGTGACTGGGGCTCGGTTGCGCCGCGCTTAGACAGCGGGGGGATTTTACTACTGCTGGCCATCGGCTCCATAGAGGTCTATGGGGTGATCCTAGCGGGCTGGTCCTCAAACAATAAGTACTCACTTTTAGGAAGTCTGCGTGCGGCAAGTCAGGTGATCTCCTACGAGCTGGGCATGGGCCTCTCGATACTCGCCGTCCTACTGATGGCCGGCCAAGTGAGCACGATTGGAATTGTCCAGCACCAGGGAATCTTCGAGCTTGGTTCCGATGGCGTGAATGGTTACCAAATCGGAGAGTCTGCCTACACCTGGGCGCCGCAGGCGATCACCTCGGGCTTCTGGAACTGGCACTTTCTGGCGTTCTTCCCGCTGGGGCTGATCGCCTGTGGTGTCTATCTCATCTCGATGTTGGCTGAGACCAACCGCGCTCCTTTTGATCTCCCTGAAGCGGAGACCGAGCTGGTAGCGGGTTTTCACACGGAGTACAGCTCTTTTAAGTTCGCGATGTTCTTCATGGGCGAGTACGCCAACATGGGGATTGTTTCCGCGATTGCCATTGTGCTGTTCTTTGGAGGCTACCTTGCTCCGTGGGGGCCGCTGGGCCATCTGCCTATGAGTGTTTTCGGGTTGCCGGTCTGGGCTAATTTACCTGGCTGGTTGGTGGATCTGAGCAACACGGGAATCGGGATTTTATGGCTCGTGCTCAAGTGGTTCACGCTGATAGGATTCTTTATTACGGTGCGCGCCACACTTCCTCGGCTTCGCTACGATATGTTGATGAAGCTGGGCTGGCAGGGAATTATCCCCGTTGCGCTGATAAATCTCTTGATGATTGCGCTTTCGATGGCACTGCAACAGACTAAGCTGAGCTGGTTTGGGCACTTTATTGCGCTTGTGCCCGGGGTGCTCTTGCTAGGCATGCTTTTCCTCTGGAAAAAATCCAGCTACGAGGCGGCGGAAAAAGATTCTAAATCAACCGCTCTTGTGCCTGTTGGCGGGAGTTCCAATGCGGCACACTTGCCTATTCGACGTGAACCGGTGACAGTGAAGATGGCCCCGAGAGTGAGCGAGGATTAAAGACAATGATTAAGAAGTTCATTCCTATGTCCCTACGTGCTAAGCTCCATAAAATTAAAATGCGGATGGAGGGCCGACGCTTCATTCCCTATATGATCAAGCGGACGTTCTATGGGCGCGAGTGTCAAATTTATATAGCCGACCCAATGGGACAAACCTGGTACGACCATCCGCAAGAGGCGGAGGATCCCAACGCGAAAGACTCCATAGAGATTGAGCTACTACGCAGCAGCAAACTCAAACCTGGCGCTTGTGTCTTTGACTTGGGGGCGCACCAGTCGGTCGTGGCGATGAAGATTGCTTGCCTGGTGGGAGAGCAAGGCCATGTGGTTGCGGTCGAGGCCAACCCTTACAATGCTCGTGTCTCCCAGAAAAACCAGGAGATCAACCAGCTCAAGCACCTAGTGATCGTCCCTGCTGCCATTTCGGATAAGCCTGGCGAGCTGAGATTCTCCGACGATTGGGGGGACCAGAAAGTGGGTAGTGGTATGGTCAAGGTACCTGCCATCACGGTTGATAGCCTCACCGAAAAGTATGGTGCTCCGGACGTGGTCTACGTGGATGTGGAGGGGTTTGAGTGCCAAGCACTTCAGGGAGCACAGGCAACCCTAAAGGCGTGGCCTGATCTCTACATCGAAGTGCACGCCGGAATTGGCCTGGAAAATTTTGGTGGGAGCGTGGATAAGATTCTCTCGCTGCTGCCTCCAACAGGTTACGAGTTGCTTGCTGTGGAGCCCTGTGACGATCTCTCCAAGGAAGTCGCAGTGCCGTTTCACACAGGGCTCCCCTGGCTCCACAAGCGTTTCTACCTGATCGCACTACTAAAGGACTAGGGAAATGTCAGATTTCTGGGCAGATGTAAAACAAATAGCAACCGAAGTCGCCGCGCCGTTTAAGGGGCTGGTGACGGTTGGCAGCAAGCTGACGGAGAAGAAGACCACCATTGCCTACCCCGAGTTTCGGCGGCCGATGGGTGTTCGTGCTCGCTGGCGGCATGTTCTCAATCGCTACGATAATGGGATGGAGAAGTGTATCGGCTGTTCGCTCTGTGCGGGGGCCTGTCCGGCCAATGCAATTCTGGTGGTGGCGGCGGAGAACAAAGACGACGCCCGCTACTCACCTGGTGAGCGCTATGCCAGTCGCTATGAGATCAATATGCTGCGCTGTATCTACTGCGGCTTCTGCCAGGAGTCCTGCCCGACCGGGGCCATCGAACTGAAAGATATCTACGAGCTTGCGGAAGACAGTCGCAAGAAGCTAGTCTATACCAAGGAAATGCTACTGGTGCCGAACCCTAATCGAGAGAAGGTGGACTAGAATGATACTCTTTCTGCTGCTCGCGGTCTTTGCTCTCGTGATGGCACTACTAGTGGTGCTGAACCCGAACCCAGTGCGCTCTGCGCTGTTTTTGGTACTGAATCTTTTCTGCATCGCGGGACTGTATTTGCTCCTCAATGCCTACTTCCTCTCCGCAGTGCAAGTGATTGTCTATACGGGTGCGATCATGGTACTCTTTCTCTTCGTGATCATGCTCCTGAACCTTGGAACCCCGGACAAGACTCCTAATAAGCTTAAGGCCCAGGCTCCCCTAGCGCTACTCAGTGGGCTGTTACTAGCTAGTGCTCTGATCTGGGCAGTAACTAAAGGGACGCAACCCGTCGCGCCGCCACTGCCACACACCGCTGCCCCGGTCGTGCAAACGCCTGGGAGATCGGGAGGTCGTACTGCCCCGATGAATCCGCCTTCCGAGACGGATCTTGCAAACCGGCAGGCGCAAGCGGCCCAAATCGAGAAGGTTCGGGCCGCCGTGCTATCTGGGGAGCCGCTGCGGATGGAGGGGCCTGAGCCCATGGTGGGAGGGTATCCACTGGGAAGCCCACACGGAATCGGCCTGACGCTCTACGATCCCAAGAAACCCTGGCTTTTTCCCTTCGAGATGACCAGCATTCTCTTGCTGATCGCCGTGATTGGCTCCGTGGTGCTGGCACGACGTTCGTACGGCGAGGAGGCAAGCAAATCATGAGCATGGCCGAAGTGCCGCTTACTTGGTACCTGATACTCTCCGCGCTACTCTTCACGATTGGCGTCGTTGGGGTGCTAGTCAAGCGCAATCCGATTGTGATTTTTATGTGTGTCGAGCTGATGCTCAATGCTGTCAACCTAACCCTAGTGGCCTTTGGCCGCTATTTAGGGGATGCCGGCGGGCAGATGCTCTCGATCTTCGTCATGGCGGTCGCTGCCGCAGAAGTGGCGGTGGGGCTCGGAATCCTCATCGCGATCTTCCGGCTCCGCGATAATATCAACGTGGACGAAACCAATACGATGCGAGGATAACCTTGGAATTTCTCCCCTGGATCGTCCCGCTGCTGCCGCTGGTGGGCTTTCTGATCAATGGCCTCTATGGCACAAAGCTTCCTAAGACCCTCTCGGGTGGTCTGGCGACTCTCTTGCTCTGGGCTGCGTTTGGCTGCTCTTTATTGTTGCTGGGTCAGGTGCAGGCGGCACCGGATAAACGGATCTTCTCCCCGGAGTTTGTCTGGTTTGGCGCGGGTAGCCTGAGCGTTAGCTTTAAGCTCTCCATTGATACGCTCACGGCACTCATGCTACTTATCATTACCGGAGTCGGTGCGCTGATCCACGGCTACTCGATGGGCTACATGAGCCACGATAAGCACTACAGCCGCTACTTTGCCTACCTAAATCTCTTTGTCTTTTTTATGTTGCTCCTAGTGATGAGCAGTAATTTAGTGGGGATGTTCGTTGGCTGGGAAGGTGTCGGCCTTGCTTCCTATCTTCTTATCGGCTTCTGGCAGGAAAAGAAGTCCGCCACGGATGCGGGTAAGAAAGCCTTTATTGTCAACCGAATCGGGGATGCGGCGCTGCTGATTGCGCTCTTTCTGATCTTCCGTCACTTTGGCACTTTTGAGTTTTATGGTGAGCATGGGATTCTGACTAAGGCGGGACTGGACGGGGCGCAAGCCCGTGGTTACGATCTAGTTGCGACCACGGTGCCGATCTTGCTCTTTGTCGGTGCGTGTGGCAAGAGTGCCCAACTCCCGCTACATGTCTGGCTCCCCGATGCGATGGAAGGTCCCACGCCGGTCTCCGCGCTGATCCACGCCGCTACCATGGTGACGGCGGGGGTCTATCTGCTCTGCCGCACGCACACACTCTTTCTGCTCGCTCCCGCCGCGATGACTATTGTTGCGATTGTTGGGCTACTGACTGCGTTGCTGGCCGCGAGCATTGGTCTGGCACAGAACGATATTAAAAAAGTGCTTGCCTACTCCACGGTCTCTCAGCTCGGGCTGATGTTTCTGGCCTGCGGCACGGGCGCGTTTGGCGCGGCGATGTTCCATGTTACGACCCATGCCTTCTTCAAGGCCCTGCTCTTTCTGGGCTCCGGCTCGGTGATTCACGCGATGAGCGGCGAGCAGGATATGCGCAAGATGGGGGGGCTGGCGAAAAAGCTCCCGACTACCTACGTCACGATGTTTATCGGGACGCTGGCAATCTCAGGGATTCCAGGGCTGGCGGGTTTCTTCTCCAAAGACGAGATCCTGGCCAATGCCTTCGGAGGCAAGGGGGGGAGCCCACTTCTCTGGGCGGGTGGCCTCATTGCCTCCGCAATGACGGCATTCTACATGTGGCGCATGATGGCCAAGACGTTCTCCGGCGAGTTCCGGGGCACCGAGGAGCAAGCGCACCACCTGCATGAGTCGCCGGTCTCGATGACGGCGCCGCTTGGAATTCTTGCGATACTCTCGGTCCTGGGAGGCTATCTGAATCCCGCCGCGCTCAAAGCGATTGGAGTGAGCCTGCCCGATACCTTCGGCCGCTTCCTTGGGGAGAATGTGGAGTGGCGCACGCAAACCAATGCACTGGAAGTAAGCCATAGCACGGAGCTGCTGCTGGTGGCGGCTTCTGCTGCTGTAGCTGTTGTGGTCTCGCTCTGGGCCTGGAGCGCCTACAAAAAAGCCAAGAATGGCGAGCTACTCACCGAGAAGCAGCGAGAGAGTGGCTGGTATCAGCTCGTCTATAACAAGTGGCGAATTGACGAACTCTACGATGATATTTTTGTCAGTCCGGGGCGGCAGCTTGCCACCTGGCTCTGGCGGGTCGCGGATCTACGGGGAGTAGATGGGCTGGTGCAGGGAGTGGGCAACGGAATCACAGGGCTCTCGAATGTGCTTTCCCGCGCCCAAAACGGCTACGTCCGTAGCTACGCACTGACGATGCTGGTGGGGGTAGTGATTGTGGTACTGACGTCTCTGCTGGGACGGGGGAAATAAGCGAATGTCTTGGCTGACAGTTCTAATCCTGGTGCCTGTTCTGGCAGCGCTGATGGTGGCTCTTGCTCCTCGGAGTGTGGCGCGACCCCTCGCGTGTATAGGGTCACTGGGGGCATTTCTTATCTCCGCTTTCCTCCTCCAGGGGCCGTCGAGCACCGGGGGCTTCTACGAAAATTCCTTGCAGAAAACACAGTGGTTCCCTGCGCTAGGAATCAACTTCCAGGTAGGAGTGGATGGCATCAGTGCGCTGCTGGTGCTACTGACCACGCTACTCTCCGCCGTTGCGATAGTGACCCCCTTCAAGCTCTCTGTTGGCAAAGAGAAAGTCTACTTTGGGGCACTGCTCCTGCTGGAAGCGACCCTGATCGGGGCGTTCTCCGCGCTGGACTTGATCCTGTTCTATGTCTTCTTCGAGGCATGTCTGGTTCCAGTCTGGTTTTTAGTGGGGATCTTTGGCGGGGAAAAAGCAACCAAGCCCCTGATGAAGTTCTTTCTCTACACGGTAGTGGGTTCGCTGGTGATGCTCTCCTCGATTCTGTGGCTGGGGATTCACTTTCAGAGCTTCGACTATATTGTGATTCAGGAAGGCTTGGTAAAGACACCGCTTCTGGGAAATCTTGGAGTGTGGGTGATGCTAGGGTTTGGGATCGCCTTTGCGGTCAAGACCCCGCTTTTTCCCTTTCACTCCTGGCAGCCGGATACCTACGCGGCTTGCCCTACGCCGGGTGTTGTGCTGGTCTCGGGGGCGATGGCAAAGCTGGGAACCTACGGCCTCTGGCGCTTCTGCATCACCCTCTTCCCAGATGCTGCCGAGCGCTGTGCTCCGATTTTTATCGGCTTGGCCGTGACTGGAATTCTCTATGGGGCGCTCGTGGCGGCGATGCAGCGTGATGTGAAACGGGTGATCGCGTACTCGTCCATTAGCCACCTAGGCTATGTGGTGCTGGGGCTGTTCTCGGGATCTCCTATGGGGGTTGCCGGTGCGCTTTTGCAGATGATCAATCACGGGATCACGGTCGGTGGATTGTTTTTAGTGCTGGGCCTGATCGAGGAGCAGACGGGGACACTCAAGATTCGCAGCCTAGGCGGGCTCTGGGAGCGTGTACCACTGCTCTCGCGCATCTTCCTGATTCTCACCCTCGCCTCGGTGGCGCTTCCGCTGACCAATGGGTTTGTCGGCGAGTTCATGATCCTGCTCGGAGCGTTCCAGACCTTCCCAGTGGCGGCGACACTGGCGACTACGGGAGTGATCTGGTCCGCGGTCTACATGCTCTGGATGTTCCAGCGCGTGGTCTACGGCCCTGCTCGCACGGAGCATACTCTGACTGATCTTCAGGGGACGCCTCGACTTGTCCTGAGCCTTCTGGTGGTACTGGTCTTTATCTTCGGGGTCTTTCCCAAGCCATTTCTGGAGCTGGTCAGCCCTGGAACTGCTTTTGTCGCGCCCATGGAGAGCAATCCCCAGGCAGCCGGTGCCCCGGGGAGGAGCAATTAGAAAGTCATGACGGAAACACTGGATAATATGCGGGAGCTGCTGGCCCCGCTCGTGGTTCTTGTCTGCGGGATGCTGGTTCTGTTGTTGGATCTGCGCCGTAAGGCATTTGTTGCCCGTAAGTCACTGGCTTTGGTCTGCCAGCTTGGCCTGCTCCTGGCGGGTATCGCCTGCGCTCCTGCGCTGCTCTCTGCCAATGATGCGGGAGTGAAACTACTGGCAGCGGATCAGTCGCAGGCACGGCTCTTCGGTGCCGGCATGACGATGGATGGTTTTGGAGCGCTCCTCAACCTGATTCTCTGCCTCGTGGCGGCACTGGTGATTGGGATGTCGGGGCGCTACCTGGAAGATAGAAAACTTCCCTTTGGCGAGTTCTACGCCCTGATTCTCTTTGCGAGCGCGGGCGCAATGGTAATGACCTGTGCGCTGGATCTGATCAATCTCTTTGTGGGGCTGGAAGTTCTCTCCGTGGCGCTGTATATCCTGGCGGGCTACGCTCGACGGGAGCTGCGCTCGGAAGAGGCTGCGGTCAAGTACTTTCTCCTGGGGGCGTTTGCATCGGGGTTTTTACTCTACGGGATCGCGCTGATCTATGGCGCAGTGGGGCTCGCGGTCAAGGCGGGCGACCTTCGCCTTACGATTCCTTCCTACACAAATCTCATCACCCTGACCGAGGTACTGCAGACGACTGCGAAGCACGCAGGCATGTCGCTCGCTCAGTCGCCTCTCTTTCTGGTGGGCATGGTGCTGGTGCTGGTGGGACTGGGCTTTAAGGCCTCGCTGGTGCCCTTCCATGCCTATGCTCCCGATGTCTACCAGGGAGCGCCCGCACCCGTTGCCGCCTTCATGTCCGCCGCCGCCAAGATCGGCGCGTTTGGTGCGCTGCTCCGGCTGCTCCAGTGCCTTGCGCAGGTAGGAGCCCAAGCGGACACGCTCCGCAGTATCCTCTGGGGAATTGCCATTGCGAGCATGCTGATCGGCAATATCATGGCGATCCGGCAGACTAATATCAAGCGCATGCTCGCCTTTTCGTCGGTGGCGCATGCGGGCTACTTGCTTGTGGGAACCATTGCCACGAGCCTTTTTTCCCAAGAAGGTGTCATCCAAGGCACAGCGCTAGCATCGGATGGGGTGGGCTTCTACCTACTGGCTTACTCCCTCATGAATGTGGGTGCCTTTGCGGTGACAGTCTGGCTGGGGCACTCGGGCGAGGAGGAGCGAACACAGATCGCACACTTTGCCGGGCTAGGTAAGCGCAATCCAGCAGCGGCAGCCACTCTGACGGTGCTGCTGCTCTCGCTGGCTGGTATTCCTCTTACCGCTGGGTTCGTGGGTAAGCTCTATCTCTTCTCCGCTGCGTTCCAGGCCCACCTCTACTGGCTGGCGGGACTGGGGCTGGTGATCAGTGTGATCGGGGTCGCCTACTACCTGAATCTGATTGTCCAGATGTACTTCAAGGAGCCGCTCGACGATACCAACCCGGAAGTGAGGGCGGGTGCTGCCAAGACTGTCGCCGTGCTGTGCGCCGTGCTGACCCTGATTCTGGGCGTGGTTCCCTCGGGGGTTCTGGGGCCACTGAAGCGGGAGTACCCCGCATCGCTGTCACTGCCCGACACAAGCCCTGCCAGTGGCCCTGCCGGAGCGCCGTCGCGCCCGGGTGGGGGGCGTCCCGGCGCGGGCAGTGGGCCGCTGGCCCCCACGAACTAGGTTTGCTGAGAGTCCGGGGACTACTTGCCCTTAAAAGTACAGTGATCCCTGCGAACACGTGCGAACAGCACAAAGTGCTCCCTGTGCCGGTAGCCAATAAGCAGCGCGAGTGCCCCGAGGACGATTCCAAGGGGCAAGCCTCTCGGGTCCATAAACACATCGTAGAGGACTATGTTGACCAGGATCGGGCCCAGGATCAGTAGCCCAAGCGGTGCGAGCCTTCCACCCAGGATCAGCACGCCTCCGACAATCTCCAGCGCCTTCACAACTTTGAGGTAGCCCGTGCTCTCCAGCAGCCCTAGAAACTGAGTCACGCTTGCACTTGCAGGCGGTGGCAGGGGCAAAAAGTGCAGAAAGCCGTTCGCTCCGAAGACAATAAAGGCGGTTCCCAGGATCGCCTTCGCCACCACCACCGGAATGTGCCTTCTCTCTACCACGGGAGTCTGTCTTGCTTGTGGAAGTAGCCACCTGTCGGGCCATCCGAGGGCAAAGTCGCCAGCCAGACGCTGGTCTCTGCGCCTTCCGAAACCTCTAGCATCGCTCCCTCGCCGCCGAGCTCGGTCTTGACCCAGCCGGGGTGCGCGGCGTTCACCTTGATGCCCATCGGCTCCAGCTCCCGCGCCAGATGCACGGTGTACATGTTTACTGCCGCCTTCGACGCCCCATACGCCGCCGCGTAGCCCGTCGCGCCATAGACCGGCGAGCCGGGCGTGGTTGCCATGGTGAGCGAGCCTAAAATACTCGTGAGCTGCACGATCCGCCCCGCGTCGCTTTTCTGGATCAGCGGTAGAAACGCCTGGGTTGTCTCAACGAGTCCGAAGAGATTGGTCTCAAAGGTCCAGCGCCAGTGCGCCTGATCTTCCGTCGTGGTCGGTTTGTTGAACGTCCCCAGCCCGGCGTTATTGACCAGAATATCGAGCTTCCCAAACGCCGCCTCGACGGTCGCCACCGCTGCGGCGATGCTCGCTGCGTCCGTGACATCGAGCGGCACGACACGCACGTCGCCTGCTATCGTCTTGGCCGCCGCCTCGCCTCTGGCCAGATCGCGTGACCCTAAAAAGACTGTAATCCCTTTTGCGGCAAGCAGCCGCGTCGTCTCCAACCCAATGCCTTTGTTCGCGCCGGTTACCAGCGCTACTGTTGTTGTGTTTCCCATGCCCACTTGTACAAGAACCCTCCCATGCGGTTCCCTAGCCGTTGGGGTAGGAAGCCCGGGCGCGGTATAATTTCCCCATGTCCGCCCCGATCCTCTCTGACTTTGATCTCGACAACCCCACCACCGTAGACTGCTCCCCCGAGCTTCCCGGTTTCCTCCTCGACACCACCGTCCTCTTTACTTCTGAGCTTTAGCTCTTTAGAATAACTTGCCCGTTGTCCAGCTCTGATTGTGGGCGGCTCGCCAGGAATGGTGGTCTGTATTACGGTAGCGACTAAGAGGGATTTTAGAAGGAGTAAGATTGGCTAGCTCTCCCGAGTCATAAGCTCTCAGATGCCGTCCAATGGCTTCGCCAAACTTTACCGGGACAGCGTTGCCGATTTGGCGGTAGCGATCTACCAGCTTACCTTCGAATATCCAGTCGTCCGGGAAGGTTTGAACACGGGCGTACTCTTGAATGGAGAGAGGGCGGTTTTCCTGCGGGTGGGCAAGGTCGGTGGCAGGCATAGTGGGGCAGGTAACGAGGGTTGGTGCGGGCCGATCCCAAGCGAGCCTGCGGTAGAACCCAACTTTACCACCACTGGCTTCGTAGGCTTTTCCCATAGATAAGCGACCGAGGGGACTGTCTGCTTTAGCTGACAGGGGAATCGGCGACAGGTCTGCCGAAGGCTTCGGGGAAGCCGGATTAAACTCTTCA
>NZ_JAYVPL010000164.1:0-38013 GCF_043757465.1 Armatimonas sp.
TGAGCGGTGCCCTCTGTCGCGACTGAACTTTCAAGAAAGTTAGTAAATCAAGCAGGAGTTTCTATCCGCCTGAGCGGTGCCCTCTGTCGCGACTGGTGAGTATTTTCTACTTTAACCTTTCTTTTGCTTCAGGTTTCTATCCGCCTGAGCGGTGCCCTCTGTCGCGACACTTTAAAACTGATTCTTTATATTTACATTACATGTTTCTATCCGCCTGAGCGGTGCCCTCTGTCGCGACAAATGGAACACAATTGCTTCGGTGTTTAATAACACGTTTCTATCCGCCTGAGCGGTGCCCTCTGTCGCGACTAGAAGTAGCAATGCTCCTAGGACTGAAGTGGTGTTTCGTTTCTATCCGCCTGAGCGGTGCCCTCTGTCGCGACATGCTCTAAAAGCTTCTGAAGCTAGAATTAGGTTTGCGTTTCTATCCGCCTGAGCGGTGCCCTCTGTCGCGACAGAAGAGGAGAAATCGGTAGAAGAAATTTTTAAGTTTCTATCCGCCTGAGCGGTGCCCTCTGTCGCGACCTCCTAGGACTGAAGTGGTGTTTAAGTTTTATTCGTACGTTTCTATCCGCCTGAGCGGTGCCCTCTGTCGCGACGTGCAATTCAAGCCTTCCCACAAGGAAGCAAAAGTTTCTATCCGCCTGAGCGGTGCCCTCTGTCGCGACGAAGCAAAAACCGAAAACATAGTATTTTATACACGTGTTTCTATCCGCCTGAGCGGTGCCCTCTGTCGCGACCAACTAGCCGCAAGCGTCTGGCCGTCCTGCCCGGGTTTCTATCCGCCTGAGCGGTGCCCTCTGTCGCGACACTCCGGCACTGACTTTGTCTGTTCCGTTTGGGGAGTTTCTATCCGCCTGAGCGGTGCCCTCTGTCGCGACAAGTCCACACAAACTTTACGAAAGGGGTAGAGCGTTTCTATCCGCCTGAGCGGTGCCCTCTGTCGCGACTCGGAGCCGCTTGGATCAATCAAGGACAAAAAGGGTCGTTTCTATCCGCCTGAGCGGTGCCCTCTGTCGCGACTTACAATGGTTAAATCATTATGTTCAAGGATCTGGACCGTTTCTATCCGCCTGAGCGGTGCCCTCTGTCGCGACAACCAATCTTTAGGAAGACTAGAATTAGGAGAGTTTCTATCCGCCTGAGCGGTGCCCTCTGTCGCGACTGTCCTCATTTTCCATTATAAAAGATGGATTCTCGAGTTTCTATCCGCCTGAGCGGTGGCCTCTGTCGCGACGATACGAAATTACCCTTTCTAGGGTAGATTCAAAAAGTTTCTATCCGCCTGAGCGGTGCCCTCTGTCGCGACCCGGACTTTAACTTATTTCTTGGTGTTCCAGGAATCAGTTTCTATCCGCCTGAGCGGTGCCCTCTGTCGCGACTAAGCTATACCTTATCCATAATGAAACAGAAATCCAGGTTTCTATCCGCCTGAGCGGTGCCCTCTGTCGCGACATCGGCAGCGGTCAGCTCACCATCAACGAGGCCAGAGGTTTCTATCCGCCTGAGCGGTGCCCTCTGTCGCGACCTTTTTGAAAAGGAACTCTAATTCCCCTGAAAAGGAGTTTCTATCCGCCTGAGCGGTGCCCTCTGTCGCGACGTAAATGGACAAAAAGGACAAATCTCGGGATTACCCGTTTCTATCCGCCTGAGCGGTGCCCTCTGTCGCGACCGGATCATAAGCCCCTACAAGGCTCGTAGAGCGTTAGGGATCGAAAACCGCCTTGGCGGATGGACTATTCTACAGGTTTTTTGGAACCTGTCAAGGTAAATACCCGCTAACCTCAGAGAGCTTTTCCTCGACATCACAAAAAGCCGCGAGGTTAGCGGGTATGACTTTTTAAGGGGTATCCCTGCCCTCCAAGAAGGTGTGCCGCTGTAGCAGCCTTGTGAGCTGTTCCACAGGGGGAGATTTTTACACACGAGCGGCTTTGGAGGCAAAAGAGGGTAAATCTGATACCCGCTAACCGGCTCCCCCGTTGCGCCGCAGAGCGAGCTGATCTGGGATGAGCGGGTATTTATTTAGACACACGAGCCTCAACACATTAAAATGTCTACCCGCTCTACAAAATGAGCACTTTCTGAAGCGGCTCCGGCACCGTATCAATTCCCAGCGTTTTGGCGAAGGGACGGCACTCTCCGCACACACGGTAGATGCGAATCGTGTCCTCCTCCGGGTTCAAGACATCCCAGAGTCGTCCTATCAGCTCCCGGTAGCGCCGATCCGTGGAGAGATCACACTCGAAGCTGCTTTTCTGGTAGCGGCCTCCGTAGTCTAGGATCACGTTTGCCGCTTTAAGACGCCGACGGTTCGAGGGGATATCATAAGTCAGCACATACAGCATGGATTTATTCCCTCCCCTTAGGGCAGCGCGAACGGACGAAAAGGCTTATTGTCGCGCAAAGCCGCCGCAAAGTTGATCGCCTCACGTCGGAGCCGCTCACGCAAGTTGGTCTCTTTGCCAGACTTATGGGGATGAAATGTCTCCGTCATCCGCTCCTCGTAGGTGCGCAGGAACTTCCGACGGGCGGCATCAGTGAGGCGGGGGCCATTGTCCGTATCTTGCGTGAAATCCTCCAGAGGCGAGAGCATCCGGTTGTTGGCCATGTGGAGTACCAGGCGATCCACCACGGCACTGCGAAACGGCTCCATCAGATCAAGCGCCAGGCTAGGGCGACCGTCTTCGAGGCTGTGGAGCATTCCGATAGCGGGGTCGAGACCTGCTCCAACAATGGCTTCGGTCGTCTCGCTGGTCAGGAGAGTGTACCCAAACGAGAGGAGGGAGTTGGCAGGGTCACGTGGGGGGCGACGGGTTCGCTCCGTGAAGCGAAAACCACCGCGCAGCATCTGTCCGAACGCTGAAAAATATGCCGCCGCTGCCTCGCCCTCAAAGCCCATCAGGCTCTCTATCGTTAGAGCATTGCGGGCGGCATGCTGCGCGGCAAAAAGACGATCCTGCTCGCGTTTGAACGGAGACTCGGGGTGATTGCGCGTGAAGCGTGAGAGCAATGTACTGCTGTTCTTGACCTTACGCACCACGAGAGTCTGGGCCAGCTCCAGCCGTCGTGCGGGGTTCATATAGGCAGCGAGCTGTGCCAGACGCACAACCGCCCCTCGGTTCCTCACAGGAGACAAGAGCCCCCGAAACTTTCCTGTGGACGATAGAAAGGCACACTCAATCCCCGCTTCCATCAGGGCAGTGGCGGCGGTGCTGGTTACCCCGGCGGTGCCCCCGATAATGACCACGCGCTCGATATCGAAGAGGCGGGCTTCTTGGAGAAGCTCCTTGCCTTTGGTAACGCGGAGCCGACCGTGCTCCTGGCGAACGCATGCCCCTGGTGTGGTGACATAAAGGACGGACTGATTCATGGCTTTCTCCTCACGTTCGAGTTTTCCTTGTGTAGTTCCTCAAAGCGCTCTTTAACCTCGCGGATTGCCTGCGTGCTTCCGGTCTGTGCAGCTTTGGCCCCTCCCGCGAGCTGTCTGCGTAGCTCCGCCACGGGCTGGTGGGTGCGTGCGACAGCAGCGAGTGCCCCATCATCATCGAAGGCATGCCCCAGAAACTCCAGAGGGTCACGACAAGAGAGAATACGGGTCTTTTGTGGGTGGAGGGTGAGTCGTAGCCGCTCCAGCTCTCGTGCGGCCACGTCTTGTGCCTGGCGTGCTCGTGCCTCGGAGGGGTAGCAGACCACGAAGTCATCGGCGTAGCGCACCAAGCGCAGTCCTGCCTGGGTCATGGCGAGATCGAAGGAGTGTAGGTAGATATTGGAGAGTAGAGGGGAGAGGGGGCTGCCCTGTGGGGCTCCGCGCTGGCGTTGCCGACGGTGGGAGAGGGCATAGTTGGTTGCCAGAACTCCTGCGACGGCGGCCACCCCAAGCCCCCCCGTTAGGAGGGCTGCCTTCGTTGCCAGAGCGGGGAGAAGTAAGCGTCGGTAGTCCCAGGCAAGCCGTGCTGCCTCACCCCCGAAGCGCCGCAAGCTCGCCGCACGTGACGAGCGTTCCCAGTCCAGGGGATCCTCTTCTTCTTCCGAGAGCGCCACGGTGTGGAGTGCGCCTCGGACTAGCTCGGCGGTTACCTGGACAAGTGAGGGGCGTACTTCAAGAGTGTCCATTGCCCCGGCTTCTAGCCAGAGGGAGATAACCCGGAGCACAGCACGGTCGGGTATATCGCGGCGTAGTTGCTCCCGCAAGGGAATGAGCCCATCGAGTAGCTCGGCGAGTAGGCGGCGGAGCAAAGGGGCTTTGTGGAGCTGCTGGTAGCTTGGCTGCTGTGGCATCAAGGACATGTCATAACCTCCTAACAGAAAAAAGGCCCCACCGTTTTTCTTCGGTGGGGCAAGTGGGTGGGCTAGGGCTCAACGACGACGAAGCCTACCGTTGCTCCGCTCTCATCGAGGATCAGCCCCGTGCTTGTGAGTGTTCCTAGCAACACTCCGTCGAGGTAGACGTGGCCCTCCCCATGGCTTGCCGAGTCGCTGACATCCACGGGGACGCCTCCGACCAAGACATAGACCGTCCACGTGGGGGGAGGGATAGCCGCCACCACGGCCACCGGAGTGACCGCTCCCTGCACGGGGGTGGAGAACAGCGGGGCGCATAAAGCGGCCACCGCGAGGACGACGAGGGGGTTTGTTTTCGTTCGCATGCCCCCTAATGCAGGAGCCGAGCGTTTTGCGACACGCCGCTAAAAATTATTTTTCAGCCCTTTTTGTCGCGACAGAGGACACCGCTCAGGCGGATAGGGTGGGGCAGTTGTTGGGGAAGGCTAGGGAGATTAGCTGTGTCAGTGGAAGGGCTGTGCCTTCTGTGACCAAGTTGGCATAGTGCTCGGAGCCAAGAGTGCTCTCCAGACGTTGCTCCAAGGCGATGTATCCCGGCTTTGCATCAAGAGGAATGGGTTGACTGTGCTTCTGGCGGAGTGCGGCGATAAGCCCCAGGAGCTTTGCACAACACTCGAAGTCCTGCTGGCGCTCTTGCCAGGTCACGATAACCATGAGTGTCTGGAGCAGACCACGCCAGTACGCAAGAGAGAGAGCAAGCTCCAATGACTCCCGCAAGTAACCTCCCGCAGCAATATCTTCATGACGACGGAGGTGCAGGTGTGCTGCATTATTAAGCCCTACGACCAGCGCCGTGTTCTGACCGTCACCACGAAGCTCGGGGAGGCTCTGTTGGCACAAGCGTAGTGCTTCGTCGAGATCACCTGCCTCCGTTGCGGTAAGCGCGAGGTTATCGTGCATCAGCCGCACCCCGCGCTGGTCTCCTAATGCGGCAAAACGCTCATAGGCTTGCTGAAAGTAGGCTTTGGCGCGGGGGAACTGCTGCGCACTGAGCGACGAGAGCCCCAGGCTTCCCAGTGCCCGCGCTTCCCGTACACCATCGTTAGCTGCCTCACTGTGCTGAAGCGCTTCCTGAGCAAAGCGCTGGGTAGGCTCGGACTCACGAAGGGCATAGGCAAGGTTCGCTGCGCCCAGGAGAGTTTCTCGTCGTGCCGCCGTGTTCGAGTGATCCGGTAGATCCAGTGCCCTCTGGAGATAAGCAAGACCCGACACCAGACTGCCACACTGGTACCAGAAGCGCCAGAGGGCAGCTCCCAGCCGGTGGGCCAGCTCGGTTTGTTGGGTATCCAGAAGGAAGGCTTGGACACGCTCCAGGTTGGCACGCTCGGTTTCAAGCAAGGCCAGGGGAGGGCTCTCTTCAGTAAAGTGAAGGTACCAGTACGCCTGTGCTTGCTGGAGTGGCTCCAGGGCCTGTGCCTCTTGCAGGCGTTCCCAGGCGTACTCACGAAGCGGCTCCGCCAACCGCCAGCGCTCCTGCTCATCGGCTTGCAGAAGGGAGGCGGCGACGAGTGCATCGGCAATCTGCTGGGTGTGTGGCTCGCTCCAGCCCACGATAGCGGCAAGGGCAGTGCGGCTAGCCCCCCCGGCGAAGATAGCCAGAGCGCGAAAGAGAGTGCGTTCTGGTTCGGAGCGCAGGGCCTCGCTCCAGTGAATGGTAGCGGTCAGGGTCTGTGCTCTCTCGGGTAGAGTGGCATCCAGTGCCGTGGCGGCGAGGGCGTGAAAAGAGCGGGCCAGCTCCACCGCGAGGGGCACGAGCCCCGTGAAGCGCTCCAGGGACGCTGCGGCGAGCTCGATTCCAAGAGGAAGCCCCTCCAGGCGGGTGCAGATACTCACCACCGCCTCTTTCTCTTCGGGGCTTTGTGGTAGCTCTGCCAGCGGGGCACGCTCCCAGAACAGTGTCATAGCCTCCTCGTGCGTGAGGGCTCCCACGGGCACCAAGCGCTCCCCGGCCAGGCGCAGGGGCTCTCGGCTGGTGACAAGCACATGGAGCTGGGGGCAGTGTGCCAGCAGCTCTCCCAGTACCTGTCGAACCGTTTCACGCACATGCTCGGCATTGTCCAGAACCAGCAGCAGGTCACGGTGCTGAAGTGCCTCTTGCAGGCTTGTCTCTGTTGTGGAGGGCTGGCCCAGCACGCGCCCGAGCTCGGCTTGGAGGGCGTAGCCTCGGGCACCGGGCACCAGGCGCGTGAGATCCACAAAGGCAACGCCCTCACGAAACCGCGACATATTCTGCTGTGCCGCTTCCAGCGCCAGCCGTGTCTTGCCAATCCCACCGGGGCCATAAAGCGTGACCAGGCGGGTTCCCGGAAGCAGTGCTGCCAGCAGAGCAAGCGTTCCCTCACGGCCCAGCAGGCGCGTCCGAGGAGCGGGAAGAGGGATTCGGGGGAGAGGCTCAAGGATTTCCGAGGGAGGGTTTGCCTCCCGGCTCAAGCGCTCCGCCAGTGCCTTCGTCTCAGGCTCCCTTCCACCAGAATCGAGGTATTTCCGCACTTCCTTTAGAACGGCTGTGTGATTTCCTAACTGAAGCAGGAGCAGCCAGCGACGGCGTAGATAGCGCTCGTCCTCGGGCTGCTTCTGCCGTCGGCGCTCTAAAAGGGCAAGGGCATCGTGCAGCCTGCTTGCGCGTTCCCACTGATCGAGGAGCGCCAGCCAGACCGCGTGAGCCTCTTTTCGCAGTGTCGCCCGATGCCCTTCGAGCCAGGGAGCTTCCCACCCCAGGAGGAGCTCTCCCCCCTCGGCAAGTGCCGCCGCGCGCTCCAGTATGGCAAGCTCACCTTGCAAGCCACGCTGCGCCGTGTCTCGAAACGCAGTGATGTCTGCATAGAGGTATGTGGAATCTAAGCGAACCTCGCTCCGTGTCTTGATCAGCGCCTTCTGGGCCTCGGGCCCCAGCGCCCGCCGCAGCAGCATCCAGTGCCGCCGGAAGTTATTATCGCGCCGTGCCTCTCCGTCCGCATCGTCGGGATGCTCCGGCCAGATCAGAGCACTAAGCCGCAGGGAAGAGATCGCTGCCGGGCTCTCCAGCACCAGAATCACAAGCATTGCCCGCGTCGGCGCTTGTAGCTTCGCCGTCCTGTCCTCCCCATTCACACGCAACGACAGAGTGCCCAGCAGAGAGACCTGGAGGGTTTGGGATGCAGGTAATGATGCCACAGAAAGAGAATACTGCACGCGATACCCTAACTCCTGCTACAGCGATCACAAAGCGATCACAAAACCCTTGCTAGACTGGGAAGTGAGGTTCCACGTATTCAACAGTCGTCCCAGCAGAGAAAAAGAAAAGGTAGATCGCACACCGTGAAGAACATCGTTTCAAAGCGAGAGGCTCGCTTCATTGTCCGCTGAAAATATGCTGTCGGTCAAAGATAGGATTGTTAAGTTATGCGCAAGATAATTGCTATGGTTTTGTTGTTCAGTGTTTCCATAAACGCTGTTTGTTTCGCTGCGGATATTCCGTCAGGAACGGTTATCCCTGTTGAACTTCTGACGGACGCATCGGAATCCGGTGCACAGGCGACTTATCGTATTAGTGCTGATGTTCTAGATAAGAATGGGAGAGTGATTATTCCTTCTGGAGCGTCGGGAGTTGGCAGGGTAATTCAGCGTCGCAACGGAATTATCTTTGGTGGTCCTGGGAAAACAGAGGTCAGTATCGAAACGATAACTCTTCCTGATGGACAGAAGTTGGATGTGAATGCAAAGCACACGCGATATGGAGCGGATGTTCGTGTTGCAACTATTCTTTTAACCAGTGTATATGCGGGATTTTTTATAAAAGGTGGTGGTGGCAAGTTGAATCAAGGTTCTAAGTTCTCCTTCACCACTAAGTAAGAAACGAGGAGGGCCGTGTCTGTTTTGGACAATCATGAAGAGACTAAGACACGGCCTGTATTCGTAAAGAGAAAGGGTAAACTGCACACACGAAAAGGACAACATGATGGCTAACTACTTTGATGCGATGGTCTGCACTGTGGGGGAGAACCCCCTCCCGGTCTACCTGGGAATTGCCCAACTTACCAAACCAGATGCAAAAATTGTATTGCTTCACTCCGAAGAGACTGAAGATGAGGCAAAACGTATCCGCACTTGCCTTGGGAGTGGACGCACAATTCTGCTCGGAAAAGACAACGATTGTCTGATCAAAAACCCCTGGGATTTTCAGGCTGTCTTCAAAACAATCTCTTATTGGGCGGATGAATTACCCAACGCAGCCATCAATATCACGGGTGGTACCAATGTCATGACGGGTGTTGGAATGACTGCATGGGTTAGTCGAAAGAACTATAGTGTCGTGTATCTCGAAGAGCGAGGTAATCAATTTCGCATCGGAGATGGCCGCACCGTGCCTTTGACGGAGAAAATCTCGTTTGACCTCCTTCGGCAACTTCATGGAGTTGAAAAGGTACATGTCTCCTCTAAATTACCTGAAAATGCTGATGCCGCCGCTGCATGCCTTTATAAACTCTTTCAATCTGAAGAACTTGAAGGAATTTATCGAGCGGAACAGAAAGACATCTACGATGATTTTAGAAATCCAAATTATTCTCCCCTCTTGAATTGGCTTAAAAATGAAGGAGGAAATCAAATTTGGGAAGAAGTGCGTAATAAAATACCTGCTTGGAGAGATAATCCGACATTGCCCCAAACCTGGCAAGATTTTGTGTCTGATCCTAGCACCGGAGAACTTCATGAGACAGGCAAACGGATTCAGTTTGCTGCCGGTCTGTGGATGGAGCACCTTGTTTATAAGGCTTTGTCGGAAGCTGTTCCTGAGGCGACTGTTGTTATGAATCAAGAATTTACTATTAAAAAACAAAAATTCGAGATAGATGTCCTTGCCGTTGTAAATAATCGCTTCTACGCAGTTTCTATAACTTCACAATCCTATCATAAAATAATAAAGAGTAAAGCATTTGAGGTAATGCACCGTGCACGACAAATAGGTGGAGGTCTTGCTCACTCTGTTGTGGTTTCAATGATTAATAGTAATAGCGTAAAATATTGCCAATTATCAGTTGATCCTTCAGAAAATCCACGTCATAAAATTATGCCTGCTGCAAATACTAAGCGAGTTGGCAGATATCCAGATTTCAAATTTCCTCCTATTACACTAGAGGAATGGAATCAAAATCTTGTCCGGGAGTTCGTAGACTACTTTAAGAAGCAAGCGTAAGGAGAATTAAGCTATGCCGTTTGTTTGTCTGATTGATACATCAGGAATTCAGGATTATATCTACCGGCGCAATGAACTCCGTTACATTGCTGAGGCTTCGGCTTATCTCGCTAACATCACAGAAAAGAACGGGCTTTTTCGAAATGCAGCAGAGCGTCATGGAGCGACCGTTATCTTCGGAGCAGGGGGTAATATTGCTCTGCGTGCTGATAGTGAAGCACCGCTAAAAGCCGTCTGTAACGAGATTAGTCGTGAATTGATAGAAGCTGGTAATAATCTTGAGATTGTGGCTACTATCGCTCCCTATGAGAAAAATCGGCTAACGGAGGGCTATTTGAAGGCACTCGCGCACTTAGAGCAGCGTAAGCTCACGCAGGCGCGCAGTCTCCCTTTTTCCTTCCCCGGACTCGCTGAGGAACAGGAACGGTCTGGATCGCAGCGTGTCACGCGTGCTTCGGGGTATGTCTTACCGAACCAAACCGATGCCCAGCTCATCTTGCGCTGTGAGGGGGAAGAGAGCGACCTGATGGCGGTGGTTTCCATGGATGGAATTGGGATGGGAAAGAAACTTCAGACATGGATGCGCAGTGTTCTGCGTGATGATATGCGCTTTGAAACAGAGTTCAAGCTCTGGTCGGAGTATATCAAGAAGCGCTGGGACGATGCCTGGAAGCGAGCCGTGGACGATCTGGAAGCTGCCTTCCCTTCGCCCTATTTTCTGTTAGAGCATCCCAGCTTGCCCGAACGTACGCTCCTGCTCTGGTGCGACGAGGATGGGAATCCCTATCTTCCCTGCCGGAAAATTTACCAGGGAGGCGATGACCTCACGTTTCTTTGTGATGCACGAATTGCTTTGGGGTTTACGAGAAATCTTACTCGGTATTTGGAGGCACCACCAGAACCAGAGACGAATATCCCTGAATACTTCCACCAGCTCTCAGTGAGTGTGGGAATCGTCTTTGTTAACGCCCATTTCCCATTCCGTCGTGCAGCGAGAATGGCGGAGAAAATCCAAAAACGAGCAAAGGAAAGCTCTGCAAAAAACTCAAAAGAGAATCCCCCCACGCGGCTCGACTGGTGGGTGAATCGCAGTGGTGCCCTCGACGGCTCTGAAGGGACAGAAAGTGCGCTTCGTCCCGCCTCTCTGGAAGACTGGGATGCCTTTGAACAAGGGGAGCTCACGGGAGCCTGGCAGACATTTGCCGGAGCACGGAACAAGCTCAAGGCACTGGCGGAGGCCGCGCAAGACGGGCCGGAAGCAGTGAGGGAGTTTCTCGCTCTGCGTGGGGTTCCTGATGCGACGAACCCGGAAGCGGTGTGCCGGACACTAGAGTTTCTACCAGGGAGCCGGAAAACAGATGGCTTCGATACCAACGGTCAAACTGTATTATTTGATATTGCGGAGCTGTTCGATATTCACTTTCCGCTTCCCCGAAAAACCACTGAGGAGGTAGCCGCATGAACGGGACACTGACCATTGACTTTCTGAGTGACACCAGCTTCTCGATGCCCGCGACGCTGGACATTACTGTGGATAGCGAGGTCTCGCTCGATGAACTGGGCTTGCCCACCGCACCGGGAAAGACGATTCATGGCTTGTTGCGTGACACCTGGCTGATGCTAGGCGACCCCGCTCCTACTGAAGGAATTGCCCTTTTAGGACAGCCACGGAGCAACGATGCCGAGGGGAAACTTCGTATTGGCACCGCCCGAGTCACCGACCCTGGAGTGCGGGCTTGGGTAGAGGCAGCTCTCACGCGAGGCAAGACAGGCGGAACAGGTAACCCCCTGCCATCCAGTGCTCTTCCCAAAGCGTTTCTTGCTACGCGGCAGCTCACGGCGCAGGATCGAGACACAGGGATCCCTAAAACTGAGACCTTGCGGCGGGTGCGTGTGGTTCCCGCGGGGACTCGGCTGGTGGCAAAGCTCACCGTGCGTGGGACTCTGAAAGAAAAAGAGCAGGAGTTATTTTCGCTGCTCTGTGCGCTCACTCGTCATGCCGGGCTGGATCGAAACCGGGGACTGGGGCACGTGAAGCTCACGGTTACTTGGGAGAACGCACCCGCTCCTGTGGCACTTCCGCCGCTTCCTACTGTGACTCAGGGGACACGCTTTCTGCCAATCCAGCTACGACTCACGGAGCCTGCCTTGCTCACTTCCTCAGAGCTGGATGTCAACTCCCGGATCAGCCGGGACTACATTCCGGGGAGCGCGGTTCGTGGCGCAGTTGCTGCCCTGCTGGAAGCTAGGGGAGCCTCGGAGGGGCTGCTCCACGGTCTGCTTGCTTCGGGGAGTGTCCGCTGGCTCAATGCCTATCCCAGTGAGAAAGGCCAACGGGGCCTGCCGACACCACTGACAGCGCGGCGTGACAAAGATGCCACCAAAGAACAGGATCACCAAGCGGAGCCTGAGGATGAGATCGAGCGACTGCTGAGTCCAGACCCGGAGCCACAGCATGGCCAGACCCAGCGCACCCCACTTGGCACGAGCTTCTACGCCTGGGAGGACCGCACTGGCCAGTGGAAGCCGACAAAGCCTCGGAAGATCGCCCACACACACCAGACACGTGATCGGGAAACGGGCGTGACATGGAAAGATGGCACGACACCGGTCTATGTCTACGAGGCGCTGGCTGAAGATCAGGAGTTTATGGGGGCAGTGGTGGTTCCTGAGGGCGAGAGTGCGCTTGCGGAGGCACTGACAAACCTATTGACCCACGGGCCGCTATTTTTAGGACGCTCCAGCAAGTCCCAGTACGGTGGCCTACCAGAGGTGACCGTGGGCGCGGGGAGTGCCCGTGAGCCGGGGCTGCCTGAGCCTGTATCGGTTGCCAAAGGCGAGGCGTTTGCTGTACGCCTGACCGCCGATGCACTCCTGCGCAACGACTACGGACAGCACGATCCCTACGCCCTTAAACAGATTTTGAAGGATCGGCTCAAAGATAAAGCCATCGTTGAGAATATCGGGGTGAAAGTGGCGACCGCACGTGGCTACTCTCGGCTCTGGCGCAATGAACTCCCCGCGGTTCCTGCGGCGGCGATGGGAAGCGTTGCTCTCTGCACCGCGACAACAGATATCAGTGCCGACGAGCTTACTGCGCTTCAGGCCAAGCCGCTTGGGGAGCGCACGACCGAGGGGTACGGCTGCTGGGCGATCTTGCCGCTGGAGGCGAACCTCCGTCTTGCAGGGAAAGACGACTCACGCGCCCGTGCTGAGCCGACAACTCCGGAGCCTGAGCTACTGATCCAGGCGCAGCGCAGGCTCTATACCCGGCGGTTGAAGGTACTTCTGGCGCAGCATGCCATTACGCTCGCGGAGAAAGCGACCAACCCTCCTCCTCCAAGCACCACCCAGCGCCTCCGAACCGCACTACGTGGCGAGGACTGGGAGGAGACATTGAAGAAGTGGCTGAGCAGGTCGCGAGAAGAACGCCTGAAAGGGACGGCGTACAAGAAACTGGAGAGCTGCCGTCTGGACGGCAAAAAACTCTCCGTGTGGCTACTGGCGCTTCTCGATCAGCCGGACACCTGGCCTACCGTATCCTCGTCCGAGAGCCAGGAGCGCTTGCGCAACCGACTTGTCTCGGAAGCAAAGAGTGTGCAGCTCTGGGCGGAGACGAAGCGCTCGCTGCGGCGGCACTATCTTGACACCCTTCTCAGTCGGCTCGCCAAAGTGGCACAGGAGGAAAGCTAATGAGCGCAGAGAAACGCCGCAAGATTCTTGCTCGCTGGGTGATTTGCGCCCAGCTCACCCTGACATCCGCCTCCCAGATTGGGACCGAGGACTCCGAGAGCGCGGACTCGACCTTTGCCCGCGATGCAAAAGGGCAGGTCGTGCTTCCCGGAACTACCCTGGCAGGGGCGCTACGAAGCGCTCTAGAAGATCAGCTCGTGGGCTATCGGACAACAGATTCCGGAGCGGCGGGGAAGCTCTTTGGCGACTTGAAGTGCCACGAGAGCCCCCTCATGGTTTTTGATGCTGTCGCTGCACCCAAATCTATCGCCTCGACGATACGTGATGGCGTTCGTATTGATCCCAAGACCCGCCTGGCTGCCGACGGGCTGAAGTACGACCGTGAGCTGGCTCTACCCGGCCTGACATTTCCGATCCGCTTGGAGCTCGCCGTGCCTGAGGGGAAGGTCTGGGAAAAAGAAGAGGCGCTCCTTGCCGATCTCTGTCTCGCACTGGAAGCGCTTGCCGGAGGGCATATTCGTTTTGGTGCCCGCAAGAGCCGTGGGTTGGGGGAGTGCTGTGTCTCGGAGTGGAAGGCGAAACGCTATTCACTCACCACCCTCGACGAGTGGCGGGCCTATGCCAAGACCGACCATGAGAACCCACTGGGAGCACTTGCCCCGCAGGCTACTCTGCGTGGGGCACTCGGCGGGAACTATCCCAACCTCGCAAACCAACCCGACAAGCGGCAGGCACTGCGCCTGGAGTTTGACTGTGCTTTGCCAGGAACCCTCCTGATCCGCACGCCAGGTGTCCGTGCCAGCGATCCAGACATGATCCACCTCACGGAGCAGGGCAAGCAGCTCCTCAGTGGCACATCGCTTGCCGGTGCCCTGCGGTCGCACTGTGGCCGGATTGCCAAGACCATGAGCTGGAGCGATGCGCTCGTACCATCGCTCTTTGGAACGGCACCCGAAGCGAGTAAAAACGGTCTGACTGCCAGCCGCGTGCAGGTCTCCGAGGCCGTTATCCAGAACGGAACAAGCCGTAAGCAGACGCGGGTTAAGATAGACCGTTTTTCAGGAGGAGCGCTGGACACTGCCTTGTTTGACCAACAGACCGCTGTTGGGGGGAAACTAGAATTTACCGTGATCTGCCTTGATCCCTCTGCCCGCCAACTTGGCTTACTTCTGCTGGCGGCTCGCGATCTGGTGGAGGGCCAACTGCCTTTAGGGGGGGAGACCAGCATTGGCCGTGGGGTGCTTCAGGGCCGCGTCACGGCGCATCTACCCGGTACCACCCACCCCCTCTCTCTCGCTAAGGGAGTGGCACTTGATCCCGCCATCGTCGCTCAGCTCGACCGCTACTTGACGGAGGAAACCGCATGAACGCAGCCGCTTACCTAGACTGGCTCCTCGGAGGGCCAAAGCCAGAAGGAGCCTCGGACAGCCTTGTCTGGGCAGTTCTTCAAGCAACCGACACCCTGGTCTGGGCGATTCGTGAGGGCGATACCTGGCAGCGCGCCGACCAGGTACCAAACTCTGAAGTCCGTGACTATGGAGTCCGTGTGCCTCATGCCGAGCGCGTCTTCGAGGCACGCCTCTTCGGCCCCGAGGTGCAGCTGCTTCTCTGGCGCAACGAGGAGGGAGAACTAAATCATGCAACTCTGAAAGCTGATGAGGGAGATTTGAAGAGAACTCTGCTCTTTACCCATGAGGTGGATCGTCGGGAGGCCAAAGAAAACAACCGGTCATGGACACCCCCAGAGCCATGTAGTGCGAGGTTTCTTTGGTATTCTGATCGTGCGGGGCGGGTTACTGTTGTTCCAAAAGGCTACGGGCTAGAGATCGCCCAACACCTAGAAGAAGACCCGGAGACGGGGCTTGTTCGTATCGTTGCCACACGTTTTGTCAAGATTGTGAATGATAAGGAGCCTTCCCATGCCTGATGCCATTGCCCCCTATAACTTTGTTCCCCTGCCGCGTGAGATTGTCCTGAGTGAGACCGCCGCCGATTTTGACCAGAGCTACTGGCACCCCGAACGACACTCGGGCTGGGTGGAGGTCGAGTACGAGGCCCTCACGCCCATTTTCACTCGCTCGGAGAAAGATACCGTAGAGTTCTTCCACCAAGGAGATGGTGCCCCCGTGCTACCCGGCTCCTCACTACGTGGGATGACACGCGCCGCCTTCGAGATCTTCACCTACAGTCGTATGGAGTTTGTCGCGGATCGCCGTTACTACTACCGTTACTTCGCCTCCAACAAAGCCGAGCTGCGCGAGAAATACAACAGCAACTTTAATGCGGATACCCATCTTGTTGCCGGGCAGCTTGTAGAGACGGACGAGGGGCTCGTGTTGCGTGTCTCGAATCGTTTCCCCAAAGGGTTTGCCGCAATCTCGGTAGGCGATAGTGGAATTGACGAAAGCCCTGCGCTCTACCAGGCAACTCGTGACTGGTTCTGCACAACCGGCAAGCGCGTTGGCTTGCTCCGCCGCCCGGACGATGTGAGCCAGCGCTGGTTTGAGGTGCCCGAAGTCGAGACCTGCTTTGAAGCCGATCAAGGTGCTTTTGAAGGATGGCTCACGGTTCCCGGACGGACAGTGGGTAAACAGAAGCGCTCTTATTTTCAGGTAATCGCCGATCCTGAGAACAACTACACGGACTATCCTGTTCCTGCGGATGTCTACGCCGATTACCTGACCTGGGGACAGATGGCACATGGGAATAAGTTTGATGAACCCAATGGCCATCGCCGCAATGTTCCGCGTCGGCTTAGCCCAGGGGAACCTACATTCGCAGTCTTAAACAATCTTGTCTCCTCAAAAATTGCGGCACTGGGGGCAAACATGATGCTTGCTTTGCGCTATGCAACCAGTGTTCATAATATTCGAGATGCGCAATCCTATGACCCTGATCCAAGCAAGCCGGACATGGCGCAGAGTGTCTTTGGTACGGTAGGGAGTGATCGAACGGGTTTATCTATTCGAGGGCGTGTTTTCTTTGAAGATGCCCGCTGGCAGCGTGCCGATGAGAAAGTCCCGTTGCCGTGGCTGGAGGGGCAGAACGGAATTCGTAATGTTCTCCTGGCGGGTCCCAAGCCCACCGCCATCCAGACCTATCTCGTTCAGCTTCAGCGGGACGGAGAGAACCTCCGCCACTGGGACTCGAAAGACGCCTGCCTCCGTGGTCACAAACGCTACTGGCACCGCTCCCCGCAATCGGCCTTAGCCGAGCTTCAACCTGGTTCCAAGCTCCCAACAGACACCCAGCGCACCGACATTCGCCCCGTGAAACCTGGAACAAAGTTCCGAGGGCGTATTCGCTTTGAGAACCTTACGGATCTGGAGCTAGGAGCGTTACTAAACACGCTCAAACTCTGGCCCGAGTCTGCTCATAAGTTTGGGATGGGGAAGAGTCTGGGAATGGGGTCCTTAAAAACAACCTTTCGTGAGATGGTGTTCCTCGACCCTGGGCGACGCTATGCTTCCTTTGGTACCAGTGGTCAGCGTCCTGGTAGTGAAGCCAAACAAATCTATCAGAGAGCTTTAGAGGTAGGGTATAGGCTCACCCAACAGGGAGCAGCCGAAAGTAGCGATGGTGAAGAGGCTATTCGAGTTGCCAAAAGACGCTTTGCGGCAATACAAATGCTCTTCCAGCTTCTTCCCACCGAGGACGTTGCTAGGCAAACATGGGATGACAAGACCCGTCAGTTAGGAATCAACGATGGGCCACAATGGAAAGACCGTTATCTCCTTCTGTCAGCGGTGCAGGTTCATCGAAGCTCATAGCCCTCTCTTGACAAATCCACCAGTTGTTGCGGAGATTGATGAGTTCAAAGGAGCTTGGCGTGCCTTGCGTAACATTGCTCGGGAGCGACTCACCGCCCTACGGTGGGTGGCGACTATTGAGAGTGTTGGCTCCTCATCCAACAACTCCACGGGATTCTCCTGAAGCACTCTAGCAAGGATGAACGGCACTGGGGGCGTTACAAAACTCTCTCAAACCTTGAAGCGCCCGAGCACCACACCCAAGGTGTGGCCGTTGGTAGTATCTTGATAGGAGCTTGCTGTTAAGAGGTAATGCGCCTCAAAGGAGGGCTTAAGCGAGGGTTCGTGGGAGAACTCGACCTGGACTGGAGTGTTGCCGCCCGCCCCGAGGAGAAGAGCGCATTTGCTGCACTCGCGGGGCTGGCAAACCTGGCAGGCACGGGAGCCCGTACCACTCTGGGACTGGGCCAGACCCGTGCGCATGTCGTGACGGAGGCACCGACAGAGACCTCGGCGTAGCCTGTGGTTGGGGTGCTTGCAGGCAAAGACAAAGGAGAACCGTAGGGCTAACGCGAACGTAGACACACATGGATTCCAAAGTCGTTCTCAATCCGACCGTAGGTATGTTGGCGACCGTTCGAAACCGGCGGGGTTTGGTTAGTGCAGTAGAGCCGTTCGATGGCCCCACTGGTCGGCTCCACTTGACGACAGTAGAGTACTTGGATGTGGAGGGAGAGCCCGAGGAGAACTTAGTCTGGGAGCGGGAGCCAGGAGCCCGTCTGCTGGAGCCTGCGGCGCTACCGAGCCTGGAGCGGGCACCGATGCTTCCTGCGGATGCGGATGCACTGGTGCGAGCGACGCGGTGGACGGCGCTCTCTCCCTATCTTGATCCCGATGGCGCAGACGGCCCTCTGACACGTATGCCGGTCTCCTCACCGTTTCATGGGGCGATCCAGGTCGAAGACTTTCAGCTCGTGCCGCTGCTCAAGGCACTGCGCATGCCACGCATCGCGCTGATGATCGCCGATGATGTGGGGCTTGGAAAGACCATCGAAGCGGGGCTGGTGCTCAGTGAGCTGCTCCTGAGGCGGCGGATTCGGCGGGTGCTGATTCTTAGCCCGGCGTCGCTGCGGGTGCAGTGGCAGCAGGAGATGGACGAGAAGTTCTCGCTCAGCTTCGATGTGGTGGACCGTGATCAGACCCACCAGCTCCGCAAGAATCTCGGCCTGGATGCCAACCCTTGGCGCACCTTTCCGCGCATCATCACGAGCTACCACTACCTGAAGCAACCCGATGTGCTGGAGTCGTTTCTGGCGGCTTGCCGGATGCCAGACGGCTCAACCCATCTGCCCTGGGACTTGCTGATTGTGGATGAGGTGCATAACCTCTCCCCCGCGCCGTTCGGGGCAGATAGTGAGCTAACCAAGATGCTACGGCTCCTCGCGCCGCACTTCGAGCACCGCATCTTTCTCTCCGCCACACCACACAATGGACACACGCGCTCGTTCACGGGCCTCTTGGAGCTGCTCGATCCCGTGCGCTTTACCCAGACCAGCGAGATCAGTCCCGCAGAACGGCTACGCGTCGAGGATGTCCTGGTGAGGCGACTAAAGTCTGAGATCAACCAGCGGTCAAACCCGCCTCGATTCTGTGAGCGTTTCTTGACGGCGGTGCCGCTCTCGCTTCACCCAAGTGAGCAAGCACTCTCGGTGGCGTTTCAAGCGTTTCGGGGGAAGGTGCGCTCACTGGTGGCGCAGTCCGTGCGGCGTGAGCAGCTCGCCGGGGCGTTTGCAGTCGAGATCCTGGGCAAGCGCCTGCTCTCCTGCCCCTATGCCTTTGCGGATTCTTGGAGGCGCTACCGGCAGGGTCTGGAGCTAGAAGAAGCCGCCGACGCAGATGAGGTACAGGCCGCTGGTCGCAGTGCCGAGGAAGAGACGGGCGATGACCGTGAGGCGGAGAGCCGCCGGGGTCATGCAGTGCAGATCGTGGGAGCGTGGCTCCGTCCCATGGCGGTGCAGCTACAGAGTGAGTCAGCAATGGTAGAGCGGGCGCTGGAGGCACTTGGTCTGGAGCGCGATGGGACGATGCCTTTGGTAGATGCTCGCTTCGAGGCGCTCTGTGCGCTGATTGACAAGCATCTACGGCCTAACGGGGCATGGAGCGACACCGAGCGACTGGTGATCTTCACAGAGTACAAGACGACGCTAGACTACTTAGTGAGTCGCCTCAATCAGCGCTACAAAGAGCCGGGGAGGCTCGTGACACTCTTTGGTGGGATGGACGACAATGAGCGCTCCGCCGTGAAGCTGGCCTTCAACGACCCAGCCAGCGCCGTGCGCATCCTGATCGGCACCGATGCCGCCGCTGAGGGCTTGAACCTCCAGGCCACAGCCCGCTACCTACTGCACTTCGATGTGCCCTGGAACCCGTCCCGGCTGGAGCAACGCAACGGGCGTCTGGATCGCCATGGGCAGTCTCGTGATGTGGGGGTTTTTCACTTCGACACACAGGATGATGCCGATCTGAAGTTTCTCGGTGTGGTCGTGCGGAAGGTGAACTCGATTCGTAGTGACTTAGGTTCGGCGGGTGAGGTCTTTGACACCGCTTTCCAGCGACGCTTTATCCAGAACGAGTCTGCGGCTAACGTGGAGATAGACCTAGACAGTGCCCTTGCCCTTGTGCACGACCGAACGGAGATCCTGCGCTCAGCGGCGAAGGCTCCTATCAGCGAGGCGGGCGAGGCCAAGCGGCTGGAGGCACTCGCGGCGGAACTGGACCTCACACCACAGACGCTCTCGGAGACTCTGGAGACGGCGCTGGCGGCCAGCGGTGGGCGACCACGCTTTGATACCGACACGAGCGACCCACGCCGAGTGCGCCTGCGCCACCCGATCCCGTCGGATTGGAACGCACTTATTGATACCTGCCTGCGCCGTGGGGGAACTGCCAAGACGCCCGGAGCCTTGCCCGCGCTGGTCTTCGATCCCGCGTACTATCTGGAGACCATCAACGGACGACCGATCTTCCGCACGGTGAAAGACACGGCGCTCCTGCACTTGGCCCACCCGCTCTACCACCGGGCGCTGGCCTCGTTTGCTCGCCTACGGTTTCCGGGCGGGGGCAGCGAGGAAAAGGCGACGCGGTGGACGGTGCGCCGTGGTGGGGTTCCGCCTGGCTGTGATGCACTGATCCTGCTCACGGTCGAGGAGGTGGCGGTCAACGAGCTGCGTGAGCGCTTCCACCACTGGGTACATACCCTGCGCCTGCCGATTCGTAATGGCGAGCTGGACGACGCGCTGCCACACCAAGCGGCACGTGTGCTCTATCCTGCCTCCCTGACCTTCGATGCTAGAGATGCGGAGCGGGCTAGAGAGATCTGGGGCGAGGTGGATACCGAGGTACGGGCGCTCTTGCGCGAAGCGGGGAAGCTGCTCACAGAGCGCCTGACGCGGGCGCTTCAGGACGATGGCAAAGCGGCAACCCGTGAGGAACAGGAGCGCTTCCAGAGCCGCCAAGGCGAGCTCTCCGCCATGATTCAGCAGCAGACTCTCCAGCGCTTGGAGCGGGAGATCGCGGAGATGAATGCGCAGATGGCAAGTCTCAAGGCACAGCCGACACTCTTTGGAGAAGATGAGCGTGTGGGGCAGATCGCCAAGACCCAGGCGGAAAAGGAAGAGGAGCTGAAGCGGCGCAAGGAGCGCTACGAGGAGCTGCGGGAACTGCTCGCTCGTGAGCGCAAGCGCATTGTCGAGGGCGTACTTCCGAAGCGTTTCGCACTGCGAGGCGAGGCGCGGGTCTTTCCTGTGACCGTGGAGATTCGCCTGCCTGAGGGAGGCCGCTGATGCAAGAAAAAGGCTTCTGGTGGGCATCGCTACGGCATGGCGGTCTTCTGATCGCCCCGGCCCGTGTGCTGGATCGCTTCCCTGATGAGGCAGCGCCACCGCCTCTGCGCTCGGATCATGTCGAGAACCTGCGCCGCTTGCTGGTGAAGCCAGGGGCGCAGACAGAGCTGCTGACTCTTGTGCTGGAGCGCGTGCTGGGTCTGAACCCGACAGCAGGGGGCAACTGGAACAAGCAGCCCGACACGAGTTTTTCGCACGCCGCTCTGACAGGCGAGATCGTTCGGCCACGTCGTGTCTGGAAGAGTGCGAGTGGTGCGCTCCTGCCGGTCTTTGTGGACGACACACCGCGTCTCGGGATTGGGCGGGGACGGCGAGCGGTGAGCCGGGTGACGGAGTGGTTGCGCCAAGCGGGCCAGCCGGTGGCTCTGCTCACGAACCACGCACAGTGGCGGATTGTCGCGGCGGGGCTGGACTGGGATGCCTGGGCAGAGTCCGATGCGTCGCTGTGGTTTGAGGAAGGGAAGCCGGGGCCACAGCTCGAAGCCCTGCGTCGCTTGCTAGGGCCGAAGGCGCTTGAGGGCACGCTCGTCACGGCGATCCAGGACTCCCGGCGCGGGCAGGCCGAGCTCTCCGCCGAGCTGGGTGAGCGCGTCCGGCGGGCGGTGGAGCTTCTCATCCAGAGCCACGGCGAGGCGCTGACAAAAGCCGACCTCGCGCCGCGCGACATTTACCTTGCTGCAACTCGGATCATCATGCGGATGGTAGTGGCGCTCTTTGCCGAGGCGCGGGACTTGCTGCCCCGTGACAACCCGATCTACCACGGCTCCTATGGGCTTCAGGGCTTGCGTGAGTCGCTGGAGCGGGTTGGCTCCGAGGAGCGCCTGCGCCACCGGCACGCCGCCTGGCCGCGCGTCATCGCGCTCTTCTCGCTGATCTACCACGGCTCCCACCATCCCTTGCTGAGTGTGCCTGCCTACGGTGGCGGGCTCTTCACCCCAGGAAAGCCAGAGGGAGAGGGAGTCTCTCGTGTGCTGGCAGTCTTTGAGAACCCGGAGCACGCGCCCGGCGATGATGTGGTCTCGCGTCTGCTGGAGCTGCTGTGCAAGAGCCGCGTGAAAGTGCGCCAAGGGGGCGGCAGTGTCTGGGTGCCGACGCCCGTGGACTTCTCCGACCTCTCCAGCGAGTACATCGGGATTCTCTACGAGGGACTGCTGGACTACGAGCTACGCTGCGCCGAGGAACCGGTGGTCTTTGTGGGAATTGGGGACGAGCCCGCGCTTCCGCTCTCACGCTTGGAGGGCATGGACGATAAGACGCTGACGGCGCTACTTAAGGAGTTCAAGAAGAAGAACAAGGCGGCGGCGGGCGGCGACGAGGAAGAGGCAAGCGCGGAGGTTGAGGAAACCGAGGCAGAGGAAGAGGACGCCGAGGGCGATGAAACCGAAATGCCCGAGCCTGACGAAGAGGAAGTTCTCAGCGCAGATGACGCCCGCAAGGCAGCACGTGATCGAGCGCGGCAGTGGGCGCTTCGTGCGGTGCAGGCGGACGGCAAGAAGCCCAAAGCACGACGCGGCAGTGCGGCGCAGCTCGCACTGGGCGGGGGCGAAGACCCGCAGACCGCCAAGGCTGCTGATGCACTCCTGCGGCGCGTGATCCTGCCCGGTGAGTGGTTCCTGGTGCGCTGGGGCGGCACGCGCAAGGGCGCGGGGACGTTCTACACACGCCCCGCACTCGCTGTCCCAACCGTGCAACGCACCCTGCGCCCACTTGCTTACGACGGCGAGATCCCCCGCTCCCCCGAAGCAATCCTTGCGCTCAAGGTCTGTGACACGTCCATGGGAAGCGCCTCGTTCCTGGTGGCAGCGCTGGGCTTTCTCTCCACGGCGCTCTGGAGCAGTCTGTTTCATCACGGCTGGCTGGTGCGCGACGAAGCGGCAAACCGGCTTGTCGCCCCGGAGCAAGATAGCCGCCCCGCATGGTTCCAGCAGACCCTCACCGGGCTTCCCATAGATGCCGACCTCGCCGAAACCTATGTCCGCTCGCGCCTGAAGCGCCATGTGGTGGAGCGGTGCCTCTACGGCGTTGACCTCGACCCGCTGGCGGTGGAGCTGGGACGCCTGGCGCTCTGGGTGGAGACGATGGATCGGGAGCTGCCTTTTGAGTTCCTCGATCACAAGCTACAAAACGGCAACGGCCTCATCGGGTGCTGGTTCGACCGCTTCCGTGACTACCCCGCGCTGGCCTGGTCGCGGCAGACGGGCGATAAGGCGACCGACGAGGCGCTGAAGAAGTATGTCGAGGAGACACTGCGCCCCGCACTGACGAAGTGGATCACGGGACAGGTGAGTAGCGAGGATACGGCTGCCACGCAGAAGCCCGAAGCCGTCCACGCCGCCGCCCGCACCGCGCTGGAAGGCATGCACGATACGTCGCTCTGGGACGTGAACCAGCAAGAGCGCACGTGGGCCACTCTCCGCTCCGACGCCGCACAAACCGCCCTGCGGCGCGCCTTCGACACCTGGTGCGCCCTCTGGTTCTGGCCGACCGACCGCCTCGACGACGCGCCGCTCCCCGGAGCCGCTCCGTCGTTCGATGAGACTGTCGCCGCGCTCACCGAGCAGCACCACTTCTTTCACTGGGAGCTGGCGTTTCCCGATGTGTTCCAGCGGGCAGGGAGTGGCTTCGACGCCATCCTCGGCAATCCCCCGTGGGAGGTACAGAAACCTAACTCGAAAGAGTTCTTCTCTAATATTGATCCGCTCTACCGCGCTTATGGCAAGCAAGAAGCTCTCAAGCGCCAGCAGGAGCTTTTCGCCGCGACTCCACAGATCGAGCGCGACTGGCTGACCTACAATGCGAACCTCAAGTCGCTCTCCAACTGGGTAAAGAACGGCGGCTATCCCTTCGGCGACCCGCTCACGGAAGCCGGGAAGTTCTCGTTTGGGAAGAAGAAAGAAAACGACGCGCTGCACGGCGGCTGGCGACAGCGGCGAGCCAAGCGCACAGGCTACACCGACCCGCGTCACCCGTTTATCCATCAGGGCAGCGCCGACGTGAACACCTACAAGCTGTTTTTAGAGCTGGCACACGCGCTTCTCCAAGACGGCGGACGCCTAGGTATGATCGTCCCGGCAAATATCTACACCGACAAAGGCGCGGGCGACTTGCGCCGCCTGTTCCTCAACCACTGCCGCTGGCACTGGCTCTTCGGTTTCGAGAACCGTGAGAAGATCTTCGATATTGATAGCCGCTTCAAGTTCTGTCCACTCATCATCGAGAAGGGCGGCACGACCGAGGCGATCCAGACCGCGTTCATGCAGCGAAGTCTTTCCGACTGGGAAAACGCCGAGCGCCACGCCTTCGCCTATCCTAAGTCCCTCGTCGAGCGCTTCAGCCCGTCCACGCACTCCATTCTCGAAATCCGCTCCGAGCGTGACCGGCGGGCACTTGAGAAACTCTACGACGGCTCCGTGCTCCTCGGCGACGAAACCGCAGACGGCTGGGGCATCCAATACGCTCGTGAGTTCGACATGACCAACGACTCCAAGCTCTTCCCGCCGCTGGAACAGTGGATCGCCAAAGGCTACCAGCGCGACGAGTACGGACGCTGGCTAAAATTTCGACAGACACGAATCTCAAGCGGTATGGAAGGCGTGATCCGTCTTGGCAACGGCGAGTACGTCCACGAAGACGACATCGAAGACATCGCCCTTCCGCTCTACGAAGGCCGCATGATCGGGCAGTTTGATTTCAGCCAGAAAGGGTGGGTAAGTGGCAAAGGTCGTGGCTCCGTTTGGCAAGACATTCCATTCAAGCGGAAAGTCATTGAGCCGCAGTACTTGATGGGTAGAGAAACCGCATACGCCTCAATGCCACAAACTGCAAAAGTTGCATTCATGGACATTTGTTCAGCGACTAACGCGAGAACGATGTACGCTACGTTCCACTCTTCTGTACCGTTTGGTCACTCCGCTCCCGTACTATATTTACCCTTTGGAGATACCGTTCGGACGCTTGCTTTTTTGGCTGTCTGCAACTCATTTTCCTTAGACAATCTACTCCGCCTCCGTGTGGGTGGACTACACCTCACACTCAACTACTTACAGGAAACAGGCTATACCGCAATCAGCAGCACACAGGCATCTATAATCAGTGTCCCTGCTGCTCAATTGGCAATTCCTGATCTATGGTTTGCTTCCGACTGGCTTCGCCTACGCAAAGCCACACCCACCATTGGGGAAATCCCCTGGCGTCGCCTCTGGGCACTCACCGACCACGAACGCCTCCGCCTTCGCTGCGTCCTCGATGCCGCCGTCGCGCTCCTCTACGGCCTCGACCAGGGCGACCTCGCGTGGATTCTCCGCGACTGTGACCACCCACTTGCCCAGTCCACCAGCATCGCCTTCACGCGCCAGCTCGACCCCAAAGGCTTCTGGCGCGTGGACAAGGAAAAAGACCCGGAGCTACGCCACACCGTCCTCAGCCTTGTCGCCTTCGCCGACCTCCTCAAACGCGTCGAGAGCGCAGGCGGCAGCCACGACGACGCCCTCGCCGCTTTCTGCGCCGACCCCGACGACGGCGGCTGGGAGCTTCCCGAAACCCTGCGCCTCACCGACCACAACCTCGGCCACGACGAACGTGCCACCAAGTACCAACCCGTCCGCGAGCGCCTCGGCGAGCGCTTCCACGACGGGCAAACGACCCAAGACCCCGCCGAATCCTGGGCAGAGTGCGAGCGCCACGCCCGCAACCTGCTAGGCCACGACGGCTACGCCGAACTCCTGAGCGAGCTCGCAGGCGAGAGCACCACAACCCCACCGCCCGCCACCGACGGGCGCGGCCAGACGGCGCTGTTTGGGGGGCAAGGGGCGCTGGAATTTTGACGGAGGAGATTTATGGGGTAGAATCCAATAGTATTGGTAACGTTGTAATGAGTACTTTCGCATCTCCGCATTTTGACGAATATCGAAAAGGGCATCCTGCCCGCGAATCAAATCCGCGAACAGGAGAACCTGCTGATGCACTTGAAAACAAATCTCCACATCCGGAAATATCTTCGCTGACAGAGGCACCAACAACTGTAACGGTGTCCGGCTCCTGGACGGATGAAGCCACAAAACACCTCTGGCTGATCGGAACCGACGATGTTCGGGTCGCGCTGGAGCACGGCGAACTGGGGAAGAGCTGTGGGCGTGGCAAGCTGGCGCATACGAACCTATTTGGTAATATCCCTGCACACAGTGGTGGTGAGCTCTGGTTTCGCGGCAGCGAGCATATTTGGCTCAACGGCGGATCGGGCCGCTACCCCGCACGTAGCCCAGAAGAGTTAGAAGCGAGTGTAGATGGCTTTCGCGAGGCAGGATACAAAGTTTGTTGCTTCGGGTGGGATAACGTAAGAAAAGCGCCAGCCCGTGTTCTCTTGGAAGGAGCCGAAGGATGGAAATAGCATCTTCGCTTCTCGACGCCATTTTTGGAGAGGACAGCAATGGTTCTACGCCAGAAGAACGAGCACAAACATCCTCTCAGATTTTTGTACGCAGTACCCATGAACTATCCTTTTTTGTTCCTGGAGCTACCGGGACAACGTTCACTGCGAAACAAGCACTTAACCTTTTTGGGATTCACCGTCTTATCGAAATAGTAGAAGATGGAAGCGCAATTTTCACACGAAATACCAAGGAGCCTTTCGCAACAATAAAGAAACGACGAGAAAGTCTTGGATTAGATGGTAATGCAAAGCTAATTGCAAAAAAAGCTAAAGTTACGGAAAAAGAAGTTTTTGAGTCAGAGAATCCGCTTGCTCGACTTCATATTCGTACTTTAGAGAAAATTGCCAGGGAACTCGGATTAGACCCAAATAAGCTCAGTGTTGTCCCTGGCGCTGGCGGTGATCCTGTCCTTGGGGTTCGTCTCAAATCATGGAGCGATTCTCCTGGAAGGTTACCCGCTCGAAGTATCGCTGCTTTTTCTGAAGCCGCATGGGTCATTGAGACTCAGGTTGCATTGCAGCGACTGTTGGAACCACAGTTTCAAATACCTACATTTGAACCTACATTCAACTATGGGAATTCTGAAAGACCAGTGTATAGGATAGCTGATGATCTTTCACAGCGAACCCGCAGCACAATAGGACTCTCATCTATAGAAGCTATTACTTCACTGAGGGACATTTGTCACCGTTTACGTATTCCTCTGATCAATCAAGAATTGGCCCCCGAAATTGCAGGAGCAACTATTGAGTCAAATGGAGCACGCGGTATTATCGTAAATACGAGAGGGAAAAATGAAAATTCCTTAGTGCGACGTGCAACTATAGCTCACGAGTTAGGGCATCTTTTGTGGGATCCATCGCAAAAACTTAAAGGCATTACAATAGACAAATATGGTTATATAGAGTCATTGAAATCACCACGTTCGACACAGCCAGATTATCTTATTGAGGCTCGTGCGAATGCTTTTGCAATAGAACTTATTGCTCCGAAAGAAAGTCTGCGGAGTATCTATAGTCGTAATAATGATATTAACGATGTGATGCTTCACTTTGGTATAAGCGCTTCAGCAGCTAAATATCATATTTGGAATGCGTTTAATCGCCAAATAGATTTACCCGTATCTGAGGACATTGATAATGGCATAGCCAATGAATGGCGTGGTGCAGAACGATTTGAAGATGATCAGCCCCCAATTCCTGAGACTCCACAGTCTCGCCGTGGTTACTTCTCGGTATATGTTGTAATGGCTCAACGTGCAGGCTGGCTAACCGAACAAACAGCAGCAGATTATCTGATGACCGATGAAGAAACCTACCGAGCAAAATCACAGGAAATTCTTGACCTATTCCCTGAAGTCTGACGAATGCTGACTCTGTTGTGGCTCTGAACCCTGTTGCCCACACCGCGTACCCTTTCTCAAATCCCACAAAAAATCCTCGAAGAGTTCGAGGAAGAAGAGTAAGGAAAAGATAATGAGAAACGTCCTAGTTCGTGTCTACAACGGAGACGGCACATCTGCCAAAGGTGTCCGAGTCAGCCTTTGGATATATCAGTTCCTCGCAAGCGGTAGCAAAGAGGGCTACACCAACAGCGATGGTGAGGTTGAGTTTGACCTCGATATTGATTCTGGAGCAGAGATCTCAATCAGTGTGGAAGGAACCGAATACATCCGGCGGGGGGCGGTTCGCGGATCGTACCGAATCCAACTGTAGTTGCCCCTGACTCACGAAACCAGGTGGCGCGATTTTGGGGACAGAGGGCACTGGAGTTTTCAGATATAATGCCTCTGGAGAATGCTCATGCCTGATTCATCTACTATTCCTGAGGAAGTCACTGATTTCGACACTCTACTGGATGCCGCAAGCGACCGGATAGAGGCAGAAACCGCGACGCTTCGGGAACGTAATCGCCGCTTGGAGAGCCTGCTTACCGAGAAGACTGCGTTGGTTCAGAGCCTGGAGACCACCTGGAAGACCGCACAGCACCGCCGTAAGCGCATTGATGCCGAGATCGCCCGGCTGCTTCAGGCCGCATGATCTCGGCCCGACTGCGGCGAACCATACGCTCTCTCTACGGAGGTCGGTGTGGCTACTGTGGTGTCTCCGAAGAGGAGGTCGGCGCAGAACTGACCCTGGATCACTTTCAGCCACAGACAGCACAAGGCACTGATGCTCTGGAAAACCTCGTCTACTGCTGCCCTGCCTGCAATGCCTTTAAGAGCGACTACTGGCCCAGCGACCCTGCCCTACGCCTGCTTCATCCCCTGAACGACGACTTGGGGGTACACCTGCGCCAGGAAACCGACGGACGGCTCACCGCCCTCACCGAAGCAGGAGAGCGCCAGATCGAGCGGCTTCACCTCAACCGTGCTCCCCTGGTTCGGCACCGACTCCGTATCCAGGAGCGCCGCCTGGAGCAACATGCCCAAGCCGAACTCCGCCGTGAGCTTGCCCAGATCTCCCAGCGGCTCCAACGCCTGGAAGAGCGCTTTTCCTAAGTTTTGCGAGAAGATAGCAAAGAAAAGGGCTTCAGCCTGCTAAAACAGTAGATAATTGACATTTCAAGGTAAGCTAATAGCAACGAAATGATTATCGACTTCACCGTTGAAAACTACGGCCCCTTCCGCGACAGGAGCACTTTGAGCCTAATCGCAGCTCCTAACCGGGGCAAGGCCGACCAGGAGCTAGAGCGCGCCAACGTCATTCCCGTCAATGACCGACTGAGCCTGCTTCGAGCCGCCGCCCTCTATGGCCCCAATGCAAGTGGCAAATCGCGTCTGATCGAAGCCTTCAGCGATTTCCGCGAAGCGATTCTCGCCTCCAGTGATAGTGATTTCCACTTCGAGATATACCCCTTCCAGCTCAACACCAGCGCGATGGAGAAACCCGTGGTGCTGGAGCTACGCTTCTTGCTGGAAGGAATCCCCTATCGGTACGGATTCTCCGTCAAGGAAGAGACAGTGGCTGCGGAGTGGCTCTACGTCTCTCGCTCTGCCTGGGAAACGACCCTCTTCGAGCGAGAAGGCAGCACCGTAGAGCGCAACCGCAGCTTTCGTGAAGGCACCGCTTTCCTGGAAGGAAATACTCTCACCAATCCTGAGGCGCTCTTTCTGACACAGTGTAGTAAAAGCCGTGGGGGCGAACTTTCCAAAGCCATTGTCGCCTTTATGCGTGATAGAACAGACGCAATCTCAGGCTTGCATGAGGAGGGGCTACGTCGCTTTACCATCGAGAGCCTTGAAAAAGGCCACTACCGCGAAGAGATTCTGAAGCTCATCAAGGAAGCGGATGTCGGCATTTCAAACCTCAGACTTGCCGAAGAGGATGAGGCAAAAAACTTACTGGATACCGTCAAGCGATCAGAAAATCAGGGCGAGCAAATCATTAGCGATCTGCGTCTCCAAGCAGAGCATCCCGTCTTCGATGCGGGCAACAAACAAATCGGCAAGATGGAGTTCCCGTTTGCACTTGCGGAATCTCAAGGCACTCAGAAACTCTTTGCTTTCGCTGGCCCTATCCTCGATACCTTACACAAAGGCAATACGCTTTTCGTGGATGAGATCGATGCCAAGCTCCATCCTCTTCTCACCCGCGCCATTATCAGCCTCTTCCAGTCGGAAGAAACCAACCCTCATGGAGCACAGCTCGTTTTTGTGACGCACGATACCAACTTGCTCCACAGTAATTCGTTCCGCCGCGATCAGATATGGTTCACCGAGAAAGACCGCTACGGTGCATCACAGCTCTACTCTTTGGCCGAGTTCAAGAAAACAGAGCGCAAGGGAGCTGATCTGGAAAGAGACTATATTGACGGACGCTTCGGGGCGATTCCCTTCCTAGGAGACTGGTCTCGCCTTCTGGAGGAAACACCCGCTAAGTCTGAGGGCAGCAATTAGATGCCCAAGCGCCCTGCACCAACTCGACAAGAACGAGGGGGACGCCCAACGCGCACAGAGGGGAAGAGCATCTTGATCCTTTCTGATGGCACAGAGACCGAACCAAACTACTTCAATGGACTCAAACGCGCCTGGCGGCTGTCTGCTCTCAAGGTGCCAAACCGTCCTCTGGGCCAAGCCAAACAAGTAATAGCAGAGGCAATCAAACAACGACAGGAGCACGATGAAGTCTGGTGCGTCGTGGATAAAGACGACCTAGACTCAACAACCTTTGATACGGCCATCGGGCAGGCTACGGGGAACGTTTACGCCGCTTGGTCGAATGAGTCCTTTGAACTCTGGTTCGTGCTGCACTACACCAATGCGCCTGCACGGGGTGTCAATGCGCGTGATCGCTACATCAAGCAGCTAGATCGCCTAATGCCCACCAGTTACAACAAGGTGGCAGACCACTGGACAACACTAGAGCCATTGCTCGCCACGGCTCTTCAGAACGCAGACACGCTCATGACAGGCTACACCAGTGGAGAATCACCTTCAGCTTGCTGCCCTGGCACCCGCGTCCAAGACCTGATTCGCACGCTTCAAGCGGAGCGAGAAGCACGAGGATAACCAACTATGGCCCTGAACCCTGTTGCCTACACGGAGAAGATCGTCCGTGGTTTCCTGAAGTACCAGCTCACCGCGTACCCCTTCTCCGACCCCACGCTCTACGCCCAGATGCGCGAGTTGCTCTCTCTGGAGCATACACGTGAGACGCCGCTACTCAAGGGGCCATATGTCAGCCTCTCCCGTGCGTTTCGTCCCGGCGCATCGTTCAAGACACTCGCTGGAGAGGGACTGGCGCACCCGCTTCTGGAGACACTCCACCCCTACCCGACGCTCTACTCCCACCAAGAGAAAGCCTTCCGGTCTATCGGTGCAGGGAAGACGACCCTCGTCTCAACGGGCACTGGTTCGGGCAAGACCGAGGCGTTTCTCTATCCCATTCTTTCCCGTTGCCTGAAGCTCCGCGATGAGAACGCCGAGCCGGGCATCGTCGCCGTGCTGGTCTATCCCATGAATGCCTTGGCTGAAGACCAGCTCCAGCGCCTACGTGGGCTTCTCACCGGAACCGGCATCACGTTTGGGATGTACGTCGGCAAAACCCCCGAGAGAAGCGATCAGGTGACGGGTACACGGCTCACGGCGGGGGCATCCCAGGCAACCTATCAGGCGGCACTGAAGAAGGCACAAGACGAGAAACGCAATGTCGTGATCCACCCCCTGGAAGAGCGCCCCTCGCGCCAGGAGCTACGTGAGAACCCGCCGCGCATTCTCCTCACCAACGTCAAGCAGCTAGAGCTGCTCCTGACCCGCACAACCGATGTCGAACTCTTTACCAATGCGCGACTGGAGTATCTGGTCTTTGACGAAGCCCACACCTACAGCGGAGCTGTGGGAGCAGAGACCGCCTGCCTCATCCGTCGCCTACGCACCTTCTGTGGCCGGAGCGCCGACGAAACCACCTGCGTCGCCACCTCCGCCACTATCGCCGATCCCGAGCGCGGCATCGAGGCCGGACGCGACTTTGCCGCACGTTTCTTTGGGGTCGAGCGTGAGAGCGTCACCCTGATCGGCGAAGAGTATGAATCTGATGTCTGGTCGCCGCACCGCCAGATTCCCCTTGCGCCGCCGGGCGATTCCAACGACCACCTCCAAGCCGTCCTCGCCGCTGTAGACACGCCCAACGCAGCCCAGGCTGTTCCCGCAGCCTACCAAGCCATGACCGGCACGATACTCTCCTCAGATGGCTGGGAAGAGGCACTGCACGCAGATCTATCGCGCAACCAGATCGTCTACCAGCTCGCCGATATTCTCAAGAAGCCCCTGTCCCTGGAAGACCTCGTGGACGGCCTACGAGGACGAATCGGACGACGAATACCTGAGAGCGAGATTCTCGCTTGGCTCGCGCTGGGCGCAGCAGCACGCCAAGACGCACGCCCTCTCTTGCGCCCCGTGATGCACGGCTTCGTCCGTGGGGTCAGTGGTGCCGTCGTTACCTTCCCCTTGGTGGGTGAGAGTGTTCGCCTGCACCTCTCCGCTGAAGACGCTCTGAGAAACAGCGGTGACGAAGGAAGTGCGCGTCTGCCCATCTTGACCTGCAACACCTGCGGCCAGCACTACTTCGAGCATCACGCCGCCGACTTCTCCTTCACCAAGGACATGCCCGGAGGCGGGCAGCTCAAAGGGACGCAGCGCTACTGGCAGTCACAAGAAAGCAGTCTAGGGGGCAAGCGCCTTGTTCTCACCAATCGGCTCCTTGCAACGCTCGACGAGGACGACGAGGCAGAAGAATCGGACAAGCTCGCGGAGGTGTTTCTGTGTCGCGTCTGTGGAACGCTCCATGAGACTGCTTTCTCTTCTTGCGCCTCCTGCGGCCACGACGAGCCGCCCGTGCGCCTGCTCGCGGTCGCCCAGAACCCAGCGTTCCCTGGCAAGCTCGCACGCTGCGTCTCCTGCGGCTCACCAGGAGCGCCTCGTGGTGGCAACTACCGTGAACCCGCCCGCCCCGTGCGTGCCGTCGCTGTCGCCGATGTCCATATCCTCGCCCAGGAGATGATCCACCATGCCGAGCGCCCGCGCCTGTTGGTTTTTGCCGACAACCGTCAGGACGCTGCGTTCCAGGCTGGCTGGATGCGTGATCACGCCCGCCGCTTCCGATTCCGCGCTTTGATGATGGAGCGCATCCAAAAGAGCGCACTCTCCATCGGCGACCTGACCGCCTACCTGGAGCGCTACTTAGACAGCGACCCCGAGCTCTCCGAAGCCCTGATCCCCGAAGTCTGGCAGGTAGCAAAGCCCACCGCAACCGGCCTAGAGCATGCCAACCAGCGACGGCGCTACCTACGCATTCAGATCCTGCGCGAGCTGACCACCAGTCTCAAAGACCGCCGTGGTCTGGAGCCGCTGGGTCGGCTTCGCATCGACTACCACCAGCTCACACCAGAGGTGCCCTTTATCGCTAACTGGTCAACCCAACTCTATCTCAACCCAGAGCGCCTCCGTGATGGCATCGCTGCTCTACTGGACCGCTTCCGCCGCGGCTTCTACCTACTCGATCCGGAGACGAAAGTATTCTCTCACTTCTGGCTAGACGGCGACTTCGAGATTCAGCGGGGCTATCTCCCCAAGCTCAAGGGTATCCCCAAGGGCCTCAAGCTGGAGAAGGGTAGCAACACAGAAAAGCACCTCACCTACTGGCTTGGCTCCAGCGGAGATACCGTCGTGCGCCAGGCAGTGCGCGGCTGGGGCGTTCCGAAAGACGACCAGGAAGAGTTCATCCGTCAGCTCTGGCAGACACTCAGCACGGAGCTGAAGCTACTCAAGCCCGTGACACTTGCGGGGGCAAAAGGCAACGCACTCCCCAACTGCCCCGGTGCCTACCAGATCGACGCGGACCAATTGCTTCTGGCTCCCTCCGTCGGCGTCTGGCGCTGTAAGAAATGCCGCCGTGCTCAGGTTCGACCAACACCGGAAGACAAGTGTATGGCCTGGCGCTGTGACGGTACTCTGGCCTTTGAGGGTGAAAACCCGGATCACTACGACCTTGGGATGCTCGATGGCGGCGTGCGCATGCTCCGCCCAAAAGAGCACTCGGCCCAAGTTCCTCACAAAGACCGGGAAAAGATTGAGAGCCAGTTCAAGGCGGAAACGGGCGAGGCGATAAACACCCTTGTCTGCACCCCAACCCTGGAGCTGGGCGTGGATATCGGTGCCCTGGATACTGTTCTCATGCGCAATGTGCCTCCGCTCCCCGCTAACTACTGGCAACGAGCGGGCCGGGCTGGGCGGCGGCACCGCATGGCGGTCAATCTCACCTACGCTCGCACCACGAGCCACGACCTCGCGTACTTTACTGAACCATTGAAGATGCTAGAGGGTCGTGTCGAGCCGCCGCGCTTCAACCTCCGCAACGAGCTCATGGTCGCAAAACACGTCCATGCCACCGTCTTCACGCGCCTCAACCAGCGTCTCAAAGATACCACTCTGACGCCTAATGAGCGCGCCGAGATGGCGGAAGTCATCGTCACGGCCATTCCCAAGCAGGTACGTCTCTACCTCTTCGAGGACAGTGGGCGTGTGCGTGAGAAGCCCTACGATGTCGCTGCGTTCGGTACGCTTCTCCAGACCCACCGGGCGGACTTACTGAACTACATCACCCGTACCTTCGAGCAGGGCTGGCCTGCTGAGGATGCCGACACGGTCACTGCCGAGCGGCTCGCCGCCTGCCTCGATAATATGTGTGCTGAGCTTCAGCGGGTCGTTGCTACGCTCCACAAGCGCCTACACTGGTGCTTGGGGCAGATGCGGCGCTTGGACAGCCAGCGAGCCGTACAAGGAACCCTGAAGCCCGACGAAGACGCGCTCTTCCGCCGCTGTGATCGCTTGGTTAAGCGGCTCAAGGGCGAAGCGCGGCAAGCACGCAACCAGGCGCAGGGCTACGACGATACCAATACTTTCGCGGCGCTGGCAGCCGAGGGCTTTTTGCCGGGCTACGGCCTGGAGATAGGGAGCATTCTAGGAACGGCCCTCCTTGCACAGTCGTCCCCTGGTGAGAGCGACTTTGAGCTACCCCGGCCAAACGCGATGGCACTGCGTGAGTATGTTCCAGGAAACCTGATCTATGCTAATGGACATCGTTTTGTCCCACGCTACTTCCACCTAGAAGCCCAGGACGCCTCCCTCGGCTTTCAAGTCGATCCCATTAACCAGACCGTTCAGGAAGTGGGCACAGTCACGCAAGGCGGCGCGGCCACTCTCACCACCACGATGTTCCCGGCGCTTCCCATTTGCGATGTGGATCTAGCACATGTCTCGCATATCGGGGACGATGAAGACTTCCGCTTCCAGCTCGGGGTGGATGTCTATGGCCACGAGCGCAACCGGCACGAAGGGGGCAATGCCTACCAGTGGGGTGAGCGCACGCTCCATCTAAGGCGCGGCGTCCACCTGCGCCTAGTCAATGTCGGTCCTTCATCGCTCGTGGCGAACGGCGCACTGGGCTACCCTGTCTGCCAGGTCTGTGGTCAGAGCCGCTCACCGTTCTCCTCAACTACCGAGCAAGACCACTTCAAGACAGATCATGAGACCCGCTGTGGTCGTCCCATAGAGCATGTCGGATTCTACGCAGATTTGGTCGCAGATACTCTCTCCCTGCCCGAGTGTGCCACCCGTGAAGAAGCCTACTCTCTTGCGGAAGCCCTTCGTATCGGTGCGTCCCTGGTGCTAGAGATGGATCGGGAAGACCTCGATATTCTGGTGATCGGACAGCCTGGTAGCGACCAAGCCACTGCGCTCCTCTTTGACCCTATGCCCGGTGGCTCAGGATTGTTAGAGCAGCTCACGACGCGATTTGCCGAAGTTATTCTCGCGGCAAGCACCGTTGCCGGAAGCTGTCCTGGTAGCTGTGAACGCTCCTGCATTGACTGCTTCCAAACCTTCCGCAATGCCTACTTCCATAAGCACCTCAACCGGAAGCTTGTCTGCCAGAAGCTGGAGCAGTGGGGACGTGCTCTCACCCTGAGCCACGCCATTCCCCCGAAGACCCCTACTATTGCGCCGACAGGGACGGAGCTACCCGTAAATACCGCCGAGGCTCGCCTGCGTCTACTGCTAGAGAAGGCAGGTTTCCCGGAAGCAGACTGGCACAAGCAAATTCAGCTAGGACACCCCTTAGGCTCTACGTCTCCCGACTGCTTCTACCCTGATGAGGACGGCGGCCCGGGAACCTGTCTCTACCTCGATGGCCTCAGCAAGCACATCCATGGAAACAAAGTAACTCAGGAGAAAGATCGAAATATCCGTGAGGAACTCGATAACCGGGGCTATACAGTCCTACGCATTTTGGCCACCGACCTCTGGGATAAAGAGAAGATGCGTCTCCACTTTGTGAAGCTCGGCAAGGTACTAGTTGGCAAGGAGCAGGCGAAGAAAACCGGCGAGGATACCACCTGGTTCGAAGATTAGGGGCCTCAGCCAGCCGCATACTCCAGCTCTGTAACCGCTCTCTCGTACTCCGCTATGAGGGAGACCAGGTCGCCGCTCCGGTGAATATCAGCCAAAATGCTTCGCGTGTTCGCGAGCTTATCGGCACAGGAAACCAGCCAGATAGACTTCCTTACGCTGCTGCCAGCCCGCATGCTTGTGGTAGAGGGAGTCGAAAAGTCCTTTAACTTGATCTCTGTTCCAGACGTACCCCCGCTGGAATTCGGGAAGAGCCATATGGCCGCTATCGATGTGATCGAGAATCGTAGATATTTTCATGAGTTACAGCAATGGCTCAATTATAGCGGAAGAATTGCCACCGCCCGCTCTCTATCCGGAAATAAGGCCGTAGGCGAGCATACGAATCACCGCCAGCTTCTCCTCGGGACTCTCCTCTCCCTCAACCACCTCCAGCAGCCAGCTTCCCAGCTCTGTCCGGCTCAGTTTTCGCAGCTTCACCGGCGGCCCCCAGACTCCACCTTTTTCTCGTAGTAGCAGCGCCTCGATGTCCGCCCGCCGCACCCGCACCGTCCGATGCCCCAGCTTCGTGGCAGGAATCTTACCCAGGCGCACCTGGTCGCGCACTGTATGCTCTGAGAGCTTCAGCATCTCCGCCGCCTCTTTGATCGTCAACCAATCTTCCATAGCCAACCCCCTAGCCCCCGTCCGACGGGGGGACATACTTGTCTTGGGCCGGGGCTTCGCGCCCCGGCCCCACTTACTTATTCGCTGATTACCTCGCCGCGAAACACGCGGTTCTGCCCCGTGATGTGCAGCAAGAGCACCTCCAGCCGTGGCGGTGACCACCAAAGCACAGAGACCGCCCACACGCCCGAATGCAAGCGCATCAGTTCTTCCAAAACCTCACGCGGTGGCCGAGGCTGATACACCTCTGGGCAAGGCTCCGGCACATACTCCGCCCGATCTTCATGCACCAGCACTTCCAGACCACCGGGCCGAAGCTCCCAAGCGGCACGGCACGCCAAGCACACCCGGAACGTACGCCACTGACCATCAGAACAAAGCGTACCGGCCAAGATAAGCTGATCCTCGGTAGCGCACAGATCACACGCCACCCCGAGTAACTTACCCAAACTCGGACTTGGGGCCGCCCCTTTCGGGGCGGCGAGAGAAGCCGGGGCGCTCACAGAGAAGCCCCCGCAGGAATCCGAACTCGGCGACGCTGCAAGTACCACTGAGCCGTACCAGAGATACGCACCTGAGGAGAAGCCGGGACAGGGGCAACGATGGCGGCTTTAGCCGCTTCCAAGAGCCGCACCCGCTCCGCTTCTTCTTCGGCGCGGTTCAGGAGCAAAGGCACCATGAGCGCGTGCTTACAGACCAGAGGATCAATCTGAAGCCCGAGATCAAACGCCTGCCCATTCACACGATCCAGCCTTTGCTGATCCGGGCAGGAGCAGCGCCTCGTTTCGCGGCAGACCACGTACTGGGCCTGCGCCACAGCACCGGTTTTGGGATCTGCGACAACCGGAGCGATGATGGTGACAGACTCAGAGCGCACTTCCCCGAGTGCATAGAGATACCAGCCCTGCGCGGCGCGAGCTTCGCGCATTTCCCGCTGTGTAGCGACATGAGACAGCAGCGTGTTACAATCTAAATTGGTAGCCATTTTGGTGGCTTCCTTTCCGAGCGCCGGGGTTTGTTTTCGACGACCACCCCCGGCGCTTTTCCCATTTCTGGGTGATTAGTCGGGCAGTGCCCGCCACTAATAGTATACCCCAAAAGTGACCATAGTCAAACATTTGTTCTATTATTTAATAACTTATTTTAGATCTAATAG
>NZ_JAYVPL010000165.1:0-11065 GCF_043757465.1 Armatimonas sp.
CGGGATCTTCTCGGGTAAGTCTGTCAAATTCCTCTCGGTTCATTCTTGGCTGGGAGTATACTGTAAGATAGGCACTCAGGCAAGACCTGAGCAGTTACAATCCGATAACATAAGCGGGGAATTTCTCTGGATTTTTAGTAAATATACTACTTATCATGATTACTGCATTGTTTTGGTGGCGAGCAGGATCGGGATCAGCACTCGGCATTCTCATACCTGTAATGACATTAATCTCTAAATGGAGTTCTTTGCTTAGGTGTCTGGCAATATCTTGAGCCATCGAAACAGGAAAATCACCGATTGCAAAAAGGTAAATCGGAAGTTTATAGGGTGGTGTTAGATCTGGGGCTTGCCGGGCAGGAAGATTAGTAGTATTGAGGCGGCGAATTTCTCGTGGACGGGGAGTACAACCCAAAACAATGACGCAAAGGAGAGCTAAGAAACAACGGTACCACATAAACGTATTTTAGCCATAGTTCTCTCGAAAAGCAACGAAAGGAGAGCCTGAGCGTATTTAACGATTACCCTCAGGCCCCAAGAGCTAGTGCCGGAAGTGGCGCACACCGGTAAACACCAGAGCGATGTTGTACTGGTTGCACAGCGCGATTGTTTCGGAGTCTTTTACGGAGCCGCCGGGCTGGATGATGGCCGTGACTCCTGCCTTTGCCGCGACCTCGGGGCCATCGGGGAAGGGGAAGAAGGCATCGCTGGCGAGTACTGCGCCTTTGGCCAACTCACCGGCTTGCTCGACAGCGAGGCGCACGGAGCGGACACGGTTCATCTGTCCCGCCCCCACGCCACGGAGCGCACGGCCCTGAGTGATCACAATCGCGTTGCTCTTGGTGTGCTTCACGCAGCGCCAGGCAAAGAGGAGTTCTGATAATTCGTCGGCGGTGGGTTGGCGCTCAGACTTGACAGTGAGATCGTCGTCGGTGAGGGGCCTGAAGTCGCGGGTGGAGACCAGCATGCCACCCACCACTTGCTTGAGCAAATACCCCGCGCTGCCCGGCCCGGCGATCCCCGCCACTTGCAGCAGGCGCAGGTTCGCCCCCCACTTCTTACCGCCGACCACTTTCTTGATCGCCGCTTCGTCGTAGTCCGGCGCGACAATGCACTCTAAAAAGTTATTGAGCCCGATAATCTGCTCCGCGAGCGCGAGGTCGAATTTGCGATTGATCGCCAGAATCCCCCCAAACGCACTAATGGTATCTGCCTCACGAGCACGGACAAACGCCTCGGCGATGGTCTCGCCTTGGGCGCAGCCGCACGGGTTGGCGTGCTTGATAATCGCCGCCGTGGGGGCATCGGGGAACTCCTTGACTAGCTCCAGCGCACCGTCTAAATCGTAGAGATTGTTAAAGCTGACTTCCTTGCCCGAGTCATCGCGCCGGGTGGCGTTGCCGATGCAGGCTTCGGTTCCCCCCCCGCCCCCGCTCGCGGGGGGGCTTTTATAGAAGCCTGCCACTTGGTGCGGGTTCTCACCGTACCGTAGATCCTGGACTTTCTCAAAGCTCAAGCGCAGCGTTTTGGGCAGCACAACTCCCCCGCTTGCGGGGGCGGGGGGGGCAAACTGCTTCTCGAAGTAGCTGGCGATGAGGCTATCGTAGGCGGCGGTGTGGGCGTAGGCGCGTGCCATGAGCTTGCGCCGAAATGCCAGGCTGACGCCGTCGCCGTCGTTCTCGGTAAGCAACTGAGCGTAGTCTGCCGGGTCAACCACAATCGCAACACCCTGGTGGTTCTTGGCGGCGGAGCGCACCATCGCGGGGCCACCGATATCAATGTTCTCAATCGCGTCTTCGAGCGTCACGTCGGGGTTGGCGATGGTCTTGGCGAAGGGGTAGAGGTTCACCACAACCAAATCAATCGGCCCGATCCCGTGCTCCGCAATGGTCGCCAGATGCTCCGGCTTGTCCCGATCCGCGAGAATCCCGCCGTGGACATTGGGGTGCAGGGTCTTGACGCGCCCCTCCAGCATCTCGGGAAAGCCCGTCAGCTCGTCAATGGCACGTACGGCCAGTCCTGCGTCCTTGAGCGCTTTTGCCGTCCCGCCGGTAGAGACGAGCTCCACCCCACGCCCCGCCAGTGCCTGCGCCAGCTCCACGATTCCGGTCTTATCGGATACGGAGAGCAACGCCCGTTTAATCTTGATGTATTCCACGGGAACCATTGTACCGGATTGCCAGCGGGTAACCCGAATCGTGGATACGGACATCTCTACGGTCTCCGCCGCCGCAGACCGGGCACTCTTGGTTGAGGGCACCGCGCCCTACGGCATTCAGCCGGTCTTATCGGAGACGGAGAGCAGCGCCCGTTTAATCTTTTGCTACTTTTGATTTTGCCCAATGATTATAACTTGTTGTTGGTTTTGTGCGTTCTCTCTATCAATATTGTGAATAATACTTCTTTCCTTAGAAATGACATCCTTTTGTTGATCTTCAACAAAAGCTTGGAACTCTTTATATGAGTCAAACTCTTCTTTAAGTTTAGGCCATTCTCGCATTAATAATGCAGAACGTAAAGTTCGGATCAATTCTCTTTCCCATATACCCCATACTTCATCAGCAATATATTTTTTCTTCCATAAATAATACTCTTCTGAACATAAATTCAAGTATTTCAAAACAGAAACTGTAATCTCTCTACTTTCTCTCGGGAGACTTTTTGATGATAGCCTACAATCGAAAGCATCTTCAGGGAAATTATTCATTACTGATTCGTATCTCTCTGCATATTTCATAAATATTTCAGCATTCATTTGCCTTTCATGAATCTCAGTGCTTTTTTCTATAGTTTTTCTTGTGAAATACACTCCTACTCCTGTAAAAACTGCTCCTGCTCCTGATATTATTAGGCCAATCATCGCGATTAATAAACTGTTTTCCATGCTAATCTCCTACTTTTCGTTATGATACAGGTTTATACCTTAAGTGACCTCGTTTTAGGGAGGCTGATCTCGGCGCGGATGGGGCGCGTGGCGGTTTTGTTGTAGGCCCATAGATTCGGATGGCCCGGAGGGACTTTGTGGCGGAACGCCCGTAGACGCTCCCCTCCAACGGGGGCGGTCAGGAGCGCACGATCTCCATGAGGCAACCTAGGATTTTCTCGATGCGATCCAGGTAGTAGAGCGGCTGATCCACCCAGACCGTGCTCCCTTCCAGCCGTAGGAAGCGCCACTGGTCGCCGGTGGTGACGGTGCCATAGAGAACGCTGCGGGGCGTGCCCTCGCGCTCATTGAAGATTCGAGCGGCGACCATCTCGGCGATGCACTGTCCGTAGCCGCCTGCGATGTCTTCACGTTTGGCCTCAACAACGGCCAGCACGGGAGCGCGGAGCAATAGAGGATCGGGGCCTTGCACGATGAGATAGTCGCAAAAACCGCTGAGACCTTGGGCGGGGTCAACGGTGAACTCAGGGCCGGAGAGCACAGCGACTTGGTGGTTAGTCTGCCGCCAGAGATCCATCAAGATCGGCATGATCAGCAGCTCCGAGCGGCCTTTCTCGGTACGAAGATCCAGTGCGTAACCCGAGAGCTCGTCAAGCTGCGTGCGGAGTGTTGGGCTGGGAGCAACATCCGGCGTTGTGGCAAAGAGACTGCGGTCACGCGCGAGCTGCAACCCAAAGCGCTCCAGCGCTGTGTCGAGGCGGAACTCACTATAGGCCATGCGGGTATTGTACCGTGAGGGGCTAGGACTTGATAAAATCCAGTGCCGATGAAAAAGCTTCTGGATAATGTCCCGATTTTGCGACCCTTGCCCCCTACTGCAAGCCGGGGGAGCACCTCTACTGCATGAGTAGCAATCTTCTGGCGCATGGCATCTACGAGTCGGAGTGGGTTCGAAGCGCACGCGGCGATGCCCCCAACGCGCTTCGGATGGTTTTGTTGAACAGATGCAAGTCCGGAATCCCGACAGCGATGGCGACGGATTTTATGGGGAGCGTGGACTCTTTGAGTAAGTGCTCGGCGCGCTCGATGCGGCGCTGACGAAGATAGCCAATCGCGCTGGTTCCCACTTGTTGCTGAAAAAGTCGCCCGAGATAGCCGTACGAAACGCCTGCTTCACGGGCGAGCTGGGCGATACTGAGCGGCTCGCCGAGGCGCTGCTCAATGCGCTCGATGGTCGCGGCAACGGCGGGATGGCCGGCGGTATTGGTGCGCGGTGTCGGGCGCTCGGTGAGCTGGCAAAGAATCTCCCACAAGCGCGCTTGCCGTCGCCAGCGCGGCAAGTGTGGCGCGAGCGCCACTTCCTCGAACTGGGTGTAGAGCACTGGGAAGCGTGCCCCCAGGTCCTGCATCAGTGGAATTGTCCCCGTGCTGGTGCCTGGCGGAAGGCGGAAGTGCGCGTAGAGATGCGGCGATGGCCCCTCGTAGCGGTAGAGCACCGGCTGGTTAGGCGGGGTCAGTCCCACAAAGCCAGGACGGATCGGAAAGACCTGCCCGGCTAGCTCCAAAGTGGCACGGTAGCGGTAGAAGTGCAGCGACCAGAGCGTGGGAAGCTGGAAGCGATCCGTGCTCTGTCCTCCGTGCAGCCCCGCCGACATCTGTACCAGCACCGGCGGCTCCGCCAGGCAGATCGGCCACTCGGCAGCTTGCCAGTTATCGCCTCCCGTGTTCATAACGATTTTTTACCACCAATTGACAACCTAGGCCATTGAAACACAGAATAAGAACAATTAAAATCAACCAATTCTGCTCCCATATTTATGGGAGTGATCTGGAGATCTGGAGGCTAACGATGTTACGGCAAAAACTGCTGGTGCTGTATTTGCACTATCCCGCACTGAATAGCGGGGTCTGCGCCTGGTCTATCTGGGACGGGACGGGCAAGGAGCACCACACCACGGGCGACAGCGACACGCCCCCCTACAACTCAGTGATCGAGGCGATGAAAGACGGCTGGCGCGTGATCCAGTTCCCCCAGCTCAACCCGGCCTACCCCGGCATGGAGCTGACAACCTCGTACCTACGCTTTGAGTACATTTTAGAGAAGCTGGAGGATATCAGCAATGGCAGTTAGTAAAGAGCATCTGCTCACAACGATTCAACTGGCAAACTTCGCCGCCGACGGTCTGTTGGTCTTCCCAGAGCTCATTCCCGACGAAGTGAATCAAGCGGCAATGCAGGAGATTGATAACAAAGCAATCCCGATTGGCTACGAGAAATCGGGCCAGGAGCTCTCCCATATCTGGAAAGAGAGTAAGGGCTTCGGAGCGCTTTTTCGTCTGCCACAAGTGGAGGGGATTATCCGCAGCCTCGTCGGCCCCGCACCACTCTACGACCACCACGCGTTCCATAAAGTGGGGCCGCGCCACGAAGAGGGGCAGATCTGGCACGCCGATAATATCATTGACCCGCGCCAGCACTTTGATATCCAGTTGTTTTATTTCCCCCACGACACGCCGCGCGAGATGGGCGGGACGATGTTTCTGCCCGGCAGCCACCTGCGTCGCATCCATGAGACCGATATCGGGCGCTACCAGAACTTCCGGGGTCAGCTCCCGATGGTCTGTAAGGCGGGGACAATCGCGGTGGGGCATCATGGGATCTGGCACTGCGCGCAGCCCAACCACACGGAGAGCATGCGCTACATGTTCAAGCTACGCCTCAACCCAACAGTTCGCCAGCGCCAGCTCTGGAACACCGACGATCTCAACGACCCGCAGGTGCCGGGGATTCTGAACCGCAATCATCGCTGGTACGGCAACGACGATCGGCTGGAGATCACTCAGCGCATCAAGTTCTGGCGCTTCCTACTCGACGACGACAAGTGGGACGCCCATTACTGGCTCACCCGCGTCGAGAACAAGCCCGAGCGCCCCGCGCCGTTCTTCACGTAAAAGCTGACTTGCTGGAGCGCGAGCAGGTAAAATGCCAAGCATGGACGCGCGCCCCAGTATTCTTTTTATCATTGCCGATGATGCCTCGTGGTGCCACTTTAGAGCCTACGGCGAAAAAGCGGTACAGACCCCGCACTTTGATAGTGTTGCTCGTGAAGGGGCGCTCTTTCAGCACGCCTACTGCGCTTCGCCGTCTTGTACGCCCTCGCGGGGGGCGATTCTCACTGGGCAGCATATCTGGCGGCTGGGTGAGGGCGGCAACCTCTGGTCCTTCTGGCCCAACACTGCCCCGATCTATACAGACTTGCTGGCAACAACAGGCTATAAAATCGGACTCACCGGCAAGGGCTGGAGCCCTGGCGACTTCACGAAATACGGGCGCAAGGACAACCCCGCTGGGCCGCCGTTCGCCAATTTTGACGCCTTTCTTGCCACACTGCCCCCCGATACGCCGTTTTGCTTCTGGTTTGGCAGCCAGAACCCGCACCGGACGTACAAAAAAGGCAGTGGCCTGGCACGTGGCAAGAAACTCGAAAGCGTGACGGTTCCCCCGTTTCTTCCCGACACGCCTGAGGTGCGCTCAGACTTGCTGGACTACCTGAGTGAGATCGAGGATTTTGATGCGGAGCTTGGGCGACTGCTGGCCGCTCTGGAGCGCACCGGGCGGGCACAGAACACGCTAGTCGTGGTCACCAGCGACAATGGCTTCCCGTTTCCGCACGGCAAGACCAACCTCTACGACGCCGGAACGCGCATGCCACTGGCGATGCGCTGGCCGGGGCATATCAAGCCGGGAACAGTGAGCGATGCGCTTGTCAGCCACACCGACTTTGCCCCGACGTTTCTGGAAGCTGCGGGCATCAAGATCCCGGATACTGTCACCGGTCAGAGCCTTCTGTCGCTACTTACCTCCCCCCAGCCCCTTCCGGCTTCGCGAAGGGGGAGTAATCGGGATGTGGTTTATTTCGGGCGGGAGCGGCACTTTGTTAAGGCACGCATGGGCAATGCTGGCTACCCGGTGCGAGCGGTTCGCACAAGAGATTTCCTCTACATCCACAACCTCGCCCCCGACCGCTGGCCCGCAGGTGACCCGCCGCTCTTCTCTGACATTGACCAGGCAGACTCGATCAATGGCTCCCCGAGCAAGCAAGCCGTGGTCGAGGGATCGGATCGCCGATTTGCCGCCTGGGCCACGGAGAAACGCCCCGCTGAGGAGCTCTACGACCTCAAGGCCGACCCGCACCAGCTCACCAATGTGACAGCAGACCCGAAGCACGCAAAGATGCTCGCGCGCCTGCGCACCCAGCTCGATGAGACACTCCGCAAGACCGGCGACCCGCGCGTCTCGGGTAAAGACGACTTCGACCGCTACCCGAGCTCTTCAGGGCCTAGAAAGTAAATCATGCGATACGAAAAATCCACTTTTGCCGAGGGAATCCCCGGCGCTCTTGTTCTCTGTGGCCCCGGCCCCGCCGCACCCGAGGCATTTTTGACCTTCACACGCCTGGCAAAGCCACTGGAGGAAAAGTTTGTCGCCGTGAAAGACAAAGCCCCCGACCCGCGCGAGCTTGCGGAGGCCACCGGAGTCTGGTGGGAGTTTCGTGAGCCGCCCAAGGGGAGAGCACTTGACGCACTCAAAGCTGCCCAAGCCCGTGGCGCGACACTGGGGGGTAACTTTGCCTTCACCCAGACGGCCTTCAAAGACGGCCTCCTCCCCGACGCCAACGCCGCGATCCGCTACGAGCTTCCCGAGGGCGCGACGATTGCGATTATTGGGCGGGAGATTCAGCTTTTAGGTGCCGTGCCCGTGACGATCCGGCTCGCCGCCACACGATTTGCCCCTGAGGAGCGCATCACGCTTGGGGGCCGCAAGCGCCTCGCGGATCTCACGGCTCTGCGCCGCTGGAGCCGTCAGCGCACCGAACCGAGCTTTCCGCCTGCAAAGCTCGCTACGCCCAGTGTGCCATCGGGGACTCTGGTGATTATTGGGGGCGGCGGGATGCCACAGGGGCTCACGCAGCGCTTTGTGGAGCTGGCAGGCGGCCCCGAGAAAGCCATTATCGCCGTGATTCCCATCTCAATGCCCGACCCGCTTCCCCCCAAAGACAGTATGGCCGAGGCCTTGCGCCGTGCCGGAGCCAAAGAAGTCGTCGAGATCACGGGCCGCACCCCCGAGGCCGTGGACAAGCCCGAGGTGCTAGAGCTGCTCAAGCGCGCCACCGGCGTCTGGTTTGGTGGCGGGCGGCAGTGGCGCTTCATAGATGCCTACGAAAACACCAAGGCCGCCAAGCTCCTGCACGAGGTCTTAAAGCGCGGCGGCGTTATCGGCGGCAGTAGCGCGGGTGCGTCCATTCAGGGCGAGTACATGGCCCGTGGCAACCCTCTCGGCCCCGAGGAGATCATCGCCCCCGGCTACGAGCGCGGCATGGGCTTTCTGCCCGGCATGGCCATTGACCAGCACTTCACCCAGCGAAACCGCTTCAAGGACATGGAGCTACTGATCAAAACCTACCCGCAGCTACTCGGCGTCGGCCTAGATGAAGCCACGGCGCTGATTGTCAAAGGCTCCATCGCCGAGATTACCGGTCGCACCCGCGTCAACTTCTACGACGCGGGCAAACCCGGCCCGGAGTCCGTCGCCAGCGGCAAGAAATACGACTTAGCAGCTCGGAAAATTATCGAGTAGAACGGCAGGCATGGGGCGTGAAGTCCAAGCTCGCTTGTAGCGGCTACGGCTCCAGGCCGGTGGGAATGCCGCTTGAGAACTCTTGCTCGATAGCGGCTTGAATATGCGCAATGCGGTTCTCCGGGTTGGGGTGCGTACTAAAGAACTCGGGTTGACGCCCACCACCCGCCTCTTGCAGTGTCTTCATCACGCCAATCATTGCACGGGGGTCGTAGCCCGCTTGCGCGAGAAAGCGCACTCCTAGCTTATCGGCCTCTAGCTCGTCGTTGCGCCCGAACTTCATACTAATCGTGGAGGCGACCAACTGAGCCATCTGGCCCGTTGCCATGCTACGTCCCGGGTTGTTAGGATCGTAGCTCGCCACACCGGCCGCGCCGACCAGGCCCTGCGTGAGCTGCTGCTTGGCAAGCTGCTGTGCTCCGTGCCGCGCGACCACATGCCCCATCTCATGCCCCAGCACGCCTGCCAGCTCGCCCTCCGTGTGGAGTTTCCGCAGCAGCGCCTCGGTGATAAAGACCTGGCCACCGGGGAGCGCAAAGGCGTTGATGGTCTTTCGATCCGCCAGTAAATGAAACTGGAACCTGTAGGCCGTCTGCTTAATCGCCCGGCTCAGGAGTCGCTCCCCGACTTGCTGTACCTTGGCAACCGCGCTGGCATCGTGGCTCTCCCCGCCGTACTGTGCCGCAATCTGTGGTGCTGACTGCAACCCGACCGCAATCTCCTGGTCGGTGGTCATGGCAAGATGCTGAACTTTGCCAGTGAACTCATTGTTGGTACGGTTGCCCAGATAGCTTACCATCGTGAAAATCACAATGATAAACGCGATCATTAGTTGCGGAGAGCGTCTCATAGTGTCTATTTTACCAGAGAGCCCACAAGCCGTTCGATAGCCTCACAGGCACGGGCGACACCGTCTTCTTGCTGGAGCTGCTCCCCAGCCACTTGGCAACGCGCTTGCAGTGTGGTGTCGGTGAGCAACGGCGCGAGTGCGGCGGTAAGCGTGCGCGCGTTGCACCGATCCCGATAAACAGTCTTTCCCAGCCCGGCGCGGGTGACACGGGCGGCGTGATCGGGCTGGTCGTGGGCGAAGGGCACAATAACCTGCGGCTTGCCCGCCCGAAGCGCCTGCCCCGTGGTGCCCACTCCGCCCTGGTGCACCGTGGCCGCGCCCCGGGGCATGAGCAGTGAGTGCGGTGCATACGCCACAGCCAGAATACTTGCGGGCAGGTTCGGCGGCACGGGCTGGTCGCGCCCCGTGAGCAAGACAGCACGGCGACCTAGCTGCTGCGCGGCTTTCACGGCCTCAACAAAGAAATCTCCCGCCGTCATCACGGCAGACGAGCCCAGGGTAAAGACAATCGGCGGCTCACCTGAGTCCAGAAACGCCTCCAGCTCGGCAGAAAGCGCCTCGGTCTGGCCGTCCAGCGAGTCGTAGAAAGCGAAGCCCGTCTGCACGGTATTTTGGGGCCAGTCCGGCTGCGCCGCCGCCAGCGCTGAGGAGAAGAGCGCCAGCGTCCCAAGCGGCGAGAACTGCCCCTCGATCAAGGGATTTCTTGGATCAGGCGGCAAGCCCAGCTCGGCACGCAGCGCGTCCACGGGTCGAGCCCACGGACGGGTCAGACGCCAGCCCTGCTGGAAGGCAAAGCGCACCAGAAACTTAGGGAGCCTTGGGAAGCCCTGCCAGCGCGGCAGCGGCGGCAGGATGCAGGGATCGCTCACGGAGAAGAAGACAATGGGCTGGAGCACCACGGAGAGAAACGGCAGCCCGGTCTTTTGTGAGAGCAATGGCCCCGGAAAGACAATCGTGTGATTGAGAAGCAAGTCCGCGCCCTCACACGCCGCCGCGAGATCGGCGTAGGTAGTGTGCAAGACCGGCAGGAGCCAGTCCTGAATCACGGCGCGGGTGCCGTCCTGGGCGTCCATAACTTTGGTCGCCAGCGCACTAGCCTCCTCCGGCACGGGCGCATCGGGGCGCAGGGGTGCAAATCGCAAGCCCGCTGCCACCACTTTGGCCGCATAGACCGGACAAGTCGCCAGAGTCACGGTATGCCCGTGCGCCTGGAGACCACGGCCAATCGCCAGAAACGGATGCAAGTCGCCAAAAGAGCCGAGGGTTGCCAGCGTGATGCGCATGAGATGAAGTGTACCTCCCGCCCTCTCGTCAGCGCTCAGAGGGCTTTCCCCATTGCGTAGCCGCCGCTCGATACTACTTAGGAAACGAACATCAGAAATTTGGTTGCACCCCGCAACCCGCATGGATACTCAGACAGGTTATGTTGCGGCTTTTTCTGCACTTTTAGTGGTCGCGGGTGCTTCGTATCCGAACTCGCGCTTGAGTAGCTCTGCCCCTCGTTTTCGCATGGCTTCGGAGTCCCAGGGTGTGACTTTGATGGTTCCGGCTTCGATGCCGTCGCACATGGCTTGTAGCTCATCGAGTGCCTCCAGTGGAGAAATTCCTCGCGATGTCGCAAAGCGAATCAGCCGGGCTTCTGTCTCTGGTTTCTCAATTGTCAGTGTCATGTTCTTACGTCCCTGTTTCCCCTC
>NZ_JAYVPL010000166.1:0-91261 GCF_043757465.1 Armatimonas sp.
CTTTGCCTACGGCTCGGACGGAGCCTTTGGGAGTTAATCAAGAGGATTGCCTCATGGATTTCCCAAGAAGCCCCCAGCTTTAGCGGGGGGAGTCGTCACGCTCCTTGATCCCAAGCGCCCTGCCTACACGGCGTTTGGCTTGGGCTCGTCGGTGCTGGCGGCGTGGCATCCGAAGATGTTTCTCTACTACTTCCGTCTGCTGGCAAAGGGCCGCAAGCTCATGCCGGTGCGGGGCAATCCCTACCAGCTCGGCGGTGACTTTCTCATTGACCAGCAGGGTATAGTTCTCTTTGCCCACCCCAGCGACGATCCCGCAGACCGACCTTCGATTTCAGAGATTTTATCCTGACCTGAATCCTTTCCGAGTCTAGCAGCCTCTGTCTTTGTAGGAGGATTTCACAAAGATGAGAATAGCGCGAGTAGCAAAATTTCGGAGTAACTGTCAGGTGAGCGAAGGGAGTTTTAGAATGACTATTCGACGTGAGTTGCGGGTCTTTCCCGCAGGTTTGTTTGCCCTAGCAACGCTTCTCGTTGCCAGCGGAGCTGCTTTGGCCCAGCAAGGCAGTAGAGACTGCCCCATGATGGGAATGGGGGGAGGCGGAATGGGAATGATGGGCCACATGAACAGGAAGCAGATGGGCCGTGGCATGGGCATCAGAGGTGGCGGCATGGCGGACATGGGAACGATCCATTCCCTGTTCGCTCAGTCAGGCACCATCAGCCGGACGGTGAAGATTCTGCCCAATGGGATCGAAGCGGTCACCGAGTCGAGTGACCCCAAGACCGTGGAACTGCTACAAGAGCATGTGGCAGCGATGAAGACCCGGTTGGAGAAAAACCAGCCTATTCGTCAAGGCGATCCGCTCTTTGCCGCACTGTTTCAGAACGCGGACAAGATCAAGATCACGGTAATTCCCACGAAGCGCGGGGTGAAAGTGATCAAGACCTCAGACAATGCGTACACGGTCAAGCTCCTTCAGAGCCATGCACAAGCCGTCAGTGACTTCGTCAAAAAGGGAATGGCGGGGATGCATACCTACCATCCGTCTCCCCCACGATAACGCAATAACGGCAGGGAGAAATCTCTGCCGTTTTTTCGTAGGGTACTATGCAACTATGGAATTCGACCAGCTCATGGCCCGGCACAAAGATGCGGTCTATCGGCAGATGGTACGGATGTGCGGCAACCCGGACGACGCCGAAGATGTGCTCGTGGAGTCGCTGCTCAGTGCCTACCGCGCTCTGCATCAGCTCCATGATGAGGCCGCCTTCCAGAGCTGGCTGGCCATTATTGCTCGCCGAACCTGTGGCCGTCTGAAGCGCCGTGAGGCACTGGCTCCGGTGCTCCACCTCGCGGAGCTGAGTGAGCGGGGACTGGAACTAGAGTCAGGGATTCCCTCACCGGAGACGCAGGTCATAGAGGCGGAGACCAAAGCTTGCCTTCTGCGCGTGATGCAGGCGCTCCCTCCCGTCTACCGCGAGGTGTACGAGCTGCGCGACCTAGAAGACCTCCCCGCGAGCGTGGTGGCAGAGCGCCTCGGAATCACCGTTGCCGCCGTCAAATCCCGCCTCCACCGTGCCCGCGCACTCGTCCGCAACGGTATAGACTCTGGCCTCGGTCTCTCCGATTAGAGCTTGCTACGGCTGGGCATCGGGGGCTTGCTGAGCCCCTTCTCAAGGAACGTAATGGTACGGCTGGCCATATCAAAAAGATTAGGGATATGCCCTCCCGGCAAGATAACTCGTTGCTTGGGCTCTTTCGCGGCGGCAAAAAGTGCGTCACTGCACGCCCGAGGCACGACATCGTCGGTGGCTCCTGTGAGAAAGAGCAAGGGGCGCGGGGCAGCGCGGCTGATTGCGGGCACCGGGTCCACGTCGGCGAGAGCAGTCCGAATTTTTGCCGCATCGGTCTCGCCACTGTCGCGGAAGCGCTTCGCAAAGGGATGGGCACTGGTCGTAATGAGGGTTCCCCAGTCGCCACCCGCCACCCAGAGAGCAGCTGCGGCCACCCGTGGCTCATCGGCCAAGAAGCGTGCGCCCAGCACGCCGCCCAGCGAGACACCCACAAAGCCAATACGCCTCACATCCACATCAGGGCGCGTGGCGAGATAATCCACCGTGCGCCGCAGGTCCTGCACGGTCTGCGCCGCCACGGTGCGCATCCCCGCCAGATCCTGCTCCGCAATGGGCTTGCCATTCACCCGGGGCCGGTCCCCATGCCCGGCCACATCAATAGCCACCGTGAGGTAGCCCTTGCCATTCAGCAACATCGCCAGTGCCTGGAGCTGGTTCTTATCACCGCCCAGGCCGTGGAGCAGAATGACCGCAGGGCGCTTGCCGTTTGCCGCAGCAACGGGAACGGAGACCAGCGCGGGGACACTCGCCTCCCCCCCACCTGAGAACGTCAAATTATAGAGTGAGAGTGGCTTTCCCTCAGCATCCTTGCGCTGGGTAAGCCTCGTCTGCAGAGGCGCAACGGGATCGTAGGAGACTCCCGCCAGCGTTGTTACCTGAGCAAGCAGGGGGAGACTAAGGCAACTCACTGCCATAAACGCGACAAAGCGGCTATACTGCATACCGAAAGTATATCCCAAATACCCGCATGAGAGATACCCCGCCAGGTTTTTGATAGATGCAAGCTCCTCTGCCCCCTACCCTTCCCCTGCTAGGCATCGCAGGAATCGCTCTTTTAGCCGGTTGCTCACCACCCAGGAGCGCCCCTCCTCCCCTGCCCCTGCCCCCCTTACCCGAAACAGGGGCGGCACAGCTTGCGCTCCTGCTTGAGGAAGCACAGCGTCGCGTGGAGAAAGATGGCAGACCCGCGCCATATTTCTGGCGGCGTCTCGCCTGGATTCAGCACCACCAAGGGAACCATGACCTTGCTCTGAAAACACTCGACAAAGCCATGATAAGCCTGCAAAATAGTGATTTCCCCACGAACCAGGAGAGCCTTGAGCGTACTGCCGTAGCGGAGCAGTACCTGGCAATGAACGCCCCCCAGAAGGCACGCGAGGCTCTGGGGGAATTTCGCTACCAGGGTAGCTCGCCGCAAGCACAGCAGCTTCTCGCACGAATCACCCTGACCCCGCTTGAAATCCAGCGCCTCGAGAGTCCCGATATCTTTTTGGCACCTCGCCTGGTGGTGAGTCTCTGGGACAAAGGGCCGCGCCGCGCACTTCAAAAAGCCCTTGAATCTCGCCTGGAATTTGCTCTCATGCGTGGCCCGGAGGGAGGGCGATCGGAAAGCTACCATGGAGCGATTGTCCTTCAGTTCCACTTCGGAGATCCTCTGATTTCGATACGGGCAACCGATCAGGAAAGCCCCACAGACAAGGTACGCACACTCGCCTGCCTCTACTGGGGGGGGACAACCGTTCCCAGCACCATTCTTATTTCTGGGGAGTCCTTCACTGCATCTCGCAAGGCGCTTCCTCCTGCGGTCAGCCAGGAGCTCCGCGAACGCTTTCTTGCCGCCCTCAGAGCACTCTCTCCCCTTAAAAGCTTTGATGTGGAGCTGACAGCGATCCTGATACTCGCCTGTCAAAGCGGAGATCGTGAGCTTGTTCAGGAGGCCGCACGCCCCCTCGCCGATGCGCTCTATCAAAGCCAGGTTCAGAAAGCAATCCTCAGCCAGCAACCGATTCCACTGCCCGCTCTCAGCAACGCGCCCCGCACCAGTGTCTACATCAGTATTCCGATCAGACCAAGCGCAGTGCGCGGCGGACATGCTGGAGGGTCTCCTCGGCAACCTCGGTCGCTTTTTCCGCCCCGCGTTTGAGCAAGCGATCCAGCTCCGCCGGGTCGTTTCCGTAGAGGGCGCGACGCTGACGGATGGGGTCCAGCATGGCGTTGAGAATCTCGGCGGTCTCGCGCTTGCTCTGTACACAGCCCCGTGCTCCTGAGCGGCACTCGTCCCACTGCGGCTGGAAGCCCGCCGGATCGTAGAGTTTGCGGAGCTGACAAACGGCGCAGCCCTCGGGAATGCCGGGATCATCTTTGCGAATCTTGGTGGGAGTCGTGAAGGCTGTCTTGAGCCGCGTCACTACTTCCTCTGGCGTATGGGTGAGATAGATGCAGTTGTTATAGCTCTTGCTCATCTTACGAAGCTGCCCACTCTCATCGGCATCTAGCCCGGGCAGGACACCGGTCGCCTCGGAGATGAGCGCATCAGGAATTGGGAAGATCTCCTCACCCACGAGATGGTTGAAGCGCCGGGCGATCTCACGGCTGATCTCCAGGTGCGGTGCCTGATCTTTTCCCACCGGCACAACATGCGCACGGTAGACAATAATATCGGCAGTCTGGAGCACGGGGTAGCCTAAAAGCCCGAAACTCGGCCCCGAGTCGCCGCCACCCTCGCTCACAAACTCACGCTTCTCTTTGTAGGTGGGAACGCGCTCTAGCCAGGAGACAGGTGTCACCATGCCGAGGAGCACGGCAAGCTCGGCGTGCTGGGGAACCTGGCTCTGGCGAAAAATCGCGCACTTCTCAGGATCCAGCCCGGCGGAGAGGTAGTCGAGTACCACCTCACGGCTTGCGGCGGCAATATCGGTGGGAGCGGCGGTGAGCGTGGTGAAGGCGTGCCAGTCGGCGACGAAGCAAAACATCTCGTAGTCGTCCTGGAGCCTTGTCCAGGGCTTGAGTGCGCCTTCGTAGTTACCCAGATGCAGCCGCCCACCACCGGTCGGCTGCATCCCAGAGAGCAGTCGTTTTTTTTGCATTTTGGGGAGATCTAGCCGACGGGCAACATGGGCAGCAGCAGACGGATGAAGAACTTAACAATCGGCAGGAGAAAGGCTCCGATCACCTCGAAATACGAGAGTGCCAACAGAAGAAAAAAGCCAAATTTCTGCATGAAAGCCACATAGATTCGGCCCAAACCTTCGGGCAGGAGCGCGGCGACCACATGGGAGGCATCCATCGGGTGCACGGGAATCAGGTTCTCGGCAAAGACCAGAATATTGATCATCGTGGCGATAATCATGCCGATAAAGACATACTCAAACCAGTGTGGCAGGCTCCCCAGGCTCCCACCAAATGCCAGGCGGACAATAAACGAGAGGAGAAAGGCTAATAACAGGTTCATCAGCGGCCCCGCAATCGCCACCAGCGCCATTCCTGTCCGTCGGCCCACTGCCGTGAACTTATCGGGATCGGTCTTGACCGGCTTGCCCCAACCGAGTGGCATCTTCAAAAATGTCGTTACCACCATCAGGGTAAAGCCCAGGGGATCGAAGTGCGCGATAGGGTTGAGAGTAAGCCGCCTTTGCTCACGTGGCCCCGGGTCGCCCAGCTTATCCGCCATCCAGGCGTGACCAAACTCATGCACAACGGTTGAGGAGATGATCCCGATAAGCATCATCAGCCAGAACCACCAGGGCAGGGCTTGCTCGGACAGCCCAACGGAGTGCAGTGTGTGAAGCAGAAAATCTTTCATTTTTTAACTCTCCAAAAAGCGCTGCGGGAGCCGCTCCTGTCGCAGCAAATCGTCGTAGCTCTCCCGCTCCCAGACAATATCGGCCTGTCCGTTTTGAACAAAGACCACCGCAGGTCGGCGGAAACGGTTGTAGTTACTTGCCATACCATGATTGTAGGCTCCCGTGGTCTGCACCGCGAGGATGTCGCCGGAGTGAATCTCGCCCAGTGCAAGATCGGGGAAGAGCGTGTCGGTCTCGCAGTGCTTGCCAGAGACTGTCACGACCTTGTCTTTTGCTTGCGCCGCGCGCCCAGCCACCAGCACGGAGTACCGGGCATCGTACATCACCGGGCGCGGGTTGTCCGAGAGGCCACCATCCACGGAAACAAAGGTCTTGGTGCGCTCCGCCAGCTCGATCTGCTTGATCGGGCCGACGGTGTAGAGAGTGGTTCCAGCTTCGGCGACCAGCGCACGGCCCGGCTCCAGCATCAGGCGCGGGGTAGGCAGGTCGTATTTTTTCAGTGCTCCCACCACGGCGGCCACCACGGAGTCCGCGAACTCCTCGTAGCTGGGCGGGTTGTGACTGGGCAGGTAGCGCACGCCCAGACCACCTCCGATATCCAGCTCGGCGCAGACAAAGCCCGTCGCGGCGCGAATCTCGGCCAGAAAGCTCACCATGATCTCCGCCGCGTCTTCGTGGGTATGGCTGTCGAGGAGCTGTGAGCCGATATGGCAGTGGATTCCCCGGAAGTCAATGCCCGGCAGCGAGAGCGCGTCTTTGACCGTGGCAAGCGCCAGACCGGAGGCGACACTGATACCGAACTTGCTGTCTTCCTGGCCGGTGGAGATCTTAGCGTGGGTATGGGGATCAATTCCGGGGGTCACTCGCAGCAGAATTGCCTGGGTCTTGCCCTGCGCCGCCGCCAGCTCCGAGAGGCGCCGCAGCTCATAAGGATTGTCTACTACAAAGTGCCCCACTCCGGCTTCCACACCGAGCCGAAGCTCCTCGTCGCTCTTGAAGTTGCCGTGGTAGAGAAGCCGCTCCGCCGGAAAGCCCGCCTTGAGCGCGGTGTAGAGCTCGCCGCCCGATGCCACATCGAGTGCGAGTCCTTCTTGTTCGACAAGGCGCACCATCGCCATGGTCAGGAACGCCTTCCCCGCAAACGAGACCTCCACCTCGCCCGGATAGCGCTCGGTAAAAACCTGTGTGAAGCGGCGACAGTTCTGGCGGATCAGCGCCTCGTCCATCACGTAGAGTGGCGTGCCAAACTCCTCGGCCAGCGCGAGCGTGTCGCAGCTCCCGATCTCCAAGTGCCCCTGTGCGTTTACTCGCTGCGTCCCCAGCAACATACCGATTAGTTCCCTCGATCCCTAAGATGTGAAAAAACGCGCGGCGGTTGCAAAATCAACCGTCGCGCATCGTCGAATTATTCTATCACGACCCTGTCCGGCCAGAGAATCACGCCACTTCCAGACCACGCAGCGTCCCCGTACTCGTGGCAAAGTGATCCGCTTCCAGCCCGAAACGCTGCAAAACATTGACAAAAAGATTCGGGAGCGGGTAGTTGCGCTCCCGGTCGAAGCCGAGGTGCTGGCCGTGCTTAAAGCCTCCCCCGGCAAAGAGTACAGGCAGATTCGTCGTGACATGCGTGTTAGCGTTGCCCAGGTTGCTGCCATAGAGAATCATCGTCCGATCCAGCAGGCTCTCGCCGTCTTCCTTGCGCGCTTTCAGGTCGCCAAAGAGCTGATGGAGCAGCTTCATGTGCTCACGATCAATCCGCTCAAGCTGCGCGAGCTTGGCCGGGGTCTTGCCGTGGTGCGAGAGGTTATGGTACCCATCACTGACAGCCTGCCCCGCCACTTGAATCGCGGGAGAGTTAACACTATCGAGCAGGAGCGTGATCGCGCGGGTGGAGTCGGTCTCGAAAGCGAGGCGTGCCATGTCGTACAGGAGGCGCACTTTATCCATGTACTCACGAGGATCGGCGGGGTCGAGCGGCGGCTTCTCTTTCACCGCGGGCTTGGGCTTTGTCTCCCACTCGGCGGCCATGGCGAGGCGTTTCTCTAAGTCGCGCACGCCCGTGAGGTACTGATCGAGCCGCTCTTTGTCGCGGGTACCGATGCCCTTCTGGAGGCCACGAGTCTGCTCGGCAATGCTATCCATGATGCTCCGCCCGAGAGCGAGCCGCCGCATCTGCTCCTTGATCTCCTCATCCGAGCCGCGCAGAAAGAGCTTCTTGAAGACCTGGGAGGGTTTCTCCTCGCAGGGAATCAGCACGCCCCCACCGGTCCAGGAGAGGCTACGTGCGCCTTGTTGCACATTGACCCCCAGAGTCAGCGAGGGAAACCGTGTTAAGTGCCCCAAGCGCTCGGCGATAAACTGATCCAGGGAGATTGTGTTGCGAAAACCGCCACTGCCCGGGTGCGGTGCCGCCGTCAGAAAGCAGTTGTCCGCCGGATGGCCCCCGTCCACATCCGGGTGCCAGACACCGCTCAGAACCGTGAACTCGTCGCGATAGTCTTTGAGATGCTCCAGATAGGGCGAGAGCGCGTAGCCACGCCCGGTCTGGGTGGCATCCGGGAAGAACTTCTCCGGGAGCAGCCCTAAATTATTGCAGATGCCCAGAAAACGACGGGGTGGCGCGGGCGCGGCGGCGCGGGCAAACGCGGGCTGCATCGCCTCCAGAAGCGGCAGACCAAGAAGAATGCCCGTTCCTCGCAGCAGATGGCGGCGTGAGAGAGGGCGCAGAGTGGAGATATAGACATTTTTCATGGGCATATTTGTCGGCATTTATTTGTTTTGGAAGAGCTCACTTTCCACGATAGCATGGATCAGAGACTTGACGCCATAGCGGCTGGGGGCGGCGCGGGCGAGGATGGCCTCGATCTTGGGACGATCCCCGAAACGTATCGGTGCGCCCGTGGCGTAGACAACAAGCTGGCGCACAAGATTCCGCGCAAGCTGGCGGTCATCTTTGAGGAGGAGTGTTTTTAGCTCACGGACATCCTGGAAGTGGCGGCCATCGGGCAGGACTCCCGTGGCGTCAATCGGCTGCGCGGGATGGAACTCGAAAGGCTGACCATTCTTGCCATAACCCGCCACTTTTGCGCCCTCGCCCAGTGCACGGTAGCGCTCGCGCCAGCCGCCTGCAACATCGAAGCTCTCCAGCGCGAAGCCCGCCGGATCCATCTTGGCGTGGCAGCGATTGCAAGAGGCGTTGGTGCGGTGCTTGTCGAGCTGCTGGCGGATCGTCACCGCGCCACGGGTATCGGGCTCCACGGCGGGCACGGCAGCAGGCGGCGGGGGAACCGGCTGGCCCAAAATGCGCTCCATGATCCAGGCACCACGCAGCACCGGCGAGGTAGTTGTCCCATTGGCCGTCACCTTTAGGATGCTGGTCTGGGTAAGCAGACCACCACGCGGTGAGTCGGGTGGCAGCACAACTTTGCGTAGCGCAATGCCTTTCACTCCGGGCAGACCGTAGTGCTCCGCTAGGCGCTGATTGACCATCACAAAGTCCGATGCCACCAAGTTGCGGGCAGGCAGGTTGTTTCTGACAAGCTCCGAAAAGAAGCGCTGAGTCTCCTCGGTCGCCGACTCCACCAGATAGTCATCCAGATAGTAATCGGGGTAGAGCTCAGCATCGGGTGAGGTGTTATTGATCTTGCGCAGATCGAGCCAGTAGTCCAGAAAAGCCTCAACAAAGCGCTGGGACTTTGGGTCAGTCAGCAGGCGCTCGGTCTGGGCAGAGAGTGTGCCCGGTTTTCGCAGTGCTTTTTGATCGGCCAGCGAGCGGAGCGCCACATCGGGCTCTGAGTTCCCGAGGAAGTAGGCCAGACGAGTCGCCAGCGCGTGGTCATTCAGCGGCCCTGGCTTCTCCTCCAGTGTCACAAACGCGGGCGAGCACAGCACAGCCGAGTAGGTCGTCACTAGTGCATCGGTAAAACTATCGCCACCGACGAGAGCAGCCTGTGCGAGCTTTAGAAACGGCTGGATGTCTTCGGGGCGTACCGGGCGACGGTAGGTACGCGTCAGGAAGCCCCGTAGCAAGCGCTCCAAATCGGCGCTCGGGTTACTGGAGAGAACTTCGACCCTGCCCTTTGCCCCCATCTTGAGCGGCAGGTCGCCAAAGAGCAGTGTGTGCCCCCTGCTCGGCCAGCTCTCAATAATCGGGCCTTCCACCTCGAGCCACTGAAACGCGACTCCCGGCTGTCCGTCTTTTTGTGCCAGCGGGTTGTGCCAGCTTCCTGGGGGGCGTGAGCGGAAGAGGCGCACCGCATCGGGCCGAACTGTCTCCCCCTTGAGCAAATAGACATCCAGCTCACTCACAGACGGCTCTGGCCCCGTCTCGATATTTCCCAGCTTACGTAAGAGCCGTGGCGGTGTCTCCGCGTAGAGACTCACCGGCTCCTGGGTACGTCCCGCAGAGAGAAGCTGCCGACTGGGCCGCCACCAGCGCTTCTCACTCTCCGGTGCGGCCCAGAACGAGTGGGCCTTCAGGCGGACTTTGTAGCGTCCGGCGGCGGGAGCTTTAAAGCTACTGAACTTGATCTCTAGGGGCTCATAGGTGCTGGCAACAACCCCCATTGCCTCTTGCTCACGCACCAGCGGGTCTGCGGCTCCCACGGTCATGGGGGCCGTGCCCTCTAGCGCAGGGATATCGGCAGTACTGCCAATCATCGGAAATGTCGCGCGCTCGGGGCTGGTATTGAACACGCCAAACTTCACCTTACCCGTGAACGCATTTTGCTCACGAGCATAGAAACGCCGTCGGGTACTTGTCGGGCGAGTGGTCTCCCGAGCAAGCACTTCCCGCAGCGCATACTCTGCGGCAGCGAGATAGCGCCCCATCTGCACATACGAGACATCAAGTGCTTCGCCAATTTTATTAAAACGCGACACCTCACCGTCCTCGGGGAGCATCTCTTTGACTTGTAGCCAGGGGGCATCGAGCAGGTCACGCAGCGTGTTCTCGTACTCGTAGCGGTTCATGCGCCGCCAGATCGCCCGCCCCTCACGACGCACCCGTGCGTCGTCGGTTGCAATCAGCGGCGCTTCCAGACTTTTCAGAAATGCCGCTCGTGCAGTAGTGCTCGGTGGGGCCACGTCTTTGGGCGGCATCTCGCCATTGCTGACCCGGTCGTACACCCGTACCCAGAGAGCAAAGACCTTGGGATTGTCCAGTTGTTCGAGCTTCAGTGTCGTCAGGTCGAGCTTGCCTTCGTTAGTGGAGCTATTGTGACAGGCGACACAGTTCGCCTTCAGAAAATCCTGCCCCGGTAGGCTCTGGGATGGTTTGTTTTTCGCGGGCGGATTTCGGGGCACTTTCTGGGGCTCCGCCGCCAGGGCACCAAGGGTCAGCGTGAGGGTAGCCGCAAAGGCTAGTCGTCTCGTCATAGTTTTTCCTCGTCCTAATTTCTTGACGACGGTTCTATTATCCTTGTGGTTCACGACTATGTGCCCCCCAAAACAACAAGAGGTGCTGTTAAATATTTTAACAGCACCTCTCGAAAAGAGAAACTCAGGAAAGCTCCCCCGACTGGATTCGAACCAGTGACCCTTCGGTTAACAGCCGAATGCTCTACCGCTGAGCTACAAGGGAACGGCGTTCAGGGTTATATCACACCTTACTTTACGATGCAAGACTACAACAAAATTTGTAGGGGGAGACCATTGCATTGCCCCGTAAGGGACGGTATAATCCCACTACAAGACTTTGTGAACATGTTCACAAAGTCCAGAACTGATGAAAGCAAATGACACGCCCCGCCCCTGAGCCGCTCCCCACTCCCGAGACCAAGCATGAGTACGTCGAGGCGATGTTCGATGCGATCGCGCCGCGCTACGACTTACTGAATTCGGTACTCTCGTTGCGTCTCGATAGTTCTTGGCGACGTGTGGCGGCCCGCCAGACAAATCTGAAGGTGGGAGACCGAGCGCTGGATGTCTGCACGGGGACGGGTGATTTCGCTTGTGAGCTGGCACACTGGGTCGGGCCAAGTGGCGAGGTGATCGGAACGGATTTTTCCCGGGAGATGCTGCGCTGGGGCGAGCCCAAAGTGGTGGAGTTCCCTAATGTGACGCTTCAGTGGGCCGACACCCAAGCACTCCCTTTCCCCGATGCGCACTTCGCTGCGGTGACAGTCGCCTTCGGGATTCGTAATGTAGCCGATATCCAGCGTGGGCTTTCCGAGATGGCACGTGTCACCAAACCCGGAGGGTGCGTGGTGATTCTGGAGTTTAATCGTCCAAGAAATCCCCTCGTTGCCTGGGGTTACGGTATTTACCAGAAGCTCATGCCCCTGATCGGAGGCCTGATCTCGGGCAGGCGCAGCGCCTACGCCTATCTTCCCGCCTCGATTGATGCCTTTCACTCCCGCGAGGAGCTGACAGACCTGATGGAAACGGCGGGACTGCACTCCATTCGTGTGACGGATCTCAATTTTGGAACGGTGGTGATCCACCAGGGGCTCAAAGGAAACGAAATATGACAGCCACTCGCCCAGAAGGGCTGCTTGCGTGCATCGAAGACGACTTGGCCAAGGTTGAGGAACGCCTGCTCGAAGAGACGCACTCCGACATTGGAGAAGTGCGCGCGATCTCCGGGCATACCTTGCTCTCCGGTGGCAAGCGCCTGCGCCCCGCCATCGCACTTCTTGCTGCACGCTGCGTGGGCCGCAAGTTTGACACGCGTCAGGCCTACTCCGCCGCCGCCGCTGTGGAACTGATCCACATGGCGACTCTCATGCACGATGATGTGGTAGACGAAGCGCCCGAGCGCCGGGGACGGCCCACGGCAAACGCGGTCTACGGCAATAGCATCACGATTTTGACGGGCGACTTTCTGCTGGCAAAAGCCATCTGGCTCCTCTCGCGCGACGAAGAGAATCTTGCCATGGTGCGGCTTTTTGCCGATGTCACGATTGCGATGGCGGAGGGCGAGGTGCTGCAAGCCGCCGTGGCGCGTAACTGGAACCTGAATCTCAGCACCTACGAGCAGGTCATTGAGCGCAAGACGGCGCGGTTTCTGGCAGGCTGCACCGAGGCGGGCGCACTCATGGGCGGTGGCACCGAGCAAGAAACGGCGGCGATGCGCGCTTTCGGGCACCATTTAGGAATCTCATTTCAGATCGCCGACGATATGCTAGACTTTCTGGGCGACCCTAAACGCACCGGCAAGCCCCTAGGCACGGACCTCAAAGATGGCCGAGTCACACTCCCGCTCATTCATACACTCGCGCACTGCGACGCCGCCACCCGCACCGAGCTTCTCGCCACGCTGGAGCGCGGCCAAGCCCTCACCGACTCCGATGTCGCTGCCCTCACTGCTACAATTGCGCGTCACGGCGGCTTCGAAGTCGCTCGTGCGGCAGCACAAGGGCGCATGGAACGCGCCCTAGGCGAGCTCAATCGCTTCTCTGACTCACCGTATCGGGATGCCTTGATTCGGCTTGCAGATTATGTCGTCGCGCGGGATCGGTAGCCAAGGCTTCAATTCCCGAGCCAAGGCTTCAATTCCCGGCAGGAAAACCCCGCCCTGTGTCGAACCTGAGGGCATGTCCGAACTGCGTCCCGTGAAATTCGGCGTCATTGGCTGTGGAGCGATCTCCGGAGCCTACTTCAACGCCACCAAGATCTTCCCGACTCTCTCGATTGCCGCCTGTGCGGATCTCGACCTGGCCCGCGCCGAAGCTGCCGCCGAGAAAAACGGCTGCCGTGCGCTCTCCGTGGACGCGCTGCTGGCCGACCCGGAGATTGAAATAGTCATCAACCTCACCATTCCCAAAGCGCACTTCGCCGTGACCAAGGCGGCGTTGGAATCAGGGAAGCACGTGCACTTAGAGAAGCCGCTCGCCGTCACGTCTGACGAGGGCGCGGGGCTCGTGGCACTGGCACGCGAGAAAAATCTACGGCTCGGCTGCGCCCCGGACACGTTTCTGGGCGGCGGGCACCAGACCTGCCGCAAGCTCCTTGACGATGGAGCCATTGGCGAGCCCGTGGCCGCGATAGCGACCATGCTCTCACGCGGCCACGAGACCTGGCACCCCGCGCCCGAGTTTTACTACAAGCCCGGCGGCGGCCCAATGCTGGACATGGGACCGTATTATTTAACGGCACTCGTCAACCTGCTCGGCCCGATCAAGCGCCTCACGGGAAGCACCCGCACCACTTTCCCACAGCGCACGATCACCAGCCAACCGCTTGAGGGGACGATTATTGATGTCGAAGTGCCCACTCACTACTCCGGCGTGCTTGATTTCGAGAATGGCACCATCGCACAAATTGTCCAGAGCTTCGATGTGTATGGTGTTCCTCCGTTCTCCCCTATTGTCATCTTCGGCACCGAGGGCACGCTCGCCGTTCCTGACCCAAATGGTTTTGGCGGCACCGTAAAGCTCAAGCGCGGCAAGGCGGAGTGGGAAGAGATCGCGCTGACGCATGGCTTTACGAGCAACAGCCGTGGGATCGGAGCCGCAGATATCGCAATCGCCATTCAGACAGGCCGCGCCCACCGCTGCTCAGGCGATCTGGCTTGCCATGTACTCGAGGCAATGATCGGGTTCCACACCGCCTCCCAGAGCGGCACCCACTACGCGATGCAAACGACCGTAGGGCGACCCGCTGCACTTCCCGCTCTGTCACAGTTGCCTTTAGACGTACTTCTGTCATAAACGCCGCGGTGTCAGCCGTTTCTTAAGATGCAGATGTTAGCCCTTGAAACCCATCAGCTACGCAAGATATATCCCGGCGCGGCGCAGGCCGCTGTCGAGGCGCTGGACTTGAGTGTGCCGGAAGGGGCGGTCTTTGGGTTTCTGGGGCCAAACGGTGCGGGCAAGACCACGACGATTGGGATGCTTCTTGGCAATGTCCGGCCTTCAGGTGGCTCAGGAACCGTTCTAGGCAAGCCAATTGGGGATCGCAAGACGCGGCGCTTTATCGGCTACTTGCCCGAAAAATTCCAGTTCCATGAGTTTCTCACGGCCACGGAGTTTTTAGACCTGCACGGGCGCCTCTACGGACTAGATGCCAAGACGCGAGCGGCGCGCATTCCTGAAGCGCTGGAGCGGGTCGGGCTGGCGGAAAAAGCGAAGACGCCACTGAAGGCGTTCTCGAAGGGCATGCAGCAGCGGGTCGGGCTGGCGCAAGCCGTGCTACATCGGCCTAGAGTAGTGATCCTAGATGAGCCGACCAGTGCGCTTGATCCCATCGGTCGCCGCATTGTGCGTGAGCTGATTCTTGCGCTCAAGGCCAAGGGAACCACGGTTTTGCTCAACTCCCACCTGCTCTCGGAAGTCGAGACGACGTGTGATGCCATCGCTATTATCCGGCGCGGACAGATTATAAAGCAGGGCACACTCGCCGAGCTCACAGCGCAGCCCGCGTCGGTTGTGGTAGAGTTGGAAGGCATTTCGGAGACGCAGTTTCAGGCAGCGGAAACGTTTGGTGCGACCGAGCAGCGGGAGAATCGTCTGACGGTGGCAACGGAGAACATCTCGGCGCTGGTGGCGGCACTGGTGGGAGTCGGCGCACAAATCCGCGCGGTGATCCCGGCCCAGCTGAGCCTTGAGGACGCGTTTATTCGATTAATGGAGGATGGTCAGAAAAGTGGCTCAGAAGTGGACTCTCAAGACGCCCGGTGAGATCGAGGCGATGCGCGCGACAGGAATCGCGCTGGCGGCAGCTCTGCGCAGCATGCGCGATGCGATTGTGCCAGGCAAGACAACAACCGGTGAGCTCGATGAGATCGCAGGCGAGGTACTCAAGCGCTACGGGGCAAAGTCGGCGCTCTTTGGCTACAAGCCGCCCTGGACCGAGGATGTCTACCTGCACAACAGCTGCATCTCGGTGGGCGATGAGGTGATCCACGGCATCCCCCACAAAAAGCGGCGTCTGCGTGAGGGCGAGCTCGTCAGCTTGGACATGACAGCGCAGCTCGATGGCTGGTGCGCCGACTCCACGATCAGCACGATTGTCGGTAAGAAAGTGCTCCCCAAGGCCAAGAGGATCAACCAGGTCACGCGGGAAGCAATGTATCTGGGGATCGAGAAGGCCGTCGCCGGCAACACCATGCGCGATGTCTCCTGGGCGATCCAGAACCATGTGGAGAAAAACGGCATGAGTGTCGTGCGCGAGCTCGTCGGGCATGGAATTGGCCGTGAGCCGCACGAAGATGGCCTGGACGTGCCGTGTTTCGTGGGCAGCGAGGCCGACAAGACCGTGATCCAGCTAGGGATGACCTTCTGTGTCGAGCCCATGGTGATCTTTGGAAAATCCGATGTTGCGCACATTGACGAAGACCCCTGGACCATTGTCTCCGCCGACCGCAGCATCGCCTGCCACTGGGAGCACACGATCGCCGTCACCGAAAACGGCCCGGTCATTCTCACTCTGCCGCCGAAATAAGCCATCCTCGAACGGAGGCGGGGGTTCTTATCTGATATAATGCCCGTTTAGTGCCAGGCAATTCTGGCACAAGGTAAACGTGTTGAAACCCAGACAATTAGTTCTTCTCGTCATCGTCCTCGCCCTGCTGGCCGCAGTTGTCACCTTTGCGCCGCTTGTGGCTCCTAACAGCGCCTTTGGAAAGAAGGTCACCCCACGGCTGGGGCTCGACATCCAGGGTGGTGCCCGTGTGGTGCTGGAGGCGGATCTCTCCACACTGCCCAAGGGCCAGAAGTGGAACGACGAAACCCGCTCGTCTGTGCTACGAACACTGGACAACCGGGTCAACTCCAACGGAGTCGCCGAGCCGGTGATCACGCCGAAGGGCGACACCCAGTTTGTCGTCGAGATTCCCGCCGTCAAGAACGAGAAGGACATCCTCGACCAGCTCCAGAAGACCGCGCAGCTTGTGTTCTACTACAGCCAGGACTGGTACACGTCGGAGAAGAACAAGCTCGGGCGCTACGCCTTTGAGATGTCCACGGACAGCAGTCGCGAGAGCTATGAGATCACAGACAAAACGGCAAACAAGACCTTCCGTGACCCGTTCCACATTCTTGGAGCGCTGCGTGAGCTAGTGGATGCGGGCGAGCGAGCCGGTGCCAAGCCTGTCGCTCTCACTGCACCACTCAACACGCTGGGCGCATTTGCGGGCTTACAGACAGTCAAGATCCAGGAGAGCGACCTCAAGACCCTGGCAGCACTGGGCGATGAGCTAAGCCAGTTCAATGCCTTTCTAGCGGCGTCGCGCCGAGAGCTCGATGGCTCCGACCTCGCCCCGGGCCGCGCCCGGGCCAGCTTTGGCAACGGCACCAACGCTATTGTGGAGCTGGAGTTCAACAAAAAAGGTCAGGAGAAGTTCGCCACTTTTACCAAGGCCCATACCGATGAGATCCTGATGATCTATCTGGATGGCCGTATCTTAATGGCCCCTAAGATCAACGACCCCATCACCGATGGCCGGGCGCAGATCTCCCCCTTCCCCACTCTCAAGGACGCCAAGAAGCTCTCAGACTATCTCAACGGCGGCGCCCTGCCCGTCACCCTGAATATTGTCCAACAACAGAGCTTAGAGGCGACTCTTGGCAAAGATGCGGTCAAGAGCGGTCTCGCGGCTGGTGTGGTCGCCCTGGTTCTTATCGGTGTCTTCATGATCGGGATCTACCGACTGCCCGGCTTTGTGGCGGTCTGTGCCCTGCTCCTCTACACCCTCTTCACCTACGCGATCTTCGTGCTGATCCCGGTGACCTTCACGCTCCCGGGGATCGCGGGCTTTATCCTCTCGGTGGGTATGGCGGTGGACGCCAATATCCTGATCTTTGAGCGCACTAAAGAGGAGCTCAAGGCGGGTAAGAGCCTCAAAGTGGCGATCACAACCGGCTTCCAGCGGGCCTTCTCCGCGATCTTCGACTCCAACATGTGTACGGCGGTGACGAGCTTCTTGCTCTACCAGCTTGGCAACGGCAGTGTCCGTGGCTTCGCTCTCACCCTGATGATCGGTGTCGCGCTCTCGATGTTTACCGCGATCACGGTCACGCGCTCGTTTCTTCTGCTGCTGGTCGGCGAGAACAAGACCGTCAATCTGGAAGCCTGGGGGGTCAACAACCTCTGGCGACCGCACTTCAAGATCATCAGCCACCGCTTCCGCTGGTATATCCTCTCGCTTGCGATCATTGTCCCCGGTGTCGCCTTTGCGTTCATGGGCGGCTTCAAGCAGGGTATCGAGTTCACCGGGGGCTCCGAGCTCACTCTGAAGTTCGCCCAGCCGGTCACCCGCGCTGAGATCGAGAGTGCGGTGAGTGAGGCGGGCTTCAAGGAGGCGGCGGCACAGATCGCGGGTGATAATACCGTCTTGCTGCGGCTCCCTGCGGAAGCGGGCAAGAAAGAGATGGATGTCCGTGAGGCGGAGACCCTGGTCGAGAAACTCAAGGCCAAGTTCCCCAGTATCACCAAGCAGGGCTTTGAGCGCATCGGGGCCTCGATTTCTAAAGAGCTGACCCAGAACGCCTTCTCGTCTATCACCCTCTCATCGCTTTTTATCGTTCTGTATCTGACGTTTCGGTTTGCCATTGGAGGCTTCAAGAACGGCCTGAAGTTCGGCGTGGCCGCGATTATCGCAATGCTCCACGATGTCGCTGTGCTGGTGGGCGTCTTTTGCTTCTTAGGGTGGTTTCTCAACTGGAAGATTGACTCGCTGTTCTTAACGGCGGCGCTCACCGTGGTGGGCTTCTCGGTTCACGACACAATCATTATTTTTGACCGAATCCGGGAGAACTTGCAGCACCGAGGCGAGAAAGCCGATCTGGGTAATCTGATTGACGATTCAATCAACGAGACTTTTGCGCGCTCGCTCTTCACCAGCGGCACTGTGGTGCTAACACTTCTCGCGCTCCTGATCTTTGGCGGCTCGGTGATCCGGCCCCTGAACGCCGCGCTGCTCGTGGGGATCCTCTCGGGCACCTACTCCTCGATCTTCAACGCAGCCCCGATGGTCTTTGACTGGCAGCGTAGATTCGGCAAGAAGGGTCAGGGTCTAGCGGAGGTCAAGGAAGGCAAAGAAAGCCAGAGCGAACCCGTCCCCCCGACGCCCCCATCCGACGGAGGAGCGCCTGTTGAAGCCACCGAGCGCACCGGAACTTGGGCACAGGGACCACGTCCCAAGCGTAAGCCGTAGTGATGACAGCGCCGACCCTGCTCGAAGCCCACTGGCGACTGGCCGCTCCCGACGAGACCCTGGTGCAACAGCTTGCGGGGGCGCTTCGGGTGGAGCCGCTGGTGGCGCGGCTGCTGATCAATCGGGGAATCACGGGAGTGAACCAGGCCACGCAGTATCTCTCGCCCCGCCTGGAGGATCTCCATGATCCGTACACGCTCCCCGATGTCGCAAAGGCGGTAGACAGGCTCACAAAGGCGATTCAGAGCGGTGAGCTGATCTTTGTCCACGGTGACTACGATGCCGACGGCGTGACGAGCGCGGCGCTCTGTCTCCGAGCCCTTACTAGCCTGGGGGCGAATGTAGTGGGCTTTGTCCCACGGCGCACCGACGGCTACGACTTCCAGCCCTACGGCGCGGACAAAGCAAAAGAGCTTGGGGCGGGGCTGATCCTGACAGCGGACTGCGGTGTCTGCGCCCTGGAAGCCGTCGCCCACGCCAACTCCCTGGGCATTGATGTGATTGTCACCGATCACCACCGCCCGGGCAAGACACTCCCGGATGCCGTCGCCGTGGTAAACCCTTACCGCGATGATGCCACGGTGCTTTTTCGGGATCTCTGCGGCGCGGGTGTCGCCTTCAAGGTTCTCGATGCCCTCACGGCGCGGCTCATGCCTGCGCACCAGAGTGCCTTTCGGCGTAACTTCGTGGACTTAGTGGCACTGGGCACGGTTGCTGATGCAAGCACGCTGGCGGGTGAAAATCGGATTCTGGTGCTGCACGGCCTCGCGATGCTGGCGACCGGCAAGAAGACGGGTGTGAAGGCGCTGCTCGCACGCGCCGGGCTGGAGGGCCGCGAGCTAACCGCGGAGAATATTGGATTCCAGCTCGGGCCGCGCCTCAATGCCGCCGGGCGCATGGAGGACGCCGATCTGGCGTACCGCTTGCTCATCACCCGCGATCCCGACGAAGCGGAGCAGCTTGTCGCCCGGATCGAGTCGCTCAACGACCTGCGCCGCAGCGAGACGGAGCGTGTGGTGCAGGAAGCCATGGCGGAGGCGCTGACCCAGGACGATCGGCGCGTGCTCGTGCTGGCGCGCCCGCGCTGGGGCAAGGGCCTGGTAGGGATTGTCGCGGGCCGGATCGCCGAGACTCTACGCCGCCCTACCCTGATCCTGAGCTACGACGAAAAGACCGACAGCTACGGCGGCTCCGGGCGAACCTACGGCAGCTTCAGCTTGTTGGATGCACTCCATGCCTGCGCCGATCTTCTTGGGCGCTACGGCGGGCACTCGGCCAGTGCGGGGGTCAATGTCTCCGCCGCGAACCTGGAGGCGTTCCGCGAGCGCATCCACGAGGTGGCTGAGGGACTCATCAGCGACGAACCCGAGCCCATTACGCTGGAGATAGATGCCGAGCTTGCCGACACGCGCCTTCTCACCCAGAGCCTAGTGGAGTCGCTCCAGGCACTCGCTCCTTTTGGCCGCGACAACCCCGACCCCGTGTTTCTGACGTGTGGTGGTATTGTCACGGAGGCGAGGCGCGTCGGCAAAGATAACAACACCGCGATCTTCCAGATCAAGCTGCCGGGACGGCCGTGGCCCACCAAGGCCGTGCGCTTCAAGTCCGGCGACTGGACCGAGCGTGTCCAGCCAGGCGAGCGCGTGGACATTGTCTACAGCCCCAAGCTCAACGAGTGGAACGGAAAAGTCAGTGTCGAGCTCACGCTTCTGGATCTGCGGCCTTCCCTAAACTAGACTAGCTCAGCTTGGGCAGCTCACTGCGCACATAGGCCACGCGTCGGGCGAGCCGCTCCTTGAGCCCCCGTAGCTCGTTCTCAAACCCACCCACCCACTCTGGGTGGCCGGTCGCCTTCAGCGCATCGAGCGTGCGTGGTGCGCGGCTGTCAATGTGCCCGTGGAGCTTTGCCAGCGTGAAGTGTGTTTGGCTGGCCTCCCAGAGCTGATCCATCCCATGCGGAACAAAAACCGCCTTGCCCCTGCTCGGCAGAAAGACTCGGTAGTTATTGGGCTTGCGTACGTAGCCATCCCAGTCCGTGGTAATAATTTGCAGCGCCGCATTGGCACAAAAGCGCTCCACATCCACCACCCGCTCCACAGCGGCGTAGCCCTGGTTGCACGCCTCCACCAGAACCTTCAAGTCGCGCCTCTGATTGTCTGTCCCCGTATCCAGCTTTAGCGCGCCGTCAATATCCGTGCAGAATCCCCCATCGTAGAGATTCCCCTCAGGGCTGGGAAAGTTGCGCCGCAGCCAAATCTTATCAAAGCCCTCTTTTAAGACAGAGAGCCCCACTTTGCGGCCATTGAGGTCCACCAGCGCGTGCGCACACCGACACGCGGGAACCCCCATGGCGAGCGCAAGCTCATTGGCGAGTAGCTCGTGCAAGTAGCTGCCATCCTGGACACCATTATTGAGATGGATCTTCTCCACCCCAAAGAGATGCTGGCCTTTCACAAACTTATCAAAATTCAGGGTAAGGCCTGGCTTATCGTTCCAGTCGCGCCAGGAACCCGCTGCACCTTTGAGGTGCAGTCCGACATCGGCAAACTCCTGCTGTCCAATGCGAAGCTGGGCTCGAACGGCCTTGCGTGGGTCTTTTCCCAGTAGATCCAGGTTCGCCGGATCTACCGTGATCTGAAAAATGGGCACTGAGCCCACGGGCTTAAAAAGCCCGGAGCTCAGGTCTGCGGGGGGCAGCAGCGGGGCAAGCTGTCGGGCAATTAAATCCTGCAGGGTCATCGTTAAAAAGGGTACCCTAAAGTCATGGTTGTTGGATTCGGGCTGCTCAATAAAGACTTCGTCGCCGTCGTTCCCCGCTGGAAGCCCGACACCAAAGTGCGAGCAACGCGCTACTTCGAGCAAGTGGGAGGGCCGGTTCCCGTGGCACTCACCACCGTGGCAAAGCTGGGCGGGCTGGCCTGTGTCCACTTAGGCGTGGTCGGCGATGACCGAGATGCAGATGATCTGGCACGCAGTCTGGAGGAACAAGGTGTCTCCTCCGACTTACAGCGGGCGTCGGGCACCGTGACAAGCCGCTCTCTCGTGCTCCTAGATGCGCACGATGGCTCCCGTACTCTGGCAAACTACGCCGAGGAGCTGCCTTGCATGACCTTCACACCCGCCCACGACGACCTCCTCAGCCAGGCAAGCCTGTTGCATCTCGATGGCCGCGACCTGGGCGGCGCACTCCACGCCGCGCAGCTCGTCAAAGCGGCAGGCGGCCAGGTCTCGTTTGATCTGGGAACCATGCGCCCGGGCCGTGAGGCGCTCTTCCCCCTCTGCGACATCCTTCTTGCCAGCAAGGGCGGCGGCGCGGGGGCGTTCCCAGAGCATACGGGCGATCCCGCCGCGCAAGTGCGCGGTTTTCTTGCGGCAGGTGTCAAAGTAGCAGGCGTCACGCTGGCAGAGAAAGGCGTGCTGCTCGCCACGCACGAGCAGCCCGAGCCGGTCTTTCTGCCCGCCTTCCCGATCCCAAACGTGGTTGACACCTGCGGGGCGGGCGATGTCTTCCACGGCGCATTTTGCTGGGCCTACGCCACCGGAATGCCCCCACATGCCGCTGCCAACTTCGCCCAAGCAACAGTCGCGCTGCGCGTCCAGCACTACGGCAACCGCGCTGGACTGCCTGATCGGGCTACTGTCGAAGTGTTCATCAAAAAGGTAAGACCATGAACTTTGATCATTTATTTCCGCTGGGCTACGGTGCGGGCTCGCTGGGTACAGCGCTGACGGGTGATGCCGCAATCCGTCATGTCGCACTCTATCTGGAGGCGGGCGGCAATGTCTTTGACACGGCGCATGTCTATGCCTGCTGGCAGCCCGGTGGCGTGGGGGCGAGCGAGCGGGAGCTAGGACACGTCTTGAAGCAGCTCGGCGTTTTAGAGAAGGCGGTGATTGTGACCAAGGGCGGGCACCCGGCGTTTGGCACCGAGTACCCGCGACCTGCGCACTTTCTCGCGCCCGAGGTGCTCCAGCAAGATATCACCGAAAGCTGCGAGCGCCTCGGAGTGGAGCGCATTCCGATCTATCTCCTCCACCGCGACGATGGCATCACGCCCGTTGTGGAGATTCTAGAGCCCCTGCAAGATGCCCGACTCGGGGCGATTGGCGTGAGCAATTGGTCGGTGGAGCGCATCGCGGAGGCCAATGCTGTGGCTGCGGCACAGGGTAGGAAGGGTTTTGCCCTCTCACAGATTCAGGGCAGCCTTGCGACTCCTTCGTGGCCCATCACCGCTGACCCGACCACACGCTACCTCACCCCAACGGAAATTGCCTTTGGCCTGCCCCTGATGTTCTACTCCGCCACGGCGGGTGGCTACTTTGCCGGAAAGCCCGCACGGCTCTACGACACGCCGGAGAACGCGGCAAGAAAAGAGCGGGCAGAGCAATTGGCCGAAAAATACGGCGCGACAGCAACACAGATCGCGTTGGCCTGGCTTCGTAGCCTCCCCCTACCGACGCTCCCGCTCTTTGGCACCACCGACGAGGCACATCTTCGGGAGATTCTTGGGGCGGCATCGCTCACACTCACGCCCGACGAAGCACACTGGCTTACTGAAGGCGATACCAGCGAACGAGCTTGACAGGGGTGCTGAACCAGGCGTCTTTTTCATCAGGGGCAGTCTTGCTTACGACGGCAAACTTGCCCTTGGGGTCGGCGTTGATCCAGGTTTGCTCGCCCAGATACGCTAAGATATGCTGCCCACTCTCAGTGACGGCAAGGTCGCCAGGGTGGAGATTGGTGTAGTCCGCCGTATTGAGCGTCGTACGGGCGTTGGTCACGTAGGTGCGCCCCGTGTAGCCTTCCCCAATCTCCTTGGCCGACGCGTCGTACCACCAGAGGGCGGCACCAGAGCGCAGGAGCCCGAGGTCTTTGGTGCGCCAACCCTCCGAGAAACACGTGTCTATCATGGCGCAACGGATCAGGCCGGAGCAATCTATCCCCCACCGGCTCTCGCCCCCCCAGATATACGGGACGCCCTCATAGCTCTTGAGCGCCGTGGTGTAGGTAGTCTGCATCCGCACCCCATCGGCATTTCGGTAGGGCATCAGCGCCAGCCCGACGGCAGCGGCAAGCGGGAGAAGAAAGACAACCCGCGCGACAATCAAGTTCCAGAACAAAAATAAACCACCCGCCCAGGCGACAAAGACACTCCCGACAAGAAGCTTACGCACCATGCCACTCTGAACGGGAATCAGTACAAGCACCAGGCAAAGAAATAACAGTGCTCCCCAAGCATAGAGCTTAATCCGTCGCCGTTGCCGTCGTGTCGTCATGCGTTTCTTACTCCTGTAAACTACCCAATCGTCGCCGTAGGCCGCGTTTCCAGACGGCAGACAGCTCCGGTATCTCCAGCAGACGCTCGATCAGAGCGACATTGATCTCTTTACCCAGCAGCCCTCGGTTGGCATCGTCCACGCTCATTGCCTGTTGCGGGCGGCTCTCCAGAGTCAGCAGATCACCTGCCTGAGTAACCCCAGGCGTGAGAACACGCAAGTACCAGCCAGACTTCCCCGTCGCCATCACTGACTTGAGAAAGCCCTTGATCCCCAGCTTACGCTCTTGTTTGCTGCACGGAAAGCGCGGCTGTGAGACCTGCACCCGCGCCGTCCCAATGGCATAAATATCCCCGATACAGACCAGAGTTTCGTCGGCCTCACTGCCCGTCAGTGTCCAGTTCTCCCCGACGGCTCCAGGCGCAAGCACAACGCCGTAGACGCTGTTCCAGTGGTGAAAGTGCGCCAGCGGATGCACACAGACTGCCTGATCTTTCGAGCCATGGTGCTTCGTATCGGCCACTTTATCGCCCTCAAGCCCACGTAGCCCCAGCGTCACCGGCCCGCTCACCTCCATCCGATAGATCGCGGTGCGCCACTCGCCCTTGCTATCGGTCCGGGTCTGTGGCTGCCCAATTAGCTGCGAGTGAATCGTCAGACTCATACGGAAAGCCCATGCTCCCGCAAGACACTCAGGATTGACTCCGTCTCGTGTTCATTACAGTCCACGAGTGGCAGGCGCACTCTCCCGACATTCAGGCCAAATGCCCGAAGTGCGCACTTGGTCGGGGCGGGCGAGGGAACCGAGAACATCACTTTCGCGACGGGCAATGTCTTGAGGAAGAGTTCTGCCGCCTCAGCCTGATTGCCGGCAAACCATGCCTGGTGCACCGCCTGAAGCTCCGGGCCAATCACATGGGAGATCACGCTCACCACGCCCGCCCCCCCCAGTGCCAGCGTCGAGAGAACCGTCCCATCATCGCCGGAGTAGACATCAAAGCTCTCCGGGGTATTCAGCAGAATATCTCCCACTTGCTGCAGATTCGCCGACGCTTCTTTGATCGCCACGATAGTCGGGCAATCCGTGGCGAGCCGAATCACTGTGGCGGGTTCTAAGTTGGTGATCGTGCGCCCAGGGACATTGTAGAGCATCACGGGCAGCTCCGTGGCGCTGGCAACGGCCTTGAAGTGCTGGTACAGCCCCTCCTGGCTCGGCTTGTTGTAGTAGGGCACCACAGCCAAGAGCGCTCCGGCACCGGCGGCTTTGGCATCGTGCGCGGCCTCGATCACCTCCGCCGTATTATTCCCCCCGATACCCGCGATCACTCTATCGGAGCCTATCGCGTCCACAACCGCCTTCACCAGCGCTGCTTTTTCGTCGCGGCTCGTGGTTGGCGACTCGCCCGTGGTGCCATTGATCACCAGCGCATCCGAGCCATTGTCTAAGAGCCACTTTGCCAGCGCCACAGCCTCGACAAAGTCAATCGCACCGTGCACCTGAAAAGGTGTCACCATCGCCGTCACCACATACCCCCACCGGGGCCGCATTCCACGCATCTAAATAACTCCTCGCTGGATCAAAAGCTCGGCGATTTGGTAGCCGTTGAGAGCCGCGCCTTTCAATATCTGGTCGCCTGCCACAAAGAGATCGAGCGCCTTAGGGTGCGACAGATCCTCACGAATCCGCCCGACCAAGCACTCATCACGGCCCGTGGCATCTATAGGCATCGGGAAGTTATTGCCCTCACGATCGTCTACCAGAATCACGCCCGGAAACGCCGCCAGCGCCGCGCGGGCTTCGTCTACCGTGGGGCGCTTACCCAAAAACTCAATATTGACGCTCTCCGAGTGTGCCCGGAGCACGGGGACGCGGATACAAGTCGCGGTGACGGCGAGATTAGGTTCGTGGAGAATCTTGCGGGTCTCATTAACCATCTTCAGCTCCTCCTCGTTGTAGCCCGTCTCGTTGATCGCGGTATTGTGGCTAAATAGGTTAAACGCCACCTGGTGTGGAAAGATTTCTTTTGTCGGGGGCTTCCCAGCCAGCAGCTCGCCCGCCTGTACCTCCAGCTCACGCATCGCCGCCGCCCCCGCGCCCGACGCGGCTTGGTAGGTGCTGACAACCACGCGCTTCACCGGCCAGAGCCGATGGAGCGGCGCGAGCGCCATGAGGAGAATAATGGTCGAGCAGTTCGGGTTGGCGATAATGCCCTTGTGCGCTAGTACATCGTCGGGGTTGACCTCGGGGACGATCAGCGGCACGTCGGGATCCATCCGAAACGCCGAGGAGTTATCAATCACCACGGCTCCAGCTTTAACTGCCGCTTGGGCGTACTGTTTCGAGCGCCCGCCACCCGCCGAGAAAAACGCGATATCGCAGCCCGTAAAAGAATCCTCAGTGAGCTCGGTAACGGGAAGCTCTTTCCCCTTAAACGTAATCGTCTTGCCCGCCGAGCGCGCCGACGCCAGCAGGCTCAGCGAGGCGAGCGGAAAGTCCCGCTGCTCCAACAGTTTCAAAAACTCCGCCCCGACCGCGCCCGTCGCGCCCGCCAAGGCAACATGGTATTGCTTCATTGCATCCAATGATACCGCGCCTGCCCCAAAGGCGGTATAGTTTTGGCGAGATGACCGTCGCCGTTTCCCTTGCCATTGAGACGCTCTATGCCGCCTTTGCCAGTGCCCCTCGGCCCACGGAGATTTACCATAGCCCCCTCAAGCAGCTCGACACCACGCCACTGCTTACTAAGCCTCTGCGTACTCTCACCGACGACGAGCTATCCAGCTATGCGTTTAGCGTCTTCAATACGGTAGACGAGGCCGACTTTGCCTACTTTTTTCCGCGTCTAATCGAGCTCACCCACCATGAGCAGAGCATTTTGCACATCGAGCTTACCTATCAGAAAGCAATTCAGGATCGCTGGCAGGACTGGCCTATACCACGCCGAGAAGCTTTCCAGAAGTACCTTGATGCCGTGATTACCTCCTTTGTCGAAGAAGTGCAGGGGGACATCGCCGACCGAATCTGTGGTGTGGGAGGCTTATTAGACGATCTGACCGAGCGTCTTTGCATTCTCTTGCAGGACACACACGCCGCTCGGGAGAACCTGCTCACGCTCCACGAAGACGGTGGTCAGAACCATTTTTGGGATAAAAAGCGCGCGTCGTATCTGCGCTACATAGCCTGGCTAAACTCCGATGCCATCTTTACGCGTGTGCTAGAAATCTACGCGGATGCCGGTCAATAAAAATCTCGGCATCGTCCCCAGGTACAATCTCTCCATGCACTTGCCTCCTCATCAAAAACTCGCTGCGCCAGGGAAGTGGCCCGTGGTCGGAGAGAAAGCACCACGGGTGGTGGACTTGTCGCCGTGGAGCGTGACGGTCCACGGGTTGGTGGCCGAGCGGCGGACGTTTGGGCAGGAGGAGCTTCTGAACCTGCCACAGCTCACGCAGACCCACGATATTCACTGCGTCACGCGCTGGAGCAAGCTGGGCGTGACGTTTACCGGGATTCTGCTAGCCGACTTGCTTGCCCTCTGCGGCGGCCCACTTCCCGATGCAAAGTTCGTCTCGTTTGTCGCCCGCTCAGATCGGGAACATAGCACATCGCTGGTACTGACCGAGGCGCTAGAATTGGGTTGTTTGATCGCGTTCACCGCCGATGGAGCACCACTGGAAGAGGTTCATGGTGGGCCCGTGCGCGTGATCACACCAAAGCGCTACTTCTATAAGTCGGTCAAGTGGCTGGAGCGCATCGAGCTACTCACAGAAGATCGCCTCGGCTACTGGGAAGACGAGATCGGCTACCATAACCATGCCGATCCCTGGCGCGAGGAGCGCTACATCGCCGCAAACACCAACCCCAAAACTCTGGAGCGAGCGCTTGCGACACGCGACTTTTCGGGGTTGGATCTGCGCGGTGTGGAGCTTCAGGGGCGCGACCTCACGGGCCTCAAAGCCGTGGATGCCAAGCTCCGCGATGCGCACTTCGAGGGCGCAAACCTCACCGATGCGGACTTTACCCGCGCGAATCTTTCCAACGCCCATCTGGAAAATGCAAACTGCTCCCGCGTGAAGTTCACCAACAGCGACCTTGAAGGAGCGGCCTTCGAGAACGCCATCCTCACCGACGCTGATCTCACGGGCGCGTCGCTCTTCGGCACGACTTTCTAACAAGCGCCGCCCCTCCGACCGCTAGTAGCGCCATAGTTCCCGGCTCAGGGACACTTCCTGAGGGGCCAGAATTAGGCACGTGCCCACCAGAGGAGGGTAGCTGCTGCGCGAAGAGCCAGTCCATAAAACCAGGCTCCTGATAGACACGCCCCTCTTCCGCCACGATGTAGTGCCCACCATCGGCATACTCCGTGTAGCGGATATTGCCACCCTCTGCCTGTATCGCAGTGACTATGGATTGAGCCACATCCGGATAGATAGCCGTATCCTGGCCCCCATGAAACACCCATAGAGGGATTTTGGCTAGGTTGGTAGCCTGGGTTGGGTCTCCCATTCCTGCCACGGGTGCCCCGGCCGCAAAGACCCCTGGGTTGCGCGCCAGAAGATCCCAGGTACCATCGCCGCCCATGGACCAGCCTGTGGCGTAGAGGCGCGAGGGATCAATGGAGAACTCACTCAAGAGCGAGGGAATCAGATTTGTCACCGCCTGGAGGCTGGTGGAGACAGGATAGTCGGCGGTGCTGTACGAAGTCCAAGACCAGCCCGGATGGGGCGTCTCATCAGGATAGGTCTCAAAGTTATTGACCCAGAACTCTCCACGAGGGTCGCCACCTACTACTTCCCAGGGGCACTGGGGCACCAGAAAGAAGCTCGGATGGGCCGCCTGAACCTCAGAGGAGTAAAACGTCTGGGCAAACTGTCCAATGTCTAGCGGCAGACGGTTATCCGTCCCACGCTCACCGCTCCCGTGGAGATAGAGCACTAGGGGGTATTTTTCGTTAGGGTCGTAGTTCTCCGGCACAAAAAGTCGGTATGGCAGGCTCAGCCCTGAGACATCGGCGAAGGCTCGTTCTTGAAGCGCACTCTGCGGATCCTGCGCGTGAGCGCTCGCAGTGAGAAGAAGCCCCCCAGCCATAAGTATAGTCTTCCACCGAGAAGAAAAAAGATAAAGTCTCATGATGCCCACTCGCTTGTTTTAGGAGATTAGTCTAGGAGACCTTAACAGATTAAAGTCAATCCCCAGAGCAAGCCCCTGCAAGAATGGTGCCAATGTTTAAGGACTATAGTTTGAAAACAACTATAAGTCAACTATCGAGACACCCAGATCAACATCTGGCGGCTGTAGCGTGCCTACTCCTCATACTCTTCGTCGGCGAGGGCTTGGGAGTCGTCGTCGTCTTTGTGTTGCGAGCGCAGGGCATCGTCCACTAAGGGCGCGAGCGTGGGCATCTCAATGAGAAAGGGCGAGGGGCCGAGGGCCTTGGCGTTGTGGTACTGCGGCCAAGACAGAGCGAACTGATCTTTGGCACGGGTGATGGCGACATAAGCAATGCGCCGCTCCTCTTCGAGGCTATCTAGGAGCAGCTCGCCGTCTACGTAGCGCAGACTGCGGTGGTGTGGGAGCAGGTTCATGGCAAAACCAACCACGAAGACGCAGCGCCACTCCAGGCCCTTGGACTTATGCACCGTCATGAGATTCACCGCATCCTGGCCCTTACCCGCATCTTTGGCCTTGCGGATCTGCCCGCCCACAAAGGTCAGCATTCCCTCGGGCGCAAAGAAGCGCTTGCTGGCCGTCAGAAGCTCATCGAGGTTGTCTAAACGGCTGGAGCCCTCGCCTTCGTCCTCGCTGTCACCATCCTCGTTCACGATATAGTCGTCGTAGCCGGAGAGCCGGGCGGTCATGAGGCGTGTCTGGGCCGTCTCACCGGACTCGTGGATCTCTTTAATCTGCTTGCGAAAGTCTAAAATCGCCACTTCTTGTTGGGTGGTGAAGACACCTTTTTTGAGCATCTCATAGAAAGAGCACTTCTGTTTCTCCGCCAGCTCCTCCACTTTCTTGATGAAGCCCAGCCCCAGTGAGCGGGTGGGCCGTCCGAACTTCGTGCTGGCGATATTGAGGATACGCTTACACGCCTCGGTACCCGCCTCAGAGTTTGGGTCCACGGAGAGCTGAAGATACGCAAGCAAGTCCTTCACTTCCTTGCGATTGTAAAAGCTCGTGCCCCCCGTGATCTGATACGGGATCCCCGCATTGATCAGCCCGTCCTCAAAGCAGCGCGAGTAGGCATTAGTGCGGTAGAGCAGGGCAAAGTCCCGGAACGCCATCGTGCCATCACTACTCATCTGCTCCCGCAGACGCTCCACCACCCAGAGCGCCTCGGCCTCGGCATCTAGGTGCTGCGAGAGCCAGGGCTCTTGTGCCGAGAGCTGAGTGGGCTCCATCAGCAGACGGTAACGATCATCGAGATCCGCATGGGCAATGAGCTCGTTGGCGACCGTGACAATCGTGCCCTGCGAGCGGTAGTTGGCGGGCAAGCGGATGATCTGGCCGTTGGGGTAGCTGGTCTGAAATCCCATCACGGTGCGCTTGGGATCGCAGCCACGGAAGCCGTAGATACTCTGCCCCACATCGCCCACAATAAAGAGATTCCCGTGTTTTTTTGACAGAAGCCGTGCCAGTTGCCACTGTACCTCGCTGGTGTCCTGCGTTTCGTCCACAAGGAGAAAGTCAAACTTGCTCTGGTACTCGTCGCGGGCTTTGGCATCATCGCGGATGAGATAAAACGCTTCGAGCAGCAGATCATCGAAGTCCAGACGCTTGGCAGGAACTTTCGAGAGCACGTCCAGCTCTTTCTCTTTTGCCTTCTCGTAGCAACGCCAAAACTTCGCGACGTTCTGAATCAGCGGCAGCTCCCAGTCCGGGTAGAGCTGAGCGAGGGCGGTCTCGGCCAGCTCGCAGCTATGGCCGCAGTTCTTGGAGGCCGAGATCGCCAGCAAGGCAAGCTTCGGATCGAGCTTCATATTCTGCCCAAAGGGTGGCTGGGGCAGCGACTTGTAGTTGCTGGTCTTTCCCAGAATCGCACGGCAGACACGCTTCTGCCAGTACTCGTCGGCCAGATCGAAGCGGCCCTCTTTGCCGAAGCGCTCCGCCCACTCTTTCTTTAAAATCCGCAGGCAATGGGAGTGAAAGGTTCCGATCCACAGCCCCACAATTGCCTCTTCCCCAAGAAGCTTAGCCAAGCGCTCGCCCATGTCGTCGGCGGCGCGGCGGGTAAATGTCGTGACCAGAATACGCTCCGGTGGCACCCCTTCCGCGATGAGGCGTGCAATGCGCCGAATGAGCACCGTGGTCTTGCCTGAACCGGCCCCTGCCAGCACCAGGGCCGCCCCGTGGGTATGAGCAAACGCCTCGTACTGCTGCTCGTTCAGCCCGGCGGCGAGATCGGCAACATCAATGGATTTAGGCGTGGGAGAAGACTGGGGAGAGTCGGACATGGGCCTTCATCCTATCGCCAACCCCACCCGTTTGCCAGCAAGTTTGCCTGAGAGATGCCGCCATGATCGCTGTGAGCTTGGCCTTCATCCACTCACGTGGGGTCACATTAGTAGCGACCAGCGACACACTTTTGAGTTGGCAGCCTGCACCCAGAACGGTCAGGAACAATCACTAGAGTAAGAGGAATCTTGATCTTGATGGTCGTCCCTTCCTTTATTTGGCTCTGGATATCAATCGTGCCCCCAATCTTCTCAATATTGGTCTTGACAATATCCATCCCCACACCACGCCCCGAGACATTGGTCACTGTCGCTGCCGTGGAGAATCCGGGTAAGAGGATAAGCTGGAGTAGCTCCCACTCGCTCATCTGGGCGGCATGCTCCGACGTAATAAAGCCGCGCTCAATCGCCTTTGCCTTGATGCGGCCTGAGTCAATTCCGCCGCCATCGTCGGTGATCTCGATATTGACCTGACCATCTTCGTGGTAAGCGCGCAGCAACAGTAGCCCCTCGGCGGACTTACCCAAAGCGACACGCACTTCAGGGTACTCGATCCCGTGGTCTATCGCGTTACGGACTAAGTGTGTGAGCGGGTCTTTGACCGCTTCAATGAAGGTCTTGTCCAGATCGGTCTCGCGGCCTTCCATCTCCAGGCGAACTTGCTTGCCGCAGGTATGAGCCAGATCCCGCACGATACGCGGAAACTTATTCCAGACATTGCCAATAGGCTGCATCCGGGTCCTCATCACGCCTTCTTGCAGCTCGGAGGTGATCAGATTGAGCCGCTGTGCAGTGGCCGCAAGCGCCGTGTCGAGAGAGCTACCCTGCCCCTGAAGCAACTGGACAATCTGGTTACGGGTGAGCACCAGTTCCCCGACCAAGTGCATCAGGCTATCGAGCAGACCAACATCCACACGGATACTCGCCTCACCTACGGCCCCCTGTGCTCCAACCGACGCACTGTCAATACTATGCAGCGCGCGCTCGACAATGTCACTGGTGACAAGCCCCCTGGTGATCAGGATCTCTCCCAGGCGGCGCTGATCGCCCGATTCCTGCTCCCGGAGTACCCGGGTCAGATCCCCTATCTGGATGTAGCCCTGACTGATGAGCACATCTCCCAGGCGACCATGAATCGGGACATATTCCGCCTGAGCAGCCACCACGATTCTGGAACCGCTCTGGGGCTCCCGCGAGACTGCCTCCCTAGCCACTAGCGCACGAGTAGCTTCACTGTCTTGAAGACGCGTGAGGGTCTGAATGAGCGACATGCAGTCCACAGTGCCCTCGGAATGCGTGATTTCGATACTGCCCAATATCTGGCGGATGGCATCCACCATGGCCAGTAGTGCATCGGTGATCGCGGGGCTAAGGCGGAGATCCCCGGTGCGCAGGAGGCTCAGCAAGCTCTCCCCCGCATGGCTCAGCGACTCCAGGCGCGAGAAGCCCAGAAACCCACAGGTTCCCTTGATCGTGTGAATGGTGCGGAAGATACTAGAGATCGTCTCATGATCCTGCGGGTCTTTCTCCAGCGCGAGCAAGTCCAAGTCCAGAAGATCTAGGTTCTCGTAGCTCTCCACAAGAAACTCCTGAACAATCCCCTCCTCATCTATCAGCAAGCTTCTCGAAAGCTCGTCGTCATTCACAGGGCGCAGGCGCGCCAGTATCTGCTGGAGTTCCCCTTCAATACGATCCAGAGGATCAAGGCTAGCGTACTTACCGGAACGGAAGTAGCGCTCCAGGACTCCCACCGCATCTCGGGTCGTCTGGATGCCTGACACAGAGTCGCCGATATTGCCCAGGTAGAGCTCTTGCAGTATCTCCAAACAGAGGATAAGCAGTGCACTTGGGCGAATTAGCTCCTCCGGTAAGCCCGTCAGAACCGCCTCAAGCTCGGCCCCGATCCTCGCCAGCTCGTCGGTGTTCTCCACTTTTAGAGTTGCCAAGCGCATCCCTAAACTACGGAGCGTTTTCGGGGTTTCTTCGTCTATCGTCCACATATAGCGCAAATCTCCTGGGTAGGCTGCATCAGCGCTGTCCGCCCGGCAATCACATCTACCCAGAACACACTACCGGTCAGCTCAAAGATGCTACACCAAGAGACCATGTTGTGAGGCAGTATTCTCTCGACATCATGGCCTCGGAAAACAGTGGGCAACGACATTGCAACCGCCAGCTCCTGATCCTCCATCCGGGCAACAATATTGCCCGCAATGATATTGGCCACCTCACCGATTGCATCGCCCATATCCGCACTGTCGTAGTCAATCTCGAAGCCCGCCATCGCGAGCGCCAGCTCAACGGCAGACTCACGGGAGCAACACATCGTAATGGAGTAGCTCCGATCCCCGACAAACGAGATAGTCCCACAGATACCATCATAGATCCGTACCGCCTCTTCGACGTGCAGGCACTTGGGCTCTGTCCCCACGAACATCGCCACCGTCTGGGACACAGCCGCTTGCACGATATCAACCAGTAAGGGCTCGATGCGGGGCAGTAAGGGCTTGAGGTGGGAAGCGGGTGGGGTGGTGCTCTGAAAATTGGTCATGGAACTATCCCCCCCTAAGCTTGCTGAAAAAGCCACTACTCTTCGCCCCTGCCGCTTGCGGTACATGCCGTGTACGAATTCTCTCCATGAGGGGCTCCACTTGCCGAAGCAGATCGACATGGGTGAAGGGCTTGGTGATGTAGGCGTCTGCGCCCGCGTGATCCAGCGCCTCCTGGACTTTCCCCACAACGCGCTCACTGGTCACCATGATGATAGGAATATGATAGGTCTTCTCTCGGGCGCGTACTTTTGTGACAAACTCAATGCCCGTCATCCGGGGCATGTTCCAGTCCACAAAAGCGATATCCACACTCTGAAACACCACAGTCTCCAGGGCATCTTCGCCATCATCGGACTCAAAAAACTGGAACTCCGCAATGCCGGATTTTGCGAGAGCCTGCATAACGACGCTACGCATCACACGTGAGTCATCCACAACCAATGTATTCAGTTTCATCCTGCCATCCTGGTAAAAATATAGATACGCTACTCTTGATTCGGCAGGCAAGGCTGCTCCCACAAGAGAATTCTTTTTCCATGGGCCTGCTGTTATAATGCTTCCAGAGACGGTATCCCCCGCTCTGTGGAATATCCCATGTCAAAATTGCGTTTTTTTTCAGTCTGTCTCCTAAGTTTTTTAGGACTCGCACTCGTCCTTAGGCTCACCAAGCCGACACCATCCCCGCCGCTCCGCCACAAATTTATCGCGCCTCAGACCTGGCATCTGACAGGGTGGCGCAAGATTGCCGGTAAGCAAGTCGCTTGGGAGATCTGGGGTCAGAGCCAGCCCCTGTTTTGCTACGAGCGCATTGGAGAGAGCCTGCGGCTCGTCCAAGACGAAAAAGAGAGCTTATTGACGCCACCCCTTCCCGGCTACGCGCAGATACTCGTGAAAAACTTGCCCGCTCTGCCCAACAACCGCCTCCTTCTGCTCCAGCACTGGGGCGAGGGCGAAGACGATCCGGCGACAGGGCTTCCCCTGCACTACCGGATTTCCACCACGGAAAAGACGGAAGGTAAAAAGACGCAAGGCGAGGCGGAGCTAACCGCCCACTACAACCTTCCGATCCCCAAGGAAATCCAGGCTCTCCCTCGTTTTTCCGGATACTCCCTCGATCTCGCGAAGCCACTACAGACCGTTCCCCCTCAGGAGAATTTCGCTTCAGGCCATGGGTTCATGGTTCAGGGGCAGGTGCTCTCCCAAGATACTGAAGGCAACCTCCGGATCCGCATTGCACTCCAACCCGGTCAGCCTGGTGCTCCCAAGAACCTCCCCTTTATGCTTCGTAAAAACGAGTATGCAATCCCCCTCGCCTTGCGCCCCATACCTCTCCCTTTGCTTGGCCCCGACAGCACACGTCTGGTGCGGCCCGACGGAGGAGTGGGTAGGGGCGGAGGCGGTATGGGAGGGGCACCACCTCTCGCAATGAGGCGCGTCCGTGATGAGCACGGGGCAATCTATATCAAGTACCTGCCCCTTACACCAGAGGATTCGGCAACGGAGTACCTCCTCCTTCGGGAGACACCCCTGCCCCAAAACGCGCCCCCTCCCAAAACCCTAAGAGTGGTTCTCTCGGTTGATCTGCGCTGGGTCACGGAGCTCACGGGGTACTTTCGCCCCTTTGTTTTTCACAAAAGCAATGAGCAGCTCCTCCTTACCCTACCGCGCTCCCTACCAACACAGCCTGTCTCTCCTGAGGAGCATACGCTCTTTGCCAAGGCGCGTCAACAGTACCGTGAGAACCTAGAAATGGAGAAAATGGAAAAATCGCCGGGAATCGAAAGCAGTCAGCTCAGCCGGAAGGCACGCGCCTAAGCCGAGCACGCTACGCTTCCGTCTCCAGGAACGCATTAAGCGGCGGCGGCACAAGACCCTGATGGCGTGTCATTTTGGCATATCCGAGCGAAACGGCCCCGCGGGCAGGCCCTCTTTATTCCAAAGATTGGTGATAGGAAAGTTGATAAAGGCGTAGCGAACGGCCTTGGGTGCAGTCACTTGGGCGCACGTGGCCACCACCTTATCGCCGCCCTCGATCACGGCAGTGGCGGGGTAGAAAACGCCATCCGTACCCGCGAGCGCAAAGCCCACTACCTTGCCGTTTTCGATAGAGCCTCCCAGCGAGTCCGTTGGGGAGGCCAGCAGGCCACCGCCGGTATTGTCAAAGCTCACTATAGCCTTCTCGCCCTCGAAGCGGACGCGCTTAAAGCTCGGCCCCTGCGCCACGAGGCTCTTCTCTCGATAAATATCTCGCCGCGCAAGCAGCGCAAGCCGCTCCCCAACGGGCTGTTTTTTCTTGGGGTGGATGTCTTTCTCCTCACCCACATCAGTAATGACCGCCATCCCTACATTTTTGAGTTTCTGAGTCGCCAGCATCTGCGCTTCCCGTAGCTCGGCGTACTCGGTCTTCTGTGAGCCGCTAGCCTGAAACGGCGCTAGCTGCACCAGATAAAACGGCATGTCTTTCTTATCCCAGACAGAGCGCCAGCTCTCGATCATGGCGGGGAAGAGCTCGCGGTACTGCATTGCGCGGCTAGCGTTAGCCTCGCCCTGGTACCAGATCGCGCCGCGAATCCCGTAGTTTGTGATCGGTGCGATCATGGCGTTGTAGAGCTCGGCGTAGCGCCACGGGGCGCGGGGCGCAGCGGGAGGGGTCTTGCCTTCCAGGCGTGCCTGCGTGGAGTCGGTCTCCCACTTCTTGCGCTGCTCATCGTAGCGGGCACGCGCCACCGGGTAGTTCTCCACAATCGTCTTGAGGCTTGGCGTGCTCGCCAGCTTCTCCTCGGGTGTCCAAGCCTCCGCAGGAGTCCCCCCCCAGTCCGACGAGATCAGGCCAATCGGAACCCCTAGCTTCTCGCTCAGCATCCGCCCGAAGTAGTAGCCCACGGCGGAGAAGCCTGGCACACTCTCCGGAGCCGCCGCGCTCCAGGGTTGCTGCACCTCGACATCCTGCTTGGGGCTATCGGAGCGTGTGTTCTTGACCATGAACAGGCGAACCGTGGGACTGGCGGACTTGGCGATATCCCCCTCGGACTGGAACGAGGTCTTGAGGGTCAGCTCCATGTTGCTCTGCCCCGAGCACACCCAGACCTCGCCCACCAGAATATCCTTGAACTCAATCCGATTCTTCCCCGAGATGCTCAAAGGAAACGGGCCACCAGCGGTGCGAGTCCCCTTGAGAGTCACTTCCCACTTCCCATTTTTAGCCGTCGTCGTTTTCTTCTGCCCGAGGAACTCCACGCTCACTTGCTCGCCCTCATCGGCCCAGCCCCAGAACTTCAGGGGAGCGCTCCGCTGGAGCACCATGCCCTCATTGAGAATCGCGGGCAACTTAACATCGGCGTGGGCAGCAGCGGCAAGCGCGACACTGGCTGCGAGAATAAGCATTCGTTTCATGAGGGAACGTTCGGCAAAGTACGAGTTTTTTCCTGCCGGATCACTTGCCCCTTGTGCTACTCGATACTCCAGTCCTCCAGCCGTAGGCCGGGAACTTTGGCAAAATCTTGTGTGTTGCGGGTAATCAAAGTGGCATTCTGGGCAAGTGCGGTGGCGGCAATCTTCAAGTCCATCGTCCCGATACGGATTCGCTGTACCCAAAGCTCCTGGAACTGGTTCACCACCACTGCATCGAAAGAAACCAGGGGCATCGAACTATAAAAGCTGAGAAGCCGTTCCATCCGCTCGTACCAGGGAACTTGTAGATCAACGGCACGGATTCGGGCAACTTGTGCCAGTAGACCTCGCGTTTGTTCTTCGTAGCTGACAACCGAGATAGCAACGTCTTCTTCGGGAAGACCCGCAAGCCGTCGTAGGATCCTCTGGCCTTCGTCACCGCCTCGGTCAATCAGGCTGATATGGCCTGTGTCAAGCAGGTACATCGGGAGTGGGTTCCTCCATCATGTAGTCCGGCACCTGCGCCTTACGGTATTCCTCTCCGGCTTTTACGGCTTCGTCGTAGAGGGGATCATCTTTGAAGGCTCCAAAGCGCCGCTCCCACCAGGGCCGTGTATCTTTGATTTTGGTCTTCGCCTTAACCTGTACCATCTCTCGCTCTAAAAGCGTCACGCGCTCTTCCAATGTCTGTGGCATTTCTCTAAAACCTCCTGTCCTTTCTCTCTGTTATATCGCCGCGTGGAAACGGGCGTATCCGGTCGGGCGTTTGTGTTCGGGCGGCGTTTGCAGATGGGCGGGTAAACCGGCCCGCTGTTGCGGCAAGGAGGCTAAAGCGCCCTCTTCACCATCATGCACTACCCCGCCAGATACTCCAGCGCCGCCTCTTCGGACTGCTCGATTGCGATCTCCACCGCGCGCTTGGCACGCTCCAAAAGTTCCTATTAATCCCGTGGTTCGTTCCATAGTGGTGGTGCGCTTCCATGCCGAATCGAAAGAACGCGCAGCGTCTCGGGCACTCGATCACCATCGCCATCAATGAGCCAGTAGAAGACATACCATACTCCTACGGAAGAGCGTCGAGCACGTTTGGGGGACGTTTCAAAGCGGTTTCGGTAGGTTGGTCGTGAGAGACCTAGCGAGGCATCATCATTGATTTGAGGCGGGTAGCCCTGGGCAATCTTCTCGGGAATGCTCCGGCATAGTTCCTGAAGTGTTGCTTCAAGCGCGAGCGTAAAGCGCTGTCCTGCCGCCTCCGAGGTTTCTAGCAGGCGATCCGTTATCCTCTCCAGATCACGCTCCGCCTGCTGGGCATACTCCACATTGAGAGTAAGGATCACAGGCCAACCTTCTTTTTCAGGCGAGCCATTACCTCCGCTCCCTCACTCACCCGTCCTGCGTCGCTGTCTTCCGCCCCACGCCGCAGAGCTTCCATGTCTTCGGGACTCAGTCTAAACTCGTCCTCTTTTTCGCGTGGCTTGAGCGCCCCAAACATCGCGACCGCCATTGCCTCCAGCCGCTCCCGTGCGGCGCTGTCGGACTCTAACCGTGCCGCCACATCGGGGGGAACCGCTAATGTAATCGTGCTCATTTCTCTAAAACCTCCTGTCCTTTCTGTCTCTCTGTTATATCGCCGCGTGGAAACGGGCGGGTAAACCGGCCATCTCCTCCGCTTCGCGGCCATCTCTCCGCCTCGTGCCTCGGCTCCCCTCTTCCCCTGCCGTTCGTGCCTCACTGGGAAGAGGGGCTAGGGACGATGCAGATACTCCAGCGCCGCCTCTTCGGACTGCTCGATTGCGATCTCCACCGCGCGCTTGGCACGCTCCAAAAGCTCCGCCGCCGTACGCCGTGCTGTTCCGGCTGAGAGTGCCAGCGTCTCAAAGGCTTTCTGCTCGTCCGGTGGCAACACCGGAATGAAGATTTTAGTAATATCGCGTGGGTAAAGGTGAAGCTGTCCCGTCGCTCCTGTGATGTACTTTTCAATCTGCATCTGCCCTGCTTTGGAGCGTAGGAAGAGAGTCAGATAGTACGGGTTGAACTCCTCCTGACGGATTACGGAAACTTCACTAACAGTGCCGTATTTCCCCGGCTTGTCGAATACCTGCACCTTACCGATAGAGCCAAAGCCAATGGAGGAAATCAGCACATCGCCACGCTTTAACTCAAACACGGCTTCGGTGGGATGGGTACGCTGGAACCGCTCATCGTCGCTAATGTCGGCTAAGTCTCCCGACCGGATGATAGGAATGGTGCCATCCTCGTAGTAGGGAACCGTCACGCCCTTTGTCACGCGCTTCCCGACCTCCACCAACACGAAGCGTTGCGAAAGTTCCTCCCGTAGTGCGTCAACGTCAGGCGTGAAATACTGAGAATCCAACCGCCCCGCTTCCCACACCTCCGACGATTTGCGCGTGTAGCTCAACGGCTCCGGCGGCGACCAGTTCTCCAGCCCCAGCGCTTGCAGGAGGATTTGTTCGGCGCTCTCACGTTTTGCTTTTACCTCTCGCCGTAACTTGAGTGCGAGCAGGACAGTGAAAGCAATCGCCTCCTGTGTAGCTTTGCCTATCTGTGGAATGGGAATCTGGCGAACCTTGCTCAAGGATAGCCCTTGCTGAACCATGCCGGTGGAGTTTCGTTTTATGTGATCTTGCCCAAACGTAGAATTCAGGTAGGCCAACAAGAACTCAGGTAAAACGGGGGAACCTTCACTTGGCGCAATTCGCGCTACGTCTTGGTCAATGTTTGCAGGCAAAACCTCAGAGGTAACGAGTGCACATAATCCAACGGTGCCACGCGTCGAAAGAATGATGTCGTTTTCTTTCAGAGATGATCGCTGATTTGCCAAGTGTGTATTTTGGTGAATCGGCTCTGCTCCATCTTCTTCGGAGAACCAACCACGTGCATTTTTGGCGGTGAGCATAATGACGGGCGAATCTTCGTCCACCACATGATAACCATGCGGCCCGTCAGTCACAAAGGCAAAAGCTCCAACGGCATCCGTTTTCCACTTACTAAGTGCAGAGTCTTCTTTCAGATACTGTTTCTTGAAATACTCAGCATCGTAACGAAACTCCTCATTCAATTGACTCCGAGGAATAATGGCAACTTCTAGCCCCTCTAAAAGCGCCTCATATTTGGCGCTATCAAAGGGGCTTCCTAGAAAAAACTTAGACTTTCCTTCTTGGCGAACTCAATAAACGCCTCCGCGATTCCCTCCGGCGTGTGCTCGCCGTCGGTAAGCTCTGTAGAGAACAAATCGTGCTGCCAGACCCAGTGGCCGTGGTTGTCGCGGGCGGGACGCTGGTACAGAAGCGCGGTCTTGCGCGGCTCGACTTTGTAGAACTCCAGCGCTTTTAGCTGTGCCAGCGAGCCGTACTCCGCGTTGATCCACGCCAGCGAGCAGACTTTCTCGACTCCCTCCGGGGAAGTGACGACGTACTCCGAAACCTCAACCGGGTCGCCGTACTTTGCCACGAACGCCGGATAACCCAGATCATCCACAATCACATTGGCAGGGTCGGTGTGGTCTGACCAGCGCACCCGCTTCTGGTAGGTCAGAATCTTATCCCCAGAGTTGTCCTTCGACGCGAGCCGCTGCGTGGCAAAGAAGATATTGTAGTCGTCCACCTTCGGGCAGTAGTTATCCGCCTTGGGATCGTCGTTCCACTTCTGCACCAACAGCACACTGGTCTTGGTTCCCGTATGCGGCTTGAAGGTATTGGGATGCAGCCCCACCACCCCCAGAATCCGGCAGTGCTGAGCGATATACTCCCGCACCCGCTTGTCCGTGGCATTGTTAAAGCGCCCCTGCGGCAAGACAACCGCCATACGCCCGCCCGGTTTCAGAAAGTCCAGGTTCCGCTCGATAAAGAGCAAGTCCCGCCCGACCGCCGACTCCGCCTTCCCGTTCTCTTTATGCCCCAGCTCGTAGGGCGAGAGCATATCACTCTGCTTGATGTCCCCCGCGAACGGCGGATTTGCCATCAGCACATCGAACTGAAAGTTGCGGTAGTCCCCCGCCTTGCCTGCCATCAGTTTGCGAAGCTTTTTCCAACCAATCCCATAGGTATCCTGCCACTCCTGCTCCTTGACGGCCTCATCCCAGTGCGTATAGTCCAGAGTATTCAGGTGCAACACATTGGTCTGCCCGTCCCCGGCGATTAGGTTCAAACACCGCGCCACCCGCACGCTTTTTTCGTCAAAGTCAATCGCAAAGACTTTCTCGCGCACATAGTTGATACACCGGTACGGCTTGTCGTCCATCGTGAACAAATGCGACTGCGCCAGCCCCTCATCCTTGAGAATGTCCTGCCACACATGGAAAATGCCGTGCACGGTAAAGCCCGCCGAGCCGCAGGCCGTGTCAATCAGCGTCTCTTCTTCCTGCGGGTTAAGCATCTTGACGCACATATCAATCACCCAGCGCGGCGTGAAATACTGCCCCTTTTCTCCCTTGCTGGACTTATTGACCAAGTACTCAAACGCCTCATCCACGATGTCCAGGTTGCTATTAAAGAGCTTGTACTCCTCCAGCGACCCCACGCACACCTGCAAGTGATCCGGCGTTAGACGAATCCGCTCATCCTTGAGAAAGACCCCCTCCCACTCCTGCTTGGCATCATCAAAAAGCTTCTGCACCGACTCCTTCACCTGCGCCGCCGTATTGACATTGCGAAACCGCAGATGCTTATATTTCTTCCGGTGGCACGACATCTCATCGTAGAGCTTCGTAAACACCAGCTTGAACACTTCCTCAAACACGTCCACGCCCGCATTGGCGAGAACCTCGTCCTCCATGTCCAGAATCAACTGCTTCAGCGACCGGGCGCTATCGCCCTCTCTCTCCCGCTGCTGCTCAAACTTGACAAGATCATCCATTGTCCAAGGCTGGCCCGCCACATCATCAATGGTCTGGGTTGCCGTCGGCAGATCAGGAATCTCCACAAAGTAGTTCGGGTTCTTCCGGTGCCACGACACCGTTTGCAGTCCGTTGCTCCAGAGCGCCAGCGGTGCGCCCGTTGCATGACCGTAGGACTTGAGCTGATCTTTCCCACCCCGCGCCGTGGGCTGCTTTACTTCGATAATGATATACGGCACGGTCGGACGGTCTTTGTCAAAGATCACAATATCGGCTCGCTTGGACGAGTCCCGCCCAAACGTAATCGGATACTCCACCGTAATCCGTGACGCAGAGTAGCCGTAGTCCGTCAGCAATAACTGCAACCAGAGCTGCCGGATCACCTCCTCGGGCTTTGCCTGCACCTCCTTCTTGCGCACCAGACAGTTCAGGTAGTCCTTCCCCCCTTTCTCCGTCTGCCGCATCCGCACCGAAAGCAACGCCGACTCAGGAAACGTCTCCAGCGAATAGCCTGACTTAGAGCCACCAACAATCTCTTCAAGTGTCATAGCCGCCATTGTACCCCTACCGCCCCTCAGCCAGCGTTTGCCTCCAGCCAGTCTTCGGCGAGGATCACGGCCACGAGATCGTCGTAGGGCTGCGGGAGCGGGAGAAAGCGCTGCCACCAGGGGCGATTTTTGCGCAGGCGCTCGCGGGCGCGCTGGCTGGTGTAGGCTTCGGGGATCAGAACGGCGTCGGGGAGGAGGGCGGCAATAGGCTTGCTCTGGGTTCCATCGCCAAGCACAATATGAGTAGGAGAAAACTGGATGCGGAGTTCAGAAACGCGGGTAAGAAGCTTGTCGGTGAGAGTGATTTCCTGATGAAGCGTTCGGCCTGGCTCGACCACGGCCACACCGCACTTGGCACTTCCTGGGTCTATTGCCAGCACTCTTATCTTTATCTTGCTCACCGGAGGCCCGGAGGAATCGTGACAATCGGAGGTTCCATGGGCTTGACCTCAAACTCAAGCGCCACGGGATCGGCGGCGCGCAGGTCTTTGGCGGCACGAACCGTCACCCGAGCACGGGCATGGATCGCCCGCACGGAGTCGAGCGCCTTGAGCAAGGTGTCCATGCTGGTCTCCCCCACACTCTGCTGGCCCAGCTCCCCAATGGGAATCGTCCCCGCGTCGAGGAGTTTCTTACGCACTTCGCCGCGCAGGAAGTTATAGAGCCGATCTGCAATCTCCGCCCCAGGCCTGTTCCCATCCAGAGTGAGCTCTCCAAGCGACTGCCCGGCGGTCAGGATCAGCGGGTTGCGCCAGGTGCGGATGTCCACGGGCACCGGCTCCCCCACCACGGCATTGCCCAGCGCCGTCACTACCACCACCACTTCCTCTTTGGACTTGCTGATATTTAGGGCGGCGGTATGGATCGCGGAAACCTCGTCCATGGTCTGGAGCTTGCCACTATCATCGGCGATACGGCGATCTGGAATCCATACCGAGCGGATCGCGCCGGGTGCGGTTCGTGCGCCACGACGCTCCGCCTGACGGGAAGCGGTGGTCAGCAAGCCCTCTAAAATATTGTGAACCTTCCACTCATTTCCGGTCGCCACGGAAAGACGAACCACTTCCTCGCCCACCCGGTAGCTAATCTGCCCATTGCGAAGAGCGACCGTGACTTTGAACACGTCATTGATGGACTCCTGTGCTTCGTCACGACGCTTCTCCAGCTCCTTGCGCTGCTTCTCCAATTGCTCTAGTTCTGCTGCCAGACGCGCCACTTCTTGTTTTTGAAGCGCGGCCTGTCCAACCTGGATATCCAGTGTCCGCTGCTGCTCACTCAGCCGCTGTGTCTGCTCGGCCACTCGCCCACTGAGCTTGTCCAGCTCACCTTTTTGCCCCTCAAGTCGCCGTTTTTGTTCCTGCACCACCAGATTGAAATCACTTGTCGCACGCTCGGCGAGGGTCTGGGCTCTCTTGGCTTCTCCCCGCGCCGCTGCCAGCCGACCTTCGACGAGCTTTGCCGCCGCTTCTGCGCGCTCACGACGGAGCCGGGCTTCTGTCATTGCATTGCGTGCCAGAGTCACCTGCCGCTGCGCCGCTTCGAGTGAGCCCTGTGTTCGCCCCAGGTGGCCTTTCTCAGCGGTGAGGGCAGCCTCGGCCTGAGCAAGTGTCTTCGTGGCGGTGACGAACTTCCCTTCCGTTTCGGTGCGCCGCTGGGCCGCCTCATCGCGTGCCTTCTCAGCTTTCTGGCGCTCCTGATCGGCCTGTGTGGCATCGCTCTGCAGCAGACGAACACGCTGGCCACTCTGGCGAATCTGCTCACTGAGCTGCTCGTTCTCACGACGGAGCTGGCTGCCACGCTGCACCACATCGCGAAAGCTCTCCGATGAGAAAAACATCGCCCCAAAAGAGGCAGCGGTGATGCCGACCCCGGAGAGAATGGTGATGAGTGTTGCGGTATGCCGGGGTCGCAGCCCGAAAAGGGAGTGGCGACGTTTACCGATCACGTGGCCGATCTTGTCCCCTGCCCAGGCAATAAAGCCTGAGACTGGTACCAGGAGAGCAAAAAAGAGCAGTGTCGTGTTCACGATATTTCTAGTTTACCGCGCCCTTCTGCGCAACCCGCCAGATCAGCCAGATTCCCAGCCCGATTCCTACCCCATTGGGAATCTGACAGGCTGCCAGCGCAGGAAGCCCCCCGCCTTTACCGATCGCCTGGAAGATCTGCACCGTCGTCCAATAAACAAAAGTCACCAGCACCGAGAGACCAAAACCAAGCCCCTTGCCCGAGCGGGTTCGCTGGACTCCTAGCGGTGCCCCGACCATGGCAAAGACGAGCGCCGCTAGCGGAAACGAGACACGCCCCTGTGCTTCGATCTCTGCCTCACGCGCCACCGCATGGTCCCCTTCCGCGTGGCGCAGGCGTGCCCGCTGTGCGAGCAGTTCCGTCGAGAGCTCCGTGACCCGGCCCTCCAGGCTCTCCAGGTCCTTAGGAGCGCCCAGTTCCACCTCGCGCAGCTTGACACTGTCGCTCGTCATTACCTGAAGTGTGCTCTTATCCGCAATCCACAGCTCGCCTTTCTTATCCTCGGTCAGTACCCACGAGCGTGTCCCTATCTTCCAGTCCGCCCGCCGCGCTCCCACAGCCGCCGTGGGTAAGCCTTCGTCATAAATAAGAATGCCGACCCGATCCAGAGAGGCCGTCCCCCCTGCGCCGAAGCGCACCCCTCCTGCCGCATGAACCACATACTGCTGATCGTCGCTCACTTTCACCACCAGCGTAAAGGCATCGGTTGTCGTCGCAGCGGTGGAGCCACGCTGGCGAATCTCCCGCGCCATCTGCTCACGCTTCTGGTTCGCGGCGGGGATCAGGCTCTGGTTGACGGCGATAATGGGCAGGGCGACCGCCAACGCGAAGACAATCACTGGAGCCATGATGCGCGGAAAACTCGTCCCAGAGGCAAAGAGCGCCACAATCTCCGAGTCGCCCGAGAGCCGCCCAAAGCCCATCAGGGTTGCGAGCAGCATCGCCATGGGAATGGTGTAGGCCAGGACATAGGGCAAAGTGAAGAGCACCATGATCGCCAAGTAGGTCGGCGAGACACCTTTTTGCGAGAACTCTGCCAGCTTCTGTAGCTCCCCGGCGGCCAGAAACAAGCTCGTAAAGAGCATCACCGAGCCGAAGAACGGCCCAACAATCTCCATTAGCACGACTCGATCTGTGCGAGTCACAGCTTGAAGTTCTCCCCGAGGTAGAACCGGCGAACATCCTCGTTCTCCGCCACGGCATCGCGCGTGCCCTCAAAGACCACTTTGCCATCCACGATCACGTACGTCCGATCCGTGAGGTTCAGAGTAGCGGCAGCGTTGTGGTCGGTGATAAGGACACCGTAGCCGTGTGTTTTTAGCTGCTGAACCATCTCCTGAATGTCTTCAATAGCCTTCGGATCAATTCCGGCGAAGGGCTCATCGAGCAGCAAAAACGACGGGTTCGCGGCCAGGGCCCGAGCGATCTCGACGCGCCGCCGCTCACCGCCTGAGAGCTCGGCACCACGCGCCGTGGCACGGTGAGTCACTTTAAGATCCTCCATGAGCTGCTCCGCACGCGCCTTGCGGTCCTTGCGAGGGAAGCCGGTCATCTCCAGCACCAGCATCACGTTCTCACGCACCGTGAGCTTGCGAAAAACACTGGCCTCCTGCGCCAGATAGCCGATCCCGTGACGGGCCCGCTGGTACATCGGCATCTTCGTCACGTCTTTTCCATCCAGTATCACTTTGCCCGTATCGGGCCGGATCAGCCCGACAATCATATAAAATGTCGTGGACTTACCCGCGCCGTTTGGGCCGAGTAGCCCGACAATCTCACCTTGCTCAAAATTTAGCGAGACCCCGTCCACCACACGGCGCTTTCGGTAGACCTTAGTAAGCTCTGTCACCTCAATCCGACGTGTCACGGCGCTCATCCCTTGCCCTTACCCGGTGTCCCGGTTGTGCTGCCTCCACTGAGGTTCAGCGTGGGGGGCTTGTTTTCGGCATCATCGGGATCGCCCAGATCAATCCACCCACTCTGCATCGTCGTCTCTAGCTCCAGACCGCCGTAGTACCAGATGCGGGCATTGCCGGAGAAGTCAATTCGCCCCGTGCCTAGCTTGGCCCCCGCCTTGTAGCTTGCATTATCGCAACGCACCTTAATGCTGGTCTTTTCATCCGCCAGGCTGATCTGCTCCACAATAATAGTCACATTGCGAGCCAGGGTCGCCCCTGTCACCAAGGGCTTCTTGCCCTTGACTCCTACGTTAACGGCTCCGACAACAATTTTTTGCCCACTGAGCTCCCGACGTCGTGATTTCAGACTTGTCTTTTTGAGAACCTCACCGCCATTCTCCCGCGCAACCAGCGAAACGGGAGAAGTGCCGCCTGTCAGAGTCGCGGTAAGTTTCCCGCTCGGGGTGGGGCCGACAATCTCAATGACCCCCTCTTTCCAATCGAGTATAAACTCGCCAATGCGCGAGATATTCGCTTTCGCAGAAGTATCCGTGGTTTTCTGGGCGGCAACCGCCAGCGGCAGAGTGAGAAGCAAAGGCAGAGTGAGAAGCAGCAAGGCAAGAGTACGTTTTTTCATGGCAAGATCTTAAGTGTCTGTAACAGTGTATCCGCTGTGAATCGGGAGCCGTAGAGTGCGAAGTTTGAACCAGCGAGAAAGGCAACATTCCCGACCCCCTCCAGCTTCCCGATCGCTTTCGTGAGGCTTCCCCCGGGAAACCAGGTTAGGCTATCGCAGCGCACGACCCGCGCATCGGGTGTCTGTGCGGAGACACTGCCCTGAGCGGTTAGTTTAGAGGCACCAGCCTCCACACGAACGTTTTTCGCAGTGATGATCAAGACGGGCTTCCCCAATTTATAGAGGACAGCACGTGTCCCTTCCAGGGTTGCCTCCGTGGCTCCCGGAGCCACGGAGGCACGCAGGCCCGTGAGCTCCAGCAGACGGTTCCCCTTTCCATCCGAGAGAACGGTCTTTGCCCCAGAGAGTTCCCCGGAAACGGGAAACGGAGTGGACGATGGCTGCGGGCGCGGGGTGGAGATGACGGTGGGCGGCTGACGCGGCACACAACCCGAAAAGAGCAGGCAGAGGAAGGGGGCAGTGTATCTCACGCTTTCTTAAGACAGCATTCTCACTCTTCTGGTGCAGATTTTTCCGAATCTTGCACAGAGAGGATCCCGTAGACCACGCGGCGAGCCTTTGCCCCTACCAGCTCCGTGATCCCAAAGTCCGACAGTTGCGCAGACCAGCGCGCCGCCTTCACCACCACGCGCCGCCGTGCGATACGCCGGGCGTGGGTGAGTGCCTCGGTTGTGAGCGGGCTATGGTCGCCAAAAGCCTTCAGCGGCACGAGTGTCTCCTCGGTATCCACCGCCACATCAAAGAACGGATCGAAGTAGACCACATCGTAGCGCTTGTCCGGGCAGGTTTTCAGAAACTCCAGATGATGGCCCAGATGGATCACTTGCACCCGGCGCATCGCCTCGTTCAGCGCCGCTTTATCGGTCTCAAACACTTTCAAGCCCTCACGCACCACAACCCCTAGCTCCTGGCTGCCCTCGATTCCGTGTACCTCGCCGGTGTCGCCCACCACATGGGCACAGAGCGTCGCCTCGCCCGCGTAGCCCAGCGTGCAGTCAAGCACCGACTCCCCGGGCACAAGCTGCATGGCTTCGAGGAGATAATCGGGCTGGCCCCGCAGCACATTACGCAGGCGCATCGCACCTAAATTAGGGTGGAAGAAGACTTCGTTTCCGGCACGGTTTACCAACAGCAAGCGCCCACTCTGGACAACCAGCGCTTTCTGCGCGTCCGGGTAGCGCCCAAAGACCACGGGCATTCCCTCGGCGTGCCGTCCTGCCACCTCGCAGCCAAGCTCTCTTGCAAAGTGCTCCGCCCGCGCCCGAAGCGCGGCATCGGGCTTATGGCTGGTGGTGACGATCAGCTCAGTCCTCACCGAAGATTACCTCGGAGGCTAGAATCGTATGGAGCGAGCCGTTTGGGAGCTCCAATGTGACATGGCCCGAGGCGCTAAGCAGAGCCACTTTGCAGAGCATGGGCTGACTATCGAGCACAAAAATCCGCCGGGCCTCGGTGTCAAGAAGCGCGTGCCAGTCTGGAAGAGCCGTGTACAATCCCTCTTGCCGCCACGCCCTCCAGCGCTCGGTGAGGCGCTCCCAGATCGCCTCTTGCAGCACTTGGACGTTCGGGCCGGTCTCCAGCGCAATAGCGATTCCTTCCAATTCTTGCGGCCAGACGCGGGGGAGTACATTCACCCCCACTCCGATGAGGGGCGTGTTGTTCTGCGCCTCGATCAGCACTCCGCCGAGCTTGCGGTGATTCAGGAAAATATCATTGGGAAAGCGTATTCTCACGTCGAATCCGAAGCGACGTACGGCCTCCACGACGGCCAATCCCACCAGGGGTGCCAGCTCCCAGAGCTGCTCCGGGGCAACAGGCTCCCCGACTGCTGTAAACGCGACATTTGCACCGACAGGTGCTGTCCAGCGCCGCCCGAGCCGCCCCCGCCCCACCGTCATGCTCCGTGCCGTAACAACTGCGCCGGGCTGCGTCAGGAACTCCCGGGCGCTGTCTTGTGTGGAAACACAGCTCTCCAGAGCGATCAGCGGCTCCCCAAACCTCACTCGGTAAAGTCCAGGGAGATATCCAGCGCCGCCGCGGAGTGCGTGAGCGCCCCGACGGAGATAATGTCCACGCCCGTCTCCGCGATCCCACGCACCGTGGCAAGGCTCACGCCCCCCGATGCCTCGGCAAGCGCTCGCCCCGCGATCTTCGCCACGGCCTCGCGCAGCATTTCATTACTCATGTTATCAAGCAGCAAAATATCCGCGCCCGCAGCAATTGCCTCGTCCACTTGCGCTAGATTCTTGCACTCGACTTCGATTCGCAGAGGATGCGGGGCATGCTCCCGCGCACGTGCCACACACGCAGTAACTCCACCACCCGCCGCCAGATGGTTGTCTTTAATCAGCACACCATCACCCAGACCGTAGCGGTGGTTGTGCCCGCCGCCACAGCGCACGGCATATTTCTCTAGCGTTCGCAGGCCGGGTGTGGTTTTACGCGTGTCCACGATCCGCGCTTTCGTCCCGGCCACGATATCCACGAATTTCTGGGTCAAGCTCGCCGTTCCAGAGAGCCGCTGCGAAAAGTTCAGCGCCACCCGCTCCCCCGTGAGCAAGCTCTGCGCCGGGCCCGAGATAGTTGCAACGATATCGCCGTACTGCACTCGGGTGCCATCAGCGACCAATGGGGTGAAAATCACCGTGGGGTCTACCAGCTTAAATGCACAGGCCGCGATCTCTAAACCACAGATCACCCCCTCCGCCTTCACGAGAAAAACGCCACTTGCTGTGTTCTGGGCGGGCACGGAAAGAAGCGTCGTCACATCCCCCGCACCAATGTCCTCGATCAGCGCCGCCCGAACGGTGTCTTCGTATTGAATCGGTAGTAGTCTCATCTCTGCCTCGGCTCCGAGTGGTTCCTGAACCAGCTTGCCAGTTCCTCTTCGTCCCGCTCCCCTGCCGCAAGCTGCTCAAAGACAACTGCGTTTTCACTCTGTGGTGTCGTCACGCGATAACCATTCACCCAGAGGAAACCGAAGGATACTACAAGAGCCGTACGTTTATTACCATCAACAAAGGCATGATTTTTAGCGGTCCCATAGGCATATGCTGCTGCTAGTGCCGCTAAATCGGGTGCAGGCTCACCATAGCTCCAGAGATGCTGTGGACGAGCTAGTGCCGACTCTAGAAGCCCTTGATCACGCATTCCCGTCCCACCCCCATGCTCTGCAAGCTGTTCGTCATGAACTGCCACTACCCAGCGCAAAGAAACCCATCTTGGCTCAGTCATCATGACCTGCCAGACGGTGCAGAGCGTCCCTGTTCTCACGCATGATAATACGAGCCGCCTCCATATATTCATCGAAATCCGGGTCGTAGGGGGAGACTTCATAGCCATTCTGAGTCTCTCGCAAATAGAGCGTATCGCCTTTTTCCAGCTTCAGGTGATCCAAAACATCTTTTGGCAAGATCACTCCTGCCGAGTTTCCGACACTAACAATTTTTAGTTTCATAGCAAAAGTTATAACATTTGTTTTAACACTTGTCAAGGCGGGTACACTGTGCGCATGAACACCAATTCTACTCCCTCTGTGATTGCCCCGGGCGCGGCGCTTGAGAAACTCGCCGGAGAGTTTTCGTTTACCGAAGGCCCCGCCGCTGATGCGAAAGGCAATGTCTATTTCACCGATCAGCCCAATGATCGGATTATGCTCTGGAGCCTTGACGGAAAGCTTTCTACTTTTATGCAGCCCGCCGGGCGCTCGAACGGGATGTTTTTTGACAAGGCCGGGAGCCTCTGGAGCTGTGCCGATGAGAACAACCAGCTCTGGAAGATTGGGATGGACAAGAAAGTGACAGTTGTTGTCAAGAGCGATCCCGACGGCAAGCTGCTCAATGGCCCCAACGATGTCTGGGTGCACCCGAAAAAGGGCGGCTACTACTTCACAGACCCACTCTATGTCCGCCCCTACTGGAAGCGCGACCCTGCCCGTCAGCCCGCTGGGGAGTATGTCTACTTTGTCAGCGCGGACTTCAAGACACTCAAGGCTGTGGCCACGGATCTCAAAAAGCCCAACGGTATTGTGGGAACGCCCGACGGCAAGACACTCTACGTGGCCGATATCGGAGACAATAAGACCTACTCCTACAAGATCGAGAAAGACGGCTCCCTCTCGGGCAAGAAGCTTCACTACGCACTCGGCTCCGATGGCATGACGCTCGATAACGAGGGCAATCTCTACCTCACGGGCAAAGGCGTCACCGTGGTGGATAAAAACGGCCAGCTTATCGAGAACATCCCCGTCCCCGAGGGCTGGAGCGCCAATGTCTGCTTCGGAGGCCGCGATCGAAAAACCCTATTTATCACCGCCAGCAAAGGGCTCTACGCCATCAAAACTCGCACTCACGGCGTGGATAACCCGTAGCCCGATAAGCCCACCCGGGGAGACGACTTACATTCCCAGGGCACGCATCACGAAGGCAAAGACATCAGCTTGCTCCTCAATGATCTTTGCAGTGGGTTTCCCCGCGCCATGCCCCGCCTTGGTCTCGATCCGAATGAGCGTGGGCGGGCCGCTCGGGTCTTGCGCGGCCTGGAGCCGTGCCGCGAACTTGAAAGAGTGCGCGGGCACCACTCTATCATCATGATCCGATGTCGTGATCAGTGTCGCCGGGTAGCGCGTGCCGGGCTTGAGATTGTGGTACGGCGAGTAGGCCAGCAGCGCCTTGAAGTCCGCCTTGTTAGCTGGGTCACCGTAGTCGCTCTTCCAGGCCCAGCCAATCGTGAACTGATCGAAGCGCAGCATGTCTAAGACGCCCACGGCGGGCAGTGCCACGGCAAAAAGCTCCGGGCGCTGGGTCATGCACGCTCCCACTAAGAGACCACCGTTGCTACCGCCCGCAATCGCGAGCTTCCCCGGGCGCGTGTACTTCTGCGCGATCAGCCACTCCGCGCAGCCGATAAAGTCATCGAAGACATTTTGCTTACGCAGCTTCGTCCCCGCCTCGTACCAGTCCTTGCCATACTCGCCGCCACCGCGAAGGTTCGCCACGGCGTAGACTCCCCCTTGCTCCAGCCATGGCACCATACTCAGCGCAAAACCCGGTGTCAGCGAGATATTGAAGCCCCCGTAGGCATAGAGATAGACCGGGTTGTTGCCCGTGAGCTCTAGCCCCTTTTTGTAGGTGAGGAACATCGGTACTTTGGTGCCATCTTTACTGGTGGCAAAAACTTGCTTTGTCTCAAACTGGCGCGGGTCGAAGGCGACTTTGGGAGATCGGAAGACAGTGCTCACTCCCTCCTCGATATCGTAGCGGTAGAGAGTGGTCGGGCTGGTGTAGCTGGAGAAGGCAAAAAACGTCTCCGTGTCTTCTCGCTTGCCATCAAAGCCACTCGCGGTTCCGATTCCTGGCAGAGCCACCTCACGCAGCAGCTCTCCCGTAGCAAGGCTATGAAGCCGAACCTGTGAGCGTGCATCTTTAAGGTAGCTGACAATCAGCTTATCGCCAAAGATGCTTGCCGACTGAAGTGTGTCGCGGCTCTCGGGGAGTATGGGGCGCCACGCGGCTGCGCCCGGGGTGCGGCTGTCTACGGCAATGAGTTTCTTAAGCGGTGCCTCTTTGTCGGTAATCACATAGAACACTGAGCCGTCGTTGCCCACTACGCTATAAGACGCATCCCCGGCGGTCAAAAAATCGCGAACAGGGGCATCAGGCCGGGTTAAGTCCTTGAGAAACAGAGAGTTGCGCCGCTCGGTGCCCTTGCTGGCATAGATCACGAGCCACTTACCATCCTCGCTAACGCTTCCTCCGAGGTTCCAGTCCGGGTGGTCCGGACGCTCGTAGACCAGAGTGTCGGCGCTCTGGGGCGTTCCCAGCGCGTGGTAGTAGAGCTTGTGGTTGTAGTTGGCTCCCTGAAGTGCGGTGCTCGCTTCGGGGGCGGCGTAGCGGCTGTAGTAAAATCCAGAACCGTCCTTGCGCCACGAGGCGCCGCTGAACTTGCCCCACTCGATCTTGTCGGAGAGGTCTTTTCCTGTGGCCACATCGCGGACATGCCACTCCTGCCAGTCCGAGCCGGAGCGTGCAATTGAGTAGGCAACCAGGCCACCGTCCTCGGAGATGCTCATCCCTCCCAGCGCCACCGTGCCATCCTCAGAGAGGGTGTTGGGGTCAATCAAGATACGCGGCTCCGCCTCCAGATCGTCCGCGACATACTGCACCGCCTGGTTCTGAAGACCATCATTGCGGCTGAAGAAGTAGCGACTCCCGTGGCGGCTCGGCAGACCGTAGCGCTCGTAGTTCCACAGCTCCGTCAGGCGTTTCTGGAGCACCTCGCGGGCAGGGAGAGCTTTTAACAACGCCCCCGTCGCCTCGTTCTGCGCGCTCACCCAGGCCGCCGTCTCATCACTGTTGGCATCTTCCAGCCAGCGGTAGGGGTCGGCCACGCTCGTGCCATGGTAGGTATCGGTCACGTCTACCGTTCGGGAGGTCGGATAAATCACTTTGGTCATAGGAGTAATCGGGTTTACTGTGCGCGAGGCGCTGGGTTTAGGGGTGGGTTTAGGAGTCGGCGGTGTGGCAACTGCAACCGCCACCTTCCCGGGAGCCGCCGTGGCCTGTGAGAGTATGAGTGGCAGCTCGGTGCCAGGTCCGACGCGTGCGGAGAGGGTTGCCGTCCCGCCACCGACTTTATACTGGACGAGCCCCAATCCGCTCCCGGGGAAATCCGCTGAGGCCACGGCCTTGGGCAAGGTCTTCCCAAAGGGCTTCGCCGCCGTCCCCAGGAAGAATCGTCCTCCTGCCAATGCCCGGCTCTCTCCATTGACTAACAGCAGCTTTGTCCCCACGGCCTGTACACGAGCCTGCACGCGAAGATTTAAGACAGCAGCACTGACCTCGGAGAGCGCCGTCCGCAGCCGTGCAACGGGCAGGCCAGCCACTCCCTCGATATCCGAGAGTGCCTCGTGCACCCGCTCGATCACCCGGTCCGGCTTGGCACGCCCACAGAACTCCTGAGCCTCGCCAATCTTTGCACGTGTGCTAATAAGCTTCCCGGGCAGTGCCTGCTGCGCGGCTCGACACGCAGCATCAGCCTCCGCCAGAGTCTCCACAGCGCGGACAAAGAGCGTCTCCCCCGCACGAACAAAGATAGTCTTTGAGACAGTGCCCGGCTGGGCAAAAAACACACCGCCCGCTTTCCAGGCACGGGTACTCTCGTTCTCGCTGCCCGCCGCGAACTCCAGCCGCCACGCACCACGCTTGAGCTTGAGTTTCACCTCCACCATCGCATTTTCCGTGGGGCTAGGATTGGTAACTGCCAGCCCGAGATACGCCGCCCCCCGTGTCACCCAGACGACAGAGTCGCTTCGGGATGCCTGCCCGGCCACGGGGTTTTCCAGGCCCGCCCAGGCGGCAAGAGGTTGCTGCCAGCCCTCCATCGCCGCCGCCTTCCCATCCGCTGGGGAGGCAACAGTCTGGTCAGCCGCCACCGCGTAGTTCAACGATGCCTGGTAGGTCTGTGCCTGGGCCGGGGCAACAATCGCCACACACGCCACGATACCGATCCTTCGCATGGCTTGTATTGTACCGCAGACCCCAAATAGGGACTTTGGTCCCATGCTCTTGCCCCCTGTCAGAGATACGATATGCTGGTAACGACCATGAAAAATGACCAGAATGACGAGCTGCCAAACGGTGGACAAAACGACGATGAGACAATAGCTGATCTCTGCGCCAACGGACGTACCCACTGGCCCGACGAGCCTCTAACGCCTCAGAAGAGCACCAGTATCCAGTGCCAAATTGAGGAGGCTTTCTACGAGCAGTACCTACGCTACTTCCAGAATGCCGAGGAAAAACGTCGCTGGAGTGTCGTGGACGACATTCCCTGGGCCGAGGCACAAGGCAACGCCTCAGAGCTGGTGGTCTCGATTTTGGAGTCGTTCTGCGCCGTGGAGTCGTTCTTGCCGGACTACACCAGCAAGATCATGGCACTGATTCGCCGCTCGCGGGGCCGGGCGCTCTTCCAGGCCAACTGGGGCTACGAAGAGAGCAAGCACTCGATGGCACTGGAGCGCTGGCTGATCGCCTCGGGCAAGCGCACCGAGGACGAGATGAAGGATTTCGAGCGCTCGCTGCTGGGGGCCGAGTGGAACCTGCCGTTCGAGACACCACGCCAGATGATCTGCTACACCATGATCCAGGAGCTCGCCACGGGTCTGAACTACATCAACCTGCGCCGCCTGGTTCACCAGACGGGCGAGGGCGACCCCTGTCTCGATAAAACCCTGCGCTGGGTCTCCGCCGACGAGAGCGCACACTATAACTTCTTCCGCAAAGGTGTCAAGACCTACCTCGCACTCGATCCCGAGGGCACGATTGTGGACCTGAAGTATGTCTTCGATAACTTCGCCATGCCCGCACACGCCCTGATACCCGAGTGGGAAAAACGCGGTGCGGAGATAGAGGCGTCGGGGATCTACGGCCCCAAGATGTATCTGTCCAAGATCCGCAAGCCGATTCTGGAAGACCTACAAATTAGCCGCACACAGCTCAAGAGCGCCGGTCTGCCTTCACGTGAGGCCGACGAGATCGCGGATCGGATCGAGACGAAAGAGGAGAAAGCCCGGCAAGTGCTCTATCCCCGGCTGATCTCGCTCCCCACCATTCCCGCACCGAGGCCCAGCACCTCTAAAACCCTGCTCACGGTACAATAGGGGCGCTATGCCAAAGTCTATCTCCATTGTCCCGGAAGATGTTCGAAAACCGGGGCAAGTCACCTTCGATCCCATTCCCGTCAATCAGTACCAGAAGTCCCTCACCGAAGAGCGGGGGCGCTACTCCGACTCCGACCTGCGCCGTATCCACCGAGATATGGCTGTTATCCGAGTCTTTGAGAGCCTGCTGCAGGAAGTCAAGACACAGCGTCAGTTCGGTGGCCTCGTCTACGACCATCGCGGCCCCGCGCACCTCTCAATTGGTCAGGAAGCGACCGCGGTAGGACAGGCCTATCTTCTCGACACCAACGACCATCTCTACGGCTCCCACAGAAGTCATGGGGAAATTCTCGCCAAGAGCCTCTCCGCCATTGATAAGCTCGACGACGAGACACTTCTGGAGATCATGCGCAGCTATGACCATGGTTCCGTACTGCGAGTTGTGGAAAAAGACGCCGCGGCGGACACGGTTCAGAGCCTCGCGATTGACTTCTTGCTCTACGGCACCCTCGCGGAGATCTTCGGGCGTGAAACGGGCTTTAACAAAGGCATGGGCGGCTCCATGCATGCCTTCTTTACCCCCTTTGGTGTCTTCCCCAACAACGCCATTGTCGGGGGATCCGCGGATATTGCCACGGGCGCGGCGCTCTACAAGCGGGTGAACCAGAAAAAAGGCATCGTGATTGCCAATATCGGTGATGCAAGCGCCAACTGCGGCCCTGTCTGGGAGGCGCTCTGTTTTGCGACCATGGACCAGTTCAAGACCCTCTGGCCCGAGCACGTACGCGGCGGCCTGCCAATTATCTTTAACTTTGTCAATAACTTCTACGGGATGGGCGGCCAGCCCGTGGGCGAGACCGGCGGCTTTGGCGTCCTAGCACGCCTCGGAGCCGGACTGAACGCGGATCAGATGAACGCGGAGCGCGTGGATGGCTACAACCCCCTTGCGGTGATTGATGCCATTGCACGCAAAAAAGCGCTGATCGAAGCGGGCGAAGGGCCGGTGCTTCTGGATACCGTCACCTACCGGTTTAGCGGCCACTCTCCCTCGGATCAGTCCAGCTACCGCGAGAAATCCGAGGTCGAAGCCTGGCAGCGCGTGGATCCACTGGTGACGTTCCGTGAGGATCTGATTACAGCAGGTGTCGCCTTGCGCCAGGACTTCGAGGCCGAGTACGCGCATCTGGATAGCATTTTGTTCCGTGCCTACAAAAAAGCCATTGACCTGGATCTCTCGCCACGTGCCAACCTCTTTGCCGTCGGTAACTTGTTAGAGAGCACGATGTACTCCAATGAGAACGTCGAGAACCTCGACTCAAACCGCGCTCCGGAGACGCTTCTCGCAAAAGCCGACAACCCGCGCACCAAGCAGCTCGCCAGCAAGAGCCGCACGGGAATCGCCGAGGACGGCAGCTATCTCTCGGACGCGCGCTGTGTCGGCTTGAAAGACGCGATCTTTGAGTCGGTCTTTGATCGCTTCTACGCCGACCCAACATTAGTTGCGTATGGGGAAGAGAACCGCGACTGGGGCGGCGCGTTTGGCGTCTACCGTGGCCTGACCGAAGCGCTTCCCTACCACAGACTTTTCAACTCCCCCATCTCGGAGGCCGCGATTGTGGGCACCGCTGTGGGCTACGCGCTCGAAGGCGGACGGGCACTGGTGGAGCTAATGTACTGCGACTTCATGGGCCGCGCGGGCGATGAGATCTTCAACCAGCTCGCCAAGTGGCAGGCGATGTCCGGGGGAATGCTCAAGATGCCCGTCGTGCTCAGAGTTTCCGTGGGAAGTAAGTACGGGGCGCAGCACTCGCAGGACTGGACAAGCCTCGTCGCGCACATTCCCGGCCTGAAAGTGGTCTTTCCGTCCACCCCCTACGACGCCAAGGGTCTGATGCAGTCCGCCCTCACCGGCACGGACCCCGTGGTATTCTTCGAGAGTCAGCGCCTCTACAACATGCCCGAGCGCTTCAATGGCCTAGCAGGCGTTCCCCTGGAGACCTACACCATCCCGATAGGTGAGCCTGAGGTGAAAAAGCCAGGCAAGGACATCACCATCCTGACAATTGGCGCGACCCTCTACCGTGCACTAGAGGCGGCAACCGTCCTAGAGGAAAAGTGGGGCATCTCGGCGGAGGTCATTGATGCCCGCTCGCTCGTGCCGTTTAACTACGAGCCGGTGATCGCCTCCGTCAAGAAAACCGGCAAGATTCTCCTCGCCTCCGACGCCTGCGAGCGCGGGAGCTTTTTGCACACGATGGCCTCGCATATTGGGCGCGCAGCGTTTTCGTATCTGGACGCCCCGCCTATGGTCATTGGAGCGCGCAACTGGATTACCCCGCCCGACGAGGTGGAAGATGCCTTCTTCCCCTTCCCGGTGGACTTCCTCGACGCCATCCACACCCATCTCCTGCCCCTCGACGGCTACGAACCCAAGCGCCCCTGCGACGAAACCGACCTGCTGCGCCGCAATATCGCCGGTGTGTAGCCTCGCCACACTCTGGTGGGCAGTTCCCGACGAGCAGCGAGAAGAGCGGGTGGGAAAGTGAGCATCCTGTGCACCTGGTGACGCTTTCCCCCTACTGTTTTGGGCGCACGACGGTAGACGATGAGACCGGGTTTCGACTTACGTCAGAATTTGAGTGACCTGTAACGCTGCCGTAACGATCTTTCTCTATTCTATAAGACAAGAGGAAAGTTATGAATACCAAGGGGTTCGTTTTTCCGGTCGTCGCTGCGCTAATGATCAGCGCACCTGTCTTCGCTCAGAGCTCGAAACGGATCACCGCGCAGCACCAGCGCCAAAAAGAAAAGCTACAGGCGCGCCTGAGCCGGATTCGAGGGGGTGACACGCGCACGGCAGAGCAGGTTCTTGCGGAGTTCGAGAGTGATAAGAAGCTGGGCGTTCTCGATAAAGATAACTACTTCGACCGAGCGCAGGTCTACTATGAGCAAGGAAAACTCGACCTTGCGATTGCAGATGCGACAAAAGCCATTGCCCTCGAAAAAGACTTCCCTCAAGCCTTTAATCTTCGTGGGATGATGTACGTGAGCCAGAGGAACGTTGAAAAAGCCCTCGCCGACTTCAATCGTGCCGTCGCCCTTCAGCCCCTGCGCGCTTTCTATGTGCGCAACCGAGGCGATCTGCACTTTTCCCTAATGCGCTTCAACGAGGCGTGGAATGACTACAACACCGCTGTCGATCTCGACGGCACCACGGCAGAAAACTACTTCAAGCGTGGTAATGCCAGCTTAAGGAAAGGCGACTACGGTGCCGCCATCGTGGACTATGACAAGACACTGGAAATCAGGCCGGGCTTCGAGGATGCCCAGAAAAATCGGGCGATTGCTCAGCAAAAGAAAGGAACTACGCCTCAATGAACCGATTCTCTTTTGTTTTCCCTATCACTGCTGCGCTCACGGTTGGATCCCCTGTTTTTATTAGCACGCCTGCCCATGCTCAGTCCGAAGACGAACTCAATAATCTAGCCATGGCCGCACTGAAAGCGGAGCGCTGGGAGGAGCTGGAGCGGCTCAATACAAAGCTCATTGCCATTGATTCCCAGTGGTTTCCCTACTTTACGAACCGGGCGATTGCACGCCTCAACCGAAATCACTTCACAGAGTCCATTGCAGACAGCACCCGTGCGGAGGCTCTGGTTCTTCTGAAAAAGGGCACGGCGCGCGAGCATGCGATACAGGTGACGCATCGCTGCCTTTGCTATATCCTGCAAGGCGATCCCATTCGTGCCGTGATTGAATCCACCATGGCCTGCAATATTGACGACACACACGCCAATGCCTGGAAAGCACGTGCCGAGGCATTTTACGCGGTGGGCGACTACGATAAAGCGGTGTACTATCTCGGCGAGGCACAGAAGCGGGATAAGAGTATCAAGCGTACTTTTTCCCAGGCGGAGGCGAAGCAGAACGCTCGAAAACACACGAGCATTGATGTAAACGCCGATACGAGCGCGGATGAGGCACTAGGAGCGAAGGCGCTGAAGGAAAAGCGCTACGCCGATGCCATCGCGCCCTACACGCGGGTTATTGAGAAATGTCCGACGGCGGTGGGGAGCTGGCTCTATCGGGGCGATGCGCACTACGATCTCAAAAACTACGACAAAGCCATCGCGGACTGGACGACAGCCTTCTGCATTTTTCACACCACGGAAGCTAGCCCGGAGACACTTAGTGACGTTCTGGTAAACCGTGCCAACGCCTACCGGCTCTCCCGCCCCGCGCTGCTTGATGAAGCTCAACTAGACTGTGAGCTGGCGCTAAAGTTTCAACCCGGCGACAAACGCGCCCAAACGGTTCTGGCGAAGATAAAGGAAACGAGAGAGGAGAGCGATCCTGAAGCTCTCCAAAAGTTCGCCCGAGACGTGCTTATCGTCGCAGATTCGAAAACCTCGCCTGACGATTTAGCTAAGGCCATCAAGAATTTAGATAAAATCACGGCACTGGATCCGAGTGACGCAAATGCTTGGTGGTGGCGTGCTAAAGCGGAGCTCGTGGACATTCCAGGGAAACATCCGGCGAACAAGGACGCGGCACTCACTTTCTTCGATAAGGCCGTGGCAGCCGATCCTGAGATGACGTACGCCTACTACGCTCGTGCCATGCTACGGCTCGAACTGATTCAGGATAAGCATCTTGACAAGGCAAGTGCCACTGCGCAAATTGTGCGTGATCTTGACAAGGCGATTGCACTAGCTGCCGCCGATCCCTCCGATTTCATTCGCAATGCGGATGCCTACTTTGAGCGTGGGAAGCTCAGAGTAAGCAAAGTCGAGGCAATCGCTGATTTCACGAAGGCGCTGGACGAGAACTCACGGGACTCGGAGTATCTCACCGCGCGCGCTCAAGCCTACGAGACGCAAAAAGACTGGCGCAGTGCCCTCAAAGACTGGCGGACGCTTCTGATAGACCATCCCACTGCGGCGACTTTTGCCCACGCTGCGGATCTCTTGGTCGAGCTGAAAGACTTTGAGGGCTCGCTGGCCGACTACGGGAAAGCCATCGCACTTGAGCCTGCAAACAGTGACTATTTGATTGGACGGGCACGTGCCTTGCGGCTTGCAGGCAAGAAGCTGCTGGCCTTGGCGGACTACCAGAAAGCCAGTGCACTGAACAAAGCCGTCCCTAAGATCAAACCCGATCTCTCCAACGTTTCCGAGATAGAAAAAGCCCGCGTCAGTTCCTTGAACCAGACTCCGGGCGGAAAGTAAGGAATTAGAATGATGTTTCGCCGATACCAACAAGGAATTGTTATTCAAGACACCACCTCTGGATGTGCTGTTACCTTCCCTGCCCAACCTATGGTCGTTGAGGATAACTCACGGAACTCCGTCTCGCATCTCTACAAGCTGACCCGGCCCGAGGGGAGCTACGCTGCCGCGATCATCGGACCGAAAAAGGAAAAAGGCGTCGGGCCAACAGCGCATAACACGCTCAAGGAGCTGAAAGAGCTTTTTGTGCCACTGAAATACGTAGACTCCTCTCACCCCATTGCGTTTGGTTCCTGTCCCGGCTACGAATTTGAGGGCAAGCTCCCCGAAGGTAGTCGGCAGAAGGGGCGTGTGGTACAGGCACTGGGCACGATCATCCTACTGGTTTTTCTGGGCGATAAGGCAGATTTTCCGCCGGAGTGTGACGCGTTTCTCGATTCGCTCACTTTCCTCGTGGATGGCGCGCTTCCCACCGGGCGCAGCGATGCTACTCACATTTCCTCAGACTCCGATCTGGACAGTAAAAACGGTGGCTTCTTCACGACACCTCGGCTCGATATAGATCGCTCGAAATCTCACAAATACGATATAGCTTTTGAGCTGAGCCGTGGGGACACGCTCTGGAATGGAGTGGTGAGGCTGCCTCCCGCGAACAAGCGCAACGAGGCTCTCGCGGACAAGCAGCTAGAGCAGGTACGCGATGAGCTGATCAAGGTAATTGGGCTGAAGAAGACTCGTGAGCGGCGCTTTCGGATGGGGCCAGCCGAAGGCATTGAGTGGGAGAGTATAGCTAAGGTGGGAGGTGTCCGTGGGCGTGTTTTTGTTCTGGGCGATGCACTCTATGCCTACGTCTACGCTTCCAAGAGCTTTGAGAAAGACAAAGCCGACGAGTTCCTCAACTCCGTTCATTTTGTCTTTGGCAAACCGCTGCCTTAAGGGAAAGCAAGGCCGATGTTAAACGCGCTGAAATTCAAGCAGGACAAGAAATAGCGAGAGCCACCGGAAACACTAGGTTTCTGGTGGCTCTCTATCCGGAGTTTTTTGCTCCCAACCCACTCGACTAAAGCAGGTTAGTTGCGTCCGACCCCGGAGGCGGACGTGAACGAATAGTTCAAGTTATTACGCCTCCTTTCGTCTGAGATACTTCTCTATCGCCAGGCATAACAAGCTTGCTAAAGATCCTAGCTAAGATTTAACGGCCCCTCGCCGCAGAAGTCCGGGTTGCCGAACTTGGTGATTTTATGATCGAATCCGTGCGCGAGCGACAGGAGCAGGCGGTTGTGCGGAACACGAGTGAATTTATACGAGCGCCCCATCGTGAGGCCGGGCATGTTGCCCACACACACAAAGGGGATATTGTCCAGAGTGTGCGAGTTGCCTTTGCCTAGCTCGTTGGTCCAGACAATCAGCGTGTTGTCGAGCAGGCTCCCCGTACCACCCGGCTCAGGCGTCTCGGCGAGGCGCTTGGCAAGGTAGGCGAGCTGCTCACAGTACCACTTATTAATCTTTGTGAGCTTCTCTTGCGCGTCTTTATTGGTGTCGGGCTCGTGGGAGAGATCGTGCTGGCCTTCTTGAATCCCGAGCCAGCGCATGCGTGCCTGCCCGACGGAGTTGGTGTACTGGAACGTGGCAACGCGGGCGAAATCTGCGGAGAAGCTACGCACCAACAAGTCAATTTGCAGCTTGCTGAGCTGCGGCATGGCGTCGTTGTCGCGACGCACACCGGGCTCTAGTGGCGGAACAGGGTGCCCCACATCCACTTTGCTGGCGGCTTGCAGTTCTTTTTCCAGATCGCGCACCAGCGCCGTATGCTCCTCTAAGATCTGCCGGTCTTGCGCGGAGACACTCTTACGGAGCGTTTCGAGGTCGGCCTTGAGATCATCGAGCACACTCTTGAGGCTCTGCTGGTCTTTGAGGCGTCCGTAGAGTTTGGCAAACATCTGGTAGGGATCGTCAATCGGCGAGATCGGCTTGTTGGCCCCCGCGTAGCTCATGCGGGTCCAGGTGTCGGCGCGCTCGGGCACCATGACACCCATCTCTAGCGAGCCGAAGCGGGTGCGGGTAGCGGGGCTAGCCTGCAAGAAGTTCTTGATCTCTTGGTCTATCGAGATGCCACTCGACCAGCCCGCCGGAGTGTCCGAACCGCCCTGGACATTGCCGGGAAACAGCTCGACGCCCGTGAGCAGACACCCGATGCCGCGCATGTGGCTGTCGCCATCGCCGCGCACCCGATCACAGACTCCGTTTAAGATCAGCGTGTTTTTCTTAAACGGCTCCAGCGGCGTCAGGCTCTCCTTGAGAGTGAAATTCTCCCCTACTTCATCGGGCCAAAAAGTATTAGGGACAATGCCGTCGGGCGAGAACAGCACGACAAGGCGCTGCTTGCGCTTGCCCAACGTCTGCGCGTGCGCCAGCGACGGCAGATTCGCCAGAAACGGAAGCGCGGCGGCACTGAGGCCCAGCTCGCGCAGAAAGTCGCGTCGTGTGTTTTGCATCGTGATTTTATTTTACCCCACTCTGATAAGATAGGTTCCTGATGCCTACTCTCCCACCATGCTACTCTCCCACCGAGTTTTCCCAGCGCGGCACAGCGATCTAGGAGCGTGAGATTCGCGCTCAGCTTGCCGTCCACGATGCGGGAAAATTTGTCGCGATTGACATTGAGACGGGAAACTGGGAGCTAGACACCGACGATTACACGGCGCAGACCGCGCACATCACCGACGCCGCCTTCCCGGACTACGATAAGTCCAATGCCGCCCTACGTGCGGAGTTCGGCTTGCCAAAGACAAGAGCTTTCCGACCTGTGAGTGAGTAAAGGCGTTGCCAGAAATGATAGGCTCCCATACCACCAACCAGATACCAAGTCATGTCCCACGGATCACCGACAAATCGGGGAGAAAGCCAAGGAAGCAGGAGCTCGAAGATAATACTCCACCCTGCTGTTGGCACGAGAACCTCAATCCATAGTGGTGGTGCATCGGTCTTACGCAGCCCTACTTTGCGTGAGAGCCAGAGCAAGATCGGCAACCAGAACGGGACACAGATAAGATCATTGAAGTGCTCGTGAAGAAATCCTCCGTGTGTCAGTGGCCGCCCCACAAAGCGATTCAAGAAATACAGCACCAAGCATACCAAAAACAAAGGGTCGCGCAGATAGCCGAAAGGACGAGCAAACATGCTCAGTGCCCCGTCGGAACGTCGAGTGCGGCCATCACGACTGCCCCAAAGACGGTCAACGCAAAAATTGCCATAAGCCCACCATAGTTCAGTACACGCCCAATTGGTTCTCTCTGTTTTGGTGATTTCTCCTCCGTGGAGAGAATCAGAGAGAGAAACCAGAACGCACCATTGAGCGCACAGATCGCAAGACATGTCCGAAGATAGTCATCCGTCCAAGAGTGCCCAAATCCCTGTAGAATCTGAGCAACCGTCGGTCTAGGCGGATGCTTCGTCTCTGATGTGTAGTCTTCATCTACCCCTTCCCCACCAAGTTTTCCATCTCTCCCAAGCGTTGTCAGAATCGCTTTTCCTTCATGGCGTTCATAGAGCAATGGTCGCTTCCAACTATCGAGATTTTCGTCTTTAGTCAAAGGAAGATCGGCCAAGGATGCCGGGAGTTTTCCATGATCTTTCTCATACTCCTGAATGCGTTGGTTCACCCGATACATTGCCATCCAAGTGGAGCCGTTATAAAAAGTACGCCCCGTAAGAATCTGTGGAAGACTTTGCAGAACCACAAGAGCAGTTATGAGAAAGGCCACCAGCCCCACTAAAAGAGCTACGCCAATTCGTTTTTTATCCTTAACCATATCCCTTAAACGTACCATATTGCCCTCCAGTTACGCCCCATTGTAACGGGATTAACCATCTCTGGTTCTGGTTCGTAAACGACCCGTCTGCCTATTACGCGATCCTGCGGATCTTTCGGATTTGGTACGTCCGCAGGATGGTGTAACCCTGGGACGGGTCGTTCACGACCCGGCAGAGGCCACGACGGCGATCTCGACGAGGAGTTTTTTGATATTAAACCCGCTCTCCACGAAGCGCTTCTGAAGCTCCAGCGATGTTTTCGGGCCATAGGCGCGGATGGATTGCTTGGTGGTGTACTGGAAAAGTCGCTCGACAAACGTGGCGTGGACTTCCTCGCTGCTCGCCAGAAACTCAGCCAACTCGCGTGCGCCGTTGAACTTGGCGACCGGGCCTTTGCGGGTCTGGTAGGTTCCCGTGGCGTCAATGACTTGCTCGTTCTCTTTTTGCCGCAGCCGCCCGATGGCATCGAAGCGCTCCAATGAGAAGCCCAGCGGGTTGATCATGTTATGGCAGGTGACACACGCGGCGGGCTTGGTCTGAATCGAGACGCGCTGGCGGGTGGTGAGCTTGGGCTGAAGCTCGGCGGCGGCGGGCGTGACGGCAATCGGGGGTGGAGCAAGCGTGCGCCCCAGGACATTGCGCGCTAATAACACGCCCCGGTGGATCGGGGAGCTGGTGCCAAGATAGGCGAAGCTGGCGAGCACATAGGGCTGCGTAAAGACCCCGGCACGCTCGCGGCCATCCAGGCTCACCGGCTGGAACGACGCGTCGGACGAGAGACTCGCGCCGTAGACTTTCGCCAGCCGTCCGTTTAAGTAGACCTTGTCGCTCAGCAGTAGCTCGCGGAAGTCGGATTTCTCACCCCAGGCCGTATTCTCCAGAAACAGCTCTAGCGACGTGCGCAAGTCCGATGCGGCGGCGGCATCGAAGTCGGGGAAGCGTTTTTTGTCTTTCTCGAGATCCGGGTAAGCATCCACTTTCAGCCACGTCAGCAAGAACTCGCGCATCTTGCTCCAGGCACGCGGGTCGGTCAGCATCTTCTCCGCTTGTGTGCGAACGGCCTCGGGAGTCGCAAGATCAGCTTTAAGTAGTGCCTCATCGGGCAGCGAGTCCCAGAGCGTCAGCGCGAGTTTGGAGGCCGTGTTGTTCTCGCGGTAGAGGAAAAATGGGGATTTGAGCGTGAGCAAGACCACGCGCTTGAGAGCTGCCTCGGTGTCAGGCGCTTGGGTGAAGTGCCGCGTCACGTAGCGCTCCACTTCAGGATCCGTGAGTTTTCGACGGAAGGCACGCTCGACAAACGTGCGAGCAAAGAGCTTCTCGTCCATTCCCCACTTGCGACTCGCCACAAACTGCGCTGTCTCCAGCGCGGCGTTGGTGACGGCTTCATCCCAGGCTTTCGAGACCATGCTACTGCGCTCGTAGCCCATGCTCCGATCCTCAGGGGGGAAGAACGTGTTGACCAGAAACGTCTCGGGGACACTGATGGGAACCAGACAGCGGCTCGGGATCGGCTCGTCGGTGAGGTGCGGGCGCTTCCAGGCCAGTGTCACAAAGGCAGGTGGAGCGGGCTTGCCCTCTTTTTTCTTGGTATCATCCACCCCCACCGTAGATTTCGAGAACTCTAGCCGAATCGGGTAGGTCCGACCTCCCAGCAAATAAATCGGGGCACGAAACTCCGTGTCTTTGCCGGACTTGATCCAGGCATCAATCAGGGATTTTTTACTATCGTTCACCCAAAGCTGCACGGCGTGATCGCTCCTGACCACCAGCTCGTACTCACCCGTGTCGGGGGCCACGAGGCTGCCTTCCCAGCGAATGGAAAACTGATGCGGCTCGAACTGATCGGCAGTCGGCCCCGCCGTCCCGAAGTCAAATACAACCTGTGCATCGGTGCGCTGCAAGACCCGCTCGTTGTTGTTAAAGCGCTTGGCCTTAAAGTACTCCGCCTTCAGCCCACGCTCTACTCCAAGATTCGCACTACCGCGAAAGCTCCCCACCAGATCGGCGACCGCGCTCTTGAACTGCCGTGCCGTTAACCGCGAGAGGCTCACACGGGCGGGCCGGTTGCGCTCCTGAGCAAGAGGCGAGTAGAAGGCATCTTGCATAAACGCCGCCACCAGGCTGGCATCGGCAGCGGCGATATGCTTCGGCCCCGGCGGCATGGTTTTATTCAGAAAGCTCGCCAGCTCCCGGGTCGTCTGACTCCCGATCAGCGCCTTGCTATAGCCCACCCCGCCCTCGCCTTTTGCCCCATGGCACGGCGCACACTGCGCCGCAAAAAGCTGTGGACCGGTTAGTCTTACAGATTTAGCCAAAGCGGGCTTGGCTTTTTGTTTGGTCTGGGCAACCCCAAGCCCGGTGAGGGCAAGAGTAAGGCTGGTTCCAAGAAAGAAAGCCCGCCCCCTACCCCCCGCCCGGCGGGGGGAATGCAAAGAATCGGACTCCTTATTGTCCCCCCGCTTGCGGGGGTTAGGGGGCAGGCTGGTCACTTCACCTCCACCATGGCGTGGCCATTGACGGTCGGGACGGTGAACTTCACTGCGCCGTTCTCAACCGTAAACGCAAGCGCCGCGCCGTCGGGGACAAGTTTGACGGCAGAGACAGGCTGACCGAGACGCACAGTAACCTCAATGTTGTGCACCGGGATCACGTCCTCGATCACATCGAGGGCTTGGCCACGCCGCTCGGGGATGTAGTGGAGCAAGTGAACGATGTGCCGACTCTCAGCCTCTTGCCTGTTGAGCGTGGCAAGCAGCGACGACGGCCCTTTGACGCTCAGAACGGGCCTAGGCAGGAGCATCTCAATGGCGTCTTTGAGCAGAGTCTTCACCCAAAGCGGGGCATTGAGCTGGTACTGCCTAAAAATCGGGTGGGCGAAGTAGATTCCCGCGCCGCTTGCCACCACGGCGGGGTACTTGCGCTCCCCCGACGACGGCGTGTGGGCATGCGAGCAGAAGTGGCGCCACGTCCGGTTGAAGTAGGGCACTTCTGCCCAGCAGAGCACGCTTCCGCCATTAGCGGGTGTCACTTCCAGCGCTTTCTGGTACATCACGTGGCCGGTCTTGGGTAGGTTGTCGCCAATCCCATTGCCGGGCACGATAAAGTCCGGTGAGAACGGTGCATCGCCGATAGCCTTCACGCCCAGCTCGCCCGTGACAAATTGCCCGTCGCTGCCCAGGCCGGATTTGTAGGAGGCGATCACGGTGCCACCGTTGTAGACAAAGGCATCGAGTTTACTGGAGAGGCGCGTGTCGAAGGGAATCTCATCGGGGAGAATTAAGAGCTTGTAGCGCATCCAGTCGGACTGACTGTCAATGATATCGAACTGGATGCCCAGCTCCTGCAACATCCGAATCCCACCGTGAATGTGCGCCAGATTGCGGCCACTGTGCGGGCTGTACTCGGTGAACTCCTCACTGGTCATCAGCGCCACATCGGTCACGGGCGTTGCCCCCACGCACCACGGTTCTTTAGCCTTCACCTGGCCATAGACCCCGCCAATTAAGTCGTAGGTCGCGGCATCTATCTTGCCTGAGGGGTGAAGCTGATCGCCAATTGAGCACTGCGCCGTGAGCGCAAGCATGTGAAAACACTCGAACTCCAGCGCTGCTGGGTTCTTGAAGCTATGAAAATCCCCCCACGAGGTGTGGAACTTGCCGGTCATGCCGAGGCACGGCAACCCGAGGGTTCGGGCGTAGCGCTGCGCCTGTGGGAAGTGCAGGTAGCCCCATCCCCCCGAGGGCAGCGACTCCAGCTCCCAGTGCGTGTAGCTCTCAGACTCACTTCTATGGCGCGTCCCGACATGGCCGGAGTTATAGAAAATCGTGCAGTCCAGGCTGAGTTTACGCACAAACGCTGTCATCTCCGCTTGCCAGTCTTGAATCACTTGCGTGGCGAAGCGCTGCCGATCCGAGGCGTCCTGTGGGTTTAGCCCCGCCGCGTCCAGCGCCGCGATCCAGTGAGGCGCAAACGAGACGCGCGGTCCGACGATATCAAAGAACAGGCCGTCTACTTCAGGGACGCACGCAAATAAATCTTTCACATGGTCAAAGAGAAACTGCCGGTAGCCCGGATGAAACACATCCAGCACGCGGTAGAACCCCGGCTCGAAAGGCTTGGTGCCGCTCTGGCGTCCATCCTCTTCGATCATCAGCCACTCGGGGTGCCTTTCTGCCGTGTAGTCGTCCCACTGCACGGTGGTGTAGATCGGCACGCGGATATTCTTTGCATGGCACGCCATGATCTGCGCGGGCAGTAGATTCTTGTTACTCAGATTGGGGTGGACGCGCTCGGGGTGTGCCTTGCTGTCGTAGTAGAGCCAGCCGTGGTGACAGCGGGCAAAACTGGTGATCGAGTTCACGCTGGCCTTCTCCAGCGTCGCCGCAAACTCAGCGGCATCAAACGCGGCACCAATGCCAGGAATGTCAGGAGACGTATGGAAATCCAGGTGAACCTGGCGAAATCGCAGTTGCATGGTGCTTCATTCGTCACCGAGGGAACGAGTTCCTCTCGCTGAGGGCTTCGCTACGGCACCAGTCCAGACTCATCATCAAACTCCTCACCGAGTGCCAGTGCGGCGAGAAGCGCTATTGTCTTCCGACAGTCGTCCTCACTTGTGTAGAGTGGGTGCGGGGCGAAACGGATCAGATCGGGTGGACGGTGATCCGGGATGACCTCGTAGCGGCGCAGGGCCCGGCACAGTGCGGCGGCTTGCGGGTGACGAATGGCGATGTGTCCGCCGCGCTGAGCGTCTTCGTAGGGTGTGGCGATAATAAAACCTGCCCTCTGCGCTTCGGCACGCAGAAGCGCCGTAAGTGCCAGGGATTCCTGGCGCAGACGCTCGATGCCGTAGTCTGCCAATGCCTTTGCCGTGGCCTCAAGCGGAGCGAGGGACAGAACATGTGAGGTGCCGAGCTGGAGCCGTGCGGCCCCCTCGGCGGGCTGGAGGGTTTCATCGTTGGCAAAAAGAGCATCTTTGCGGCTCCCAAACCAGCCCTGCATTCCTGGCGTTTTGTCGTGGTGACGTGGGTTCAGATAGAGCCCGCCGACGCTTCCCGGCCCGGCAGCGAGCCATTTGTAACCACACCAGAAGGCCGCGTCGCAGCCCCAGGCATCGAGCTGGTGCGGAACAATCCCAATCGAGTGCGCCAAGTCCCAGAGGAGCACCACGCCATGGCGATGTGCGGCAGAAGTTAAGCGCGGCATGTCCAGAAGCCTTCCCGTTGTGTAGACCACAGAGGGCAGAACAGCGCAGGAGAACTTCCCTGTGGCAAACGCCGCCTCGATAGTGTCTTCGTCGGCTACAACGGCTTCCAGCGCCTCGCTCGCACTCAAACCACAGAGCCGAAGCTGGCTTTGAATTGCGTAGCGGTCCGTGGGGAACGCTCCGTGCTCAATCAGCACCTTGCCCTTTTCCTGCTTCTGGTAGAGCGTCGCGAGAAGCTGATGGAGATTGACCGTGATCGAGCCCACCGCCACCACACTCCGCGCCTCCGCCCCGATCAGCCGCGCGAGTTGTGCCCCCGTGCGCTCCGCCAGAAAGAGCCACGGGTGCGTGCCTTCCGTCCAGCCATGAATGGCAAGCTCACGCCACTCAGCCAGCGTCCGCAGCACCGCCGCCTCGGCTTCGTGCGTACACAAACCCAGCGAGTTGCCATCCAGATAAATCATTGCCAAATTGTACCTACCCAAGATTTGATCTAATCGTTTAGACCCTCAGAAATTGTGTATAATACCGGACGATGCGTGCATTTCCTTACGGCCCAGCACCGCTGGCCATTTTGTGTCTCGCGGTAGTTTCGGGGGTCTTTCTGGCCAAAGATCAGGCCAAGAAAAAGACAGCGACCCTGACCTACTGGACGTTTGCCCGTCCGCACTACGAAGCCTATCAGAAGGCGCTTCCCAAGTTTTTGGAGGCGCATCCCGGTGTGAGTGTGGATCTGCAGCTCGTGGATGGCGCGGGGCTCAATCAGCGGCTGCGAGCGGCGTTTCAGGCGGACCTCGATGTCCCCGACATGGTGGAGATCGAGATCAGCGCTGCGGGGTCGTTTTTCCGTGGCCCTAAAGAGCACATTGGCTTTATGGACATCACGGATCGGCTCAAGAGCGAGGGGCTAGACAAGAAAATTGTCGCCAGCCGCTTTGCGCCCTACACAAACCGTGGCAGTATCTTCGGATTGCCCCACGATGTGCACCCCGTGATGCTGGCCTACAATCGAGAGAAATTTAAAGAGCTTGGCCTTGATCCCGAGAAGCTTGACACCTGGGACAAATTTATCGAGGCAGGCATTCGAGTCAAGCAGGCAGGTAAACAGTATCTCCTAGAGATGTCCGACACTGGCGGCTCGCAGCTGGAGCTGTGTCTTTTCCAGCGCGACGGCGGCTACTTCGACCCCGACGGCAAAGTGATCTTTGACAACGAGATCGGGATAGAGACCATGAAGTGGTACGTCCCACTCGTCGCAAACAAGAGCAAGCGGCAGATGGGCAATGCGCTCTCCAGCTCATTTGGACAGGTGATGACCCAGGCGCTGGAGACGGGCTATTTTCTGAGTGTGGTCACGCCCGACTGGCGCAGCAAGAGCCATGAAAAAGATGTCGGCAAGATGTCCGGGAAGATGGGCCTGATGCCGCTTCCCGCCATCACGCTCGGAGGTCGCCGCACCAGCACTTGGGGCGGGACGATGCTGGGGATCACTAAGGCGAGTAAGTCCCCCGATCTGGCGTGGGAGTTTGCCAAGTTCTTGTACCTCAATGAGAAAGACCTCGCCGAGCGCTACGCCGAGACCAATATTCTTCCACCGGTTCCCTCCGCATGGAGCCAGCCCGCCTTTGACCGCGCGTACCCCTACTACGGCGGCCAGAAGATCGGTAGAGCCTACGCCGCCCTCGCCCCGCAGGTGCCGCCGCAGTACGCCAGTGCCTTCGTCGAATTAGGCAAGGGCAAGCTGAGCCAGGCCCTGATCCAGTGCGTCGAGTACTACAACAAAAACGGCGCGAATGCTGCCTGGGACACCTTTGTACGCACTACCGTCAAGTCCCGCGCCGACGAAGTCCGCAAGCAAATGGCGAGGAATCCGTTTTGAGAGAAAGTTCGGCATTTTTTAAGAAGCAGCAGAAGCTGGCACCGTATCTGTTCGTCATCCCGTTTGTGCTGACGTTTTGTATCTTCTCGGCGTATCCGTATATTAAGAGCCTGACTTACTCGCTCTACGCCACGAGTGGGCCAAAAGACTCAAAATTTGTGGGGCTGGCGAACTACCAGTTTCTGTGGAGCGACCCTGACTTCTGGACGGCGGTGAAGAACACGGCGCTGTTTGCCTTTCTCTCCGTCGCTATTCAGCTCCCGCTCTCGCTAGGGCTGGCGCTGCTGCTCTCTCAGAAGTGGATCAAGGGCGTGCAGATGTGGCGGCTTGCCGTTTTTATGCCCAACTTAATGGGGCAAGTGGCGGTGGGTGTACTTTTTGGCGTCTTGCTTCAGCCCAAGTGCGGCCTAGTCAATATCGGGCTGGCGCAGCTTCTTGGGGTGAGCTGGCTGGACCAAAAATGGCTCTCGGAGCCGCAGAATGTTCTGCCCGCTCTAGTGCTTGTGACAGCGTGGATGAGCATTGGCTACAACATGATCTACTTTCTGGCCGCGCTCCAGAACGTGGATCAGGAGCTGATTGAGGCGGCAATGGTGGACGGTGCCAATGCCGCGCAGCGCTTCCGCGCCGTGACACTGCCCACGATTGCGCCCGTGATGGCCTTTGTGCTGGTGACCATGACCGTCGGTAGCTTCCAGCTCTACGAATTGCCAAGGACACTTCTCAACGGTGGCGGCCCGGACAATCGCGGGCTGACCATTATTATGTATCTCTTCAACAACGGGCTGCTCTCCGGCGATCTGGGCTACGCTTCGGCGGTGGGCTGGACGCTGGCTGTGATGCTGGCGATGATCTCTGGCGTTCAAATCTGGCTCTCGGGCACAGCAAAGAAGGAGGCGTAAGTCATGAAACTCTTCGCAAAGATTCTTACCTACGTCCTCCTCACGATTGCCGCCCTCTCCGCGCTGATTCCCATGTGGGAGCTGTTCACATCCACGCTGCGCCCGTCGGATAAAGTCTTCTCGGAGTACCTGCGGGCCTCAAACCCGACCCTCCAAAACTACAAAGACCTCTGGGAGCTGCAAAACCCCAACTACATCCGCTCGCTCTTTAACTCGCTGTTTCTGGCGTGCACGGGGGTAATTCTCCAGCTCTTCTTCTGCTCACTCGCGGGTTTCGCACTCGCCAAGTACGAGTTCAAGGGCAAGAAGATTCTAATGGCGGTGCAGCTCTTAACGGTCTTTATTCCCGGCGCGGTGACCCTTGGCCCCGGCTACCAGCTCATGTACCAGCTTGGCTTGGTGGATACCTATCTTGGGATGTTGATCGGCTCAGCGGGCAATGTTTTTGGGATTTTTCTGTTCCGCCAGGCCATGCTCGCCGTCCCCGATGAGCTGATGAACGCGGCGCGCATTGACGGCTGCACGGAGTTTGGCATCTACTGGAACATCGTCATGCCGATTGTGCGCCCCATGACCGGCGCGTTCTGCCTGCTGACATTCATGGGAAGCTGGAACGCCCTGCTCTGGCCCTCGATGATGCTCCAGAGCCAGCACCACCACACGCTCCCCATCGCGCTCTCCAGCCTCGTGGGCCTCTACAGCCAGAAGTACGGCATGACGATGGCGGGCACGTTCGTGATGGTGCTCCCGGTCGTCGTGCTGTTTTTAGTGCTCCAGAAAGAGTTCATCTCCGGCCTCACCAGCGGCGCCGTGAAGGGGTAAAGACCATGAATCTTATTCGAATTGGGGCGATCAGCGCGGGGATTGCCGTAGCGGCGGGGGCATTCGGGGCGCATGGTTTAAAGTCCGTGATTGCTGCTCCCGCACTAGAAATCTGGAAAACCGGCGTTCAGTATCACTTAGCCCACGCTCTAGCGATGCTGTTGGTGGCGGCGCTGGCGGGGCAAGTCGAGCTAAAAGCCACGCAGACGGTCGGGAAGCTCTTTCTCGTGGGCCAAACTATCTTTGCGGGGAGTTTGTACTTGCTCGCGGTGACGGGCATCAAGTGGCTGGGCGCAATTACGCCGCTCGGGGGCGTTTGTTTTTTACTCGGCTGGGGAATGCTTGCCGTATCAGCGGGTAAACTCAAGACGTGAAACACAGCGTTCTTCTGACTGGCCCCGGCGGGCGTATCGGGCCGCATATCCTGCCCACTTTTCATGAGCAGTTTGCGCTCAAGATTCTCGACCAGCGGCCCATTGAGAGCGAGCCGGAGACAATTGTGGCGGATCTTTCGAGCATCGAGACACTCACGGCGGCAATGGCGGGCTGCGACACCGTGGTGCACCTCGCGGCGACAAGCGACGAAGCGCCGTTTGTGGAGGAGCTGGTTCCCAACAACGTGGTCGGGCTCTATAATGTCTTTGAGGCGGCGCGGGCGGCGGGCGTGAAGCGGGTTGTCTTTGCCTCGACGGTGCAGGCGGTGAGCTACTACCCCCACGAGCACACCGTTCAAGCCACCGATCTGCCACGCTCGGTGAGCCTCTATGGTGTCACCAAAGCCATGGGCGAGACGATGGGGCGCTACTACCACGATAAGCACGGGCTGGAGTTTATCGCCGTGCGCATCGGCTGGTTTCTCGACTACGAGCACGAGCTGGTGAAGTCAGGCACGGCGAGCTCCATATGGCTCTCGCCCAAAGATGCCGCGAGCTTTCTGGCCCGCTGCGTCACGGCGGAGAACATCGGCTACGCCATTGTCCACGCCACTTCTAAAACCAACTTCGAGCGGCTGAGCCTGACTCCCGCCCGCGAGTTCCTCGGCTGGGAGCCCGAGGATGTGGTTCCCCCGCGGGGCGGGGGTTAGGGGGTAAGGTTACCGAGGTACAGCCACACTTGCCAGCGCCTGCTCGATGATCTGTGCGGGAAGCAGACCGCTGTACTTGGCTTTAGTGTCGAGCTGGATACGGTGGGCGAGCACGGGCACGGCGAGGGCGCGGATGTCCTCAGGAAGCGTGAAGTCCCGCCCGTCGGTGAGGGCGCGGGCCTGCGCCGTTCGATAGAGGGTTAGTGAGGCACGGGGAGAGAGCCCCAACCGGAGCCGAGCGTCCTTGCGAATCTCTTCCACCAGGCGCAATAAGTACTGAGCGACGGCTTGGTCCACCCGGATGCGGCGCACCGCTGTCTGTAAGTTTTTAATGTCCTCCGTGGTCAGCACTGGCTGGAGCAGCTCCAGCGGGTGGCCGTCGTTCTGGGAAAAGAGAATCGCCAGCTCATCGTCGTGGGTCGGGTAGCCTAGCGCGAGCTGGATGGCGAACCTATCGAGCTGCGCCTCTGGCAGCGGGTAGGTACCGTGGTACTCCACCGGGTTCTGGGTCGCGATCACAAAAAAGGGCTGTGGCAGTAAGCGACGAACCCCCTCAACGGTCACCTGCCCCTCACTCATCACCTCCAGCAGTGCGGATTGTGTGCGCGGCGATGTCCGGTTGATCTCATCGGCCAGCAGGATGTGCGCAAAGACGGGTCCCTCGCGGAACTCGAACGTCCCCTCCGCGGGGCGGTAGAAACTGGAGCCCGTGATGTCGGCGGGGAGCAGATCGGGCGTGAACTGAATCCGACGAAACGTCCCCTCAATCGAGCGAGCGAGCGCCTTGGCCAGAGTCGTCTTGCCTGTGCCAGGAACATCTTCCAGGAGCACGTGCCCGCCTGCGAGAAGCGCGATCACCACCAGCCGGATCGCTTCGTTCTTGCCCCGAATCACACTGCTGAGATTGTCTTCGAGTTTCTGAATCAAAGAGGGAGTACCTGCACCTGTCCACTGTCGGCGGCCCGCTTGCCTGCCTCCAGAATCTCCTGGGCATCGCGGGAGACCTTCGCGCTACAGACGCCTTGAAGCGCCTCGCCCGTCTCGATGCAGTGCAGTAGATACTCAGGTGCCGAGCGGTAGGGCGCTTCGAGCGGGGTGGGTTCCAGAATCTCCAGTGGCTTACCCGGCTTCATGAGCTGCACTTTGCCGCCTTGCAAACAAATCGCCCCTTCGGAGCCGTAGGCGTAAGGGTTGCCGGTGACATAGCCCGTCACCTGGGTCCAGCTTGCCTCCGCGACACAGTGTGCGCCTTTGTACCAGGCATCAATCAGCGCATTGTCATCGGGGATCGGGTAGTCTTTCGCCAGCACGCCCCGCATGCCGATCACTTTCTCGGGGAGCCCTAAAAAGCGTGCCATCATTGCCGCGCCGTAGCAGCAGTAGTCCATGAACGCCCCGCCGCCATTTTTCTCCTCGTCGTAGAGCCAGCTCCAGAAGCTCTCGTCGCAGCCGATCTCCTTGGGGCCGTTGTGCGCCGAGCGGTACTTGAAGTAGCGCAGCTCCCCGATGCCCCCCGAGAGAATAATGCGCTCCAGCTCCTGAAACGCGGGTGACCAGGCTGTCGGCCAGTTGACCATGAGCGGCACCCCCGCTTTCTCACACGCAGCCACCATCCGATTCGCCTGCGCCAGTGTCGCCGCCATCGGCTTCTCGGAGATCACATGGCAGCCCTTTGCCGCTGCGGCTTCCGTAATCTCGGCATGAGCGCAGTTCTCGGCGGCGATCTGGACAATATCAAGCTCCGCTTCACCCGCCAGCATCGCTTCCCAGGACTCGTAGAGGCGCGCGGCGGGGAACTTCTCCGCGAAGCGGTTGCGCAGCCGCTCGTTGCTCTCCCCAACCGCCACAATCTCCACACGCCCCGTCGCGGCCCAGTGGCTCAGCTCGCCCCAGACATGATCGTGTACCAGCTTCGCCACCCCGAGTTTATATACCTTGCTCATGGGGCTTGTGTTCGACAGAGGGCGGTGGGTTTCCTCCCCCCTAACCCCCGCCCGGCGGGGGGACAAGTTAGATTCCCCCGTCGGACGGGGGCCAGGGGGTGGGCATTTTAGGGCAGGCTGCGGTAGAGCGCGTTGGTGCGAGGGAAGCTGCCCCAGATGCGCTTGAGCAGTTCGACTACCTTGGACACGTTCTGCTCCACCTGAAGGTTCTGCGCCACGTAAAGCCAGCGATGGCGCAGCAGTGCCTCTTGTTGTTTTATGTGTGCATTTTGTCTCATGTGTGCATTTTGCCGGTAAAATGCACACATGGTTCTGGCAATTGATAGTGGTACGACGTCGTGCCGGACACTCGCCTTTGATGCGTCGGGGCGCTGTGTGGCACTGGCGCAGCAGGAGTTTACGCAGCACTACCCGCAGCCGGGCTGGGTGGAACACGATCCCGAGGAAATCTGGCGGGCGCAGAAGGCGACGCTAGACTCGGTCGTGGCTCAGGTGGGAAAGCAGAATGTTCAGGCCATCGGCATCACCAACCAGCGCGAGACGATTGTGGCGTGGGACAAGCACACGGGCGAGCCGCTGGCACCCGCGATTGTCTGGCAGTGCCGCCGCACTACGGAGATTTGCCAGCAGCTCAAGGACGCAGGCCACGAGCCCTGGGTTCGCTCCAAGACTGGTCTCTTGCTCGATCCGTACTTCTCGGGCACCAAGATCGAGTGGCTGAGCCAGCGTATTCCCACCGAGAACGTTTACTTCGGCACGATTGATACCTGGCTACTCTGGAAACTAACGGACGGCAAGAGCTTCGCCACCGACCCCAGCAACGCCTCCCGTACCCTGCTCTACAATCTCCATACCAATGATTGGGACGAAGAACTCCTCGGGCTGTTTGGAGTGGCACGGACTTCCCTGCCCATGATTCAGCCGTCGGGGAGCGTCTTTGGACACTACGACGGCATCCCGATCTGTGGGATTCTCGGGGATCAGCAAGCGGCGCTCTACGGCCAGCAGTGCATCGAACCGGGCATGGCAAAGTGCACCTACGGCACGGGCTGTTTTCTGCTGAAACTTCTCCCCTCTTCTCTTCCCCCGCCGGGCGGGGGCCAGGGGGACGGCATCTTGCAGACCGTGGCTTGGGAGAAAAACGGGGAGATCGCCTATGCTGCTGAAGGCGCGGTCTTTGTGGCTGGGGCTGCCGTCCAGTGGCTTCGTGACGGGCTCGGGCTGATTGAAAGTGCCACTGAGACCGAGGCGCTCGCACGCTCCGTGCCCGATAGCGGCGGCGTGGTCTTTGTTCCCGCGTTCACGGGGCTAGGAGCTCCCTACTGGAACCCCGAGGCGCGGGGCTTGATCTGCGGCCTCACCCGTGGCACGACGAAAGCGCACCTGGTCTACGCCACATTGGAGGCAATCGCACAACAGAACGCCGATCTGCTGGAGGCCATGAGCGGGATTCAAACCCTGCGCGTGGACGGTGGCGCGTCCCGTAATAACTTCCTCATGCAGCTCCAAGCCGATTTGCTGGGAATCCCTGTCGAGCGCCCCGCCGAGACCGAGACCACCGCGTTTGGCGCGGCGCTCATGGCCGGACAGACCATAGGATTTTTTGGTGACACGGCTCCCTGGCGTGCGGAGCGCATCTTCCTGCCGCAGATCACCGAGGGCGAGCGAGCCCATCGCCGTGAAACCTGGCGACAGGCCGTGGCGCGTGCCCTCTAGTCCACGCGTGCCCTCTAGTCCATCGGGATGCCGAGCCTCTTCAGCGCGGGCTCGACACCTGCCGGAATATCACGGGAGCCCACAAAGCTAGCGGCGATATTGCCGTCTTTGTCAATGATATAAGTGGTCGGGATGCCGCTGACTTTATAGAGTCTCTTGGCAACATTTCCCTCAGCACGCCCTAAGGGATCGAAGACCAGCGGGAAGGTGAATTTCTCCTGGTTTTTGGGCACCCATTCCGAGTACTTCTCTTTTGTATCCCAGACACAGACTCCCAGCACCGTGATGTCGTCGCGGCCCTTGAGTTTCTGCCAGGTCTTCTCGATATGCGGCATTGTCACCATGCACGGCCCACACCAGGTCGCCCAGAAGTCCATCACGACAATCTTTCCCTTGAAATCTGAGAGCTTAACGGGCTTACCATCGAGCGCATAGACCGTAAAGTCCGGCGCGGGCGTCCCCACGGCCAGAAGCGGAGGGCGTGGTGCGGCGGGAGCAGGCGTTGCGGCCTTGAAGGGGGTGATCCCCAGCCCGGGCGTATAGGCGAACGCCGTGGCGACGGGCAGAGCAACATTTTTCTCGATCTTGTGAATCGTCGCCGTGGTGGTCGTCTTTGCCCCCTCACCAACCTGGATGCTCTGCACCTTCCGCCGTGCCAGCCCATCCTGCCCAAAGTAGAGCATCCCCGTGTACTGGATCTTATTGGTTCCCAGCATCACGGAGTAGCGATAGCTCACTCCATCACACTTTTCACCATCAATCGTCTCGGAATCAGTGAGCTTTAGCTCCTCTAAAGCCTTGCGCTCTTTCTGGGCAGCGAGCTGCGCCTTGAGGGTGCGCTTCTCGCTGAAAAACCCATCCCAGGGCTCCACGCCGAGGCTCATCGTCGCGGGATTCGCCGCGAGAGTCGTGTAGGTTTTTCCATTCTGGCGGACGTACTGTTTGCCGTCACTGAGCACCAGGGATGTCGGCAGCTCGCTCTTTTTCCCCTCAGCATCTAGCATCCAGAGCTCGTAGCGCAGAAAACCGGGCCGCCCCGCCAGCACCTGCGAGACCGTCCGACGCGTCTGCGCTGCACTTTGCGTCGCGATCTCGCCCTCGGCCTTGAACGAGTTCAGGCCTGCCAGCGCCTTCTCATTGGCCGCAAGTAGCGCTTCCGCTCGTGGGTCAATGGCATCCTGAACCAGAAAAACAATGGCTGGTAAAAACATAACAAATTCCTCCCGCCTTCAGTATAGCGGGAAAAAGCTAGTTTTTGGGATCGCAGATTGCGGTGAGCACCACATCTCCGGCGGCGGCGGATTGGGAGAAGAGGCCCCAGACGATCTCACCAGTGGCGGGGTCTTCCTCGCCGTTGGTCTGGAGGAGCTTGCCGGGGAGCTTGGCCTTGATGAGCATCGCGACCAAGGCATCGTCGTTTTTATCTCCGCTAGGCCCGGCGTTGACCTGTTTTTTGGTCTTGTCCTTGACACTCTCCGTGAGGGCGCCAATCACTTTCTGAGTAGCTGTGCGCCGCTCGGCGTCGGTGAGTTTTTCGCCGAGCGCGGTCTTGAGTTCGGCATCTACAGCGGCAGCGAGGCGCTTCTTCAGGCGGAACTCTCCCAGCTCGGGGTGGGTGATCAGCAGGCCCAGAAGCGGCTCGCCAGGCCCGAAGAGCGCACGCCAGAGGCTCTGTTGGAGATGGGTGGCAACCGTGGCCAGCGCGGCTTTATCGAGCGTGGGAACGGTGGTGGCGAGCAGGGCGAGCATCTCGGGCTCGGGGGTTGCCAGCTCGGAGGGTTTGGAACCACGCCAGCGGATCACTTCGCGGTACTCCAGAGTGCCATCGGGGAGGGTGCGCACCGAGAGCGTGTTGCCCAGGGTCGTGGTAGGGAGTGTCCCCTTGGGCGCGTCTTTCTTGGGCGGCGACTTGAGCGCGAGGTCGTCGGAGAGCGTCTCCCCGGCGGCGAAGGCACGGGTGGCCGTCACGATTAGGTCGCTCTCGTTCTTGGGATCTTTCTCGCGGGTCACTTTCCAGCCCGGTGTTCTGGGCGGGGCGATCAGGTCATCGAGCGACGGCCCCATCGTGAAACCATCGGTGCTGGGGGCGCTGCCCCGGTAGACCACAGTACGCACAAAGGAGCCGTCGGCCTTCACTTCGGTGTTCGCGGCAATGCGGGCGCAGCCACTCAGCAGCACCAGAGCTGCACTCAGCAGCAGAGCGCTAGTGGCGCTGAACCAGTGTAACTTTTTCGGCAAGCTCATCCTCGCTCCTGAGGCGATTATACTCCGCCTCCAGCTCATCGAAGGCACTCTCGAACTCTCCCAGAGCGGCACGGGCATTGAAGACATCCAGTGAATGCAGCGCCGCGTTCCCTGTGCCCAAAGTACTCGTGAGCGCTTCCTCCACGGGGGCGATTCCCTGCACGGCCAGGCGGGCCTGCTCCACAATCAGTGCCTCACGGAGCTGATCGCAGCTCTCTAAGGCATTGCGCAGCCGCTCCAGACACCGGCGTGCCTCGGGCAGGTCGGTCAGATCCACGCCCTTCCAGTCGTCGAGATACTGTTTTCCCTGAGCACGGAGGCGCTCTAACTGACGCAGACGTTGATTGCACGCCTCGTGAGTCAGCGACTCCCAATCGGCTGCCAGTGGCTCCAGAGCGTTTTGCCAGCGCACCAGAGCGATCTCCCAGAGCTTGGCGTGGTAGCGATCTCGCTGTTTAGAGAGCACCCCCGCGGCGGAGTCAATGGTCTGACGCACTTTACTCCAGCGCTCGTGCGTGGCGGCATCGCCCACAGAGGTAACGACTTGCTGGCGGGTCTCTTCCAGGCGCTGCTCGCGCTGGGCAATATCACTAAGGCGCTGCCGGATCGTCTCTTCGTCGTTGCGCAGACAGTCAATCACGCGCTTGGCAAGCTGTGAGAGCTCCGGAGGAGCCCACTCTTTGTCAGCCCCGAGCAAGACCCCTAGGCTAACTCCCACGGCAACTCCGACCGCAACTCCCATTCCCGCCATCAGAAACCCACCGATCACGGCACCAATAAAGCCTCCGAAAGCGGCACGCGCTCCATCGGTCATCGGAGTTTCCATGGTCAGGGTATCGCCCTGTGCGACAATATCGGGAATGCCCCGATCAGGGCGCTCATTGCGGGGATCCGCAATGCCACAGTTTGGACAGCGACGATCCGCCGTCGTTACAAAGTAATCACACGCACAGCAGCGCTTGTACTTCATGCCTTCACTTGCTCCCGACAGGGTGATCTAAACATCGCAAAGTAGTCCCGCAGTATATCTCTAAACATCCAAAAATACCACGTCCCCCGTTACTAATCTATACGTAAAACGAGGGACGCTGGTTTCAGTTTTTTAGAAAGTCTCTACAAGCGCCAGCCTAGCCCGAGATTCATCCCTGAGAAATCGAAGTTGCGAACCTTACTGAAAGCATAGTAACGCCCCTCGACATAGAAGCGATTCCCTACTGAGACGCCACCAAAGACACTTCCCCCCGTCCCGGTGCGCCAGCCGCTCGGGATATTGTCCAGTAAGAAGCTGGAGCGAAAGTTGGTGACAAGTAAGTTGACAGATGCCCCAAAGTAGGGCCGTGTGCTCTTACTCTCCGAGATTCCCCGACGGTAGACAAGCCCGATGGGTGCCAGGAGGACTTCAGCCTCCTTGGAGCGTGAGGAGATAAAGTTCAGATCGAAGTTCACCTCGCCCTTTGCTTTGGGAGCCGCCACATCGCCTATGCCAAGACCGATATTAGTCCATGACCCCCCAAAACGATCCCGTGCGAGCCGTGAAGCAGGCGTGTAAAAACCAAGCTGCGGGCCTAAAAGCAGATGTTTACGTGCTTTCTGCTCCTGCGCATGCGCAGGCAGGGCTGTAAGAGCAGCCAGACCCAGGGCAGACAAGGTAAAAAGATTTTTCAGATGCATCATTCCTTTTCCTTCTGTTCAGCGCAAGTGTGCGCCTCACAGATCATCGGCAGAAAACGCGCCAAACTGAAGCAGGTGGTATAATTGCCTCTGAGATGGCAAGAGATAATTCGGAGCTTGCCGCCCCGGGATGCGTCGTCGCAGCACTTGGTGTGGCGGCGTTTTTTTGCGCCTCGGCGCACGCGCGCGACCCGCTGGAAGCCTACCCGGCGGCGCTTGACGAGGCAGTGACGCACCTGGAGGCCGGTGAGCATGGGCAGGCGCGATCCGCGCTCGTCAGGGCGCTCGACCTTGATAGTAACGAGTTCTGTGGGTTACTGGCGGTGGCGGCGCTAGCGCTCCACACCGGAGACGGCAAAAATGCGGAGCAGGCGCTCCGGCGTGCGCAGGAGCAAGATCCGAGTCATTCTCTGGTTCCCCTCGGGCTGGCACAGGCGCGGCTCCTTCTGAAAGATCGCGCAGGAGCCGCCGCTCTGGCCCCCGACAACTCCAACCTGAGCCTCTATATCCGCTACCTTACCGGAGATCGCTCGATTCACCGTGAGCTGGCGGACGTCAAGCCAGACGAGCTTGATGCCCTTCGGTTAGAGCTTGCCGGAATGGTAGCTCTTCGCGAGGGCGACGAGGGGCGCGGCCATGCGCTACTGACCGCGCTGCTGGCGCGACCTGAGTGGCACGCTTGCGAGGAGTCCCGCGCCCTGACCCTGCCCTTTGTGGAAACCCGGATGGCGGAGGGCTGCGCAGGCCGACTCGCGCCCATTCCACTTCCGCAACCCATCGCCCACATGCAGACTCTCAGCGGCCAGGCCACCCTGACACCAGGTAAGATCCCCGAGGGCACCGCAGTGGTGACGTACCATGTCCCCGGCGGCTACACGGCCATGACCAATAGCCCGCCGTTTGTCACCACCTGGAACACCGGGCGACTCGCCAATGGCCTCTACACTCTGATTATCACGGCCAGTAACACCCTAGGCCAGCCCCTGAATGAGCGGCGGCGCGTGGTCAGGATCGCCAATAAAACAGCCGGTACATCGTCGCGGCTCTCGCCCGAGCAGCGCGAGGTGCTAGAGACACGGCTCCTGGCGCTCCTGACGCCGCAGCCCAGCCGGAAAGCTGCGCACTACGCGCTTGCCCAGTGGGCCGTCCGCAATAAAAACAGCGCGGAAGCCCTCGCACGAATCGAGTCCGTGGTCGCGATAGACCCGCAGTTCCACTCCGCCTACGCCTCGCTGAAGCAGTACAACAAGCGCTACGTCGGCATGGGCAATGGCTACTGGCGGGGACAGACGGCCCAGAAGCTTGTCGCACTCACCCTGGACGATGGCCCCAACCCGCTCAAGTACCGTACCCCGGCGCTCTTGGATACCTTGCGCAACCTGGATATCAAGGCGACTTTCTTTATTGTCGGCTCCCGTGCGGAGGCGAACCCGGAGCTGATCCAGCGCATGGACACTGAGGGTCATGAGATCGCCAATCACAGCTACAGCCACCCCAACCTGACTTTTCTTACCCCGGATGCGGTTCGCAAAGAGCTCTGCCGCACGAGTGTGGTGGTTCGTGACATCACGGGCAAGCGCCCACGCTTCTACCGCCCCCCTGGCGGGAACTTCAACGGGGCTATCGCCGACGCCGCCTCCACGCTGGGCATGAACGGAGCGTACTGGACCGTGGATGGCTTTAAATTTGAGCACGCCCCGCACCTTCCCGAGGACCTAATCCGCTACGTCGTTCCGCGTGTGAAGCCGGGCTCCATTCTGCTGCTCCATAATGCCCCCGAAAACACCATTAGCGCACTGCCCGAGATTGTTCGTGCACTACAGGCACAAGGCTACGAGTTCGTCACCATGAGTGATCTGGTTCACCGCAGTAAGCCCGCCCCAAATACAAAGCTATGAATCGAATCTATAATTTTTCCGCAGGCCCTGGCACTCTCCCCGTCCCTGTTCTCGAAGAAGCGAGCCAGGCAATTTTAGAGTTCCAGAACTCTGGAATGTCAATACTGGAGCTATCTCACAGAGGTAAGTGGTACGATCCGGTTCACGCCGACGCACAAGTACAGGTTCTCGCAACCCTCGGTCTCTCCGAGAGCGAGTATGCCCTCGCGCTGCTGGGTGGTGGCGCGAGCTTGCAGTTTGCGATGCTTCCCCTGAACTTTCTGGGTACGGGGCAGACGGCGGACTATGTGGATGCGGGCGAGTGGGGCGCGAAGGCAATCGGTGAGGCTAGGCGCGTTGGCAGTGTCCATCTGGCGGGTTCGTCTAAAACGACAAACTACGACCGCTTGCCTGAGCTCACCCCATCTGGCAACGCCCGCTACTTCCACCTGACCACTAATAATACGATTGAGGGGACGCAGGTCTTTGCGCTCCCCGAAACTGGCGGTGCCCCCCTGATTGCCGATGCCTCGTCGGATATCTTCGGCGTGGACAGAGACTACAGTCAGTTCGATCTGATCTATGCCGGCGCACAGAAGAACGCGGGACCGGCAGGCGTGACGATGGTCGTGGTGCGAAAGGCGTTTCTGGAGACGGCGCACAAAAATATCGCCCCCATGCTCTCCTACGCGACTCAGTGCGAGAAGCAGTCGCTCTATAACACCCCACCCGTCTTCCCGATCTATGTTCTAGGACTGACCCTCAAGTGGATCGCCGCTGAGGGCGGTGTGGCGGCAATTGCGGCACGTAACCAGGCTAAGGCGCAGCGAATTTATGAGGCACTAGATGCTTGTGCCCCCGTCTTCTCCTCTTGCGTAGCCGTAAAAGAGCACCGCTCGTGGATGAACCTCACTTTCCGCGTGGCAACGACGGAGCTGGAGAAAGCATTTTTAGCGGAGGCAGTGGCGGCGGGCATGGACGGTCTCCCAGGGCACCGCAATGTCGGGGGCTTCCGTGCAAGCATCTACAACGCCTTCCCCATGGCGGGCTGCGATGCTCTCGCGGCGCTCATCCATGACTTTGCCCGGCGCAAGGGCTAGCCAACACCCCAGCTTCCCACAAAGCGTGCTCCCGGCTCCAGGCGGCGCAGCCCCCACGCCGGGTGGTTGAAGGCATCGCTTCCGCAGGTCATGGGCTCGATTGCAAGAGAGCCCCGTCGGTACTCAGCGGGCATGTTCTCCCCCGTGTAGAGCACCACATAATCGAACGCCTCATCCATCCAAACCGTCACCGACTTGCCTTTGCCTGTCAGTTTGCCCCTGCCTGTCAGGGTCACCCGTGCGCGACCATCGGAGCCGCGCTGCGGGCCGAGAAAACAGTGATTGAAGACAGTCGCGCCAATCGGAGCGGGGCGGCTAAAATCGAGTCCGGCTTCGGCAACCGAGAAAATCTTGCCAGTGGGGATAAACTGCACCATCTCCAGCACGGAGTCAAAAGGCAGCGTGAGCCAGTCCATATCTACCTGCTCGGAGCCGACCGTGAAGTACGGATGGAAGCCCGTCGCCACGGGCGCGGCCACTGCCCCGGTATTTGTGATCCCAAAATCGCAGCGCAGGCCCTCGTCGCTGAGCGTGTACGCAAGTTCCAAGTCCAGTGGGAACGGATAACCGGGCGCACCCGTGAACGCCAGCGTAAAACGCGCACGGCTCTCGCTCTGCTCAGCAGTAGTCCAGTCTATCGTCCGCACAAACCCATGAATGGCATTGGGGCCATCTTTGTCGGTCTGGGGCAACTGATAGCGCACTTCGTCCCATAGGTACGTCCCGCCACCGACGCGCCCGGGAAAGGGGATCAGCACATCGCCCTGTCCGCCCTGCTTGTTGGCGATGCCCCGGTAGCCCGTCGCCACCGATTGACCATCTTTTGTCACGCCCCGCAGCGACGCGCCGTACGCCGCGACTACCGCTTCCCATGCGCCGTGGCGCAGAATAATTTCCTGATCTTCGTTCATATTGCGTAGTTGCCCAGTACCATTTTATTCACTGTTACCCCGAGGCCAGGTGCGCTTGGCACGGTTGCCAGGCCATCTTCAATCACGATACATTCCGAAAAAATCTCCCGCAAGGGGTCTTCGAGGCTGTTTGTCTCTAGGAGCGGCGGGCGCAGCTCGACACGACCCGGATGCCGGATATCGGATGCCAGAAAGTGCAGGGCAGCGGCAAGATTGAGCTGCGTGCCAGGTGAGCGCGGAACGACATTGACGCCGTGTGCCGAGGCAACGGTACGGATTTTTTGTGCCTCGCTCAGACCGCCACACCAGGCGGGGTTCACCTGAAATGTCCCGATGGACTGGGTTGCCAGAAGCGCCTCAAACGCCCAGCGGGTCTGCTCGTAGCGACCGACAGAGAGCGGAAGCCCTGTCTGCACTGCAAGGCGTGCCCAGGCGGTGACGGGCTCCGCGGCCAGGGGATCCGACAAGGCAGTGAAGCCCTGCTCGGCCAGTGCGCGACAGATGATCGCCGCCTCGGGAACATCGTAGGAGCCATGCGCCTCCGCCGCAAAAGGGATATCGGGGAACTCCTTGCGCAGCGCCCGCACCAGAGCGATATCGGCGGCGAGGCTACGTCCGACTTGCACCAGCAATGCCCGTGCCCCGCCCTCGACGGCTTTTCTTGCCTCGATCAGCATTCGGGGGATGCGCTCGCTCTCCGGCCCCTCACGAAAGTAGAGCCCTGTGGTGTAGCAGGGCATCCGCTCACGGGTTCTGCCGCCGAGTAGTGTACTCACCGACTGTCCTAGGAGCTTGCCCTTCAGATCCCAGAGCGCCATATCAAGCCCACTCAGTGCTCCGATCAGCACACCGCGCCGCCCGTGCGGAAGTGCCGCCTGCCAGAGCCGATCCCAGAGCGGCTCAGTGCAGAGGGGATCTTGCCCGATCAGAAGTGGCCTGAAGAACGCGGTGACAGCGGCGGCAAGCACAGCGGGTGGCCCCGCACACTCCCCCCAACCCTCCGTGCCATCATCGGCAGTGAGCTGCACCAGCAGTGCCTCGCGGACACTCGCCTTGCCCCGCGCCCAGCCGTAGGACTCCACAAGAGGAGCACGCAGTGGGAACGCCTGAACACTCTGGATCATCTGCTAACCACGCGCCTTCGCCACAGCGGCGACGAAAGCTCTGGCGGTCTGGGTGAGGGCGGCCCAGTCTTTGTTCTTAAGCACCTCTTTGCTCACCAGCGACGAGCCCGCGGCGACGGCGGCGCAGCCCGCCTTGATGAACTCACCTGCCGTATTAAGATCCACACCGCCCGTGGGGATGATCTGAAGCTGCGGCAGGGGTGCCTTGAGCGCCTTGATATAGTTCGGCCCTAGGCCATCGGCGGGGAAGATCTTGATGAAGTCCGCACCCGCTTCATGGGCCGTGAGCGCCTCCGTGGGCGTGTAGGCTCCGCAGACAATGGGAACAGAGTAGCGGCGGCACATCGCGATAATCTCTGTCTTCATCACCGGCGAAACCGCGAACTGCGCCCCGGCTAAGATCGCCATGCGGGTGGTCTCGGCATCTAAGACCGTGCCGACCCCCATCAAAATCGCATCGCCCAGCTCTTTACGAACGGCTGTAATCACTTCCAAAGCGTTGGGGGTGGTCATCGTCACCTCCATCACCGTCACGCCGCCCGCCGCTAGGGCTCTGGCAACATCCATTAGCTGCTCGCTGGAGTCCGCGCGGATCACCGCCACCACGCCCGGATTCAGCATCCGCTCAATAATATTGTACTTACTCATCTCAGCGTACATGATAGCACAGGCAGGATAGAATAGAGCCATGAATCCGCATTTTCAGCTCCCTACCAGTGTGACCAGTTTTCATGCCTACTTTGAGCTAAAGGCTGAGACGGAAGACATTCTGGCTGCGCTGGGCTATACGTTTGAAGCGGCTCTGTTGGAGCTGCCACAAGTCAGCCAGACTCCCGATTGGGTGGCTGTTCTTCAGGAGCAAACTCTGCGTGGCCTTTCTCTGGTAACACTGAGCAGTGAGACGGCTCGTCGTGAGATTCTCATTGGGCCGGTGCTTCTGCAAGTGGCTCTCCAGCTTCATGCAAAGCTACGAATCGAGTACGCCATTGAAGCTGCCGATAACTTGCGCGGCTCACTGGACTATCTTCTGCAAGCCCAGGAGCGCCTGCTCGTTATTGAAGCCAAACAGGCAGATCTCATGCGTGGTTTCAACCAGCTCGCTGCCGAGCTAATCGCGCTGGATCACTGGTCAGACTCTAGCGAGGGTGTGCTCTATGGAGCCGTCTCGATTGGAGAGTCTTGGCGATTTGCACGATTGGATCGAAGCCGCAAGCATGTCGTGCAGGATCTGCGTCTCTTTGCCTTTCCCGACGAGTTCGAGAGTCTTGCGCGTACTCTTGTCGGGATTCTGAGCGGAGTGGGCAGGTGAAACTTTCTGCGATTCTCTTTGATCTCGATGGCACGCTCACCGACTCCATTGGTTTGATTGTCCACTGCTACCAGCAAACTCTGACACATTTTGCCGACCGCACGCTCACACGGGAGGAGATCATCCCCAAGATCGGCCGTGCGCTGCCCACCCTCTTCGCAGAGGAAAATAGTGGCGATGTGGATGAAATGCTGACTTTTTACCGTGCCCTCTATGCCAGAGAGCACGAGAGCTGGGTGCGCCTCTACGACGGTGTGGAAGAAATGCTCGCCACACTCCACAGCCAGCTCCCGCTGGCTCTTGTGACCTCGAAGTCCCTACAATCCGCTCGCCCCGCTCTGGAGCGCTTCGGAATCGGCGCACAGATGCAAGTGATCATCACCAGCGACGACACCCAAAAACACAAGCCCGACCCCGAGCCGCTGCTCCTCGCGGCCACGCGTCTTGGCATCGCCCCCGAGACACTCCGCCCCTTCGCCGACCAGAGCTTTGAATCGCCGCTGGAGGTGCTAGCGCTTTGTTAGCTCTTGACGGGTGGCAATCGGCACGTAGCCAATCTCCAGCCCTTTGGGCGGCTTGACGAGCTGCGCGGGGTCGAGGTCGGCGAGCTTGCCGACTTTAGGAGGCGGCAGGTACTCGCGGTTCTTGGTCCACGTGCGGTGGAGCTTCTCGACTTTTTTCTGGAGCTGCTCCCGCTCCGCATCCGTTAAATCCGCGTTGAGCAGCGCGGGCTGGTCGGCGAACCGGTACCAGTAGTAGGTCACGACGCTGCCATCCCCAAGAAACGCCTTGAACGGTCCTGCTACTGGGCCGGGCTTTTTCCAGCTACTTTTGGGCGCTTCGGGCGTGTCGTAGGGCTTCTCGGGGCGCTCTTTGGGAGTCTCCCAGGTCAGCTTGTGGAGTTCTGTCTCAACCGGAACTTTATCAGCGGCGACGGGCACCCACTTGGCGTTTTTTTCGTCGCCTGCGTTCTCCAAGCGAAAGTACTCCGGGAGCATGACAAGCGGCCCTGTCTTTGTCGTGGTCTTCTTGGTCGTCTCGCCGTTCCATTCGTAGCCGAAGGTGTTCGGATCAATCGGTAGAGACGTCGCGAAGGTGCTCCATGCGATATTAACCTTCTTCTGAGTCTTGTTAGACTTCCCCGAGTGGATCTGCCAGGTCGCACGTCCCCCTTTGGCAAAGATGCGCGGGAAGGCTCCCTGCGTGCTGATCTTGCCCGTGCTGGCTGCACCGCCCGCAAACCAGGCCGCGACCGAGTCGTAGAGTGCGGACTTGTTGTAGACCGTGTCCTGGTGCACGAGCACGGAGCGGCCATCGGCGCCGCGCGGGAACGAGGTCGGAGCGATTCGGGCGTAGGACTCGCCCTTGCTATCAGTGCCCATGCGGCAGGGGATGTACTGGGTCTCCATTTGCACCTGCCGATTCGGATCGCTGGGGCGACTGTCCAGAAGCTGACCCGCAAAACGTGGCTCCTTGGTGGCGGAGTGCGACCAGAAATAGGGCAGGAAGAAAGCGACGGGCCCCTTGAAGTTATTAGCATTGAAGAACAGAGTCCAGCAGTGATTCCCTGTCGGGACATCCTTGCCATTGGTTTTGGGCTTGGGATCGGTAAAGGGCAGGTTGAAGTAGCCGTAGCCAAAGAGCTCCCCGCAAGTGCCTTGCTTCAGATTCATGCCATCAATGGGAAAGAGCAGCCACGGGCTGAGCTGCGCCACGCCGTAGAGCCCACGAGGCTCCTCCCACGTTCCCCAGCCGTGTGCGGGGCCATTGGCAATCTCGGAGAAGTTCGGGGCGACCCCGCCCATGATAAACTTGGGGGTCATGGTCGGAAAGCGCGTGTCGCGCCACCACCCCAGCCCGCCCTCGACATCGGAGTACAGCTCTTTAGGCTTCTCTCCGTCGTACTGGGCGAACATCCACGTGCCGGGAAGTCCCGTCTGGAACTGGTGTCCGGGGTAGTTCTGGAGCAGCGGCCACGCCGCGATATACGTCGAGAAGCCCGCGTTGTAGCTCTTGTCGACTTTCTCAATGGGCAGGATCAGATAGCCCGCGAGAAACTCATCCTGTCCTACGCTCAGCCCTTGCGCGTTACCTGCCGTTACTTTTTTCATTTACTCTCGCTCGCCGATAATGGATTGCATGGGTATACTTCTCGCGTGATCCCTTCGACGGACTAAAAGCGTGCCAGTGCTTTGCTGGAAGCGTGTCAGTGCTTTGGTTGTCGTGTCGAACGGAGTCGTCATGCCAGATTGTACCTGCCAGGATGCGATCGGCGGCCGTAGCAGAAGCTCAATCTAAATCCCGCCGGACGGCGAGTGGAGCGGCTCGTCGCCGTACCGCTGCTGCAGGCGATCCAGTTCCTCGTGGAGCTGCGCTTGGACACGGGCATAGGCGGGGTTGTCGTAGGCGTTGCGGAGTTCGTTGGGGTCTTCCACAAGATCGAAGAGCTCCCAGTAGGGCGATAAGCGGGGATCGGCGTCCACGATTCCATCCCAGGTGACGTCGGAGGGATGGAAATAGATCAGCTTGTGGGTATTGGTGCGCA